>JBILPT010000003.1:0-112595 GCA_044373675.1 Crocinitomicaceae bacterium | reverse complement strand
GTTCAGCGCCTTGTAAATGAAGGGAATACAGTTTTGATAATTGAACACAATCTCGATATCATTAAAGTAGCAGACTATATTATTGATTTGGGACTTGAAGGAGGTGGAAAAGGTGGTCAAATAATCGCCGAAGGAAACCCGGAGGAAATTATTAAGAATAAGCATTCACATACTGCAAAATTTCTTTTAGAAGAAATGAGCGTAAATAAATTACCAAAAAATAAAAAAGTAAAACTTACTACTAGTTGAATTAAAAAGCAGTAATTTTGCAAATAAAAAAATAAATTAATAGCTAAATATATACTAAAATGGCAGTAGAAATTACAGATGCAAATTTTGATGAATTAGTACTAAAATCATCGCAACCAGTTATAGTAGATTTTTGGGCGGAATGGTGTGGCCCTTGTCGCATGATCGGACCGATTATTGAAGAGATGGCGACTGAATATAGCGGAAAAGCAGTTATTGGAAAGGTTGATGTTGATTCAAATTCTGGAATATCTTCACAATTCAATGTTCGAAGCATACCGACTATATTATTTATAAAAAATGGAGAAGTTGTTGATAAATCAGTGGGTGCAGTGCCAAAGGCAACTTTGGTGGCAAAACTCGAAGCGCTTCTATAAGCACTAACAAAATTTAAACCGAGTTCAACTCGGTTTTTTTATATCAAAGAAATGGAAGGCTTTTTTAAAAGACTCAAATACTACGGCACAGGTCTATTAATTGGATTAATTTTCGTTACCTTTTTTATGAGAGGCAGAGGATGCTCCTGGCTGCCTGAAAATAGATTAAAAACATCACTTTTTGAGAGAATAATCGTTCTTTCAGAAGAAAACCAAAAAAAACTTTTGGATTTAAATCTCTCAGAAAAAGAATTAGTAAAAGCGCTTATTGATGGAGATGTAAAGTTTACTAAAAGCAAAAAAAATAATTCTTTTAAAGTCTACTATTTTGACTGCAAAACAGAATCAGGTAAGTTATTTTCATGCAAAGCAACAATGCCTCTAGAAAGTTTTATCTCAGAAATTATTTTTTCAAATGAAGATGCTAAAAAAATAAAAAACACCAAAATTGGATTTGGAAAACCTATTTATTTTCCAAAATCAAAGGATTTTATTTACGTAGACACAAGCGATCTTTTAATTTGTCAGCAAGAGGAACTTAGTTTAACGAACGTAAATACATTGTTTAACAGAATAAAAAAAACAGGAAGTATTGATTTTAAAAAATCTATGCTTAATAGAAGTCCAAAACCCGAACATTGGATTCGTTTTAGAGGAAATAATAATGAAGTAATTTCTGTAAAAAGTATCTGGTATAAAGAGAAAATTCAAATACTCGCCATTGATTTAGCTGACTCAAGTTCTTGCGAATAACTTTTTACAAAAATAACTTGTTAATAAATTGGACATTAAGACATCCTAAATCACATTCCTTTTCTTAATTTTACTCTATGGAATTTTCAGCTTCACAAATTGCTGCTATTGTAAATGGTGAAATTATCGGAAGTTCCTCAGTTATAGTTACTGATTTAGCTAAAATTGAGGAGGGAAAAGAAGGAACACTGTCCTTTTTATCAAATCCGAAATACGAAGAATTTATCTATACAACAAAATCAAGTATTTGCATTGTAAATAAAGATTTTAATCCCTTAAAACCATTGCCTTTATCGCTCACGCTTATTAAAGTTGAAAACTCCTATACTTGCTTTGCACAATTACTTGAGTTATATGATAACTTAAATAAAAAAGAAGCCAAAATTGAGCAACCTTCATTTATTGACAATTCCGCAGTAATTGGCTCTGATTTATATCTTGGAGCATTTGCCTATATTGGAAAAAATGTTGAAATAGGTGATAAAGTAGTTATATATCCAAATGTATATTTAGGAGATAATGTTAAGATAGGTTCAAATACTGTTTTATATCCCGGAGTAAGTATCTATTTCGGCTGTAAAGTAGGAGAAAATTGCATTATTCATGCAGGCACAGTTGTTGGATCTGATGGATTTGGATTTGCCCCTGATTCAGAAGGAGTTTTTCAAAAAATCCCGCAAATTGGAAATGTCATAATAGAAAACAATGTTGAAATTGGTTCAAATTGCGCTATTGATCGTGCTACAATGGGCTCCACTTTTATTCGAGAAGGTGTGAAAATTGATAATCTATGTCAAATTGCTCATAATGTTGATATTGGAAAAAACTCTGCATTAGCAGCACTTGTAGCAGTTGCAGGTTCTGCTAAAATTGGAAAACGTGTTATGATTGGAGGCCAAGCTGCAATAAATGGGCACTTAAGTATTGCTGATGACACAAAAATTGTTGGGCAATCTGGAGTTGTAAAAACTGTGAAAGAAGCTGTTACTTTAATGGGTACTCCCGCAATTCCACTGAACGACTTTAAAAAATCCTCCGTTGGTTTTCGTAAATTACCTTTAATACTAAGCAAACTTGAGGAACTAGAAAAAAAAATAAAAGATTTAGAATAAGTAATTTATAGATAATGGTTGAAAAACAATGCACATTAAAAAGTCCCATCTCTTTTTCAGGGGTTGGTTTGCACACAGGTGAAAAAGTTTCTCTTGAAATTTGCCCTGCTCCAGAAAATCATGGGTATAAATTTCAACGTATAGATTTACCAGAACAGCCTGTTATTAAAGCAGATGTCGATCTTGTTATTTCAACAGAACGAGGAACAACATTAGAATTTAATGGCGCCAGGGTTTATACGACTGAACATATCCTTGCAGCCTTGTACGGTTGTCAAATTGATAATGCTCTCATTAAAATAAATGCTGCAGAAATTCCAATAATGGACGGAAGCTCTAAACCTTTTGTTGATGGGATTTTAAAAGTAGGATTCGTCGAACAAGAAGCAGAAAGAGTCTATTTTGAATTAACTGAAAATTTACCTTGGGAAGATATTGAAAAAGGAATTGAATTTCTCGCTATTCCTGATATAAATTATCGCATAACTGTGATGGTAGACTACAAATCTCCAGTTCTTGGTACGCAGCACGCAAGTATTTACAATATTGGAGAATTTAATACCGAAATAGCACATTGCAGAACCTTTGTTTTCTTTAGAGAATTAGAATTTCTTGCAACAAATAACTTAATAAAAGGAGGAGATTTAGACAATGCTATAGTTTTAGTCGATAGGACAGATATTCCACAAGAAGAACTTAATCACCTTGCTAAATTGCTAGGAAAAGAAGAATTAAAAGTCGAAGTTAATACCTTAGGCGTTCTAAATACAATCAAGTTGCAGCACGAAAATGAACCTGCAAGACATAAGTTACTTGATATTATTGGTGATTTAGCACTTCTTGGAAAACCAATAAAAGCTCACATTTTAGCCGCTCGTCCGGGACATTTTGGAAATGTTCAATTTGCAAAAGTATTAAAAGAGCAACTTAAAAAACAAGAAAATAATGGACGTATTTTTGATTTAAGTAAACCAGCATTATACGATATCAATGCAATAGAAAAGATGATACCTCATCGTTTCCCCTTCTTAATGGTAGACAAAATAATGGAAATAAATGAAAACTCGATTATCGGTGTTAAAAATGTAACAATGAATGAACCAATATTCACGGGTCATTTTCCTGGAAATCCAATTTTTCCTGGAGTTTTACAAATTGAGGCAATGGCGCAAGTTGGAGGAGTTTTCGCATTAAGTAAAGTTGAAAATCCTCATCTTTACTCAACATATTTTCTTAAAGTTGATAATGCTAAATTCAAACAAAAAGTTGTACCTGGAGATACTTTAGTTTTTGAATTAACTCTTATGTCTCCAATTCGCCGTGGATTAGTTGAAATGAGAGGAACAGCATATGTAAATGGAAAAGTTGCAACTGAAGCTGATATGTTAGCTCAAGTAATTAAAGATAAAGAATAAATGATAAGTTCTCATGCAATCGTCTCGCAAAAAGCAAGCTTAGGAGAAAATGTTCAAATTGATTCATTTTCTTCAATTCATGATGATGTAATTATTGGAGAAGGGACTCATATTCACTCCAATGTTACAATTTACCCCGGAACTAGAATTGGAAATAACTGTGAAGTTTTTCCGGGAGCTGTTATTGGTGTTATTCCCCAGGATTTAAAATTTGATGGAGAATATACAACAGTTGAAATTGGCGATAATACCAAAATCCGAGAATGTGTAACAATTCATAGAGGAACAAAAGATAGAATGAAAACTAGTATTGGTTCAAATTGTCTTTTAATGACTTATGTTCACGTAGCTCATGATTGCAAAATTGGAGATAACGTAATTCTGGCAAGTTATACTGGACTCTCTGGTCATGTTATAATTGATGATTATGCAATTCTTGAGGGTAAAGTTGCAGCGCAGCAATTTGTTCATATCGGAAAACATGCATTTATTGGAGGAGCTTCCTTAATTCGAAAAGATGTTCCGCCATATATAAAAGCTGCTAGAGAACCATTAACATTTGCAGGAGTAAATTCCGTTGGTCTCAGAAGAAGAGGATTTTCGGATGAGCAAGTAAGAGAAATAGAGGATATTTACCGTGTTTTATATGTTCAAAATAGTAATGTTTCAACAGGAATTTCATTAATAAAAAGCTCAATAATAGATGGTGATATTCGAAAAGAGATTTTATCTTTTATAGAAAATTCTGATAAAGGTATCATTCGTGGAATTATCTAAAATCACACTCCAACGAGGTCAAGAAATAGAAATCAATATAACAGATTACGCTTTTGGCGGTCGTGGCATCGGGAAGATTCAAACTGAAAATGGATTGTTTGTAGTCTTCGTCGATAATACCTTTCCCGGACAGACGGTTAGAGTAAAGATTGATGCAAAACGAAAAAATCATGCTGAAGCAAAACTTCTCGAAATAATTGAGCGCTCTGAACACGAAACACAAGCGCAATTTCAAGAAATATCTGGAGGGCCATATATTCATGTTCCAATAGAAATTCAAGAAAAATTTAAGCAAGAATCTACAATAGAAACATTTTCTCGCTTATCAGGATTAAAGGATGTTTCCCTAAAATTTGATGCTTTTATTTCCTCTCCTGAGCATTATTTCTATCGAAATAAAATGGAGTATAGCTTTTCCGCGATAGAACATTGTCTAGAAACTAATTTAGAAAAAGATGCTGCCTTTTCTCTTGGATTTAAAAGAAGAGGAACCTGGTGGAAAGTAGAAAGTCTCAATAAAGCATCGGGATTATTTGACAAAGAATGGGAAGACAAACTATTCCTTATTCGCAACTTTCTTGAAAAAACTGGACTGCCAGCTTGGCATCCACCAAAAAAAACAGGGTTCTTTCGACATATTGTCGTCCGAAAATCTTTTGCTTCAAATAAATTACTGATTAACCTAGTAACGTCTAATGAAGGAATTGAAAAATTCGATATACAAGAAATTGCAGCCTATTTAAAAGAACTTTTTGGCGAGAGAATAGCAGGATTTCAGCATACACGAAATGACAATGTTGCTGACCGATCAAAGATTGAAAATGGCACTTGTAAATTAATTTTTGGACAGGCATTTATTGAAGAAAAAATTCTTGGCTTAGACTTTCAAATAAGCATGGAGAGTTTTTTTCAAACCAATCCAAAATGTGCAGAGCTTCTCTACTCAAAAGCATTGGATTATGTTTTTGAAGAAGATATTGCTAAAAATGAAGTTGTAATGGACTTGTTTTGTGGAACAGGAACTATCGGTCAATTACTCTCTAAAAGAAACAAAGACGTGCAAATAATTGGTATAGACATTGTTGAAGAAGCAATAGAAGACGCGAAAAAAAATGCAGCGAACAACCAAATTTCAAACATTTCATTTTTTGCAGCGGATGTTGGTAAGTTTCTACAACAACACCCTGAATTTAATGGGACAATCGCTACAATTGTACTCGATCCTCCGAGAGCTGGAATTGCTCCAAAAACGCTGCAAAAAGTAATTGAACTTGGAGCAAAAAATATTGTTTACATTTCCTGCAATCCCTCAACTCAAGCAAGAGATACAAATACACTTCTTCAAGCGGGCTATGAATTGGATAAATTTTCATTAGTAGATCAATTTCCTCATACTGGACACATCGAATCAATTGCAAAATTCAAAAAAAAATGAACATTGAACTCCTAAGTATTGGCGACGAGTTATTGATTGGACAAACAATTAATACCAACGCAGCATGGATTGGACAAGAAATGTCGTTTATTGGAGCTCGTATTATTCGTACTACAGTTATTTCAGATACCACAGAAGCAATTCAAAGTTCCTTGAATTCTATCGATTCAAATACAGACTGCATTATTATAACTGGAGGCTTAGGTCCAACGAAAGATGACATAACTAAATATACACTTTGTAGCTATTTTAACACACGTTTAGAAGTTCATTTACCAACATTAAAGAAAATTGAAGACTATTTCTTAAAAAGAAACCGACCGATGCTTGAAGCGAATATTCAACAAGCAGAACTGCCTCTAAATTGTCTGATCTTGAACAACAATTACGGAACTGCAGCTGGAATGTGGTTTGAAGAAAAAGGAAAAATATTCATTAGTCTTCCCGGAGTCCCTTATGAAATGAAAGGAATTATAACCGAAGAAGTTATTCCAAGATTAAAAGAAAAATTTAGTTTAAAATCCATCTATCATAAAACAGCACTAACGCAGGGAATTGGCGAGTCTTTTTTAGCAGAGATAATATACAATTGGGAAAATTCTATTCGTTCTAATAATCTCGGACTTGCCTATCTGCCATCACCTGGTTTGGTAAAACTCAGAATAACCTCTTATCGTGGAGAAAAAGACAAGAAAATAATTGATACTTATTTTGATGAGCTAAAAAATTTAATTCCTGAAGCTCTTTATGGTTTTGAAAATGAGAGTTTGACACAAGTAATTGGAGAAATGCTTCGCACAAGAAAAATGACAATTGGAACTGTTGAAAGTTGTACTTCTGGATTATTAGCAAGCCAAATCTGTAGTATTTCAGGTGCATCTGATTATTTCATGGGATCTTTACTTACGTACAGTAACTCATTAAAGATTAGTTTGGCTGATGTTTCACCTGAAAACATAGAAAAATTTGGTGCAGTAAGTGAAGAAGTTGTCAAGGAAATGGCTATTGGCGGTCGAAAAAAATTGGGCGTGGATTGCTGTATTTCAACTAGTGGTATTGCCGGACCAAATGGCGGAACAGATGAAAAACCTGTTGGTCTCGTTTGGATTGCAATTGCTTTACCAACTAAAACCATAGTAAAGAAATTTCAATTTGGAGACAATAGAGAAAGAACTATACAAATGACGGTTTCAAGTGCGCTAAATTACTTGAGGCACGAATTAGAAACTACGTAATTACTTACCTTTCCCTATAACTTGCAAGTGTATTGAATCATGATTGTTCTGGGAGCCTCAATCTTTAATGGCCGTAAAGAATAGCTGCGATTTAAAATATTGCTTCCGATTAAGGCGAATTTATGAGTTTCTGTAAGATTGTAAGAAATCCGACAGTCAAAAATCCAATTACCAAAACGATGAGAATTATAATAATCCATGTAACGTAAATCTTGAAGTATATCAACGTCAATTGTTGTTTCTTCAAAGTCCTCAATAATTGCATCCATATTTACAATTTTTGAGAAATACTTTCCGCTCATTCCAAAAGAAAACTTTTTATTATAAGTATATTCCGCGTCAAGCTTTACATTGTGTAAAAATCGGTATTTTAATACTTTCTGTTTCGGATCTAGCGAGGTAGTATTATAGCTAAAAACTCTACCAACAGAATCTTGTGCATATTCATAATCAGGCGTCAAAGTTGTTGGAACTATGTAATTATATCCCAATAAAAAAGTAAGCTGAGATTTCTTAGAAAGATTTGCCGCGCCAGAAAATGAAGCATCAAGACCAACAACCCGAGATTCTCCTGTATTCAAAAACATAAATCCAGCACTTGATCCCATTGTTTCAACTGAAGTAATAGGATGCCAAATTCCAAACATGTATTCAATGGTATTTTGGTATTCTTGCCAAAAACCTGCAATGTCTAAATAGCCCATTACACCTCCCAATTTCAATCCTTGTTTAATCCCAATTTCTGCATTCCAGCTACTTTCTGGTTTCAAATTAGGATTTGGGAAAACACCAAAATTTCCGACACCCGTTTTTATAAAGCGCTCAGTTATAGAAGGGAAACGAAATCCTTGTCCAAATGAAGCGCGTATATAAGTTTCTTGGTAAATTTTTAAACTTGCTCCTGCTCTAAAAATAGGTTTCATGGCTGTAATTGTATCATTCAATTGAAAATACTCTAAACGTCCTCCTGCAGAAACATTCAAAGAACCATTGAATTTACTTTCTAATTGTGTGTATGCAGAAAGGTTAAGAAGCTGATTATTTGGGGAGCCAGAACCGACATAAATATTTGCAAATGAATTCGTGAATGTCCCTGTTAAGCCACCAATAAAATCAAGATTTTTTAAGTTGGAATAACTTTTTTGAAACATATAATCTCCATAATAAGTTGAGGCGCGATTTGACTGATTTGCACTCATTTTATTATCAACATGTAAAATGCGTGTTCTTAGATAATGTTTCCCATTTGCTTGTGTAAAAAAGTTTACAAATGGATCCACATTAAAGATGAGTTGATCTTGCATAAAAATTGCACCAGGATAAGCGCGGTATAAGCCAGAAGAATCATTTAACCAAGCAAGCGGCATATTTGTATGCAGAGCCATGAAATTTCCATTAACACCATAGTTTAAGCCCTTAACCTTTTGAGAACGATAGCGCAAGTTAAAATTAAGTCGAGCTCTTTTGGAAATTAATTCTTTCTCAGTGAAATTTGACAAGGTATCAGGAAAAACAGTTGCAACTATAGAATCTGTTATCGGAGGGCCAATATAGCCATGATCCATGTTTAAATTTCCACCAACAACTAAATCTAAATTTCCATACATTTTAGAATGTAAGAAATTGAGACCATTTATACCCGGATACTGATTCCACCATTTAGAATTTGGAGAATTTGGAACAGAATAAAATCCTGAATAAACATTGATTTTTGTTAGCGGTTTAGATGTTGGATAAGCCGTTCGAATGTGAACGGAACCCGACAATGCTGAACTTCCTGATAAAACTGAAGCTGCACCTTTAATCACCTCAATTTGACTAATATTTTCTACCGGAATAAATCCCCATTCAGGTCTTCCAGCATCACCAGACAACATTGGCATATCATCGACGATTACTGCTACCTTTGAGCCAACTCCAAATGTAAATCCACTTCCTCCTCTAATTTGAGGTTCACCATCCAAAATATTAAGACCCGGAGTTTGATCTAAGGCAGATTCAATACTGCGGGTATTTTTATTCTCTATCATTTCTGGCTTCAGCACCAACATTGTAACTGTCTGCTCTTGAATTGGTTTGTCGAACTTGCCAACCTTAACATCTACTTGCTGAAATTCTTTGATATATGAATTCAGAGTAAAATCTACATTTTTAACTTCATTTTCAGAAATCTCAATGCTAAGTGTGTCAGAAATCATTCCTGTATATCGAACAATAATTCTGCATAAACCACTTGGTATGCTTAACTCGTAAAATCCTTTTTCATTGGTGATTGCTCCAAAAGTGATGTCTTTTCTATAAATAACAGAAGCACCAACAATAAGGTTTCCTTTATCATCTCTTACAAAACCCACAATCTTTGCACTTTGCGAAAAAAGTGAATTCGATAAGCAACATAAAATAGTAATTAAAATAAGGAAACGCATTCCAAAATTTTATGGTACAAAGATTTTCTCAGTTCTACTATTTGATTTGAGAATATAGACTCCAGAATTTAATTTTAATCCATTTAGCTCGCTATCTAAACCTGAATTTATTAGTTGTCCTGATAAATTGAAAATATGATAGTTCTGATTTGATTCTGTAATGAGCAAACCATTTTCTGTGGAGTAATGAGCAAAAGGAATATTTAAGTTTGCTTCAGTAATTCCAACAGAAGAATTGTAGATTAATTGTATGTCATCAATTAAGACCTCATCATTTGCAGCACCTCCACCTGCAATAGCATTCGTGGCAAAAGTTACAAGGATAAAAGCAGGTGTCGGTAGTGGTGGAAGTGGTGGTTGAATAAAAGAAGTAAAAGGAACAGAATGACGAACCCATGCTGTATTTGGAGAAAAATTATATGCTGCAGTTGAAATAACATGTGGGCTCGATGCTGCATCTATTGGATCGTGAACATCAAAAGCATCATGAGTTATCGCGTGAATTCTTGCTTGCTGATTTGATGCCGCAGTATATTTAGCCCAAAAAACAATTGAATCTGGAATAGAAGTTAAAGCTTCAGAAAAATTTGGATCGTTTGTTAAGGAAATATTGTAATTTGCAGTTATATCCGTTACAGTTGTACTTCCCATATTAATTCTCCCAAGTGTCAGTGTACCATTCGCAACTATTCCTAAAATTGATTTAGAAAAAATTCGTGCGCAGTACATTCCAGAAGCACCAGAACGAATAGCTGTTGACCTAAAAACTTGCTGCGAAGCAAAGCCGGATAAGCCACCACTCGCAGACTTAAATCCATTCCAATTAGTAGGTTCTTCTGTTGCAGCGCCGATATTATCCCATTCTTCCATGTTTGAATTTCCTATTTGCTGCTGGGCAAGAAGTGAAGAAAGTGAAAAAGCAATGATACAAAAAGTAAAAGTATTTTTCATGGTCGTTTGTTTTAAATATGAAAGAATAATAAAAATTCATAACAAACTTAAATAAAATTTTAAACGATATGTATTTGATTCGTTATTATTTTAAAAAAAATGATGAACTGTTGATTTACTTTTTTCGAAAGAAAATTTTAACTGGCACTCCTTCAAAATCAAATTGTTCACGAATTCTATTTTCTAAAAATCGCTTGTATGATTCAGGTACATATTGAGGCAGATTACAGAAAATAGCAAAAGCTGGAGAATGTGTTGGCAACTGTTGAACATATTTAATTTTAATATATTTTCCCTTAATTGCAGGAGGTGGAGTTGCATTAATAATATCCAACATCACATCATTCAATTTTGAAGTTGTTATTTTTCTTGTACGATTTTCATGAACCCTCATTGCAGACTCCAATGCTTTATGAATTCGCTGTTTTGTAATCGTTGAGGTAAAAATAATCGGAACGTCATTAAAAGGTGCTAATTGCTCCCTCAAATTCGCTTCATATTCCAACATTGTCGTATGATCTTTCTCTACTAGATCCCATTTATTTACCAAGACAACAACACCCTTGGAATTTTTTTCAATCATGTAATAAATGCTTAAATCTTGCTTTTGAAGTCCTTCGCTTGCATCCATTAGAAATAAGCATACATCTGCATTTTCGATTGTTCTAACAGAACGTAAAACGGAATAATATTCGATGTCCTCAGTAACTTTTGCTTTCTTACGAATTCCAGCAGTGTCAATCATTAAAAAATCAAATCCAAAAGCCTTATATCGCGTATGAATTGAGTCACGTGTAGTTCCTGAAATATCAGTGACAATATTTCTTTCTTGACCTGTAAAAGCATTCACTAAAGACGATTTACCAACATTTGGTCGACCGACAATTGCAAAACGTGGCAAGGAATCTTCCTCACGAACAGATTCATCAGTTTTATCTAAATATTTTACTGCTGCGTCCAAAATTTCTCCTGTACCACTGCCATTAATTGCAGACAAATCATAAACATCACCAAGACCAAAGGAATAAAATTCCGAAGACAGACCAACACGTTCAACATTGTCAACTTTATTTGCAACAATCATCACTGGCTTTTTACTCTTTCGCAATAATTCTGCAACAACTTGATCCATTTCTCCAATTCCGGTCATTACATCAACCATAAAGAGAATAAGAGTTGCTTCTTCGACTGCGAGTTCAACTTGTTTTCTGATTTCACCTTCAAAAATATCTTCTTTAACAGTGGCATAACCACCAGTATCAATTACAGAAAACTGATAGCCATTCCACTCACCTTTGCCATAAATTCTATCACGCGTAACACCGCTCACCTCTTTTACAATCGCATCTCTGGATTCTGTTAAGCGATTAAACAATGTTGATTTTCCAACATTTGGTCTTCCTACTATAGCTACAATATTGCCCATTGATTTCTATTCTACTAATTTATTTTCTGGAATTAATATCCGTATTTTTTTAATTTCTCATCCGTTGAACGCCAATCCTTGTCAACTTTTACAAAATTCTCTAAAAAGACTTTTGCATTTAAAAACTTTTCCATTTCTTCACGTGCTGCTTTTCCAATTCGCTGTAACATCTCTCCACGCTTACCAATAAGAATTCCTTTTTGGGAATCTCGCTCAACAATAATCAAAGCTCTAATCTTTATTAAAAGCCCTTCTTCAATATATTCTTCAATTTCTACTTGACAGCTGTAAGGAACTTCTTTATCACAAAACAAAAATATTTTTTCGCGGATAATTTCAGAAATAAAAAAGCGCATTGGCCTGTCAGAAATCTCCTCTTTATCATAATATGGCGGATTTTCAGGAATCAAAGTCAAAATACGTTGCCAAACTTGATCAATATTAGCATTATGTAGCGCAGAAATTGGGAAAATTGCAGCAGATGGAAGTTGTTCTTGCCAATACAAAACTCTTGCTGTTAAATCTGCTTGATTTGATAAATCAATCTTATTAATAATACATAAAACCGGGACTTTTAACTTCTTTATTTTAACCAACGTTTCCTTGTGATTCATGTCTGTCTCAATGGTATCAGTTATAAACAAAAGTACATCTGCATCTTTTAAAGATGTATTGACATAATCCATCATTGTTTCATGCAACTTGTATGCTGCGTTAACAACGCCCGGTGTATCTGAAAAAACAATTTGGTAATCCTCATCATTTAAAATACCTAAAATACGATGGCGTGTAGTTTGAGCCTTTGAGGTTACAATGGATAATTTCTCACCCATTAATTGGTTCATCAATGTTGATTTTCCAACATTTGGACTTCCTACAATATTTACAAAACCTGATTTATGTGCCATTATTTACGCTAAATTGCTTGCAAAGGTACGACATTTAAATCTACCTTTAAGATTGAGTTATTTATATGGCTTAGCTTTGGATAAACAAATTCTATTTTGTTATAATAAAATTAGAGTAATTTTACGAGGATATTATCTACGATATTGAGCAAGCACTGACTAAAATTGATAAGTGAAAGTATTTCTTTATCTACTAGTAAAATTACAATCCTATGAATAACAATAGCATAATTCGACGAATCCGTTTTATTTTCGATTACAGCGATTCAAAGATGATTGAATTATTTGAATTTGCTGGAAAAGATGTTACAAGAGCTGAGATTAGCGATTGGTTGAAGAAAGATGATGACGAAGCATTTCAAGCGTTAAATGATCAAAAATTAGCTTTTTTTCTAAACGGAATGATTGTAGCAAATCGCGGGAAAAAAGATGGAGAAGTACCAATAGTCGAAAAACAATTAAACAATAATATCATTCTTAGAAAATTGAAAATTGCACTGGAATTAAAAGATGAAGATATTTTGGATATCCTTGATCTAGTGAATCTGAGAATCAGTAAACACGAATTAAGTGCTTTTTTCCGGCATCCTGACCATGCCCATTACAGACCATGCAAAGACCAAATACTAAGGAATTTTTTATTAGGAATGCAAGTAAAATACGCTAATGAGAAATGATTAATTCATTTTTTGCCTTTTCAGCAAATACTGTAATAAAACCTGATCATATCCTTCATTTATATCTGCAGGCATAAAATCAATGCGGTGATTAGCACAGCGAAGCGAAATTTCATTGAAATATTTTTGAATTCCCTCAACATATAATTCTTTAATTTCTGCAGTCTGCAATTTTATTTTTTCACCTGTTTCCATATCCACTAGTTGATACGGCCTATTTTCAAGTTCAAAATCTACTTCAATTTTTTTATTGACAACATGAAATAACAGCACTTCGTGTTTGTTATGCTTTAAGTGTTGTAAGGCACGGAATAACTCATCAATAGATTCAGGATCATCTAACAAATCAGAAAAAACAACTACTAAACTTCTTCTGTGAGTTAATTCAGCAATGTCATGAAGAATGGAAATTGTATTTGTTACTTTTTTCTTTTTTTCATCATAATTTCTCAAACGCGCTTCCAATTCGCTAAACAAATAGCGATGATGTGCCGCAGAAGATTTTCCTTGAGTGTGCAATTCAAGCTCAGCATTAAATAAACTCAAGCCTACTGCATCACGTTGACGTTTTAACAATTCTATAATACTTGCTGCAGCATAAATTGAGAATTCAAGTTTTGAAATAGTATCATTAGAAAAATGCATGGAACTTGATGAATCAATTACAATTTGACATCTTAAATTCGTTTCTTCCTCATATTTCTTAGTAAACATTTTTTCAGTTCTTGCAAACAACTTCCAATCAATATGTCGAGTAGATTCTCCCGAATTATATAAACGATGTTCTGCAAATTCTACTGAAAACCCATGAAATGGACTTTTATGCAAACCCGTAATAAATCCTTCAACTACCTGTTTAGCAAGTAATTCAATGTTGCCAAAATGAGCTAAACGCAGACGATCTATTGTAGGATTCATAAAGTTTTAATTAATAACTAAGTTAAGAATAAGTTACTTAAATTACTTTCAATTCTTTTCCTACTTTAATAAATGCAGCAATTGCTTTGTCTAAATCTGAAATAGAATGCGCTGCAGATATTTGTGTTCGAATACGTGCCTGCCCTTTGGCAACAACTGGAAAGAAAAAACCAACTGCATAAACACCTTCTTTAAGCAGTAGCTCTGCAAATTTTTGAGAAAGTGCAGCATCGTACAACATAATAGGCACAATTGGTGAGTCGCCTGGCTTAATATCAAAACCTGCACTCCTTATTTTTTCTTTAAAATAAAGTGTATTTTGCTCTAATTTATCGCGCAAAACAGTTGTTGAAGATAGAATTTCAAACACCTTTATGGAAGCACCGACAATAGATGGAGCTAAAGAATTAGAAAATAAATACGGCCTAGATCGTTGACGCAACATTTCTATTATTTCTTTTTTACCCGTCGTATAACCTCCCATCGCTCCACCCAGTGCTTTACCCAAAGTACCGGTTATAATGTCCACGCGATCCATTACTCCACAATGTTCTGGAACACCACGGCCTGTTTTACCAATAAATCCAGCAGAATGGCATTCATCTGTCATTACTAAAGCATCGTATTTATCTGCTAAATCACAAATTTTATCCATTTTAGCAATGTCACCATCCATAGAAAAAACGCCATCTGTAACAATTATACGAAACCTTTGTGCTTGCGCTAGCTTAAGCTGCTCTTCTAAATCCTGCATATCAGAATGTTGATATCGATAGCGCTGTGCTTTACACAATCTAATTCCATCTATGATTGATGCATGATTTAATGCATCGGAAATAATTGCATCTTCCTCTGAAAACAAAGGCTCAAATAAACCCCCATTTGCATCAAAAGCTGCAGCATATAAAATAGTATCTTCGGTTCCATAAAACGCTGCTATTTTTTGCTCTAGTTGTTTATGAATATCCTGAGTGCCACATATGAAACGTACAGAAGACATTCCGAAACCATGAGTATCTAATGCATCTTTTGCAGCCTGAATAACTTCGGGATGAGAAGATAAACCCAAATAATTATTTGCACACATCACCACTACATTATCTCCAGTATTTACTTTAACACTTGGTCCTTGTGGACTTGTTATAATTCGCTCGCGCTTTAATAATCCACCATCTTCAATGATTTTTAATTCACTTGCTAATACATCTTTTATCTTTCCGTACATACATTATTTTTTTGAGCGTTCTTGAATCCTTTTATTGATGAGTTGATAAAGTAATTTGGCATCTTTTTCTGAAATTTTTCTACCAAAGCGAATCATTTTACTAAAATAATCAAAATGAAATCGTTCTCCTCCTGAAATCCAAGGAGAAGCCTCCCAAATAGCGTGCATTGAACGTGGTTCAGGAATTGAAAAAGAAAAATTAGAAATATTTTCAAAATAATAAGGAACTGATTTTCCATATTTCAAAAGTGATCTTTTATAAGATAAAGCCAAGTTATCAATCTTGATTAATTCTTTGCCATATAGCAACCAAAGAAAAGACCTTGAAACTTTAATCGCATAATAGACCCAAAAAACTAAAAAAATGTAGATAATTATTTCTTCTTGATTTGTTAAAGGAAGATAAAAAAGTGACCAAAAAACCGTGCTGCCAATTGTAATCCACATTGCTAACCATGCGCCCATTAAAGCAGTAATAAAGTAGTTTTTTTCTGGGGAAATTACGATTGTAGTTTTTCCTTTGCTATCTATAAAACTTATTCGATTGCCAATCCAATTCATTCGACAAAATTAAGACAAAAAGTGCAGGTTAAATAAGATAAAAAGTGCTTTTTAACAAAAAAAAGGAATAAGTGAAATAGTAAATTAATAGTTTAAATATAGAACTTTCTATTAATTTACAACCTTTAAAAGTCCCTTTACTACTTCAACTTTTGTTGAATGTGGTCTTTTGTAAGCAACTGCAACCGAAACTAAACTAGCAAGTCTTTGATTACTAACTATGCTTGAGGGAACAAAAGTCCCTTTAATAAAATTTTCATTAATTGTAATAGATACTACTTTAGGTGTTTCTGCCATTAAAGTAGTTTCACCATCAAATTTTAAGTTCGCTAAAAAACCTGTTGATTTTGAAATAGAAGACCCAAGCAAGATTACTTTTCTTTTATTAATTATAGTCTCAGCTTCAATTAAATCTAAAACTGGAGTAATTTGAGGTGCAGCTTTTATTTTTTCAATGTCCCTTTTCACTAGATTTCTACCACCAAAATAAATAAATCTTTCGGGATTAACTGTTATTCCATTCTTCCTTATTTCAAAGTGTAAGTGTGGACCTGTAGATCGTCCTGTACTACCTCCTAAACCAATAGCTTGTCCTATTTTAACCTCAGATTCATTTGAAACTAAAAATTTACTCAAGTGCGCGTAATAAGATTCTACACCATTTGAATGAGATAATACAATTAAATTTCCATACCCTCCTTTATGATATTTTGAATACCTAACCTTTCCAAAATTAGAAGCATAAACTGTATCGCCAGTATTAAGTTGTATGTCGATACCACAATGATTTCCTCCATTTCGTTTTCCAAATCTTGAATTTATCCTACCATAAATTGGTTTTATGAAGCCTGTAAAAAATTTACTATTTATATTATCAGCTACAAAATTGGATTTAAAGTCAACCTGATCAGACTTTATGGAATTTAATTTCGATTTTATTACACTCGGTTCATTGATTATTTTATTATGTCTTTTGTATTTTAACTTATGAAAACTTGATGCATTATAAAATTTTTGATCTTGATTTTTATCTTCTTTAAATTTGATAGTATCATCAACAACCCTTAATGAAAAAGGTAAAATAAAAACTAATATAAAGGAAATATAGTTGTTTAAATTAAGCAAAATGAAAAAAATAGGACTGCAAATATAAGGCAAAATTTCTAATTAAATAGAAATAATTGAAGTATTTAGGTATCACTATTTGTAATATTAAAGTTAAAAGAATTTAAATAGTGACAATTAATTACTCAAACTTTAAAAATATTAGGTACAGATTGTTTCCCCAGTAACTTTTAAGATTTTTCTGACCTCCTCAAGAGTCGGTGCTTCAGCATAGGTTCTTAAAACTGGCTCAGTGCCAGAAGGACGAATCATAACCCAGCGCTCTGAATCAAAGAAATACTTAAATCCATCAATCGTCTTTAGTTCTTTCACCTTGTATTCACCAAAAGATTTGTAACTATTGGCTTTGCAAGATGCAATTATTTTTTGCTTTAAGACCTCTGTAATATGTAAATCACTTCTTTCAAATTTAAATGGGCCGACGATAGCATAAACTTCTTCAATTAATTCATCAAGTGTTTTTCCAGATTTAGCCATAAACTCCCAAATAATAAGTCCCATCCAAATTCCATCTCGCTCTGGAATGTGGCCTTTTACAGCAATACCACCTGATTCTTCACCACCCAATAAAACATCTTCTTTTACCATAATACTGGCAATTTCTTTAAATCCGATTTTCGTTACCTCCAACTCTAAGCCATAATGTTTACAAAGTGCTTCTACACGAGGAGTAACACTAAAAGCGATTACAACCTTTCCGGTCATTTGCTTGTATTTAACCATATAATGAATCAAGAGCAAAATGATGTGATGAGAATCTATAAATTCACCTTTACCATTGTACAAACCAATTCTATCTGCATCTCCATCGGTTGCAAGAGCGCATTGCACACCAAGATTTTTAATAATATAAGATTCTAATTCTTTCAAATTCTTCGCAATCGGTTCAGGAGCTTGCCCTCGGAAAGAAGGATTATGGTCGCAATGCAATAGTTCTACAGATGGCAATATTCTAGGCATAACACGCTGCCCTGCCCCATACATTGCATCATAAACAAGCTTCATTCCTGATTTTGAAATTGCATTTAGGTCAAAGTTGTTTTTTACATGATTGATATAAAGTTCTTCGATGTCAACTACTTCAATTTTTCCAGATTGAATTGAATGTTCAATCGAAACGGAAGCATAATCTATTGTACAACTTGAAGGAATTAGGTCTTCAACAGCTTGCACATTTTCCGGTTCTAAAGGTCCGCCAAAATGTGCTTTTAACTTAAATCCATTATAAGAAGGTGGATTATGACTTGCGGTAATTATAACTCCAACTTCACAATTAAATTGATTTGCAGCCAAAGAAATCATCGGAGTAGAAACAAAACCCCTAGCCATTTTTACTTTAATTCCCTGTTGAACTAAAACCTTCACAACAGTTTCCATAAATAATTCTCCTGCAAAGCGACAATCATGCCCAACAATTACTGAAGGATTCGTATATTTCTGCTTAAGCCAAAGCCCTGTTGCTTCGGAAACACGAGCAACATTTTGAACAGTGAAATCTGCTCCAATAATTGCCCTCCAACCATCTGTTCCAAATTTAATTAACTCTGACATACTAGTTATTTTTAAAAGAATTTATAGTTTTTTCGATAATCTTAATGCATTCTGTAATTTGCTCTTTGGTAATGATTAAAGGAGGAGCAAAACGAATAATATTTCCATGTGTTGGTTTTGCTAGGAGTCCATTTTCTTTTAAGGCAAGGCATAAATTCCAAGCAGTTTTTCCTGTTTCAGAATCGTTTACAACAATGGCATTTAGTAACCCTTTTCCTCGAACTTTAAATACTAAGTCAGATTTAGATATGATTCTATTCATTTCACTACGAAAAAACGCTCCTAATTTTCTTGCATTTTGAATTAAATTTTCGTCATTAACAGCTTCTAATGCCGCAATAGCAACTTTTGCTGCTATGGGATTTCCACCAAATGTAGAACCGTGCTGACCAGGTTTTATTACAAGCATAATTTCATCATCTGCCAATACTGCAGAAACAGGATAAACACCTCCAGAAAGTGCTTTCCCAAGTATTAAAATATCAGGACGGCTATATGTATTTTTTTGACGTTCGCAATTTTGTTCGCAATTACAATTTCCACAAACTCCGAGTAAACTTCCAGTTCTACCAATTCCTGTTTGAACTTCATCTGCAATAAACAAAGCTCCATTTTCAGTACACAAGTTGCGAGCATTTGAAATATAATCATCTGAAGGAGTATAAACACCAGCTTCACCCTGAATTGGTTCGACTAAAAATCCTACAACATTTGGTAATTTTAGAGCATTTTCTAAAGCAGAAATATCATCATATGGAATAGAGAGAAAACCAGGAGCATAAGGACCAAAATTCTTGTTTGAATCTGGATCACTAGAAAAAGAAATTATGGTAGTTGTTCTCCCATGAAAATTTCCCTCGCAAACAACAATAACCGCTTTATTTTCTTCAATTCCCTTTTTCTCGTAGGCCCATTTTCTACAAAGTTTAATTGCAGTTTCAACAGCTTCTGCACCAGTGTTCATTGGTAAAACCTTATCAAAACCGAATAAATTAGTGACATATTTTTCATATTCACCTAAGCAATCATTGTAAAATGCTCGAGATGTTAATGCGAGAGTTTGAGCTTGATCAATTAAAGCTTTTGTAATACGAGGATGACAATGACCTTGATTCACCGCAGAATATGCAGAAAGGAAATCAAAATACTTTTTTCCATCAACATCCCAAACAAAAACGCCTTCTCCCTTAGTTAATACTACAGGAAGAGGATGATAATTATGTGCGCCAAATTTATCCTCAAGTGCTATAAGATTATTTGCTCGATTTGTTTCCATTGACAACTCAATACTTTAAATAGTTGACAAAGGTACTAAATTCCCTTTCGATATTATTCATATTATGTACATTTGAGAAGATAATAATTAACACAGAAAAAAATGAAATTAGAATTAAATCGACGAGAAAAACCCTATGTTTTTGAGTTAGAAAATGAAAATGGCACGATCTGCAAAATTGATTCATCAAAAGACATTGGAGGAAAAAATAAGGGATTAACACCAATGGAGCTTTTAGCAGGTGCTTTGGCTGCTTGTATTTCTATTGATATTTTAATGATTTTAAATAAGCAACACATTGAACCAAAAAAATATGCAGTTTCTGTGGATGCAACTAAGAAAAATAGCGTACCAAGTCCCTTTGAAAAAATCCATCTTGTATTCTCAATCGATGCGGAAATTGATTTACTTAAAGTAGAAAGAGCTATTCAGCTTTCAATTGACAAATATTGCTCAGTAAAGGAAAGTTTAAATCCTGAGATTATAATTACAAGCGAAATAAAAATAATTTAATCGAGAAATTTTGGATTTGATTTCAGTAAAGCAAGTGTTTTTGCCTCTTCTGAATTTTCTTCAGGAGTAAAATTATACTCCCAATTTGCCATTGGCGGCATACTCATTAAAATTGACTCAGTTCTTCCGGAAGAATAAATGCCAAATTTAGTTCCACGATCATGTAATAAATTAAATTCAACATAGCGCCCTCTTCTTAACGCTTGCCATTTTAATTCTTCTAAAGTTGGTATTTCCAAAGCTTTAAATTCAATCTGCTCTCTATAAATAAGTGGAAATATCCGACCTAAATCCAAACAGAAATTTAATAATTGCTCTTTTGAAAGTCCGGAATTTTCATTCTGATTGTCAAAAAAGATACCACCTACTCCTCTTGATTCATTTCGATGAGGCAAGAAAAAATAAGTATCTGCCCAAGATTTAAACTTTGGATAAAATTCGGGATTATATTGGTCACAAACCTTTTTAAGCGAAAGATGAAAAGCTCGTGCAGCACTTAAATCAACATAATGAGGAGATAAATCAATTCCTCCACCAAACCAATAAGTGCCATTATCCAGCTCAAAATAACGCACATTCATATGAATTATTGGATGTCTTGGATGTTTTGGATGTAATACAACAGAAACTCCAGATGCAAAAAAATCACCATCAGCCATTGCTAATTGACTTTTCATTGCCTCACTAACTTTTCCATGAACAGCAGAAAAAGCTACTCCACCTTTTTCGATAATTTTTCCATCTGTAATTGTTCGGGTAAAACCACCTCCTCCCTCATCTCTCAGCCATGGATCTTCACTAAAAATTGACTTACCGTCCAACAGTTCCAATTCCCCACATATTAAATTCTGAAGGTTTCTAAATTCTGTTTCTATTTGATACTTATTCATTTGGAGATGAAATTTTAGACTCAAAATCTTCAAACTTAAGAAGGAAGCACCCTGTATTTTGAAAACCTTTTCCATCAGGGTTTTCAACAAATGAAAAATTACTAATCAGTCCTCTTGAAGCTACTTCATCTGTCATAAAATATTTACATGCATTATAAACTACATCATAACCGAGACAAGCCATCTTTGTCAAATCTGCGTTATAGTTTTTTCTGTACAGCTTATGAAATGTTTTTAATGCAGGATCATTGTATGAAAAATAACTAGGCGCCATATAATAAAAAGAAAATTTATTTTTTATTTCACCATTAATTTCTTTATAATCAATCCATTCTTTTAATCCTACAACTTGAAATAATTTATTTTCTTTACAATGATTTAAAAGGGCTATTACTTTTTCTTTTTCGTTTGATAAAAAAATAAAGCATGTTGGACGACCATTTTTAGTAAATAGTTTATAATTATCGTAGCTAGCTTCAATAATTTTTGAATTAGATTCTAAAGAAACTTCAGCTCGAAAAGCTGATAAAAAATGTTCATACATTAAATCATCAGCAATATTTCTACTTTTCACAAGAACAAGTTGTTGATTATTGTTTGATTTCATCAATTCTTTTGCCAATTTTTCGAGTAGTATATCATTACTCGTAACCATTGCATAGGAATTTTTATTTTCTAATAAAGTGTTAGAAGAAAAAGTAACAGCATAAATCATTCGAACATTATTTTTTAAAGCCCATTTAGCAACTATTTCAGCTTCTTTTTGATGAAGTGGGGCAATTATTATATCCATTGAAAGAAAGGATTTTTGTTCTAAAATAGTCTCCAAACTTTTAGTTTTATCAAAGTAATCGTAAATAAAAAATTCTGCTTTAAAACCCAAATCACTAAGTGAATCAATTGCTAATTTTGCCCCCATATAATATTCAATTGCTGCATTGGAAATAGATTTGCTTACATCAGTCTGAGAATCTAAATTAAAAGGAAGAAATAATGCAACTGACAAAGATTTTTTATCCTTTAAGGAGAGATATTGAATAGTTTCTGTTTTTTGTGAAAGTGGAACATTTCGTTGATCTATATCAACTTTATTTTCCTCTTTTAATCTAATTTTAAGTAAATCATTAGGAGATATTTTACTCGTTTTTAAACTATTTAACTCTTTTAAATCATTTATTGAAACCATGTAACGTTTCGATATAGTGTAAAGTGTTTCTTGATCCTGAACTTCGTGTAAAACAAACAAGTCATTATTCAATAAATTTGAACTTGGAGAGGGTTTAAATTTTATTGTAGATAGTTCATTTGTATTTTCTTCACCATTGTTAGATACTTCATTTAAAATTGGAATAATTGCATCTTTGAGACTTAATTTTTGGCCTATTTTTAATTGGATTTCAGAATTTGGATTATATTTTATGATAGAATCAATAGGAACAGAAAATAAGCGCGATAAAGAGGATATACTTTCATTTGAATTGACAATATGGGTTAATGTTTTTTTATGAACAGGGATAAAAACTATTTCACCTACATCAAGCCCCCTTTCGATTCCTTCATTAGCATTTAAAATATCTTCGGCAGGGCATGAATACATTTGTTGAAGATCAAAAAGTGAATTACCTTTTATTACCTTATGGTTATAAAAATAATTTCCTTTTATAAATGTAACTGGAACATATTGCTGAGCAATTAAATTGCTAAAGAAGAAAACACATAGAGAAAAATAAATAAAAATAGTTTTCATGATCAAAATATTATTCCCATTCTATTGTAGCTGGTGGCTTTGAACTAATGTCATAGGTTACCCTATTAATTCCTTTAACCTGATTAATAATTTTATTTGAAATTTTAGCCAAGAATTCATATGGTAAATGACACCAATCAGCTGTCATTCCATCAGTTGAGGAAACTGCTCTAAGTGCAATAGCATTTTCATAAGTCCGTTCATCACCCATAACACCAACAGATTGAATAGGTAAAAAGATTGCCCCTGCTTGCCAAACAGTGTCATACAATCCATCTTCTTTTAAACCATTGATGAAAATTGCATCAACTTCTTGGAGAATCCTTACTTTTTCCAAACTAACCTCGCCAAGTATTCTTATTCCTAAACCTGGACCTGGAAAAGGATGACGTTCCAAAAGTTTATTGTCAATTTTTAAAGATCGACCAATTCTCCTTACTTCATCTTTAAATAGTAAGCGCAATGGTTCAACAACTTGTAATTTCATATAATCTGGTAAACCTCCAACATTATGGTGAGATTTTATAGTTTGAGAAGGGCCACCCGTACCAGAAATTGACTCAATTACATCAGGGTATATTGTACCTTGTCCGAGCCATTTTGCACCACTAACTTTTTTTGATTCTTCATCAAAAACATCTATAAATACTTTTCCAATTGCCTTTCTTTTCAATTCAGGATCTGTAAGACCTTTAAGTTCTTTGTAAAACTTATCAGCAGCACTTATTCCCTTAATATTTAAGCCCATTCCTTTGTATGACTCTAGAACTGTTTCGAATTCATCTTTACGCAAAAGCCCATTGTCAACAAAAATACAATGAAGATTCTCTCCTATTGCCTTGTGCAACAAAATTGCTGCTACAGTAGAATCAACACCTCCAGATAAACCCAAAATAACTTTATCGTTAGCGAGTTTAGTTTGTAAGTCTTTAATAGTTTCTTCAACAAATGAATCTGGTGTCCAATCACAACTGCACTTACAAATTGAAACTATAAAATTTGATAGTAAAATTTTTCCTTCAGTTGTATGATAAACCTCAGGATGAAATTGAATTCCGTATGTTTGCTCTTCTTTAATAGCATATCCAGCAATCTCAACATCCTTTGTGCTTGAAATAATTGAATAATTGGAAGGTATTCGAGCAATTGTATCTCCGTGTGACATCCAAACTTGTGAATCATTGGACATTCCTTTTGTTAAAATATTGTTTGAATCAACAAAAGACAAATTTGCACGCCCATATTCACGCGTAGAAGATGGCAAAACCTCTCCGCCGAAATGATGCGCCAAAAATTGAGCTCCGAAACAAACACCTAAAAGGGGAATTTTGCCTTTTATTTCTGATAAATCTGGAAGAGGAGAAGAAGCATCTCTAACAGAAAATGGACTACCTGAAAGAATTACACCTTTAACATTTGATTCAATTTTTGGTATTTTATTCCAGGGGTGAATTTCACAATAAACATTTAACTCACGTATTCTTCTAGCAATTAACTGTGTATACTGTGAACCAAAATCTAAAATTAATATCATTTCATGCATGCTACAAAGATAAATTTAATTCGCTTGCTTGTTATAGAAATAATTGAAGAAATAATTAACAAAACTTCTTGACAAGCTTTCAAATTAAGAGTGAAATAAGCTATTAAAAAAAAATACAAGATAGTTAAGAGAAACAAAACAAATTAACTATATAAATGCTTAACTTTGATGCTTGTAAAATATCAAGTTAATGATTGGGGACCTACTAAAAAAAATTTTTGGCGACAAAAATACAAAAGATAAAAAGTTTTATTGGCCATATGTTGAAGAGGCACTTGCTTTTAATGCTCAGATAAAGAATTTGAGTGATGATGAGTTGAGAGAAAAGACTAGAAACTTTAAAAAATTAATTCAAGAAGAGAAATTAAATCTCGAAAATGAAATTTCTGAGTTGCGAAAAGAGGCTGACGATCCAAATACAGCAATAGAAAATAAAGAAGATTTATTTGATAAAATAGATAAACTTGAAAAAGCAATCGATGAACAGATTGAATTAAGTCTGCTCAAAATACTTCCCGAAGCATTTGCAGTTGTCAAAGAAACTGCTTTCAGGTGGTCCAATAATGGTCAACTTGTTGTAACTGCAACAGATTTTGATCGTGAATTAGCAGTAAAAAAAGATGGGATCACGATAAAAGGCGATCAAGCTATTTGGCACAATGAATGGTCGGCAGCAGGAACAAAAATTGTCTGGAATATGGTACATTACGATGTGCAATTCATGGGTGGCGCTTGTCTTCACAAAGGAAATATTGCAGAAATGCAAACAGGTGAAGGAAAAACACTTGTTGCAACTTTACCCGTATACTTAAACGCGCTTGCTGGTAAAGGAGTACACATTGTAACAGTTAATGATTACCTAGCAAAACGCGACTCTGAATGGATGGGGCCAATTTATCAATTTCATGGTCTTTCTGTTGATTGCATTGACAAGCATCAACCAAATTCAAGTGCAAGAAGAAATGCTTATGCCGCTGATATAACTTTTGGGACAAATAATGAGTTTGGCTTTGATTATTTAAGAGATAACATGGCCGGACATATTGATGATTTAGTTCAAAGAAAACACCATTATGCAATTGTTGATGAGGTCGATTCAGTATTAGTTGATGATGCTCGTACACCCTTAATTATATCTGGACCAACACCAAAAGGAGATGAGCATGAGTTTCATGAACTGAAACCAAGAATTGAAAAAGTTGTAGCAGCACAAAAACAGTATGTGCAACAATGTCTTATCGAAGCAAAAAAATTATTGACTGTTATAAATACTCCGCCTGAAGATAAAAATGAAGCAAAAAAGATGCTTGAAGATGGTGGAATTGCCTTGTTGCGTGCTTTTAGAGGTTTACCAAAAAACAGAACACTCATAAAATTCTTATCTGAACCTGGAATCAGAGTCCATTTGCAGAAAACAGAAAATTTTTACATGCAGGAACAAGGAAAACAAATGAAAAAAATCGATAAAGATTTGTTTTTCGTAATTGATGAAAAGAATAATACTATTGAATTAACAGACCAAGGAATTGATCTTGTTTCGGGTTCTGAAGACAGAAATTTCTTTATTATGCCTGATATTGGGGCAGAAATTGCGGGAATTCAAAAACAAAATTTAGATAAAGAAAAATACCTTGAAATAAAAGATGCTTTAGTGCGAGAGTATTCTATAAAATCTGAACGTATTCATTCTGTTAGTCAGTTATTAAAAGCCTACACGCTTTTTGAAAAGGAAGTAGAATATGTTCTTTTAGATGGAAAAGTTAAAATTGTAGATGAATCTACTGGAAGAATATTGGAGGGAAGAAGGTATTCTGATGGTCTTCACCAAGCAATCGAAGCAAAAGAAAATGTTCAGGTAGAAGCTGCTACACAAACCTATGCAACTGTTACACTACAAAATTATTTTAGAATGTATCACAAGCTTGCTGGAATGACTGGTACAGCTGAAACTGAAGCAAAGGAATTTTGGGATATTTACAAATTAGATGTAATTGTGGTGCCTCCAAATCGCCCTGTAACAAGAAAAGATCAAGACGATTTTGTTTATAAAACTGCTCGCGAAAAATACAATGCCGTAATTGAGGAAATTGAAGTTCTTGTAGCCGCTGGAAGACCTGTTTTAGTTGGAACAACAACGGTTGAAATTTCAGAATTGGTAAGTAGAATGCTACAAATGAAAAAAATTCAGCACCAAGTTTTGAATGCAAAATACCACCAAAAAGAAGCTGAAATTGTTGCTAATGCTGGATTACCGGGAGCTGTTACAATTGCTACAAATATGGCGGGACGTGGAACAGACATCAAACTTGGTGAAGGTGTGAAAGAAGCCGGTGGATTAGCAATTATTGGAACTGAAAGACATGATTCAAGACGTGTAGATAGACAATTAAGAGGTCGAGCTGGTCGACAAGGAGATCCAGGTTCATCTCGCTTTTTTGTTTCACTTGAAGATGATTTGATGCGTAAATTTGGCTCTGAACGAATTGCTAAATTAATGGATAGAATGGGCTTACAAGAGGGTGAAGTTATTTCTCATGGAATGGTTTCAAAATCTATAGAACGAGCACAGAAAAAAGTAGAAGAAAATAACTTTGGAATGCGTAAACGTCTACTTGAATACGACGATGTAATGAATGCTCAACGCATAAAAATATACAAGAAACGTAAAAATGCACTTTTCGGTGATCGAATGGACATTGATGTTGACAATATGTTTTATGAGTTATGCAGCTCCGTTGTTTCATTTAACGGACAAGGAACATTTCAGGATTTTGAATTGGAATTAGTTCGATTGATTGGTATTGATTCCCCCGTTGATGAAGCTGAATTCTTGAGTATGGATAAAGGGCTATTAGTCGATAAAGTGTACCAAGGAATGCGAGAACAATACGATCGAAAGTGTGATAAAATCGCAGCTAAAGCGCTTCCACAAATAAAACATGTCTACGAAACAATGTCAAATAAATACAAAAATATTGTATTTCCTTTAAGTGATGGCAGAAGAGAAATGGAACTGATTGTTAACCTTGAAGATGCCTATTCTACTCAAGGTAAAATCATCTCTAAATCGTTTGAAAAAAATATTATCCTTTCAAAAATTGATGATGAGTGGAAAGAACATCTACGCGAAATGGATGATTTGAGATCAGCTGTAAACAACGCAACGTATGAGCAAAAAGATCCGCTTGTAGTCTATAAACTTGAGTCGTATGAATTGTTTAAGTCGATGATGAATCGTTTGAATGAAGAGGCTGTAGATTTATTAATGCGCATGGATATTCCTATAGAACAGCAACTAAAAAGTACAAATCAGGACGAAAAACAAAGTAATTACGAAAAATCTCAAACGAATTCTAATCGTACTTCTTCCACGCCACTTCCTCAATTTCAAGGAAGACAAGGTTTTCAGCAAGCAATTCAAAATTCGATACCCCAAGAAGAAAAAAGACAACCAATTGTTGTAGATCCTAAAGTGGGGAGAAACGATGCTTGCCCTTGCGGAAGTGGAAAGAAATATAAGCAATGTCATGGGAAATGATGTCCACAAACGACATTAAATCAATTGCTATAATAGGCTCTGGTAAAGTTGCAAATACACTTGGCTCATTGTTTTATGAAAATGATATTGAAGTTTTTGCTGTTTCTAGTCGGAATAATAAGACCGGAATTCCTTTAGCAAATAAACTAAATTGCCATTATACAGAAAACTACCTAGAACTTCAAGCAGATTTAATTCTTGTAGCTACAAATGATGATTCTGTAATAGAAATTATTAATTCCTTTCCAGAAAAGCAATTTATCGCATATACTGCTGGCTCGATTGACTTGGCAGAAATAAATCACCCAAATTGTGGGGTTTTTTACCCGCTTCAAACATTTACAGAGAATAGAACGCTTGAAGTTGATCAAATTCCAATTCTTCTCGAAGCAAAGAATATTCACCTTCTTGGCTTACTTTCAGAACTCTGCGAAAAACTTGATTTCTCCTTTCAATTTAGCAATTCAGAACAACGAAAATTAATTCATTTATCCGCAGTGATTGTAAATAATTTCGCTAATCACATCGTTTATATTGCCGAACAGGAAGCGCAAAAGAATCATCTAGATTGGGAGCTGTTTAAGCCAATTCTCAATGAAACATTCTCAAAAATTCAGGAATTAGGAGCAAAAAATTCACAAACAGGGCCTGCTAGAAGAATGGACTTGTCAGTTATTGCCGAACACGAACATTTATTGACTGGTACAAGCTTAGAACTATATAAACTATTAACAAAAAGTATTATTGAAACATATAAAAATGATTAGCTACAAAGAAAAATTAAACACTATTAGCACTTTTATCTTTGATGTTGATGGAGTTTTGACTGATGGAAAAGTGTACCTTTTTAAAGATGAAATTGTTCGCGCCATTCATTCTAAAGATGCCTATGCCTTGCAATACGCAGCAAAAATGGGCTACAATATTTTTATTATTTCTGGTGGGAATTCTGAAGAAGTAAGAACAAGACTCGTGGAATTTGGTGTTACTGAAGTTCATTTATCTGTTCATGAAAAATTAAGGTGCTATGAAGACATCAAAAAGAGGTTCAAACTTAAAGATGCTGAAATTTTATACATGGGAGATGATATTCCAGATATACCAGTTTTAAAAAAAGTAGGTCTTTCTACCTGCCCACAAGATGCTGCAATAGATGTGAAAATGATTGTTTCTTATCAATCACCTTATGATGGTGGTAAATGCTGCGTAAGAGATATTATTGAACAAACAATGCGCGTTCAGGATAAATGGCTAGATGAAAAAGCGTTTCAGTGGTAAAAAATTAAGGAATAAATCTACTTTTTGAAAACATATTTAATTCACAGGTACTAGAAAAAAAACGTTTTCTATTTTTTGCAAGTATATCATAGAAAAAATCAAGAATAAACCTTGGAATTAGAAATCCCAAATAAAAAAAAGAATAATACCATTTTAAAAAAGGGAGTAAGGCAAATAGTGCGCGAGATTTAGAATAAATAATTCCGTTTGAATAAAAATAGAGCGTTTTTAAATTACTGCTTTCAATATCAAAATTACCAAGGAATTCACTTGAAAAATCACTTTGAAGTGCTGCAAAATTTAGTCTTTCATCAGATTCATTTTTTAAAATAAAACGAACACTGCGACTGCAAATCCCGCAAGTGCCATCATAAAAAAGAATATGTCTTTCGTCGCGCATATTTATTTTAAAAAAGAATTGAAATAATCACTTGCTAACAACATGCGAGAGCCATACCATGAAAACATCTCGCCATCTACTAAAATCACTTTGGATGAGGGAAATAATTCCTCGAATTTTTTGCTGTGATTTTCAGAAAAAGGAAAGAGTTCCGAACTTAAAAACACAAAATCTGGATGTATGTTTTTTAAATCAGCTAAAGCAGGATAACGGTCTGCTTTACAAATGTTAGTAAATCCAATTTTAGAAATCATCGCATCTATAAAAGTATTTTTGCCAACGACAAAAGCTGGTTCATCCCAAATAAAATACAAGACACTTCTACCCTGACCTATCGTTTCTAATTTTTGAAATCTACTTGTAATTTCAGTATTTAGAGTTTTTGCAATTTCTATTTTTCCGAAAAGTGATCCTATGTCAAGAATAAAATCCAAAGCAGCATCAAATGTGTTTAAATCACTCATCCAAACTGGAACAACCTCTTCCAAAATAGAAATATCTTCTTTAGAATTTTCGCACATCCAAATTTAGTCTTAAATTTATAATCAAAATGAAAATATGAGATTTTTTTTAAGCATCTTATTGTGTTTTGTGCTTTCTCAGGCAGTATTTGCACAAGCGCCTGGATCTTTAGATTTGACGTTTGCGACGATTGGTTACACCAGTTTTGGTCCTACGAGTACTTCCATGGACAACGCCCAGGACATCGTTTCCTTACCAAATGGTCAAATGGTCTTTTGTGGAACTAGTGGTACAACAGGTAACCTAGAAATGTGTATTGGAAAAATGAATGCTAATGGAAGCATGGACCTAACGTTCGGAACGAATGGATACTATATTTTCCCCAACGTAGCAGGATCAGATTTCGCCTATGACATGGAAGTATTGTCCAACGGCAACATTCTCGTTGCAGGTGCTTTATCCATAACGGCAGCCAATCCAAAATGGGCCATGATTTGTCTGAATCCAAACGGAACATTAAACACAAGCTTCGGAACAGGTGGTGTTTTTTCCGTGGATATTGACTCAGGTGAGGATTATGCTCGAAAAATATTATTGACACCTACACATATTCTTTTAGCAGGGAACTCCAAAGTACCTGGTTTTAATACCAATCGTTTAGCGGTAGCACGATGTGATTACAACGGTGTATTGGACCTTAGCTTTGGTACTGCAGGAATTGGACTCATTACGAATGGACAAAGTTTAACCTGTTTGAGTGCTGCACAAGGATCGAACGGAGATTTGATTTTGGCTGGAGATGCGTATATCAGCAATACCTATTATCCAATGATTGCAAAATTCAATTCATCTGGAGTGGTTGTAACAACATTTGCGACAAGTGGTGTATGGGTGAATATGGCAATGAACGCACGATATTTCGATGTGGATTTTCAAAATTCACAATTAATCCTCTCTGGAAATAATGGAGCAGGTTTAACCGATTTTCTCCTAGAATCTAGATCAGAAATCAATGCAGCTGCCAACTTAAGTTTTGGGGCAAGTGGTCAAACAATCATCAATATTAACCAAAGTGATACTTACTACGAAGTCATCTTCCAACAGGATGGAAAAATATTAGCATGTGGAACTTCCGGTTCAGCAGGTATTGGAGCAACGAGAGATTTCGTGGTATCCCGTTATAATGCGAATGGAACTCTAGATTTAACATGGGGAACAAACGGACATACCCTCACCAATATTTTTGCCAATTGGGATGATGCCTATGGAATGGATTTGTATCCAGGAAACAAACTTATTCTTGGTGGATTCAGTGCTCAAACGAATACACAATTTGCATTTGCTCGGTATATCATTTCGAGCAATATCCCAGGATGTATTAATCCATTGGCTTGTAACTACAATCCACTCGCAACTGTTGACGATGGCTCATGTATAATGCCGGGATCATCTTGTAACGACAACAATCCTAATACCATCAATGATTCTATTGGGCCAAACTGTAACTGTGTTGGAAACCTAATCGTCCCAGGCTGTATGAATCCAGCAGCGTGTAACTATAATCCGTCAGCAACGATTGACGATGGATCTTGTTTGTTTCCTGGAAACTTGTGTGATGACAATAATCCAAACACCATCAACGACTCGATTAATCCAGATTGCAATTGTGTTGGAGATTTTATTGTTCAGGGTTGTACCGATCCATTGTCTTGTAATTATAATCCATTAGCGAATCAAAATGATGGATCTTGTGCGTATCCAGATGCGCCGTGTGATGATAATAATCCAGATACGATGGATGATACATATAATAGTTCGTGTGACTGCGTCGGTATTCAAATCGTTCCTGGATGTATGACTACAACTGCATGCAATTTCAATCCGTTAGCAAATGTAGATGACAATAGTTGCGCTTTTCCAGGTGACTTATGCGACGATGGTGATGCAACTACTATCAATGATGTCTATTCCGCAAATTGTGAATGTTCCGGTGTTACTAACGGATTGAATGAGCTCACGAACATCGCTTCTGTTTATCCGAATCCAACTTCAGACCTTGTAACGATTGAATTTAGTGGAATCAACGAAGGAGTTGTAATGCAACTTTGTGATGTTCAAGGAAGGGTATTAATAGAAAAAATTGTTTATGCAGATAAGGAAACGATTTCTGTTGGACATTTTGAAACAGGAACGTATTTCTTATCCATCAGGGGATCGAAACAATCAATCGTCAAACAAATCATCATTGAATAAAGTACATAAGGAACTTCTGGAGGAAAGGATTTTTGCTCCAGAAGCATTTCCGTTATCAACTATCTGATGATTTTTCCAATAAACGGAAATTGCTAATCGCGCTGCATGGCTTGGGTCAACTCGCGCAGTATTTCGCTAGAAAATTCAAATATCTCCCGGATGAATACGCCATACTCGTTCCTGAAGGAATGCATCGGTTTTAAAGCAATAATTTGATCTATATTTAATTTCTTAGTCCCTCCAATTCGTGTTTTCTCAGCATACCAATTCTTTGGATGAATACAAAACTTTGTGATTCCAACAACTTCTTGTTCTAGTCCAAAATAATGCAATAATTCGGTTTGAGAAGGAACAAGAGATACAATACGCTTTAGCGGAAAAGTAAGTTCAACACTTCGTTGCATTTGATCTATAATGACCTTCTTTGTCATTAGGACATTGCGGATATAATATCGTAGCGAGTTAGAATTTGAAAGCTACCATCAGATAGTTCAACTAAAACAGCTGCAGAGTTCTTTGAGATTAATTTTGAAATATCTACAATATTTGTTTCCTCTTTAACTATTGGAAAAGGTGCACTCATAATAGACGATATTGGAGCATCTCGCAATTCAGGTTGTTCTACCAAAATTTTATAGATTTGACTGTCATCAATAGCACCTACAAATTTATTGTCTTTTAATACAGGAATTTGAGAAATACCATGCTTAGTCAATTTTGCAATTGCGTGAGAAACTAATTCCTCAGAATACAAAAAGACAAGAGGCAAATGTTTGTTTTTAGCGACTAAATCTTTAGCATAAATTAAATTTTCTTCTAAAAATCCACGCTCTCTCATCCAATCATCGTTAAATATTTTTCCAATATATCTGCTTCCATGGTCATGAAACAAAACAACAACAATGTCATCTTTGGTAAGTTTATCCTTTAATTGCAAAACACCTTTTATTGCTGAACCAGCAGAATTACCTACAAAAATTCCTTCTTCTCGAGCCAAACGACGTGTATAAACGGCAGCATCTTTATCTGTTACTTTTTCAAATAAATCAATAACATCAAAATCAACATTTGCCGGAAGAATATCTTCACCAATTCCCTCAGTTATATATGGATAAATTTCATTTTGATCAAAAATTCCAGTTTCCTTATACTTTTTAAAAACCGAACCGTAAGTATCTATTCCCCAAATTTTAATATTGGGATTCTTCTCTTTTAGATATTTTCCAACTCCAGAAATTGTTCCGCCTGTTCCAACACCGACAACAAAATGTGTGATTTTACCCTCTGTTTGCTCCCAAATTTCAGGACCTGTTTGCTCGTAATGTGCAGTTCTATTCGATAAATTATCGTATTGATTCACATACCAAGAATTAGGAATTTCTGTTGCCAATCTTCTTGAAACTGAATAATACGAACGAGGGTCTGTTGGCTCCACAGCTGTTGGACAAACAACCACTTCAGATCCAACTGCACGCAAAATATCCATTTTTTCCTTTGATTGCTTGTCATTTAAAACACAAATTAATTTGTATCCTTTGATGATGCAAGCGAGTGCTAATCCCATTCCTGTATTTCCTGAAGTACCTTCAATTACTGTGCCTCCTGGTTTTAGTAAACCAGATTTTTCAGCGTCTTCAATCATTTTTAGTGCCATCCGATCTTTCACAGAATTTCCTGGATTTGTTGTTTCAATTTTAGCAAAAACTTGAGCAGAAACATCTTTCGCCAATTTATTAATGCGAACAATTGGTGTATTTCCAATTGTATCCAAAATATTATTATAAATTTTCATTCAATTTTTGTTTCTGCAAAAGTAAGAATAAGGAACTTTATGAGGGTTATTATTGTTAAATAATATAAATAACGAAAAGCTAATAAAAATATATTTCTTAACTTTCTTAACTTTGAAAAAAAATACAATGAAATCATTTTTTTTATTTGCAACAATTTTTCTTTTTAATCAAAATTTAAGTGCTCAACTTAACAATTGGCAAGCTTTTACAGACTCCATACCTACCTTATCATCCCCACGAACATGTGATTTAAATCAAGATGGAATCAAAGATGTTGTAATTGGTGGAGGAACAGACGGTGTTTACAGCAACAATGGAATTATAGCTTATAATGGCTTAAACGGATCTCTATTGTGGAAAAGACCATCAAGAAATGAAGTTTTTGGAAGTGCGATTTTTCAAGATATTACTGGAGATGGAATTAAAGATGTTTTTATAACGGGGCGCCAAGCACAATTATTAGCTATTAACGGTGCTAACGGATCACTAATTTGGGATTATTTTCCTTATGCAAGTAATCCTGGAGATAGTGGTTTGTACAACTTTTATAACCCGCAATTTATAAGCGATGTAAATAACGACAGCATTCCAGATATTTTGGTCACAAACGGTGGAGATCATTCAGCACCTGAATGGGAAACAAATCGTCCACCAGGATATTTAATGGTTGTGAATGGTCTTAATGGGGCCTTAATTGCAAAAGCGGTGGTTCCTGATAGTGCTGAAACTTACTGTTCTCCAATTATTGCAGATATACAAAATGATGGAAATAAGTGGATTCTTTATGGAACAGGTGGTGAAAATTTAGGAGGTTCTTTCTGGGCAAGTCAACTATCCGACTTATTAAATAATACACTTACAAACTCTATTGAATTATTAAGTGACCTTAGCAAAGGATACATTGCGCCAGCATCAATTTTTAAAACTGAAGATGATTCTTATGATATATTTATTCAAGCATTCGGAGGTAAAGTTTCCAAAATTAAAGGAAGTAATTTTTCTACTACTTGGAATTATCAACTTCAAGGGACAGAGTCTAGTGCAGCGCCTACAATTGGAAGATTTTCAAGTGATTTAAATCCAGATGTTTTTCTAGTGCTATTTAAAGGAATTGCTCCTTCTTATTCAGATTTCTATCAAGTTATGCTGGATGGAGAAACAGGCCAAGTCTTGTTTAAAGATAGTATTGGAAAATCAAATTATGCGGCTGCCGCTGCCATAGACCTTGATAACAATGGACTTGACGAAGCAGTAATTTCAGTAAATTATTTTGAAAATGGATACTACAAAAATAAAATTCATGCGCTTGATTTTACAAATGGACTGATTTCACAATTAGGAAATACCAGAGCTGGCGTAAATCTTGGTTCAACTCCATATTTTGGAGATCTAGATCAAGATAATAATATCGATCTAGTTTACAGTTACAAAAAAGATAGTTTAAACCCAGTTGGATGGAAAGGAATCTATTTAAATCTCATAGAATTAAACAGTATTATTCCAAATGCAGGAATTGCATGGGGTTCTTATTTAGGAACAAATAATAATGGAGAATATTATTCATCTAGCGTAGATTGTGGATTCGGAAGCGTCATTTCAAATGCTTCAATAATTCAACCTAGTTGTAACGGATTTGCGAACGGCTCGATTAATTTGATACTTTTAGCTGGAGGTGGACCTCACACCTATTTATGGTCAACTGGAAGTACAAACTCCTCTCTTCAAAATCTCAGCGCAGGAAATTATTGGGTACAGGTTACAAATTCATTTGATTGTTTTGAAATAAGGAACTTTACGTTAATTGATCCTTTCGTAATAAGCTTTGGAGGAATAATATCACCAACCTGTCCTGATGACGAAAATGGAGCTGCAATTGTAAGTTCATCTGGTTGTCAATGTATGTTTAGTACCTGTACATTTTTATGGGAAAATGGAATTACAACAAAACCTAATAATAACCTAGTAGAAGGATGGAACTCAATTATAATAACTCATCCAAATGGATGTCTTGTGACAGATTCTGTATTTGTGCCTTTTTCTGCTCTTGTAATTGACTCTTCATTTGTTGGAAATGTTTTGTGTAATAATGGATCATCAGGATACATTCAAGTTTTTGATGGTCCAATGAGTAATTCAGTTATCTATAATTGGTCAAATGGCTTTTCAACTAACACAATAACTGATTTAATTGCTGGAACTTATCAGTTAATTGCAGAAGATACTCGCGTTTGCATAGATACGCTTGAATTTATAGTAAGTGAACCCGACGAATTTTTGCTCAATTCACAAGGAAACGATGTGCTTTGCCATGCGGAATCAAATGGAAGTATTTTTACTGAAGGAATTGGAGGAACTGCTCCTTATGTTATTTTTCTAAACAATCAAATAATTGATCCAATACTTCTAAATCAGCTTCCATCGGGCGACTACGAAGTTTATGGGGTTGATTCACACGGATGTATGAGCCCAACAAATCAAATTACATTGGATGAACCTTCAGGTATAAGTAATACTTTTACAGTAAATTCTGCAAGTGGAATAAATTCATTTGATGGTTCGATATTTTCGGCTGTAGAAGGTGGAACTCCACCCTATTCATTTATTTGGGAAGGACAGCAAAGTACAGAATCAAATATCGTTTATCTTAATCCAGGGTGGTACTCACTAACTATTTTAGATTCAAATAACTGTGAATATTCTGATTCCGTTTATTTAGGATTATTAAATACCAATGAATTAGCTGAGTCAAACTTTTCAGTATATCCAAATCCAGCAACAAATGAAATTAACATTAATGGAATAAATGGCGAATTGGTTTCCTTTTATGACCTAAACGGAAAGTTGCTTGCAGAAAACAAATTTACTCCAAATCAAAAAATTGATTTCTTAGCAAAAGGCATCTATTATATTGAAGTTAAAAAAGCAGAAAGGACTTATTATTCAAAATTCATTAAGGAATAATTTAGTTTATTCCTTTCCTAACATTCCTTCTTTCAAATTTGCATCTGCAGGTACATTTCCAAGCCATATTGAAAAAAGGGCTTTTTTAAATTCTAAACCTTCAATTACGCACAATTGTGTACCATTTTTCTCAACAGCAACTCCTTTATTTGGAAGGTATTCGAAATTAATTTTATCACCTTTTTTAAATGCTCCAGCAAAAGAGCTGATAAATTTAGAAATTTGCTCTTTTGTAGCTTTTCCATGACTAGCATTTTTAAATCCTTCTTTAACAGATTCAACAAATTTTTCGCGGGTAACACTGTTTGAAACTAATTTAATTTGAATTACCATAGGTGCATCAGCATTTAAAATTTTTCCTGCATCCTTAGATTTTTGCTCTAAGTACAATGCGCCAACGTACAAATCAATAAAGTACTTTTCACGCAAGCCACCTCCATTTAAAACCAAATTATTAGCTCCTAATTTAATCTCCGAATAAAAAGTAACACCATGTAAAACACTTGTTTTATTTTGAGCGAAATTATAAAAGCTTAAAAGAACAAAAAGGCTTGAGAATAAAAAATTAGTAGTTTTCATAATTATTTAAGATTTAGTATTTGGTTAAATTATTTTTTAAAATTATAAAAATTAATCATCCCAATCCTCAGAATTTTCATTTTCTGCTATCAATTTTTTCCAATTATAGTCGCTCAATTCAGTATCACTTAGGATTTCTTTGTAATCATCAGCTGTAATATTAAATCGTTGAACTTCCTCTCCAGTATATGACTCTATTGCATCTAACAACAAATTTTCATCCTTACTACAAAAGGAAAGCGCCTGTCCGCGTTTATTTCCACGACCAGTTCGACCACAGCGGTGCACGTAATTTTCGGGATTATCCGGTAAATCATAATTCACTACATAATCCATATCTGGAATGTCAATTCCACGACACGCAACATCAGTAGTAATTAGTACATTGTTGTCTCCACTTCTAAAACGATCTAATATGGCAAAGCGATCATTTTGCTCTATTCCGCCATGAAGGGCTTCAGAATTTACTGTAACTCTAGCCATGGCTGCAACAATTCGCTCTACTCGAACTTTCGTGCGAGCAAAAACAATGAATTTTTTTTCGGGATATTCTTTCAATATATTTTCTAAGAAAAACCTTTTATCATCCATTTCAATAGATGCTACTGCATGGTCCACATTTTTAGAAACTGGATTCTGAGGGGAAACATGAATACGAATAGCGTCTCTCACCACATCATAAGCCAATGACTTTATTTTCTTGGAAATTGTTGCTGTAAAAAATAAGGTTTGACGATTTTTTGGGATTTTACGGATTAGATCCTGAATATCTTTGTTGAAACCTAAATCTAACATAAGGTCTGCTTCATCCAAAACAAAAATCTCTAATTTTGAGACATCAACAAAACCTTGAGATATTAAATCAAACATTCGTCCGGGGGTTGTTACAAGTACATCAACTCCTTCATTTAAAGTTTTTATTTGATTTTCTTGCTCCACGCCTCCATACAAACCTAAAACACGCAAATGTGTTTGTAAGGCAATTTCTGCAACAACTTTTGAAATTTGATTTGCTAACTCTCTCGTAGGCACCAAAATAAGACCTCTAATACCCGCATATTTCCCTCTTGGCTTTACCAAAAAATGGTTGAGCATAGGAATGACAAATGCAGCTGTTTTTCCTGTACCAGTTTGCGCAACAGCCATTACATCTTCACCCTTTAAAATATGCTTAATTGCTCGAAACTGAATGTCGGTTGGACGATTAAAACCCATTACTTCTAGCTGTGCCTTAATCGATAGTGAAATTGGATAATCTTTGAATTTCATACAGCAAAGTTAAAAATTTATAAGACTCTTTCAGAATAAAACAAAGCAAAGAAATAATTGAAAATAAAACCAAATATTATTTTCATGCCTTTAAAAATAAAGACTAACTTTATAAAAAAAATCAGATGAATAATGAACTTTTAATTACGCTAGGAGTAATTGCTTTAATACTCTTCAGCTCCCTACTAACAGTAACACAAGGAACCATTGCTGTTGTTACCCTTTTTGGTAAATACCGCAGAGTATTGCAGCCTGGCTTACGTTTTAAAATACCAATAATTGAACAAATTTACCGCAGGGTTTCCATTCAAAACCAAAGTATCGAAATGGAATTTCAAGCAGTAACAATTGACCAAGCAAATGTTTACTTTAAAAGTATGTTGCTCTACAGCGTTTTAGACTCCGAAGAAGAGACCATCAAAAAAGTTGCCTTTAAATTTATCAGTAATAAAGATTTAATGCAGGCCTTGATCCGCACAATTGAAGGTTCAATTCGCGCCTATGTTGCAAGTCAAAAACAGTCTGAAATTCTTGGTCGCCGACATGAATTAGTAGACAGTGTGAAAAACCAAATAGACAACACCTTAGAAATGTGGGGTTACCATTTAATTGACTTGCAAATTAACGACATTACATTTGATCAAGCGATTATTGAGAGTATGAGCAGAGTTGTTGCTTCAAACAATTTAAAAGCTGCTGCTGAAAATGAAGGTCAAGCGCTATTAATCACAAAAACAAAAGCTGCAGAAGCTGATGGAAATGCTACAAAAATTGCTGCACTAGCTGAAAAAGAAGCAGCAATGCTTCGTGGACAAGGAGTTGCATTATTCCGTCAAGAAGTGGCTAAAGGTATGAGTGAAGCAGCAGATGAAATGAAAGCAGCTAACCTAGACACCAATGTTATTTTATTTTCAATGTGGACAGAAGCAATTAAGAACTTTGCAGAATATGGAAACGGAAATACAATATTTCTCGATGGAAGTGCAGAAGGAATGCAAAGAACTATGAAGCAAATCCAAGCAATGATTTCAACAAAAGATAAAGACGCCTAAATTTTTGGAGAAGTAATCGCGAGAACAATACGCGCAACTGCAGGGCATATTAATGAATTTTCCGCTGTAATTTCTAGTACTTGAAACATGTTTTTTCTATCTGTGTGTGGGTATTCTCTGCATGCTAGTGGCCGAACATCATAAATAGAACAACTGTTATCATTATCTAAAAAAGAGCACGGAGAACTTTTTAAAACATAATCTTGTTCCTCGTCCATTCTTAAGTAATCTGAGATAAACTTTCCTTCCTTAATACGAAGATGCTTAGAAATACGACGGATATCTGCATCTCTAAAAATTGGACTGGTTGTTTTACAGCAATTTGCACAACTTAAGCAATCCATCTTTTTAAATTCAGCTTCATGGCCTTTGTGAAACTTCTGATCTAAATCATTCGGTTTTGCCTGTTTCATTTTACGAAAAACCTTTTTCGTGGTGTGAATTGCCAATTTTGCACTATCCAAAGACGATTGGTCGTTTTCTTTCATAATCTTATTGCAGCAAAATTACAAAGCCTATTTAACAAGTCTCGTTATATTTGCAGAAAATTTATTTTCCATGCAGAAATTTTTAAATACGGAACACGAGAAGGCATATAATTTAATGCTGGAGAAGGATTATCAACAAGCATTAAAAATCTTTGATGATTTAATTTACCTCTTTCCAAATGAAGCTAATTTATTAAGTGATCGTGGAGTAATTTTTATACATCTTAATAAAAAAGAAGAAGCACTGAAAGATTTTGATCAAGCAGTTTTTTTAGAGGATTCTTATGGTTATCGCTATGCTTCTAGAGCTTATGCTAGAGATTTTTTTGGCGATACAGAAGCTGCAATCTTAGATTACGAAAAAGCAATTAAACTCGATCCAGAAGATGCAGTTTCATACAATAATATGGGTCTACTTCAAGAAAAATTAGGGTATAAGAAAAAAGCACAAAAAAACTTTGAGCTTGCTGATGAAATTTCTAAAACCCAAGAAGAAATATTAATTCCGCAACAACCAGATTTAGAAAATGAAGTACCAAAAGATCAAGAAGAATCAAGCATAAAAAATAAATCTTTTTTTAGTGAATTTTTAAAAGTGTTTAAATCGAAGAAGCAATTCAGGGAATTTATTGGTTTCATTAAAAAAGGTGGTAAATTGAAATGAATCAAACTATATTTCCATGCTATAGAAAATTAAGAAATGACAAATCGTTTTATAAAATTTCAGGCGAACGAACTTTTACTGAAATTCAATCTGTCGGAAATCAATACTTTAAAATTGAAATTATTGCCAGTAAATACCCAGAAATCATTCTGATACAAGATATGCTAAATAAAAGAGAAATCTACGAAATTAGTACTGAAGAGGAATTCAACACTATTGAAGATAAACTCGCCGATAAATAATGCTTTTTTCGTAATTTTAACGCATTCAGAAAAAGAGATCTAAAAAGATGGAACAAGTTGCACCATACAAACCAATTAATAAGATAAGAATTGTAACTGCTGCTTCGCTTTTTGATGGCCATGATGCTGCAATCAATATTATGCGAAGAATCATTCAAGCAACTGGTTGTGAAGTAATTCACCTGGGCCATGATCGCTCTGTTGAAGAAGTTGTAGATTGCGCAATTCAAGAGGATGCTCAAGCAATAGCAATGACATCCTATCAGGGTGGACATATAGAGTATTTTAAATACATGTGTGATTTGCTAAAAGAAAAAGGAGCACCTCACATTAAAATTTTTGGTGGAGGAGGAGGAACAATTCTTCCCTCAGAAATCAAAGAATTACACGACTACGGAATTACGCGAATTTATCACCCAGACGACGGAAGAACATTGGGCTTGCAAGGAATGATTAATAATCTCGTTCAACAATGTGATTTTCCAGTTGGTGAAAATATAGCTAATGCAATTAAGGAAATCTCAGTAAAAAATATCCCTTCCATTGCACGTGCTATTTCTGCTGCCGAAAATTTTCCAGAAGAGAATAAAGTCGTTTTAAATGATCTTAGAGCACTTGCCAAAACAAAGTCTATTCCTGTATTAGGAATTACTGGAACTGGAGGTTCAGGGAAATCATCACTCGTAGACGAACTAGTGCGGCGCTTTCTTGTAGATTTTGGCGATAAACAAATTGCAGTTGTATCAGTTGATCCTTCAAAACGGAAAACAGGCGGTGCACTCTTGGGTGACAGAATCAGAATGAATTCAATTAAAAGCAATCGCGTTTACATGCGTTCTTTAGCAACTCGGCAATCAAACCTTGCCCTTTCAAAGCATGTTGCAGAAGCTATTAGTATTCTAAAAGTTGCTAATTACGACCTCATCATTCTTGAAACTTCAGGAATTGGTCAATCTGACACTGAAATTCTAGACCATTCAGATGTGTCTTTGTATGTTATGACACCAGAATACGGTGCAGCAACTCAATTAGAAAAAATTGACATGCTTGATTTTGCAGATGTTATAGCACTCAATAAATTTGATAAACGTGGAGCTCTTGATGCTTTACGTGATGTTAGAAAACAATACCAACGAAATCATAATTTATGGGAAACTGCGGTTGATGAAATGCCAGTTCATGGCACTATTGCTTCACAATTCAACGATCCAGGAATGAATTCCTTGTACAAAGTAATTATGGATAAAGTTGTAGAGAAAACAGGAATGGATTTAAATTCAACCTTTGAAATCACACGAGAAATGTCTGAAAAGATTTTTGTGATTCCTCCAGATAGAACACGCTATTTATCTGAAATTTCTGAAAATAATCGTTCCTACGATAAATGGGTAAATGAACAAGTACTTGTAGCTGAAAAATTATATGGTTTGAATAGTGCTATTGCTACAATGCAAAATGCGAAGTTCGAGGATAAAGATAGATTGGTAAAAAGTTTACAAGAAACCTTTGAAATAGAAAAATTAAATTTTGATCCTAAAAACTGGGCGATAATTCAAACTTGGAAAGATAAAAAACAGCTGTTTAAGAATCCAAATTTTGAATTTAAAGTACGAGAAAAAATCGTTAAAATTGAGACGCACACTGAATCACTTTCTCACTCACAAATTCCAAAAGTTTCTTCACCGAAATACAGTAGTTGGGGCGATATTTTAAGATGGGTTTTACAAGAAAATTATCCTGGAGAATTTCCCTATACATCAGGTTTATTTCCATTTAAAAGAGAAGGTGAAGATCCAACACGCATGTTTGCTGGTGAAGGCGGTCCAGAAAGGACAAACAAGCGTTTTCATTATGTAAGTCTTGGATTACCGGCAAAAAGACTTTCAACGGCCTTCGATTCTGTAACGCTTTATGGAAACGATCCTGATTTAAGACCGGATATTTATGGTAAAATCGGTAACTCTGGTGTTTCAATTTGCTGCTTAGACGATGCAAAAAAATTGTACTCAGGATTTGACTTAAGTAACCCATCGACATCGGTTTCTATGACAATTAACGGTCCTGCACCAATGCTTCTTGGTTTTTTTATGAATGCTGCAATTGATCAAAACTGTGAGAAATATATTACCGAGAATTCTTTAGAAGCTGATATAGAAAAGAAAATTGAAGCTATTTACAAGAAAACTGGTACTGAGCGACCAAAATACCAAGGAGAACTTCCCGAGGGAAACAATGGTTTGGGATTAATGTTGCTAGGCGTTACTGGAGATCAAGTTTTAGATACTGAAATTTACAATAAAATAAAGACTGAGACTTTAAAAATGGTTCGAGGAACAGTTCAAGCTGATATTTTAAAAGAAGATCAAGCGCAAAATACCTGTATTTTCTCTACAGAATTCGCCCTTCGATTAATGGGAGATGTGCAGCAGTATTTTATTGATAATGGAATTCGAAACTTCTATTCTGTTTCCATTTCAGGATATCACATTGCAGAAGCAGGTGCGAACCCTATAACTCAATTAGCTTTTACTTTAGCAAATGGTTTTACCTATGTAGAATATTATTTGAGTCGCGGAATGAATATCAATGATTTTGGACCGAACTTATCTTTCTTCTTTTCAAATGGAATCGATCCTGAATACGCAGTTATTGGTCGCGTAGCAAGAAGAATTTGGGCAAAAGCACTAGCAAAGAAATATGGTGCAAATTCTCGAGCACAAATGTTAAAATACCACATTCAAACCTCAGGAAGATCATTACATGCCCAAGAAATTGACTTTAATGATATTCGTACAACCTTACAAGCGCTTTATGCTATTTATGATAATTGTAACTCACTGCATACAAATGCATACGACGAAGCAATAACAACACCAACAGAAGAATCAGTTAGAAGAGCAATGGCTATTCAACTTATCATTAACAGAGAATTGGGATTAACAAAAAATGAAAATCCCTTGCAGGGTTCATTTATCATTGATGATTTGACTGATTTAGTAGAAGAAGCTGTATTAATAGAATTTGATCGTATAACTGAACGTGGTGGTGTTTTAGGTGCAATGGAAACGATGTACCAACGTTCTAAGATTCAAGAAGAATCATTGTATTACGAAACATTAAAGCACACTGGAGAATTTCCAATTATTGGTGTAAACACCTTTCTAAGTTCAAAAGGATCTCCTACAATTCTTCCGAAAGAAGTAATTCGTGCAACGGAAGAAGAAAAAGAATATCAAATAAAAATGCTCAAAGAATTGCAAATGAAAAATAAGGAGCTTGCTATTAAAGGAATTGAGCGTGTTCAAGATGCTGCAATAAATAATAGAAATATGTTTGAGGAATTAATGGAGACATGTAAATATTCTTCCCTTGGTCAAATAACAGAAGCCTTGTTTTCTGTAGGTGGCCAATACCGCAGAAATATGTGATTTAAAGTTTGAATTAAAAAAGCATAGTATATTACTATAAGAAAATATTAAATGAAATCTTTTTTTTTAATTGTTTGTTTTTTCTTTTCATATCTAGCAGTTTGTCAGAAGAACACACACATTCTACCAAGCCCAGTTGTTTGTATAGAACAAGAAGATAAACTCTATTTTGATAGTACAATTTTTATTGATTTTTCTAAAATTTCCCCAAATTTAATTGAACAATTAAAAATTCTTGGAAGCGTCTTTCACAAACTAACATTCAAAAATGATACGAATTCTCTTATTAAATTCATTAAATTAAAAAATGTAATTCAGGATTCGTATACGATTAGAATTAATAAAGATATACGCATTTCCTATTCGAGTGATCAATCGTGTTTCTATGCGCTGCAATCTCTGATGCAAATGATAGAAAAAGAGGGCGAAGACTACTTTATTCATAAAACCTTTGTGAGTGATTTCCCAAAATACCAATGGCGAGGATTGCATTTAGATGTTTCACGTCATTTTTTTTCTATTGAAGAAGTCAAAAAATTTATTGATTTAATGGCAATCTATAAGTTCAACACCTTTCATTGGCATCTCACAGACGATCAAGGTTGGCGTGTAGAAATTAAAAAATATCCAAAACTGACAGAAGTTGGGGCTTGGAGAGATAGCACAGTTGAAAATCATTATACGAGCTCGCCTCGTAGCTATAAAAAGGAACGCTACGGAGGTTTTTACACGCAAGAACAAATTAAAGAAATCGTAAAATACGCTGGAGAAAAGTACATAACTGTAGTTCCAGAAATAGAAATGCCAGGGCATAGCCGCGCTGCTCTTAGCGCCTATCCTGAATTCTCCTGTAATGGAACGCAACAAGAAGTACCTGGACTCTGGGGTATTTTTGACGATATCCTTTGCTCGAAAGAAGAAAGCATTCTGTTTATGCAAGCTATTTTAGACGAGATTGTACCATTATTTCCCGGAGAATACATCCATATTGGTGGCGATGAAGCTCCAAAAACACGATGGAAAGAATGTCAGAATTGTCAAAATATTATTCGAGAAAACAAGCTAAAAGATGAGCATGAACTTCAAAGTTATTTTATTCAAAGAATGGATAGTTACCTAACTCAAAAAGGGAAGAAAATCATTGGATGGGACGAAATTTTAGAAGGTGGACTTTCAAAAAATGCTGCTGTAATGTCCTGGCGTGGATTTGATGGTGGATTAGAAGCAGCAAAACAAGAACATTATGTTGTTATGTCGCCCGGTTCTCACTGTTATTTCGACCATTACCAGGGAAAAGGAAAAGATGAACCCTTAGCAATTGGTGGATTTACTCCCTTGGAGAAAGTGTATGCTTTTAGTCCTATACCAGAAGGAATGAAAACAGAACATGCAGCTTATGTTCTTGGAGCTCAAGCGAATCTTTGGACAGAATACATTCCGACCTTTGATAAATTAATATACATGGCTTATCCTAGAGCAATTGCATTGGCTCAAGTTCTTTGGTGTTCAGAAAAACCGAGTTTTGAGGAATTCTCTAGTCTACTTCACAACAGACATTTCAGCTTACTCGAAAAACAAAATATTCCTTTTTCAAAAACTTCACTTCTTCCCATATTAAACTTTAATCGTTCAGAAAAAGGACTAAAATTTTGGATTGAATCAAAAAAGTCATCAGAACAATTTAAAGTTCAATCATCATTAAATGCTCGGAAAGATGAATTTATTTTGAATTCCAAACAAGCCATTACCTTTGAAAGAACAAATACTAAGAATTTTGAAAATACCATTCTTGTAAGCTCTGAAACTACAGGTTTGAGTTCAAATTTTGTGATTCACAATTCTCCATCACTCGGAGTTCCTGTAAAACTAATTACACAAGCAAGTCCAAGCTACAATAGTGGAGATCTAACTCTTGTTGACGGACAATATGGATCAAGACCGTGGAAAGGTCACGAATGGCTTGGATTTGACACTTCTTATATTGAAATAGAATTAGACCTTCTTCAAAAACAAAAAATTAAAAGCTTAGAACTTTCTTTTTTGAAAGATGAAAATTCATGGATTCACTTACCAGTAAAAATTGAGCTTGAAGCAGTGAATAAAAACAAAAAAAATACAAGTAGCGAAACATCAATTAAAAAAGAAAAAGTGCTAATAACCTTTTCACTTAAAACACAAAAAATTAAAATAAAAATCTACTCTTTGTCTAAAATACCAAATGGAATGCCTGGTGAAGGAACGCAACCGTGGACTTTTATAGATGAAATTATTATTCAGAAATAGAAAAATAATTTTATCTTCTTCCGTAATAACTTTGTTTTGGTCGTGGAGGTCGAGTATCTGGAGATTTAACTTTTATTTTTCCTGTAGCAGGAAATGGGTGTTCGTTCACAACAGGAACAGTTAAGCCAATCAATTTTTGTATGTCTTTTAAATATGCTCTTTCTTCTGTATCACAAAAAGAAATTGCTTTTCCGCTTGCTCCTGCCCTCCCCGTTCTTCCAATTCTATGAACATAGGTTTCAGGAATATTTGGGAGATCATAGTTAAAAACATACTCTAAATCATCAATGTCAATTCCTCTTGCAGCAATATCTGTGGCCACAAGAACACGTAATGTTCTTTCCTTAAAACTATTTAATGCATTTTGACGTGCATTTTGTGATTTATTACCATGTATTGCTGCAGCATTAATCTTTTCGCGACTTAAAATCTTAACAATTTTATCAGCTCCGTGCTTGGTTCTAGAAAATACTAGTGCATTAGAAATTTTTTGTTCAGCCAATAAATGCAATAACAATTCTTTTTTCTGATCGGTATCAACGTAATACAACTCTTGCTGAATTGTTTCTGCTGTTGAAGAAACAGGGCTTACTTCCACATGACTTGGATTTGTCAAAATAGAATTTGCCAAGCTTGTAATTTCTTTTGGCATTGTTGCTGAGAAAAAAAGTGTTTGTCTTTTTTCTGGAATAATCTTGATGATTTTCTTAACATCGTGAATAAAACCCATGTCTAGCATTCGATCTGCCTCATCTAAAACAAAAATTTCAAGTGATTTTAAATTAATAAAACCCTGTTGCACAAGATCTAAAAGTCGACCTGGAGTTGCAATTAAGATATCTACACCATTTTTTAAGCGATTTACTTGAGATGCTTGATTTACTCCACCAAAAACTACGGCATGTTTTAAAGGAAGATTTGCACCATAACTCTTAAAACTATCTTCAATTTGAATTGCTAATTCTCTGGTTGGTGTTACGATCAACGAGCGAATACTTCTATTGCCAGATGTTCGTGGAATTTGTGTTAATCGCTGTAAAATCGGAATTGCAAAAGCTGCTGTTTTTCCAGTTCCAGTCTGAGCGCAGCCCATAATATCTCTACCAGCTAATAAAATTGGAATTGCTTTTTCTTGAATTGGAGTTGGGTTGGTATAACCCTCAGAGGTAAGAGCGTTTAAAATCGGCTCTAAAAGATTTAGTTCTTTAAATGTCATAATCGTAAATAATTCTACGTTTGACAAATATTTTAATTGAAAGACTTAGAATTTGTGCAAATATAGACCAAAAAAGATAAACATACTTTTTCTTAGCTTTATTAAGTCAAGAAAATTTAATAAAAACCATGCTTAAACATATTTTAAAAGTTTTTTAATCTGATATATACAGTCAGTAAAAGACTAAGAAAAAATAATTATGATCATTGGAATAATATACCTAAAATAAATTTACTTTTCAGATTTATCAACAACAGGTCTATTTTTTCTGTTTGCCAATTCCCAAGCTATTACAAAAGCTAATTGGGTTCTTTTTTGCAAGGCATCAAATTCTATTTTATCTACCTCATCTGAAGCTTGGTGATAATCGTCGTGAACACCATTAAAAAGAAAAACGGAAGGGATATTGTGTTTTGCAAAATTATAATGATCTGAACGGTAGTAAAAACGATTTGGGTCTTTTCGACTGTTGTATTTATAATCTAACTTGATATTTATATACTTTTTGTTAACATCTTCGCAAATAGTGTATAAATCTGTAGAAAGGAAATTAGATCCAATTAAATAGATATAATTATTTGACTTTAAATGAAACTCGTCACGACGGCCAATCATATCAATGTTTACATCGGAAATTGTATTTACTAGAGGAAATAAAGGGTTTTCTGTGTAGTAACTCGATCCATACAATCCATGTTCTTCACCAGTTACATGAAGGATTAAAACAGAACGTTTTGGACCATGTCCATCATTTTTTGCTTCTTGAAATGCCTGTGCTATTTCCAATAAAGCGACTGTCCCAGAACCATCATCATCAGCGCCATTGTAAATTTCTCCATCAATTACACCAATGTGGTCATAATGTGCAGAAACAACGACAATTTCCTCTGGTTTTTCAGAACCTTCAATAAATGCCCATATATTTTCTGAATCAGGTAAACCCTTCATAAAATCAGAAGGTACTTTTTGATAAAAATCTACTGCTCCTTTTGGAAAAGAAATACCGTTGTTTTTATAGGTGTTAATTAGATAAACCCCGGCTTTTTTTTGACCTTCAGTTCCTGTGTCTCTTCCTTCCATTTCATCAGAAGCTACAATTTCTAAATGAGTTTTCAAATCCGAAATGGATATTGTACTGATGTATTTGTTAAGATCAAAAGATTGTGCTGTTTGAGCAAAACTAGAACTTAGAAAAAAAAGATAAAGAGGGGCTAATAGAACTTGACTTCTCATACAGTACACTTTAAATTAAATAAGACAATTAATTGAAAAAGATACAACTAAATTAATTTACTTTCATAAATCGCTCTATCCCAATAAGAATTTTCTTATTGTCATATAGGCGAACAAAATAGGTTCCTTTTTGAAGATTTTTAACATCTATATTAACCTCAAAAGAATCTTCAACAGGGTAAATACCGCTGATAATCCCATTTTCATTAATTAATTCAATTCGAGCTATTTGGTTTTTAGAAGATGTCAAAAACAAGAAATTTGCACTTGGATTTGGAAAAATAGAAACTCCACTTGCGTTTTGCTCCAAAAGAGATACTGTAGATTGACCAACAAAGGTCAAGGTATTATTTCCAGAATTTGGAATTGCTAAGGTATCTGTCAAATCATTGTAATAGATATCCGCAGGACTACTTAGACCACTTACTATCAAAGTTGGAGTAGTTGAAAAATCATTGTTGTATTTGTACACGCTATTTGTACCCCAAGTAGAAATATAAAAATCGCCGTTTGCTTTGCGTGCTATTCCATCAATGTTCGTATAAGATGTTGTTAAAAGTGTTGTTACAGTTGAATCTAACAATGAACATCTTTTAATTTTTGCGGAAGAACCCCAACTTACAAACACCAATGAATTACTGGGAGCATCGTAAATAATCCCATTTGGAGATTGTGTTAAATTCTGTGCAAAAAGAGTAAAAGTTTGAGTAGCAATCTTTATTCTATAAATTTTCTTTGCTGAAAAATCTGTTACAAATAAATTTCCAGAATTGTCATGGGTAATACCATTTAAGAATGTTGCGCCAAGATTTACAGAAAAAACTTGTAAGCCCGTTGTTAAGTCAAAGCCTAAAACCTTTCCGCCACAACAAGCATAAACAGTAGTTCCAACAACTTCAATTCCATAGGGATTTGGAGAAATTCCTCCAACAAATTGTGTGATGGTTCCATTACTACTTCGCTGCATGATTTTACCATTTGAGCTATTTGCAATCAAATAACGGTTGTTAAGGGGGTCAAAATCGATGCTTTCTGGTCCATTCAATTGCCCAAAAGAAAGGGTATAAAGAAATAAGAACGATATAAATAAGCTATTTTGTTTCATATGAAATTTAATTATTTAATAATGAGCATCCGTTTTGTAGATGTAAAAACTAAGGTGTTGTTTTCTTTCACTTCCATCGTATAAAAGTAATTTCCATTTTTAAAATCCATAGGATAATTTAATTGCACTGTATGCGTGCCTGATGAAGTAGTTTGAGAATAAGCACAGCTTAACTTTCGTCCTGTTTCATCGTAAATAGTGATTGAAACATCAGCTGTTTTAGCAATTGTAAAATCAATCATTGAATTTCCTGAACTTGGATTTGGATAATTTTGTCCTAGTTCATTTGAAAGAACTATATTTTCCTCAATCGACAAATTTGAAGGACAAATCTTATAAATTTTTCCATTTGTTGTATATCCTCCATTCATTGCATAAATACAGCCTTCAGGACCTTGCTTAAGTGTTGTTAAACCACCTTCACCAGTGCCGGTTAAATCAGCCCACTGAACATTGCTTGTAACAATATCATAGTCAGGAGCATTTCCTAAAGTCAAGTTATACATTCTACCGTTATCATTATCCGCAATAAGTAAATGATTTGTTAAGGAAGGAATTACACTACTTGAATAAAACAAACAACCTGTTATTCCTGGAAGTGGTGTTCCAAACTCAGCAATTGGATTGGTTAAGCCAGGGTAAGAGCACAAGACTGATGTTGAATTGTACCTATAATTTCCTTCACAAGTAATCCATCCATAATTCTTGCCAGGAGTAATAAAATCTACCTCATCCCACTTATTATAACCATTTTCAGAAGCATAAAGACTTCCATTGTTCGGATTAAAGCACAAGCCAAAAATATTTCTATGGCCATAAGACCAAATACGGTCATCGTTTCCTGAAGAGACATTTCCATCATCATAAAAAGGATTATCTGTAGGAATGCTTCCATCTGTATTTATTCGTAAAATCTTTCCATAAGGAGTGTTTTTAGTATCAGCATAATTTGTTGAAGTATCAGCAGCTAAAGATTGCCCTTTTGCAAGATCTCCAATCGAAACAAATAATTTTGTTGCATCAGTTGGTTTAAATTCAATTATCCCACCGACATGATTACCTGCTATATTTTCAGCAACATTAATATCAAGGATAATCAATGGATTTGTGCCAATGTTATTAGATTCTGTAAATCGCACAACACGAATTCGCTCATCGCCATTGTATTTGTGATTATAGTATGCATAAACATAATGATTTGAAGAAAAACCTGGATCTAATGCTAGTCCTAATAATCCTCGCTCAAAATCACATTGAACAGAATCTGTTAAATCATAAAATGTAGAAAGTAAAGCACCAGAATTACTATAAACTAAAATTTTACCGTTTGCACAAGAGCCACTTGAATTGCCTCCTTTTTGAGTAATGAAATAGCGTTGGTCTGCTGACACATCAAAGTGAACAGGGTATTGTAATCCAGTTATCACATTTGTTTTAACAAAACCTGTAGGAATTGTTTGGGAATAAAAATTGCTAAAAGTCAAGCAAAATAAAATTGATAAACTAATTAATTTCATAGATGTTTTTTTTTACAAATATAAAGTAAGCCTTTTATATTTAGTTAATTCTCTTTGATTATTTCAATAATGCACTAACTTTGCGATGGCTATTTTTTAATAACTATGGTAACATCTTTCAGAAATTTAACATTGGTTCTTCTTTTAAGTTTTGTAAGTATGTTAATACACGCACAACTTGGACCTGAAGTTCCATTTAGTTTAAGTATTGAACCAATCCAGGGAACTTTTATTACTGGCACACATTCATCAGCGATTGCAAAGTCTGGAGATAAATGGCTAGTTGTTGGAGGAAGAATAAATGGTTTGCATGGGCTAAATAGTAATGATGGATTTCCAACGGAACTTGCAAATGAGTTCATTATTGTTTTAGATACAACTAATTGGACAGAATCAATTGCGTCATTAAATCAATTACCAGCATCCATTGCTGATCCCTTGAGGTCAACAAATATGGAATATATTCAAATGGGCTCGTATTTGTATATGGCTGGTGGTTATGGGAGAGATAACGTTGCAGGAATATTTGTTACTTTTCCCAAGCTAACAGCAATTCACGTTGATAGTATGATAAATGCTGTTTTAAATGGAGAAAGCATTGCACCACACATTCGACAGATAACAGATTCTAGGTTTCAAGTTTGTGGCGGAGAATTAGGGAATATTGGTCAAGAACTCTATTTACTTTTTGGGCATAATTTTGGTGGGAGGTATACAGATCCACCTACTCCAATGTTTACACAAACTTACACAGACAGAATTACAAAATTTTCATTATTAGATGATGGAATTACAATGACTCCTCAAAGTTTTGTGGATTTTATAGATACAAATTATTTTCACCGAAGAGATTTAAATGTTGGTCCAATTATTATGGAAAATGGCGAATTTGCATTAAAGGCCTACAGCGGTGTATTTCAAAAAACAAATAATCTGCCCTTTCGAGAAACGATCACAATAACTAATGAAAATAATAATGTAAATACAAGCTATCAACAAGTTATGAGTCACTATAATTGTGCTATGATTCCGATTTTTGATACACTTACAAAAAAAATGTATACTACTTTTCTTGGGGGAATGAGTTTGTACAATTATATGCCCTCAACCAATGAATTTATTTATGATTCTTTAATTCCTTTTATTTCTGACATTACTACTATGACAACTCATCCAGGAGGTGCCATGGATGAAACAGTAATGTCAACGCAACTTCCTGGTTTGTTGGGCTCAAATGCAAAATTTGTTTTAAATACAGGAATCAGCCATTTTTCAAATGAAATAATTGACATTCGAAGTCTTCCGAATACAAAAACTTTAATCGGATATCTTTATGGTGGAATTCGTGCTGAAGCACCAAATCTTGGAGCATCTTCGGCTAACGATACAATTTACAGAATATATTTAACTGCGAATAATTCTAATTCACTTATAAACTTGGAGGGCGAGCTTGAAAATGTGTTGGTTTATCCAGTTCCAGCTTCAAATAACCTTACTATTGACTTACAAACTAAAAATCCCTTGGAAATAAACGTGTCAATTTTTGATTTAAATCTCAAGAAAATAAATTCTTTTCCTACAGTTAATTTAAACCCTGGAAAACATTCGCTTCCACTTTCAATAGCAAACGTAGCAAATGGCTTTTATTACCTTGAAATTAAAACTGAAAAAACTATTGTCCGTAAAAAAGTGCAGGTTTTTCATTAAAAACAAGTGGCTAATTGCACCATTTTTTTAAAGAAAAATAGCTTTTGTATTTTTTAATTAAGATTTAAAATTTTTCTAACTTTGGCTTGTTAAATATCCAATTAAATCATGCTTTTATGAAGTCATTGTTTATTATTCAAGTCTTTTTAAGCATTTTTTTAGTGCCTCAAATTGGGTATTCTCAATCCATACATGACCTTGCCAGAACTGGAAGTGTAACTTCAATGGAACAGCATTTAAAAAAGACTCCTAGTGATTTAAATGCATTATCTGAACAAGGTATTACGCCTTTTATTTTAGCTTGTTATAGAGGAAATAATGCTGTTGCAAAATTGTTGATGGAAAAAGGAGCTGATGTTGGGTATTGTACTTCAGAAGGTACAGCAATTTTTGGCTTGATTTTCAAAGATAATTTAGAAATTTTAAATTATATTTTGGAAAAAGGATATTCTCCAAATGATACCTGTCAATTTAGTCAATTTGGATCTCCTTTGAACTTTGCTATGAGTTTGAGACGGTATTCTGTTATTTCTATGCTACTAAAATATGGAGCCAAAACTGATAATCTAAATTCACAAGGACAAAACCTAAAAGATTTACTACTATTCTATAAAGACGATCAATTAACTAAACTTTTTGAAGCATATGAAAAATAAATCACTACTCTTATTTCTACTTGTATTTTCTCAGTGGTCTTTTTCGCAGACTTACACCACGGGCGTTGTTAATTTATCCTCAACTGCAGGTTTAACAATGTCTGTCAAACTTGATATTAGTACAAACGTAACCATGACCATTACTGGGCCATCATTAAGATGGTTTGCCCTTGGATTTGGTGCAGTAACTATGGCTAATGGAACAGACGTTGTTGGTGTTCATTCTGCAGGTGCATTACCTAATTTCGATGCTAAATTGACTGGATTTGCTGCACCAGTTACAGACGCACAACAAAATTGGACAATTACTTCAGACCAAGTAGCTGTAGGAGTTAGAACTATAATAGCAACACGTGCATTAAATACAGGAGACGCCAATGATTATGTCTTCACAGCTGCAGCTGGCACCCTTTCTTTAATATGGGCTCGGGGAAGTTCAAATTCTTTTATTTATTCGGGCCACGGCAATACAAACCGTGGTGTTGTGAATGCCACTTTCACTCAAGTTCAAGCTCCTCCTTTAACTATTTCTTCAAGTAATAGTACAATTTGCTCAGGCTCGTCTACAACCTTAACAGCTAACTCGGCCGCAGGAGTAAGTTACTTATGGAGTCCTGGGGGACAAACCACAGCAAGTATAACTGTAAGTCCAATAACTACCACTACTTATACGTGCACCGCAACTGAAAATGGAGCTAGTACAACAGCAAATAGTGTTATAACAGTAAATCCTACACCTACAATTAACACTATTCCAAACACTTCTTTTTGCAATGGTTTATTTACTTCCACATTTACTTTTTCAGGAACACCAGGGGCAACATACACTTGGACGAATTCAAATTTAGGTATTGGTCTACCTTCATCAGGAACAGGAAATATTGCTCCTTTTCAAACACCAAATACCATCACGACTTTAACAACCGGAACTATTGTGGTTATCCCAACCTTAAATGGATGTTCTGGAACCCCTCTTACCTTTAGCATCTCGGTTAATCCTACCCCATCTATTTATCAATTTGATTGGAACTATTGTCACGGAGAAGTTACAACTCCTGTTGTATGGCAAAATGGATTTGTTGCTGCAAATAACGTCATTTGGACAAACTCCAATACAAGTATTGGCTTGGGAGCTTCTGGAAGTGGAAGTTTACCATCTTTTACCGCCTTTAACCTTGGTTCAAATCAAATTATCTCAACAATTGTCGCAACCCCACAATTTGTAAGCAATGGAGTTGCTTGTAATGGATCACCATTCACCATTTTCTACTACATAAACCCACAACCGCTAGTTAATGCCATTCCCGACATCTCAATCTGTAGCGGCGATACATTGGGCACCATTAATTTTTCAGGTGTTGCAACCAGTTATGAATGGACAAATTCTCAAGCATCAATTGGGATCCCGGTAAGTGGTACAGGCAACATCAATTCTTTTGTGCCACAAATTACAGCTGGAAATTCAAATAGTGCTCAGGTAATAGTAACGCCCCAATATGTTAACTATGTTACTTGTATTGGGGTAGCCGATACCTTTCTAATAACCGTTTCCAATACCTTATCCTCTACCATTAGTCAAACTGCTTGCGACTCGTTCATTTGGAATGGGAATACACTTACATCAAGCGGGGCTTACAGCGACATGCTGACGAGTGTTGGAGGCTGCGATTCATTGGCAAACTTAAATCTAACGATAGAAACTGCACCAGTGGTCCCTATGATAAGTGTTTCCAATGGCAATCAGTTTTCTATATTACCTTCTTCCATTCAGAGTGGGGTAAATTATCAGTGGGTAATTTGTCCTGAACTAATTGATATTGATGGAGCTACTGACACGATTTTTGTACCAAGTGATAACGGAGAATATGCGGTTATAGCTACTAATAGTTGTGGCTCGGTTACTTCTGATTGTTATCTTTCAACTGTTTCAATAACTGAATTAGTGAAATACAAGGTTTATCCAACGATTTTAGCCTGTGGTGAGCTGCTACATTTACCATCCTCCAAATCATATCATTTATATGATCTTCAGGGAAATTTAATATGCTCTATTCCAGAATCTATAATGGAATTAAGAATGGATTTTCCAGCAGGTCTTTATTTACTAAAGAATGAAGGGGAAACTATTAAGATTGTGCTGACAAAGTAAGTTATAGGCAATTTTAAAACGACAAAAACAAAACAATATGAAAACATTAAAAAATAACATTTACTTTAAAATTGGGACAATAATAATAATATCGTTGTTTTTGTTAATTCCCACTTCAATGATTAAAAGCTTAATTTATGAAAGGGAATCAACACAAAACGAAGCAATCCAAGAAGTAAGTTCTAAATGGGGAGAGGAACAAACAATTTTAGGGCCTTTTATTTCTATTCCATATTATAGATATATTAAAGAGTTTTCAAAAAAAGATTCTAAAGAAAAAATTGTTCAAATAAAGGAGTACTTGCACATTTTACCAACACAACTGAATATTACTGGAAACATCAATCCCGAAAAACGATATAGAGGTATTTATGAAATTGTTGTTTATAACTCCAAACTTAATATTTCAGGTACATTCAATAAAATAGACCTTGAAGCAATTGACATTCAACCTAAAAATATTTTATTCGACAAAGCAGAATTAGTTATTGGCATTAATGATCTAAGAGGAATCGAAGAACAAGTAAATCTCACGTGGAATAAAGAAAATATTTCATTCAATCCAGGTGTATCATCAAATGACATAGTTGAAAGTGGTATTAATGCTTTACTTAGTTTAGACCCAAATGACAGTTCGGCTTATAATTTTAATTTAAATCTTGACCTAAAAGGAAGTCAGCTTTTATATTTCACGCCAGTAGGAAAAGTAACAGATATAAATTTATCTTCTGAATGGCCAAACCCAAGTTTCAATGGTGCATTTCTTCCTGACAATAGAGGAGTAAGTGAAAAAGGATTTAAAGCCAATTGGAACGTATTACACTTAAATAGAAATTATCCACAGATTTGGACATGTAACCGACATTCAATTAGTAGTTCCTCATTTGGCATTGACTTACTTCTCCCTGTTGACAACTACCAAAAATCATATAGGTCAATCCGATATGCAGTTTTATTTATTGGATTTACATTCTTAGTTTTTTTCTTTATTGAAGTTCTTAATAAAGTTTTCATTCACCCAATTCAATATATTCTTGTGGGTGTTGCTTTAATAGTTTTCTACACGCTTTTGCTTTCAATATCAGAACATTTAAAATATAATCTTGCGTTTATTGTTTCAGCAATAGCGACACTATTACTTATTGCTGGCTATGTTTTAGCTATTTTGAAATCAAGCAAGTTGACAATGTTAATTTCAGGTATCTTAACAGTTCTATATTCTTTCATATTTGTAATAATTCAACTTCAAGACTACGCTCTACTAATTGGAAGTATTGGAATTTTTATCATACTCGCACTTGTAATGTACTTCTCTAGAAAAATTGACTGGTATAATTTAAACCTCAACGACACGAATGAATAGAAAAACTGGCTATAACAGCACCTACAAGAAATTGGCGGTTCAGTGGTTAAATGAAGCTTTGTGCTTCGTATCAAGTTCAGTGCTGGCAGACAGTTTTGTGCTTCGAAATCGCCAACTTCATATAGCCGCAAACCTATATACCTCAGAAATCAGGTAAAAAAAGAATTTGTGATTTTAAGAATTAATTTTTATCTTTCTTGTTAGCATTAATTAACGATAAGCCAAAAGCAATTCCAAAAAGAACAGTTATAAAACCAGCAAAATAAGGGATAAAATCAACCATTTTTTGAATTATTAATAATCCTTAAATAGATTCCGAAGGCTAATATTGAAGGTACCCAAATACCAATAAAAATTGCATCATCAGTCTTTTGAAGGAAATATAAAATTTCAGAATACAAAAGTGATAGCATAGCGGCTAAAAAAAGTAATTTATCAGATAAGGTGAAATTTTTAAACATGGTTGTAAATTTTTAATATAACAATACAACAAAGAAAATGTTTAAGATGATATTTATTAGCCCTCTACTTTTTTATAATTCTGAAACAAGAAGTGAGTACATGAAAGAATTATTTAAAGACTATTCAGTAATTAAATCGCCATACAAATCATAATGATCAGCACTTCGAATTAGCACATTTGAAAAATCTCCTATTCGAACATAGGTTTTATCTTTTTTCACTAAAACTTCATTGTCAACTTCAGGTGAATCAAATTCTGTGCGACCAATAAAATAATCTCCTTCGGCACGATCAAACAAAACCTTAAAAGATTTATTTACTTTTTGTTGATTCAAATCATAACTAATTCCCGCTTGTAAATCCATAATTAAATCAGCTCTTTTCTTTTTTAATTTCGGCGAAACATTATCTTTAAACTCAAAAGCGTGTGTATTTTCTTCGTGAGAATAGGTGAAAATTCCAAGTCTATCAAAGCGACTTCTCTCAACCCAATCATACATTTCTTGAAAATCAGCTTCTGTCTCTCCAGGATAACCAGCAATCAATGTTGTTCTTAATGCAATTCCGGGAACTTTTGATCGAATAGTTGCTATTAGCTCTTCTGTCTTTTCTCTTGTTGTACCTCGGCGCATAGCTTGTAATATTTTAGTAGAACCATGTTGTAAAGGCATATCCAAATACTTGCAGATATTACTTCTTTCATTCATAACATCCAAAACATCCATCGGAAAGCCAGTTGGAAAAGCATAATGCAATCGAATCCATTCTATTCCTTCTACATCAGAAAGATGCTTTAATAATTCCGAAAGGGCGCGTTTTTTATAGATATCTAAACCATAGTAGGTTAAATCCTGAGCAATTAACATCAATTCTTTTACACCTTTTGCTGCAAGACTTTTTGCTTGCAAGACTAAATTTTCAATTGGTGTTGACAAATGTTTACCTCTCATTATTGGAATTGCACAAAAAGAACAAGGGCGATCACAACCTTCTGCAATTTTGAAATAAGCATAGTGATTTGGAGTTGTCAATAAACGTTCGCCAACTAATTCATGCTTGTAATCTGCTTTCAAGGTTTTTAATAAACGGGGTAATTCTCTTGTTCCAAAGAAAGCATCTACTTCAGGAATTTCTTTTTCTAAATCATCGCGATAGCGTTCTGAAAGACAGCCTGTAACATAGACCTTATCGACTAATCCTTCCTTTTTTGCATCCGCATAACGAATAATTGTATCAATCGATTCTTGCTTCGCATTGTCTATAAATCCACAGGTATTTATGATGACAATTTCTGCATCGTCTTCCTTTGACTCATGCTCTACATCAAAATTATTTGCTTTTAACTGAGCCATTAATACTTCGGAATCAAAAATATTTTTGGAACAACCTAATGTTACAACATTTACCTTATTTTTTTTTAACGTTTTAGTTTTCATGTGAGCACAAAAATATCATTGTTTCGTCAAAGAGTTAAATTATTCAACAAATTAATTTATTTAGATGGGAGAAAATTAAATAGTTAGTATTTTATTAATCCTAAAAGTAAAATAGAATGTATTTTTGAATTAATATTAAAAAAATCTTTTTCTATGAGATATTCTGTTCTATTTTTTTTACTTACTATTATTTTTTCATGCAAAACTCAAAAGAATAATAAACACTGTTTTTTAAAAAAGAAAAAAACGGAACAGACGGAAAATACCTTGAAAGCCATTATTATTGATTCATCGTCAGATACCACAAAAAAAGAAAGGACTTCTGATGCTTTTAAAATTCTAGATGCTAAAATTAGTAAAAACCAACTTCTCTTAAATGTTTCTTATTCTGGAGGATGTGAAAAGCACAGTTTCAAAATTAATGGCGATTTACAACTGTCTAAATCGTTACCTCCGATAAGATCTGTTAATCTTATTCACTATGGAAATAATGACGCTTGTAAAAAGTTAATAATCGAAAATCTTGTAATTGACATCAGTGATTTAGCGTATAAAAAAGAAGATGGAAGTGAAATATACTTATCAATAAATGGATGGACTGAAAAAATTCATTACGTTTTTAAAAAAAATAAGAAATAACGAAAGAATTATTTATGACAATAAATGAATTACTAAATGCTTTTAAAGATATCGATTTTCAAGCAAATAGAATGTTAAAGACAAAAATTATTGACTTAAATTACCTACAGCAATTTGACTTAAGGACAGAGGAAATACGCTTACAAATTTTACAAATGGATTTGTCTGAAGATATAAATGAAACGTTTAAAAAAATTGAGAGAATAGAAATTGAACATCTGCCAAACTTTACTTTAATTGATAAAATAGCAAATTTATTGACATTTGGACTTACAAAAAAAAGGAAAATAAATAAGAAAACGGATTCCTATTACCGTTTCGAAATCTTATCAAGAAAAATTTCTTTTCAACATGTAGAGACACATCTAAAAGAAAATTAAATTGTTTTTAATTACTTTTAACTTTTAAGAAAATTTCTTTTTCAAAGAACCCAATGAAAAGAGTTGTTTTTTTTATATTTATTTTCCTATTTTTTGTTTCAGGTACTGATTCAATTAAAAATAAATTTGAAAAAAAATGGGGTTTTTTTGGACATAAGCGCATCAATCGCATTGCTGTTTTTACCTTGCCCCCAGAAATGTTTGGGTTTTACAAAGAGCACATTGAATTTTTAACTGAACATGCTGTTGACCCTGATAAACGACGATATGCTGTTGAAGGAGAAGCACAATGTCATTACATTGATCTTGATCATTACTACAAAACTGGTGAAAATCCTTTCATTAATGTTCCTAGAAAATGGAAAGATGCTGTGGAGAAATATTCAGAAGACACCTTACAAGCATACGGAATAGTTCCTTGGCATATTCAAACAATGAAAAATAAATTACAGTATGCTTTTGAAAATAAAAATGTGGATTTAATTTTAAAATACTCTGCTGATATTGGTCATTACATTGCTGATGCTCATGTTCCTCTTCACACAACAGAAAACTATAATGGACAATTTACTGGTCAACGTGGAATTCATGGGTTGTGGGAAAGTCGCTTGGTGGAAATAAACGCAGAGAATTACGACTATTTTGTTGGAAAAGGGATATACATTCCAAAACTTCTTGATTTTACTTGGAATGCAATTGAAGGCTCTCACCTAGCTTTAGATTCTGTTTTACGAATAGAAAAAGAACTAAGTATCGAGTTTCCATCTGACCAAAAATACAGTTTTGAACAAAGAGGAAATTCAACAGTTTCAGTGTATTCAAAAGAATTTTGTGCCTTATACCATCAACGGTTAAATGGAATGGTAGAACGAAGAATGAGAGCTGCAATCTGTGCAATTGGCTCTGTTTGGTTAACGGCATGGATAGATGCAGGGCAACCTGATTTATCAAAGCTTCAAGAAAAAAAGCCATCACCTGAATTATTAATAGAATTTAAAGAATTAGATGCACATTTTCATAATGAAAAACACAAGGGCAGAATTTGCGATTAACCATTTTTAAATTCTTTTAAAAATCTAGTTATGTTTATTTATTTTAATTTTAGATATTTGCAAGTAAAATAAATTTATGAGATTACTTTTTTCATTTCTAATCGTATTTCTTTTTTCTAATTTTTATGCTCAAGATACTAAATCTCAGGCTATTTTAGATAAATTATCATCAAAAATAAACAGCTACAAGACTTTCTATGTTGAATTTTCAGCACTTATTAAAAACACCTCAACTGGACAAAATGATAATACTATCGGAAAAGGTTGGGTAAAAGGTGATAAATACTTTGCAACTTATGGAGATAATTCTGTAATTTCCAATGGTCTTAAAACTTGGAATATTGCAAAAGATGATAAATCAGTTTACGAATCAGACAGTGATAATTCAGAAGAAAGTTTAAATCCTAAAAAAATAATGACACTTTGGGAAACCGGTTTCAAAAATAAATATGAAAAAGAATCTAAATTAAATGCTGAAATAGTTCATATTATAAATCTTTATCCAAAAGATGTTGCAAAATCAGATTATCATACTATTGTTTTATATATTTCTAAAACAAAAAACGATTTGAAAAAAGCAATAATGAAGCTTAAAGATGGAACAATAATGACATATACTGTTGTAAAATTAACTCCAAATCTTGTTATCGACGATGCAAAATTCATCTTTGACAAAAAGAAATTTCCAGATTACGCAATTATAAAGGATTAGCGTTTCATTGCTCGATCCATTTCCCGTAAATCATCTTTCTCTTTTAAATCTTGCCTTTTATCATGGTTTTTCTTTCCTGTTGCACAAGCAATCTCAACTTTTACCCAACCCTTCTCTGATAAAAATAACTTCAATGGAATTAAGGTATTTCCTTTTGTCTTTAAAAATTTTTCTATCTGAATTATCTCTTTATGATTCAAGAGAAGTTTTCTGTCAGAGCGAGGTTTGTGATTGTATATAGAACCATTTTCATATACCGAAATGTGCATGTTACGTATCCAAACTTCTCTGTTCTCACAAATACAATAAGCTTCCATTACACTTGCTTTGCCTGCTCGTATACTTTTTATCTCAGTGCCGCTTAATTGAATACCTGCGGTAAACACATCCTCCAAATGATACTCGAAGCGTGCCTTTTTATTACGGATATTTAATTCTTTTTGAGACATATAAAACAAAGTTAGTATTTTAAGATGCGATATTTTAAAGAAATATGTAGAAACATTTAATTAATTGGTATTTTTGAACGTGAAAATACCTTCTAAATACCTAGAAAATGCAGTTGACCAATTAGGGACTTTACCCGGAATAGGAAAAAGAACAGCACTGCGGCTAACATTGCATTTACTCAAGAAAAATGAAATCGAAGTAATGGATTTCACACAAGCAATAATTGATTTAAAAAACAAACTATTTTCATGTTCAAGCTGCGGAAATATTGCTGACGAGCCTATTTGCTCGATTTGCATAAATCCCAACCGTGACCATCAAACAATTTGTATAGTTGAAGATATACGAGATGTTATGGCAATTGAGTCAACATCAGCATATAAAGGAATCTACCATGTTCTTGATGGCTTGATTTCTCCCTTAGATGGTATTGGGCCTCAAGATTTAAATATCCAATCATTGATTGATAAAATCGCTCGTGAAAAAATCACAGAGATTATTTTTGCGCTGAGTCCTACGATGGAAGGTGACACGACAAATTTTTATCTTTTTAAAAAACTCCAACCCTACTCTCCCTATATCACTACTTTATCTCGAGGTGTTGCTGTTGGTTCAGAATTACAATATACTGACGAATTAACATTGGGGAAATCCTTACTTCAAAGACAAGTATTCAAAATTAATAACTAATATTTATTGAATATTCGAATAGAAATCAGTCCATGGGCTCAAAAACAGCCGTAAACTTTTTTAGGATTTTACAACTCACACCAAAAACAACTATTATTACTGCAAATACTGCATCTGAAGTACAAAAAGAAAAATAACCAAGTAAAACTATACGTTTCAAAATAAGAATAAATAGAAACGATGTTGCACTTGAAATAATTCCAGGATATTCATTTTTTGCAACTATACGCCAAGAAAAAGGGGAATCATTTGGCATATAATTTTTGAATGAAGGGAAAAAAGAAGGTGTTTTTGAAGCCCACTCTGTAAACTCCCCTCCAAACTTTTCCTCTAAAAAAACCTCTTCAGCAAACATAATTCGCTCATAATAGATCCAAAACAGTAAACTTAAAATAACTAGAAACCAAAAATTAGCTAAAAAAATTGCCAAGCCCAACCAAATCAAATAATTGGCCAAATAAAGTGGGTGCCTAACAAGAGAATACCAACCTGTTATAGTAAGGACTTTTGCTACTTGATGACTTCTATTTCGCCCAGAGGTTTGAATTGATCTTCTGCCAACAGTTCTAGCTCTTATAAAATGACCGAAAGAAATTAAAAAAAGAGAAACTAATAAAATTATTTCATCTAATCCTTTATAAGAAGAATATGTGTGATAAGGAGTGAAAAATGCAACAGGCACGCACAATAAAAACACAATTAAAGGAATATGACCGCGGTATTTAAATAAAAAATTTCCGGAAGCTTCAAGTGATTTTTTAATTGTCATTCGAAAATAAAGATTATATTGCAAGTAATAATTTAAGCAAAATTAAAACTATTTACCCATCTCACCATGAAAGAAAAATTTGAATTGGAGTTTCTTTTTAAAACATCACCTCGCGTTCTTGAAAATATGATTAGTACACCGAGTGGATTAGCTGAATGGTTTGCGGACGATGTTAATCATGAAGATGATCTATATTCTTTTGAATGGGATGGTAATATTGAACAAGCAAATTTACTTTTTAACAAAAATAATTCTAAAGTTCGCTTTAAATGGGTTGATGATGATGACGGTGACTTGGAGACTTACTTTGAAATTAGTTCAACTGTAGACCCAATGACAGCATCTGTTTCTCTTCAAATAATAGATTTTGCCTATCCTGAGGATAAAGAAAGTGCTATTCTTCTTTGGAACCAGCAAGTTGGAGATTTAAAAAGAATTCTAGGAGCTTAATTGTAGTTAATTTTTAACACAACAAATCATAATTACATACATTTGCATTAAATAAAGGATTGAAAAGGCTTTATATTTTTAGTATTCGTTCTTTTATAGGACCATTCATTATAACATTGATCATTTCAATGTTTATACTTATCCTTCAATTTTTCTGGTTATACATTGACGATTTAATGGGTAAAGGACTTGGTGTTTTTATCATCTTAGAGTTACTTTTTTATGTCTCTGCTAGTCTAATTCCACTTGCCTTACCTCTTGCGATTTTACTTTCATCTTTGATGACATTTGGTAATTTATCCGAAAAAAATGAACTCACCGCTCTTAAATCTAGTGGACTTTCATTGTATCGTATAATTCGCCCATTATTTATTCTTGTTATACTAATTTCTTTAGGGACATTTTATTTTGCGAATTATATAATCCCAGTTGCCAACTTAAAATGGCACTCTTTAATTTACGATATTCAAAATACAAAAATTGCAACCTTATTGACTCCTGGTATTTATACAAAAGAATTTGATGGTTTTGCTATTAAAGTCAAAAAAGAAAAAGATAGCATCTACTATGACATTACGATTCATGATCATACTCAACCTTCTCAATTAAGAACTGTAAAAGCAAAAGAAGCGAGAGTTTATAAATCTGTAAATGGGCACTATTTATTTTTTAAATTAAAAAATGGAAATATTTATGAAGAATTAGATATTCAAAATCCGAATTTTCTTCCAAATGGCAAGCTTCAGAGTAATATAGATGAGGGTAAACCAGCAAGAGTAGCTACTTTTCAAAGTGGAACTTACAAAATAAATCTTTCAGGATATAGCTTAAATCGATCCAATGAGGATGTGTTTACTGATAAACACGAAATGATGAATGTATTTCAGATTAGAAAAGCAATGGATTCCATTTCCTTAAAAAAGAAAAACGTAGAAGAATTGTTTACTGAAGGTCTATTCGCAGATCATGTTTTATTTAACAAGCCCCTAAGAATTGATATACTTTCAGGAATTCCACAAAAAAATGAAAGTCTAGCTTTAAGTTGGGCCAAAATACCAAAAACTGAAAAATCAAATATTATTCAGCAAACTATAAGCAAACTTAGAAACAGTAATACTCGCATTGAAAATCAACTATTATATATAAAAGTATTAGATAATGAAGCAGCGCAATACTGGATTGAATTCCATAGAAAATTTGCATTAACCTACGCAATAATAGTCTTGTTTTTTGTGGGCGCACCTCTTGGAGCCATCATAAGAAAGGGAGGGTTTGGTGCACCTGTTGTAATTGCAGCTATCATATTTATGATCTATTTTGTACTTATGAGCATTGGAAATAATTTAGCAAATAGCCATGTAGTTTCTCCATTCCTTGGAATGTGGATGGCAGGAATCTTCTTTACCCCAATTGCATTCATCATAACACGTGCAGCAGCAAATGATTCACAAATATTTAATTTGGAAGCATGGCAGAACAGATTTATTAAATTAATTCCAAAGAAATGAATGTTTTAATTTTAAGTCATAAACCGCCCTTTCCTATTATCGATGGAGGTTGCTACGCAATGACTCAATTTTTAAAAAATATTTCAAGTATTGAAAAAATTGAACAAATTGAATATTTTTCAATTCATACACATAAACATCCATTCATTCCTGAAGAGTTTCCACAAATTAAAAATGTCAATTTTTCTAGTTCCTTTGTCGATACTAAAATTTATTTAATTGATGCATTGATTTCCTTAATGAAAAAGAAATCTTATAACATTTCACGCTTTTATTCAAAATCAGTAAAGAAGCAATTAGAGCAACTTTGCAAAAAAATGAATTTTGATATCGTTATTTTTGAAGGGCTTTTTACAACCATTTATCAAAAAGATATTCAAGGCTTTAGCAATGCTAAATTTGGCTACCGAGCTCATAATATTGAACATGAAATTTGGCAGCAATTAGAAAAAAAAGAACCGAATTTTGCAAAAAAATATTTCCTGAAATTATTAGCAAAAAATTTAAAAACAAAAGAACTAGAATTGATAAATTCTGTAGATTTTATTCTTCCTCTTTCTTCTAAAGACGAGTTGAATATTAATAAAATAAGTCGAAATCCCAGTTTCCACATCCCAGTTTCAATCGATAACCAAAAACAAAAAATAGACTTCTCGAGGGTTTCATTATGTTTTATCGGATCATTTAACTGGATACCTAATAGAGAAGGAATAGTCTGGTTCATAAAAAATATTTTTCCTAGGATAAAGGAAAATTACCCAGAAATTTGCATCAATATTGCAGGAATTGAATCTGAAAAAATCAATGAATTAAAAGGTCTTGATGGAGTTAATCTAAAAGGTTTTGTTAAAAATTCAAGTGATTTTCTTCTTGAAAATGGAATTTTTATTGCACCACTTATTTCAGGATCAGGAGTAAAAATAAAAGTTTTGGAAGCATTAAATATAGGAATGCCTTGTGTTTTAACTGAAATCGCTTCTGAGGGATTAGACCTTCCAGACTCTATAAATATATCAAAAACAGCAGATGACTTTACAAATGATCTACTGCAATTAATAAATAATGAAAGTGACAGAAAAATAAGAGGACTTGACGGCTACTCTTTTATTAAAGCTAAATTTTCAGAAAATAAAATTAATAGTGATTTAAAAGAATGTCTTAGTTCAATCTCTTCAAAATAAAATATATTCCACAAAAAAATGTTTAATATCATTAGTAGACGAAAATAATGGACATCCAAATTCTTCTTGAAATCATATTTTGGATATGTTTGACTTTCATACTTCATACCTACTTGTTTTACCATCTTTCAATCCGAATTTTCGCTAGAAATAAAAAAGGAAATACTAAAATTTTTAAAATTGAAGATGAAATACCGTTTGTTAGTATTCTTATTGCTGCACATAATGAAGAGACTGTTATTAGGAATAAAATACTTAGCATTGTCAATAGTTCCTTTCCAGAAACTAAAATAGAAGTGCTAGTTGGTTCAGATTGCTCAACGGATAAGACCAATACAATAATAGAACAACTGATTAAAGAATATGCATGCATTAGCATTGTAAAATTTGAAAACCGTACAGGAAAAATTGGTGTAATCAACTCGCTAATTGAAAAGGCAAAATATGATCTCGTTTTACTCACTGATGCAAATGTTATGTTTGATAAGCAATCAATTTTTGAACTTGTTAAACATTTTAAAAACGAAGAAATTGGTTTAGTTGATTCAAAAATGATAAATATCGGAATTAAGAAAGATGGTATATCACTTCAAGAAAAAACTTATATATCTACTGAAGTATCGAGTAAAAATGCAGAAAGTTTACTTTGGGGAACAATGATGGGACCTTTTGGAGGTTGTTTTGCCATAAGAAAAAAATTATGGGAGAAAATTCCCTCGCATTTTTTAGTCGATGACTTCTTTATTAATATGCTTGTTCTTCAAAAAGGATTCAAGTCTATCAATGAACCAAATGCAATCGTATTCGAAGATGTATCGAACGATTTAAGCGACGAATTTCGAAGAAAAATTAGAATTTCAAGTGGGAATTTTCAAAATCTATTTCACTACAAACATCTATTATTTGACTTTTCATGGATTGCATTTTCATTTTTTTCTCACAAAGTGCTAAGATGGCTTACACCCTTTTTTATTCTTAGTATCATTTCAATTTTACCCTTTATAATTGAAAACCACAGTTTTTATTTTTATTTCTTAATAGGAATAATCTTTTGCTTTTCTCTTGTATCAATTGATTTTTTATTAAAATCACTGAAAGTTAATATTAAACTTCTGCGGTTTTTAACACATTTTACTCTGATGAATGTGGCTTTATTTATAGGATTTTTAAACTATATAAAAGGGGTAAAAAGTAGTATTTGGGAGCCTACAAGAAGAAATCAATAGAAAGCTTTACTTTTTTAAGAACGAATAATGCTCGTACTTGTCCTTGATAAATAAAATCAATTCCATTTCAGAAGAAGTTTTTAAGAAATCGTCATCCATATTCAAGAATTGAATAAAGTCATCGAAATCATTTTCTGTCATATTTATAATATCGAAAGCAACATACAAGCGCAATAGCTCTTTGACAACGCGCCTTTGATCATCTTTGTATTTTTGTTCCTGAATCCAACGTTTATTTTGCTCTTTTTTTGAAAAAGCTTGATACAGAGCAGTTATTGGACTTTCCAAAATGTTAATACCAGTAACTAAGCGTGTCTCTCGCATAGAAAGTGCTTGTCTATCTTCCTTAATTTGTGAAAGAGTTTTTAGAGGTCGAACAATTACTTCTTGAATTTCTTGAGGGATTTTTTCGATGTAGGCAATAACATGACATTGACAATTTTCATCTGGCCTAGCAATAAACTCATATATCGGATATTCTTTTGTAGAAAGGGCTATTCGGTCATTTGGACTAACATAAACTGAAAATTCACCATTTGGCTGACCAAAAACACCACGACCAACAGTTTTATTAATTACCATCAAGTTGTAAAATGTTTGAGGTCTGAGTGAATCAATTACGCGGCCTGAAACAAAAACACGATCACATTGAGTGACTCCAAAAAAAGAATGAAGCATTACACACAAAAATAAAAGCTGTTTAATCATTATAGTGTTTATGATTTAGAAATAAATTCTGATAAACTATATTTTTTCAAAATACCAATCCAAAAAAGTATGCCGATAAAATGCCAAAAGAAACAATGGTAAAAAAACTAATATTACCCATGAAACAACAATTGAAAATTTAAGCCAAAATGACGCATCGTATTTGACGGGAGCTAGAAGAACTGAATTTACATGTGACGCTAAAACATCATCATTTGTATCATCTGAAAGAGCAAGAAACTTTTTTAATGATGGAGTCTCCCCTACTATTATTTCTTTCATTATAGCATAATCTCGATTTGACAAGTCATCGTAAGTAGAAATGTAGTTGATGTTTTGCTCGTCCAATAATTTTCTAATTTGATAATTGCGCTGCATTCCTCGAACTCTAATTCCCATAAAAAATCCAAAAATCATGGTAACCCATGACCAAATTAAAAACCCAACAAGAATTAAAATAAGTGAAGAAATAAAAGCAAAGATGATTAAAAAAAAATCTCTTTTTTTATGCACTAAAAGCTTAAACAATTGACCGCCATCGAGAGGATCTATTGGAATAAGGTTAATTATATTCAGAAAAAGAAAGAGAAAAGAAAGTTCAAGAAGCCAATTTAATTGATAAAAAGAAGATAGAAATAAAGTGATAATGCCAATACAAATTCCAGGAAAAGGACCTGCAGCAACAACAATAAAACTTTGAGTTTGTGAATATTTCTCTTTACTTCCTTGTACAAAAGCTCCCATCAATGGAATAAAAAGCATTCGAACATTTTCGTAATTAAACAATTTCATGAAGGTAAAATGCCCCATCTCATGAATAAAAAGAACCAAAATAAGAAATAAGACAAAATTTATTTCATCTTTAAAAAGTAGCAGAAAAACACCTACAAAAAGCACTAATGAAAAAGCCGTTAAACCCCAATTACTCTCGATTTTTACTTTCTCAATATGCGGTTTTGAAGGATAAATATCGTAGTTTTCCATTTACATTCCAGGCATTCCGCCCATCCCTTTTAGTTTACTCATCATTGACATTGCATTTCGGGGGTTACTCATTAATTTCATCATTTTTCGCATTTCCTCAAATTGCTTTATCAATTTATTAACTTCTTGTATGTTCATTCCTGAGCCATTTGCTATTCGTGTTTTACGAGCCATATTTAACAAAGCAGGGTTAGCTCTTTCTTTAGGTGTCATAGAGAGAATCATTGACTCTGTTCCTTTAAATGCATCATCTGGAACATCAACATCTTTCATCGCTTTTCCCACTCCAGGAATCATGCCCATTAAATCTTTAACATTCCCCATTTTTTTTACTTGTTGCAACTGTGCTAAAAAATCATTGAAATCAAATTGATCTTTAAGAATTCTCTTTTGCAATCTTCTTGCACCCTCCTCATCAAATTGTTCTTGTGCTCTTTCAACAAGCGAAACAACATCTCCCATTCCAAGAATACGATCTGCCATACGACTTGGATAAAAAACATCCAAAGCGTCCATTTTCTCGCCAGTTCCAACAAACTTAATGGGTTTATTTACAATTGCTTTTATGGATAAAGCTGCACCACCTCTTGTATCACCATCTAATTTTGTCAATACAACTCCATCAAAATTAATTCGCTCATTAAAAGCTTTAGCCGTATTTACAGCATCTTGACCGGTCATCGAATCGACAACAAATAAAGTTTCCGTTGGATTGACTGCAGCTTTTACCTTTGCGATTTCATCCATCATTTGTTCATCAATAGCCAAGCGACCAGCAGTATCGATTATAACAACATTAAAAGATTTACTTTTAGCATATTGAATAGCAGCACTTGCAATTCGAACAGGATCTTTATCTTCTTTATTTGCGAAAACTTCTATTCCTAATTTCTCTCCAAGAACTTGTAATTGATCAATTGCAGCTGGGCGGTAAACATCACAAGCAACGAGAAGCACCGTTTTATTTTTTTTATTTTTTAGAAACGAGGCTAATTTCCCAGAAAAAGTTGTCTTTCCAGAACCCTGAAGTCCTGACATTAGAATAATTCCTGGATTCCCCTTAATATTAATTTCAGATTCATTGCCACCCATTAAAGCTACAAGTTCTTCGTGGCAAATTTTTACCATTAATTGACCAGGAGAGACTGCTTTGAGAACATCGCGCCCTAACGCTTTTTCTTTTACTGTATTCGTGAAATTTTTTGCTGTATTAAAGTTAACATCGGCATCTAATAAAGCGCGCCGAACTTCTTTTAATGTTTCTGCAACATTGATTTCCGTAATCTGACCTTGTCCTTTTAGAACCTTAAATGCTCTTTCGAACTTTTCACTTAAATTTTCAAACATAAATTAACCAAAATAGTTGACAAATATAAGAATTTGAAAACTAAATTAAGGAATTGTAATAATGAATTTACTAACTTTGTTAAAAAAAACACATGAACGACTCAGCCCCAAAAAAATCAAATGGATTCTACCTTATATGCATATTGCTCTTAATGGTGTTACTTGCAATATTAACCTATATGTGGTCAACTAAACGAACAGAATTAAATAATTGTGCAAACGAAAATTTATTGCTGAAGTCTGATATGGAAGGCATGAATCAAATGTTGGAAGGATATGTAGGCAATATTTCATCTGACTTAAAGAAGGACTTTAAAAATATGCTAGCAACCTATGATAAATTAATCGCTAAGGATGCATCTAAAGCTGATAGTTTAAACAAACAAAAAACTGAAATTCAAATGCTATTGGGAAAATTAGAAGCCAATAAAAAACTTTCCGCTTCACAACTTTATAAATTTAAGAAAGAGAATGAAACACTTCGAGGAATTATGCGAAGTTATGTTATGCAAATAGACTCCTTAAATACACTAAACTATGGTCTTTCTAAAAATTTAGAAGAAAAAACCAATAAGTTAAACGAAACTTCTATAGAACGAGATGAATATAAAAAAGAAGTAGAAGAAAAAACAGAGCAAGTAAAAAAAGGAAGCAAATTAAAAGCCTATAACTTTCTATCAGAAGCATTAAAAATGAAAATTAATAATACCACTGAGGTAACAGATAGAGCAAAAAAAACAATCCAAATAAGAAGTAGTTTTACAATCTCTGAAAATAGTTTAACAAGCTCTGGAAAAAAATCCATTTATCTTCAAATAACAGATCCAAATGGCACAATTTTGCATTCTCGCGCTAATAACACAGTTGAAACTGAAGTAGGATTAATTTTATATTCTGACAAAAAAGAAATTGATTATCAAAATCAATCCATAGATTTAAGCATATATTATGATCTACAAGGAGAAACTATTATAAAAGGTAATTATAAAGTAAAAATATTTTGTGATGGCGGTATTATAGGAACTGATGGATTTACTCTAAAATAAGTAAGGTGACAGAAGAAAAAAACCAAGGATTTGTTTCGTTTTCAATTTCTGATTTAGGAATTGCAAGCATTGAATTTTATCATCCAATGAGCAATTCACTTCCAGGCACAATACTACAAAAACTAGCAAGCTCGATAAATGAACTTGGTCAAGACAAAAAAGTAAAGGTTATCGTTCTAAAATCACAAGGAGAAAAAGCCTTTTGTGCTGGAGCAAGTTTTGATGAATTAATCGCAATCAAGGATTTAGAAGAAGGAAAAAAATTCTTTTCAGGATTTGCAAATGTTATAAACGCTTGCCGAAAATGTCCAAAATTTATTATTGGTAGAATTCAAGGTAGAGCTGTTGGAGGTGGTGTTGGACTAGCCGCTACAGTCGATTATTGCTTTGCTATGAATAATGCGGAAGTAAAATTATCAGAATTAGCAGTTGGAATTGGGCCTTTTGTTGTTGGACCTGCAGTAGCAAGAAAAATCGGACTATCAGCGATGAGTGAGTTAGCAATAAATGCAACTGAATGGCGCAGTGCAGAATGGGCAAAAGAAAAAGGATTATATACTGAAATCTTTAACGAAACGGAAGAGATGGATTCGGCTATTTTAACGCTATCCGAAAAACTTGCGAATTCAAATCCTCAAGCTATGAGTAATCTCAAAAAAATATTCTGGGAAGGAACAGAAAATTGGGATAATCTACTCATTGAACGAGCAGAAATAAGTGGAAAATTGGTCTTAAGTGATTTTACAATTTCTGCAATTAATCAATTCAAAAAGAAGTAAAAATAAACTCCCGTTTTTTTTTTCATAAATCATTTGTAAATAAAAACATTAATCGTATCTTTGCACCCCTAAATATAGGGAACATCGTAATTATTTAAATACCGCAAATCGTGAATACATTAAGTTACAGAACGTTATCAGCAAATACCGAAACTTCTAATAAGAAGTGGTTTATTGTTAACGCAGAAGGTCAGACACTGGGAAGATTAGCAAGTAAAGTTGCTAAAGTTATTCGCGGTAAATACAAAACATGTTATACACCTCATGCAGATTGTGGTGACAATGTAATCATTATCAATGCAGAGAAAATATCTTTTTCAGGCATGAAACTCGAGAATAAAGAATATGTTCGTTTTTCAGGTTATCCTGGCGGACAGCGTTTTACTTCTGCTGAAAGCATGTTGAAAAATCATCCTGAACGCTTAATTGAAAAGGCTGTTAAAGGTATGTTACCAAAAAATGCCTTAGGTAGAAAATTATTCACAAACCTAAAAGTATACGCTGGCGAAACACATAAGCACCAAGCACAGCAAGCAGAAACATTAAATCTTGATACACTCAAATAATTTTTATGGAAGTAATTAATGCCTTAGGGCGAAGAAAAACAGCTGTAGCTCGTGTCTACATGTCAAAAGGAAAAGGCAAAATTTCTATTAACAAAAAAGAAATGACGGATTTTTTTCCGATTGATGTTTTACAAGCAAAGGTTAATCAACCATTTGTTTTGACTGATACAGTTGGAAAATACGACATAAAAGTAAATGTAGCAGGAGGAGGAATTAACGGACAAGCAGAAGCAATACGTTTAGGTATCTCTCGTGCACTAGTTGAAGTATCAGCAGATTACAAGCCACTTTTAAAAGTAGAAGGATTAATGACGCGTGATCCTCGAATGGTAGAACGTAAAAAACCAGGGCAACCGAAAGCACGTAAGAAATTCCAGTTCTCGAAACGTTAATCGAGCTGTAAGTTTAGCATCCAAATTCTGGAGTACCCTGATTGATATTTAATCCCCTCCATTATTGACGAGTAATTAAAAAATAGGAACGTAAACAAAAAAAACAATATGTCTAAATTAAATTTTGAAACTTTATTAGAAGCCGGTGTACACTTTGGTCACTTAAAAAGAAAATGGAATCCAGCTATGGCTCCATATATTTTTGAGGAGAAAAAAGGAATACACATTATTGACTTGAACAAAACAATGGTTCATTTAGATCACGCATGTGCTGCGATGAAACAAATTGCAAAATCTGGCAAGAAAGTACTTTTTGTTGCAACAAAAAAACAAGCGAAAGAAATCGTTTCTGAAAGAGTTACCAAAATAAATATGCCTTTTGTTACAGAACGTTGGTCTGGTGGTATGTTAACTAACTTTCAAACAACTCGTAAATCCATTCGAAAGATGGCTTTAATTGATAAAATGAAGTTAGATGGAACTTGGGATACACTTAACAAACGTGAAAAATTATTTAAAACACGTCAAAGAGATAAACTAGAAAAAACTTTTGGTTCAATTGCAGAAATGACACGTCAACCTGCTGCAATTTTTATCGTTGATATTTTAAAAGAACACATTGCTCTTGCAGAAGCTCGCAGATTGAATATTCCAACATTTGCAATGGTTGATACAAATTCAAATCCAAAATTAGTTGATTTCCCTATTCCTTCAAATGACGACGCAACGAAATCCATTACCTTAATAATGGATCAAATCTGCTTAGCTTTAAGTGAGGGATTAGAAGATAGAAAGAACCTCAAAGAAGGAGGAAATGAAGAATCTACTGAATCATCAACAAACGTTGTTGCAGAAGCAGTTACTCCTGAAGTTGTAGCCGAAGAAATTGTTGCTGAAGTAACTGAAGATGTTGTAAATGAAGATGTTGTAAATGAAGAAGTTGTAGTAGAGGAAACCGTTACTGAAGTAGCTTCAGAAGTTGCTCCAAAGGTTGCTGAAAAGAAAGCCACTGCAAAGAAAGCGACGGTAAAGAAAGTGACTGCTAAAAAAGAAACTAAAGAAAAACCAAAGAAGAAATAAATCATAATTAATTAAAATTTTTATCATGGCTATTACGGCTTCAGATGTAAACAAATTGCGCCAACAAACAGGTGCTGGAATGATGGATTGTAAAAACGCATTGGTTGAAGCCGATGGAGATTTTGAAGCAGCCGTTGATATTCTTAGAAAAAAAGGTCAAAAGATTGCTGCAAAACGTGGAGGAAATGAGGCTAAAGAAGGAATTATAATTGCTCAAACGAATGAAGATTGTACTTCTGGAGTTATTCTTGCTTTAAATTGTGAAACAGATTTCGTTGCTAAAAATGATGGCTATGTTAGCTTCGTACAATCATTGGTAAATATTGCATTAAAAAATCTTCCTGAATCAACTGATTCTTTAAAAGCTTTGCCTTTTGATGATAGATTATCCGTTGAAGAAAAAATCACGGAACAAGTTGGAATAATTGGTGAAAAATTAGATTTATCTAACTACGCTATATTAAAGGCTTCTAGAGTTGTTGCTTACAATCACCCTGGAAATCAATTAGCTACATTAGTTGGTTTGAACAGTGATTCTGATGCATCAAAAGATGCAGGACGTCAAATTGCTATGCAAGTTGCAGCTATGGATCCAATCGCTATTACTAAAGATGGTGTTGATCAACGTACAATTGAAAGAGAAATTGAAGTAGGAAAAGATTTAGCTATTCAAGAAGGTAAGCCTGCTGAAATGGCTGAAAAAATTGCTATGGGAAGATTAAATAAATTCTTTCAAGAAAATACCTTGATGAGCCAACAATTTATAAGTGATAATAAATTAAGTGTTGAACAATTTTTAAATAGTTCTGAAAAAGGTTTAACAGTATTAGACTTTAAACGATTCTCACTGAGTTAATTTTTAAAAAGCTATCTTTTAGGTAGCTTTTTTTTTGATATAAAGAGTACAAAAAAAAACCTTTGGTTATATTTGCTTAATATTAAGTTATGAAATACAAAAGAATTCTTTTAAAATTAAGCGGTGAATCACTCATGGGTGAGAAACAATTTGGAATTGACAACAAACGTATCAATTCCTATGCTAAACAAATAAAAGAAATTAAAGCGCTTGGGATAGAAATCGCAATTGTAATTGGTGGTGGAAATATTTTTCGTGGAGTTCAGGCAGAGGAAGGTGGAATGGATCGAACGCACGGAGATTATATGGGAATGCTTGCAACAATGATTAATTCTATGGCTTTACAATCTGCTTTAGAGTCAAACGGTGTTATGACGCGACTTCAGTCAGCCATTGAAATGAAAGAAATTGCAGAGCCTTTTGTCCGTAGAAAAGCAGTTCGACACTTAGAAAAAGGTAGAGTTGTAATCTTTGGAGCTGGAACAGGCAATCCTTTCTTCACTACAGATTCTGCAGCTTCTCTTCGCGCTATTGAAATTAATGCTGATGTTATTCTTAAAGGAACACGTGTAGACGGCATTTACACTGCAGATCCTGAAAAAGATAAAAATGCTACAAAATACGATCACATTACATTTGATTCAGTTTACTCAAAAGGCTTGAATGTTATGGATTTAACTGCTTTCACACTTTGTAAAGAAAATAATTTACCTATTATCGTATTCAATATGGATACACCTGGCAACTTGCTAAAGTTGTTAAAAGGTGAAAAAGTAGGGACTCTCGTATCTAATTAACTTTCAAAATAATTTTTATGACGGAAGAGCTTGAAATGATTTACGACGAATTTAAAAGTTCAAATAATAATACACTCAACCATTTAGAAAGCGAACTCAGCAAAATTAGAGCTGGAAAAGCATCTCCTGCAATGTTAGGAAGTGTAATGATTGATTATTATGGTTCAATGACGCCAATTAACCAAGTAGCCAATATCAATACCTCAGACGCACGCACAATCTTAGTACAGCCTTGGGAAAAAAACATGTTGGGTGAGATAGCTAAAGGCATTATAAATTCAAATCTTGGCTTAAACCCGCAAAACAATGGGGAACAACTTATTATATCTGTGCCACCTTTAACTGAAGAACGAAGACGTGAACTAGTTAAACGCGCAAAAAGCGAGGCTGAAACTGCAAAAGTAGGAATCCGGACAAATCGTAAAGATGCTTTAGATTTATTGAAAGATTTAAAAAACGATGGTTTATCAGAAGATTTATGCAAAGATTCTGAAGATGAGATTCAAAAGATTACCAATTCATTTATCAAAAAAATTGATGATCTAGTTGAAGTTAAGGAAAAAGATATTATGACGATTTAAAGGCGTCTTTTTCCATCTCCCTAATTACAACTAGTTTATCACTTACCTTCGTTTTGAGAATTTTTTTCTCTGAAACAATCAAAAATTCTAAAGCTTTATTTATACAGATATCAATATCGTGAGAGGATAAAATAATTGTCTTTTGCTGCTTTTCAGCAATTAAAACCAATAACTCAATCAATTTTTGCCGATTTAAATAATCTAAAAATGCTGTCGGTTCATCTAATAAAATAATAGGTGTAGACTGAATTATTGCACGCGCAACAGCGCATAATTGTCTTTCGCCATCACTAATTTCACTTGTATCTTTTTCGATTAAATGCACTAAATTTAGTTCCCTAACAACCTCTTGAATAACCTGCTTATCTTCCTTATTCAATTTCCCCATATTATTAGTATGCGGCGATCTTCCTAAAGCTAAATAATCGAAAACTGTAAGATATTCAACACCAGCAAAACTACTATCTACATAAGCGATTAATTTAGGCAAATTAACTTTTGAGATTTTCTGCAATTCTTGTTGGTTCAAAAAAAGTTTTCCAGATAAAAGTGAAGTTTGTCCAGTGATAGAGTTTAAGAAGGTAGATTTTCCAATTCCATTGAGTCCAACTAAAGCGTATACTTTTCCGGCATCCAAGGTTAAGCTTGGAATAAAAAGTAAAGGTTTAGAATACCCTATTTCTATTTCTTCAAATCGAATCATCTTAATTTACGCATTAAAATAAATACAACAAAGGGTGCACCAATAATAGATGTAAAAGCATTAATTGGAAGTGCTATTTGCTTGGAAAGCAACTGAATAAAACTATCGCACAACAAAAGAAAAATAGAGCCAAAGAGCAAATTACCAAGAATTAAGTAGCTGTGATTTTGTGTTCTTAACAATATGCGTGTTAAATTTGGTACAGCTAAGCCAACAAATGCAATCGGTCCACAAAAAGCAGTGATTAATCCTGCTAATAGAGCTGTAATTCCCATAATTAAAAATCTAACCTGACTAATTTTCAAACCCAATAAACCCGCAGAACGTTCTCCAATTACTAACATATTTAGAGGTTTAATTAAAATGAAGGATAGAAATATGCCACAAATAAAAATAAATAATATAAGTGGGAGTTGGTCAAACTCAACTTGCTGTAATGAACCCATAGTCCACAAAGTATAAGCTTTTAATGCGGCTTCACCAGATAAGGATTCTAAAATTGACACAAGGGCAGAAGTAAAACTACCAAACATTAATCCTACAAGTAAAAGTGAAATTTGAGAACGAATTCGTTGCGCTACAGCCATCATGAGAATTCCAGCAAGAAAAGCTCCAATTAATGCAGCAGAAATTATTCCAATATCTGAACCAAAAAAACTAAAACCTGACATTAAAGAAAGGGCTACTAATAAACTTGCTCCAGAATTTATGCCCAGAACATATGGTCCTGCTAAAGGATTATTAAACAATGTTTGCATCAACATACCTGAAAGAGCAAGTCCACCACCAGCCACAATCGCTATTAAAATTCTTGGAATTTTAAACTCTCTGATCAAAACATGCGTAGAATTATTACCCTTAAATTCAAAAATAGCTGAGAAAAAATCATTGAGAGAAACATAAATTTCTCCAGTTGTTAGATGAATAAAAGCAGAAAGCGGAGCTAATAGCAGTGCAATTACTAAAGTAAAAGGAATTCTTTTCTTAATCATTTTAATTCTTTGTAAAAATGTAGATTTTTTGGAGAAGGAATGGAGCTAATAGAATATAAATCTGCAAGTAAAAGATGAGGTTGAACTGCACTTAACTCCCAAAATTTATTCAAGTCATTTGAATAACAATAAATTTTACCATTTTGAAAACAGTTCAATCTTTTTGCTTTAGCATTAGATTTAATTATTTCTGCCCTTGAACTAAAACCTGGATTTATCCAAATTTTAACATCTTTTGTATCCATTAAAATCTTTTCCATAGAAACAGTATAACTTCCTGTTCCCTTTGTTTTACTGTAAATATAATTCATTCCTGCATCTTCAAACAATTTTGCATTGTAACTTTCTCCAGCTGGTGCATACCAGTAATCACGAATAAAATTACCTGAAATAAGCTGATCTTTGGTTTGCTTCTTTACCTTCATCATTGTTGCTTTATAGGATATAACTAGCTCACTAAACAGTTTTTTTGCCTGCTCCTCTTTACCTGTTAAATAGCCAAATAATAGCAACCACTCTGCCTTTCCAAGAGGATCTTCTTCACGCCAATCAAAATTAGGAATACAAGTAATCCCCATTTTCTTTAATTCCTTACGGTGTGGGAAATCACCTGAAAATGCACTATGAACAATAGTTTTGGCACCTGAACTTATTAAAAGCTCCATTGAAATTTCTTGAGAAGCCCCAAGAGAAAGAATAGCTCCAGATTGAAGTCCTTTCTTTACCGAAGCATTATAAACATATTTTGAGTCAGATACTGCGCAAATAGCATCCTCTGAATTCAAAACTGACAACATTCCAATATGAGTTGAAGACAAAGCGGCAATGTTTAAAGATGGGATTAACACATTATCCTTGTTATTTGATAAAGCATTTGCATTCTTTTTTTTGCAAGAAAACGAATAAATAATTTCGGGATGATCAGGATGTAAAACTTTAATTTCTATTGATTTATCCAGCTCATAAATTTTAAGCCATTTACTGTATTTACAACTATTTTTAACACTTTGAGCTTGGCTATTTTTTACTTCATTTTGGGAGCAAGCACCTAAAATTAATAGCCAGAAAATATAATTTAATGCTATAAAAAATTTAATATTGTTCATTCTTATTTGGAAAATCTCCCGACTGAACATCTGAGATATAATTTTGAAAGGAAACCATCATTTGTTCATATAAATTATTGTATTTTCTAAGAAAGCGTGGGCTAAATTCATTGTTAATTCCAAGCATATCATGAATAACAAGCACTTGACCATCTACACCATTTCCTGCTCCTATTCCAATAATCGGAATGGTCAGCATTTTTGCAACTTTAGTTGCTAAATCAGCAGGTATTTTTTCCAGCACAATTGCAAAACAACCTGCTTTTTCTAATGCAATAGCATCTTCAATTAAACGATCAGCCTCATCTTTTTCCTTTGCTCGAACTACGTATGTCCCAAATTTATAAATTGATTGAGGTGTTAAACCTAAATGACCCATAACAGGAATTCCAGCTGTAAGAATCCGCTGAATTGATTCTATAATCTCTTGTCCACCTTCCATTTTAACTGCATGTCCACCAGATTCTTTCATTATTCTAATTGAACTTGATAGTGCTTCTTTTGAATTTCCCTGATAGGAACCAAAAGGTAAATCTACAACAACTAAAGCGCGCTTTACAGCACGAACAACAGATGAAGCATGGTAAATCATTTGATCTAAGGTAATTGGCAAGGTTGTTTCATGTCCGGCCATCACATTTGAAGCGGAATCGCCGACTAAAATTATATCCATTCCAGCCTCATCAATAATTCGAGCCATTGAAAAATCATACCCCGTTAACATGGATATTTTCTTTCCAGCATTTTTCATCTCTAAGAGTGAATGTGTTGTTACTTTTTTTAAATTTTTATGTACAGACATTTTAAAATATATAGCCAAGTTCTAAAAAATAGGCGGATTTATCACAATTTATTTAAATAATTCTCAACATTTGACTGAATTCGATTTGCAATATCTGAGGTTTCAGATTTAACAAATATATTTCCGGAAATTCGTTCATACAATTCAATGTATCGATCTGTTATTGTTTGCACAAATTCGTCAGGCATGTCAGGCATTGTTTGACCTTCTAAACCCTGAAATCCATTTTCCATTAACCATTGTCGAACGAATTCTTTCGATAATTGTTTTTGTGGCTCTCCCTTTATTTGGCGCTCATTATAACCATCTGAATAAAAATAACGAGAAGAATCGGGTGTATGAATTTCATCAATTAAAATAACCTTGTCATTTAGCAGTCCAAACTCATATTTCGTGTCGACTAAAATAAGACCACGTTTCGCTGCAATTTCAGTTCCACGTTGAAACAAAGCACGAGTATAATTTTCCATTTGTAAATAAATAGCTTCCGGAACAAGCTCTTTTTGAATAATTTCTTCACGTGATATGTCTTCATCATGCCCTTCTTCTGCTTTAGATGCTGGAGTGATAATTGGCTCAGGAAAACGGTCATTTTCTTTTAAACCCTCAGGCATTTCCACCCCACAAATCATTCTTTTTCCTGCAGCATATTCTCGCGCTGCATGTCCTGCTAAATATCCTCGAATTACCATTTCAACTCGGATTGGCTCACAAGCTAGCCCAACAGCAACAGAAGGGTCTGGTGTGGCAAGTAACCAGTTAGGAACAATATCTTTGGTTGCATCTAAAAACATCGTTGCTACTTGATTCAAAACTTGTCCCTTGAATGGAATTCCTTTTGGAAGAACATGGTCAAATGCAGAAATTCTATCAGATGCGACCATCACAACTAAATCATTCTTTAGGGTATAAACATCTCTAACTTTTCCATGATAGACGGATAATTGTCCCGGAAAATTAAACTCTGATTCTGTTATTGCATTCATTAATCTTTAATTATATTATTTTTTCTCTTTTTCTTCAGCTTCTTCAAAAGCAGTTACAATTTTTTTCACCAAGCTATGACGGATAATGTCACTCTGTCCCAAACGAATAACGCCGATTTCCTCAATATCTTTTAAAACATCTAAAACATGTGCTAAACCAGACTTTTGTTTGTGAGGCAAGTCTACTTGGGTCATATCGCCAGTAATTACAAATTTAGCAGTCATTCCCATTCTGGTGAGAAACATTTTCATTTGCATAGGAGTTGTATTTTGTGCCTCATCTAGAATTACAAATGCTTTGTCCAATGTTCTTCCACGCATAAAGGCAAGTGGAGCAATTTCAATGACCCCAAATTCTAACATGTCTGCTAATTTTTCATGTGGAATCATATCGCGAAGCGCATCGTATAGTGGCATCAAGTAAGGATCTAGTTTTTCTTTCAAGTCGCCTGGTAAAAATCCTAAATTTTCTCCAGCTTCTACTGCTGGTCGCGTTAGCACAATTCTCTTAACTTCCTTCGCTTTTAATGCTCTTACAGCCATTGCGACAGCCGTATATGTTTTACCGGTTCCGGCAGGGCCAATTGCAAAAACCATGTCCTTTACATTTATTTCTTGGACTAATTTTTTCTGATTAACTGTCCTAGCTTTAATTTTTAAGCCTCCATTGCCATGGACTAAAGTTTCTGAACCGTCATCATTTGAGAGAAGCTTTAAACCATCTGACAACATTAAATTGTCAATTGAATTCTCAGACAAAAAATTAAATTTGTTGAAATGGGCGACTAAAAGTTCAAATTTTCGTTCAAACTCATCCATAACTTCGTCATCTCCATTTAATAAAATCGTATTTCCACGAGCAATTATTTTCAACTTCGGAAAAAAAGTTTTGAGATAACGGAGATTAGCATCATTAACACCAAAAAATTCAGCTGGATTAATTCCAACTAACTCAATCAAACGGTCGGCAGTATTCAATTATTTTTTCATTTAAATTAAGCTTAATTATTGCTTTTAGATTACATTTGGTAAAATTAAAAATTAATTAGGATAATGAATTCTGTTTTTGAATGCAAATCATAACTTTAACAACAGATACTGGATTACAAGACTATTATGTTGCTGCTATAAAAGGGGAAATTCTCAAAGAAATTCCTGATGCCAACATAATAGATATTTCTCATACAATTAAGCCTTTTGACATTGCTGGAGCTGCTTTTCAACTTCTTTGCTGTTATAAAGATTTTCCATTAGGAACAATTCATATAATTGGTGTTGATAGTGAACCAATACTAAATGGTGAAAACCAAAGTTTTCCGACAATATTAAATTTTAATGGGCATATTTTTATTTGTAATGACAATGGTTTTTTTGGAAGTTTATTAGAGGGAGAGATTTCAGAGAGCTTATATAGGTATTCTGATATCAAAAAGAATGAAGACATGTGGCAGTTTACTACAAAAAATTGTTTTGTCCCATTAGCGACAAAGGTTGCAAAGAATATTCCAATAGAATCTTTTACTGAAAAAGTTTTTACATACAAGAAAGTCTTTATTCAAAAGCCAATTATTGATCAATTTACAATTCAAGGAACAGTAATTCATGTCGATTCATTTGGAAATTTAATAACCAATATTTCACGTGCAGATTTCAATAGATTTGGTGAGAACACGCCTTTTACAATACGTTTTGCAAAAGGACAATATTTTATTGATAAGATTTCCAAAACCTACAATGCTGTTCAAAATGGAGAACTAGTAGCTTTATTTAATAGTACAAATCATCTTGAAATAGCACTTAACAGAGGAGCTAATCAAAGTACAGGAGGAGCTGATAGTATGTTTGGCATGCGTATAGATTCTGTTATTCAAGTAAAGTTTGAACCTGCAGGCTCTCAAGTTGATTTTAATTCACTTTTATAAATAATGCTAGTTCGTATTGTTAAATTACAATTTAAAGAAGAGAAAATAAATGATTTTCTCCTGCATTTTGAAACTGTTAAATGGGAAGTCACAAATTTTCCTGGTTGTAGAGGAATGAAATTACTTCAAGATATTAATACTCCTTCTTTTATAATAACTTATAGTGTTTGGGATAATGAAATAACACTAGAAAATTATAAAAATTCTGCGCTTTTTAAGTCTATTTGGCCGAATATTAAAGTTTGGTTTGATGCCAAACCAGAAGCTTGGAGTCTTGAAACAACCTTTGATGGATTTAAAGAAATTTATTAATTTTAGTTACTTAAATTTTAAGAAATCAATTAGTTTTCAAAGCTATATCAAAAATTAAGTTTATAAAATATTTGGATAGTTAACAAAATAGCATAACTTTACGGAAATTAATTAATTTAAGTAACATGAGTAAAGGAACAGTAAAATTCTTCAATGAGACCAAAGGATTTGGTTTTGTTGTTGATGAAGAAACGAACAAAGAGTATTTTGTTCACATCACAGGATTAATCGACAAAGTTAAAGAAAATGACGAAGTTGAGTTTGATCTTCAAGAAGGTCGTAAAGGTTTGAATGCCGTGAATGTAAAAAAAGCATAATCATATTCAATCTATTTAGTCTTAAAAGTCCTACCTCTGGTGGGACTTTTTCTTTTAATACAACTTTCCTATTTAAATTAGACAATTAAAATATACTCTAATCCATTCAAAATTGATATTTTTGGGACTTAAATTGTAGTATGAGGGCTTTGTATTTAAAAGAAATTAATAGTTTTTTAAGTTCAATTATTGGCTATGTTTTTATAATGATCTATTTAATTGCCTCAGGATTATTTCATTGGATAATTTCTTTTAACACTAATTTACTTGAAGGGGCTGAAGCAGACTTGATTCCTTTCTTTAACTTATCACCCGTTATTTTTCTAATTTTAATTCCAGCTATCACAATGCGCTCAATTGCTGAGGAGAGAAGAACTGGAACAATTGAACTATTGCTAACACGTCCGATTTCTGATTTAAAAATTATTCTCGCCAAGTATTTTGCTGGAGTCACATTATTGATAATTGCAATAATTCCCACTATATGCTATTTTATTTCCATGTATTACTTGGGAAAACCAGTTGGAATTATTGATATTGGTGCAACATTTACATCTTATATTGGCTTAATCCTTTTAGGATCAGTCTTTGTTGCAATTGGAATTTTTGCTTCATGTTTAACGAATAGTCAAATTGTTGCTTTTATTTTGGCAATGTTTCTTTGTTGGATTTTATATGACGGATTTAATTTACTTGGAAATTTTAGTCAAATTGGTGATTTAGATTATATAATTCAATACATAGGAATTGCATTTCATTATGACTCGATCAAAAAAGGAGTAATTGAAATAAGTGATATAATTTATTTTATCTCACTTATTGTGCTTTTTATTAGTTGTTCCCTAACCATTGTTAAAACACTAAAAAAATAGCGATGAATTTCAAAAAAATATTTGATAAATACATTTATAATTGGACAATACTCCTCTTTATTTTTGTGGGAATAATATTAGTAAACATAATTGCCTCCTTAGTTTCCATCAAAATTGACATGACAAAAGATCATCGTTACTCCTTGGCAAATGGGACAGAAATCTTTTTATCAAAAAAAGAAAATATAGAAAGTAGAATCAGTATTCAAATCTATCTTGAAGGGAATTTACCATCAGAAATAACGAATTTTAAAAATGCCATAAAAAGCAAGCTTAAAGACTTTAAAAGCATTGCAGGAAATCGGATTGAATATATTTTTGTAAATCCAAATAATGGAACAAAAGATGCTCAAAATGAATTATTTGCACAAATTTATGATCGTGGACAAGGAATACTTCCCTTAGAAATTAGCTATTTAAAAGATGGAGAGCAGCGACAAGTAATGATTTGGCCAGGTGCTAAAATGTCCTATTCTTTTAATGGAATTATTAAAGAAAGCAGCATCCAATTTTTGCCTGGAACAAAACCAGGATCTCCCTATGGCTTAGCTCAAATGACCGATATTATTGAAAATGCACACAATAACTTAGAATACAATCTGATTTCAGCAATTCGCAAATTAACCCAAAAAGAAAAAAAGAGAGTTGCCTTCTTACACGGACACGGAGAACTAAATTTATATCAAACACAAAGAGCACGAGCATTAATTTCCTCTTATTTCTCAATTGCTGATATTACTTTAAATGATTCAATCGCTGCTTTAGATGATGTTGATGGTCTAATTATCGCTGATCCACAAACTCCATTTTCAACAAAAGATTTATACCTTATTGATCAATTTGTAATGAAAGGTGGAAAATTAATGTGTTTTTTAAATACGCTTCAAATCGATGAAGATACATTAATGACAAGGGGTGTCGTAAATACTTTGAGAAAAAATCTCAAACTAGAAAATATGTTATTCGACTACGGAATTAAATTGAATGAAAATTATGTAATAGATGTACAATGTGTTGCAAAAATAGTTCCTTTTGCAGACCAAACCTTTCTTCCTTGGTTTTTTCATGTATTGGCAAGACCTTCAAAACATCCGATAACACGAAATGTTGAACCAGTTTCTTTAAAATATGTTAATGAAATACAGTTTGTTCCGCAAGAAAATGTTGCGCTTTGTCCGATACTCAATTCCTCAAGTAATTCAAATAAAACTGGCTTAGCACCTTTAGTGAGTCTTTCATTACCATTAAATTACGGTAAAAATCCAGAGTTAGTTGAAAATCCAGATGATGAAATAAATCAATTGTGTCTTGCAGGACTTGCGGAAGGATATTTTCAATCGCACTTTAAAAATCGAATAGTATCTGAATTTGCAAACAACCCGGATTCTAAATATAAATCTAAAAGTTCAGAAGAAGGAAAAGTTATGGTTGTCGGAAACGGACAGTTTATTGCAAATAAATACGATTCTATTCAAAAACCAAATACCGAGGAATTTGCCTATTTTCCTAATGAAATTAATGACTTAAGAATGGATCCGGAATTGGCAAAAAGAAGAATTCCTTTATTTTTTGGAAACCAAGAATTTTTTCAAAATTTAGTCGATTATATGATGGGAGATAATTCAGTACTCGATATTCGAAGCAGGCAAATTGATATAAAAGAAATTGATAAAGAAAAAATAAAATTGTACGCTGGATTTTACAAAGTACTAAATATGATTGTTCCAATTGCTATAATCTTATTGCTTTCATTCATTTGGAATATCCTTAGAAAGAAAAAATACCTCAAAAGAAATACTACATATTAATTTACTATATGAATAAAAAACTTGTCATTTTCCTTGGACTTTTTCTAATAATCGCTTTGGGATGGTATACAAAAAAAGCACTTTCTCAAGCTGGAAAATCTGATAGTAATTCACAGTTAATTGACTTTGCAATTCAAGATACAAATTCAATTGATAAAATAATAATCACTGAGTCTGATTCTAAGAAACTTGAACTTATTCGAAAAAATGGGAGCTGGGAAACAGCAAAGGGTATTTGCATAAACCAAGAAAGTATACATTTTATCTTAGAAGCTATCGGAAAAATATCCTTTAAGGGTTACTTATCCGAAAAAGCTCAGACAAAATTCACTGAATTAATGTCAGCTAGCTATAAAAAAGTGGAGATTTTTCAAAATGGCGAATGGTCAAAAACATGGTACATTGGCCCGCCAACACCTGATCATTATGGACAAATTATGCTTTTAGAAACTGAAGAAGCTGGGAAAAGTTCTTATCCGGTTATGATGAGTATTTCTGGAATGAATGGTATAATTGAACCTCGTTTTTTTGCAGATGAACGCAAATGGATTTGCACTTCTATTTTTAACTTAGAAATGAATGAAATTTCAAAAGTTGATATAAAGTACCCTAAAGAATCGTACCGTAATTTTACAATTTTACAGAAAGGAAGAAATTTTTCTGTTATGCAAGATCATAAACCATTTACATCGATAGATACTGCAAATGTTTTTCGCTACTTACAGAACTATAAAAAAATACATTTCAATATTCCAAATTATGAATTATCAAAAAAACAATGCGATAGTCTTCATAAAACAACACCTTTTTGTATTCTTAAATTAAGTGAAAAATCAGGTCGTAAAACTAATCTTCGAATGTTTAGAATTAATTCTAGTATATCACAAGAAAACGAGTTTGGAGAATTAATAAACCAAGATATGGACCGATTTTGGTGTGAATTGCCAAATGGAGAATTTGTAAAGTGCCAATATTTTGTTTTTAATCCCTTAATTATGGGACATGTTTACTTTCCTGAAATGGAAAAAAACTTCCCTGAGATCAACTAATTATTATTCCTTTTTCCAATTCGAACGTTTTTTAGTGTATGGAATAGGAACACTCTCTAATTTTTGCTGAAGGATTTCCAAGCGCTTAATTAAGTCATCTAATTTAATTCTAACTGAAGCATATTCCTCCTCAACAATAATTTTATTTGAGCGATGAGTATTTGTAACCCCTGCTGTATTTTCATATATTTGATAGCCTACCATATCCAAACGTGAACTTATACTTGGAACTGTTTCAAATTCTCGAGAGGAACGTACATTATCACCATATAAAGCTAATTCACACTCATCGATAAGTAATTTTAAAGCTCTTGTTTCAGTTAATAATGAAACATCAGTATTTGGATAGTTAATCAAGGCTTCGATTATAAAATCAAGTTCCTCCTGCGCTTCACCTAATAGATTGCTAGCACCACTTACTTTTCGATTTAGTTCAGCAACTTCTGTCCTAAACTTTATTAATTCTTCTGGATTTTTAGCTATTAAGGTTTGATTATTCAATCCTCTTACATTAAACATTTGCTTGTCAACTAAAACCACAATACTTCCATTTTTAAGTAAACAGACACTTAATGAAAAAATTCCAGGGCTCACCAAGAAACCATTTCCACCTGCTTTTATTGGATTTGTGTTACTACTTCTCAAATTCCAAGTCAAATTATTTAATCCTTTAGCTGGAGTAGATGTCATTCTTCGAATTTCCTTTCCTGAGGCATCTGAAATAATCCATATCAACTTTGACTCTTCATCATTTTCTTCTTTACGGATTTCATCAAAAGAAGGGTAATCGACATCTTTTTTGTCTTTCTCTAATAATTTCTCTTTTTCTTGACGAATACTTTTCAAAGTTTTAAATTCATCTTTTAAATGCAGAGAGAAAAAAGCGCCAAATTCTGGATTTTTTGCAGACCACATATTATGTCCTTGAAAACCTGTGCCCTCTAATCCAAGTGGATCTGCAGGAACGTATAGCAAAGCATCTTTTACTGGGAATAAGTGTGCTTTTTTATCTAGAATTTCTTTTGAAAGAGATCTTAAAATCGTATAATTATCTAAAACATAAAATCCTCTTCCAAAAGTGGCAGCAACTAAGTCATTCTCTCTTTTTTGAATGTCTAAATCATACACAGCAATTGTTGGAAGTCCGCTTAATTTTGTCCAGTTTAAACCGGCATCATTTGAAAAATAAGCGCCAAACTCTGTACCTACAAATAATAAATTTGGATCTACATGGTCTTGTTTCAAACAATATGTATTTCCTCTTTCTGGTAAATTTGATGAAATAGAAGTCCATGTTTTCCCTTTATCAAGCGACTTTAAAATGTAGGGTTTAAAATCACCCTGACGTTGTGAATTAAAAACAGCAAATACTGTATTTTCATCGTGTAATGATGCAGTCAACATATTCACCCTTGTATTAATTGGAACCCCTGGGAAAATACTATATTTCATCCAAGTTTGCCCATCATTTTCTGAAACTTGAATAAGTCCATCATCAGTGCCGGCATAAAGCAAGCCTTTTTTCTTTGGTGATTCATCAAGTGCAATAATATTTCCATAAATTGTTGTAGAAGCATTTTTCATAACTGCATCCATGGTCCAAACTTGCCCCATTAATTTAAATTTATTTCTATCAAGTTGCTGTGTTAAATCTGGTGAAATAGCTGTCCAATCGTCTCCTTTGTTAGTAGTTTTAAATAATTTATTAGCAGCAAAATAAAGCGTTGAGGGATCGTGAGAAGAAACCAAAAGTGGAGCGTCCCAATTCCAACGATATGGCGCTTCACCTTTTCCTGGCATTGGTTGAATAGGAACTTTTTCACCCGAAACCTTATCATAACGAACCAACCAACCATATTGTGCTTGAGCATATGTGATGTTTGGATTTGACCAGTCAGTTGCGGACTCAAAACCGTCACCGCCATTAGTAATAAACCAATCTGAATTTAAAATACCGGAGACATTTCCAGTTGCAGCAGGACCGCCCATAGAATTATTATCTTGAGTTCCTCCATAAATGGAATAAAATGGTGCTGCATTGTCTGTGGTGACTTTATAAAACTGAATAATAGGAAGGTTGGAGTAATATTTCCATTCTTTAGCATGTGTATAGGTTTCATAAATTCCACCATCGCAGCCAACTATCCAATGATCTGTATTTTCAGGGTCAATCACTATGCAATGATTATCAACGTGCTTATTTGATTCCCCGGTTGGTTTAAATGTTTTTCCACCATCTTCACTGTGGTGCATGTATGTGTCCATTGCAAAAATCTTCTGCTTATTCAATGGGTCTATAAAAATTTCTTGGTAATAATTTCCGCTTGTATTAAAATTACTTTGTTTTGACCAAGTCTCTCCTTTGTTTGTTGAACTATAAACCCCTGCTTTTCCATATCGACCTTCAACAATAGCATAAATATATGATGCATCAGACGGAGCAACAGCGATTCCAATTCTTCCCATATCTCCTTTAGGAAGGCCTTGAATAATTTCTCTCCATGTTTTTCCACCATCTTCAGATTTGTAGAGTGAAGATTCTGGTCCACCACCAATATAAGAAGATTCATTCCGGCGACGTTGGTGAGCAGATGCATAAAGAATGTCAGGACTTTTAGGATCAATGGCAATTTCTGCAATTCCAGTTTCGTCAGAAACAAATAAGGTTCGTTCCCAAGTCTTACCGCCATCGATTGTTTTATAAACTCCACGCTCACCACCTGAACTCCAAACTGGACCGTAAGCAGCGACCCAAACAATGTTTTCATTCGTTGGGTGAATAATAATATTTCCAATATGTTCAGAGGTTTTTAAACCCATATTTGTAAAGGACTTTCCACCATCTAAAGAACGGTAAACTCCATCACCATATGCAACAGATCGCTGGTTATTATTCTCCCCTGTTCCTACCCAAATTGTGTTTGGATTTGAAGGAGAGATTTCGACACAGCCTATTGAATAAGATCCATAACTATCAAAAATTGGAGAAAATGTAATGCCATGATTTGTTGTAAGCCAAACTCCACCTGAAGCTGCAGCAACATACCACATATCTTTGTTTTTGGGATGAACAGCAATATCTACAACTCTTCCAGATGTTAGGGCTGGACCAACCATTCGAAAGGAAAGACTTGAAACCGTGCCTGCATCAAAGGGTAATTTTACAACAGGAACTTTAGTTCCTTTCTTTTGAGCAGAACTAAAAAATGAAATAAGCACAAGTAAAAAAAGTAATTTTTTCATAATTGATGAAATTAATTTGGAGCGATAAAATTACGTAAATTATCCAAAATAAAAGTTGAATGGGACTAACAGTTATTTATTTCTTCAAATTGATTTACTGATAGATAAAGTTCTATTTTTGTATTAGTCTTAAAATAGTTGTCATGATGCTACCTTTCAATCTCCAAAAATGGATCGATGAAAATCGAGATTTATTAAAGCCGCCTATCGGAAATAAAAACCTGTACAAAGAAGCAGGCGATTTTATTGTTATGGTTGTTGGTGGTCCAAATTCACGCAAAGATTATCATTATAATGAAAGTGAAGAACTATTTTATCAAATAGAGGGAGACATTCAAGTTCGAATTCAAGAGAATGGAAAAGCCAAACTAATAGAAATAAAACAAGGTGAACTATTTCTACTTCCGGGAAATACGCCACATTCTCCAATTCGAGGAGAAAATACTGTCGGACTAGTTATCGAAAAAGTGAGGAAAGGAACTAATCTTGTAGATGGCCTAATGTGGTTTTGTGAAAATTGTAATCATCCACTTCAAACTTATCGTTTTCCGCTCACAAATATTGAAACAGATTTTATCCCACGCTTTAAAGAATTTTATGCTTCAGAAGAAATGCGAAAATGTAAAGAATGTGGAACAATAATGGAAGTTGATCAACGATTTGTTAGTTAAAAGTTGATGAACTAATTCTATAAATTTTTATGAAATTATATTTTCGAGAGCTAGGAAAAGGAAAGCCAATGATAATCCTACATGGTTTATTTGGATTTTCAGATAATTGGCAGACACTCGCCACTAAATTTTCAGAATTCTTTAGAGTCATTCTAATTGACTTCAGAAATCATGGGCATTCCCCTTGGTCGGATGACTTTTCCTATGATTTAATGGTTAATGATTTAAAAGAGCTTATTGATGACTTAAATTTAGAAAATTGTATCTTAATCGGACATTCAATGGGTGGAAAAGTTGCCATGCATTTTTCTCAAAAGTTTCCCGAAAAAATAGAAAAATTAGTAGTTGTCGATATGGGTGTAAAGCAATATACTCAGCATCATCAAGAAGTACTTGAAGCATTTAGTAAAGTAGATTTAAAAGGCATAACTGCTAGAAGTCAAGTAGAATTAATTCTTTCTGATTTCATAGAATCTAAGGGTGTAAGACAATTTCTATTGAAAAATTTATACTGGAAAGAAAAAGGAGAATTGGCATGGAGAGTAAATTTTGTTGTTTTGGAAAAAGCTATGCCTGAAATATTATCAGCACTTCCATACAAAGAAGTTTTAATTCCTAGTTTATTTATTCGTGGTGAACTTTCTAGTTATATAGAAGACAATGATATTCAAGAACTAGAAAGTTTTTTTTCAGACATGTCGCTAAAAACGATAAAAAATGCTGGACATTGGGTTCATGCAGATGCACCTGAAGAATTCACAAATACAGTTTTAGAATTTTGTTTGCGATAAAAAAAACGCCTTTCGGCGTTTAATTAGTTTTTACAAAATAAAACCCTTTGTTTTTTGAACTTTTTTACATCCATTGCTTTACTATAACTTAATAAAAACTGAATTGAAGCCGAAGTTGGTTGCAAAATTGGTTTGTTATTTTCTAAAATTTCGAGTAAGTATTTTTTTGACATAGGCAAATAAGTTTTTTAGTAAAACGATAATAAAAATAGTTTAGTATAAACTTTGTAATATATTTGATTTCAGTATTATAAAAAGAAGCTTGCTAAAAGTAAAAAAGAATATTTTAAACTTGGGTACAAATTTTTAACTTTGCACAAACAAAATATAAATGAGCAATTCTATTAAACCGGGAGTGGCATGGGGAGATGAAGTACAAGCAATTTTTAACTATGCAAAACTCAAGCATTTTGCGCTTCCTGCAGTAAACGTTTCAAATACGAGTACTACAAATGCAGTAATCGAAACTGCTGCTAAATTAAAAGCCCCAGTTATTGTTCAATTTTCAAATGGTGGCTCACTCTTTTATGCTGGAAAAGGACTTTCAAATGAAAATGAAAAAGCAGCTATTTTAGGAGGTATTTCGGGAGCGAAACATGTACATTTAATGGCAGAAGCTTATGGTGCAACTGTTATTCTTCATACAGACCATTGCGCAAAAAAATTATTGCCGTGGATTGATGGATTACTAGATGCAGGAGAAGAACATTTTAGATTAACAGGAAAACCCTTGTTTAGCTCACACATGATTGATCTTTCAGAAGAACCAATATCTGAAAATTTGGATATTTGTAAGAAATATCTTTCTCGCATGAGTAAAATTGGAATGACCTTAGAAATAGAATTGGGAATTACTGGTGGAGAAGAAGATGGAGTAGATAATACAGATATCGATAGCTCTAAATTATACACCCAGCCTGAAGAAGTTGCATACGCTTATGAAGAACTTATGAAAATATCTCCACGCTTCACAATTGCTGCAGCATTTGGAAATGTTCATGGTGTATATAAGCCCGGAAATGTTAAATTAACACCGATAATATTAAAGAATTCCCAAGAATATGTGCAGAAGAAATTTAACACTGGAGAAAACCCCATCAATTTTGTATTTCATGGAGGATCTGGATCTACAAAAGAAGAAATTCGAGAAGCAATTGGTTACGGCGTTATTAAAATGAATATTGATACTGATTTACAATTTGCTTTCACAGAAGGAATTCGAGATTATATTACAAAATACAATGCTTATTTACAGCAGCAAATTGGAAATCCAGATGGTGAAGATTTGCCAAATAAAAAATACTACGATCCTAGGAAATATTTAAGACTTGGACAAGAAACTTTTATGATTCGCTTGGAACAAGCATTTGGTGACCTAAACAATATAAATACATTATCCTAAATAAAAAAAATGAGTTGGTTTAAACGAAATAAAGAGGGAATTACAACCTCAACAAGCGAGAAAAAAGAAATTCCAGAAGGATTGTGGGCACGATGTTCAAATTGCAAGACACTTTTTTCTTCAGATGATTTAGCAAAAAATAACTATGTCTGTGATCGCTGTTCTCATCACGAGAGAATTGGTTCAGAAGAATATTTTAAACTCATTTTTGATGAGGGAAAATACAAAGAATTAAATCCAAATATCGTTTCTGGAGATCCTCTTGGTTTTGAAGACACAAAAAAATATACAGATCGAGTAAAAGCTACTCAGAAAGCAAGTGGGTTAAAAGATGCGATCCGAACTGCAAAAGGGAAGATTGATGGGATGGATTTTATCATTGCTGCTATGGACTTTTCATTTATTGGAGGTTCAATGGGTTCAGTAATGGGAGAAAAAATTGCAAAAGCCATCGACGAAGCAATTAAACTCAAAGCACCATTTATGATTATTTCAAAATCTGGTGGGGCAAGAATGATGGAAGCAGGTTATTCTCTGATGCAAATGGCAAAAGTTTCTGGTAAATTAGGGCAACTTTCAGATGCTAAACTTCCTTATATTTCCTATTTAACTGATCCAACAACTGGTGGTGTTACTGCTTCTTTTGCAATGCTTGGTGACATAAATATCTCAGAACCTGGAGCACTGATTGCTTTTGCTGGTCCGCGTGTTGTAAAAGAAACAATTGGAAGAGATTTACCAGATGATTTTCAAACTTCTGAATTTTTACTAGAACATGGCTTCTTAGATTATATTGTTGATCGAACAGAAATTCGAGAAAAATTAAGTCTTTCTATAAAAATGTTCATGAACTAATCATGGCTATTCGGGTCGTGAAACTGAATGAGGACAGTTCATGGATGTGGGAAAGTGACTCTTTATCAATACTTGTTGATCCATGGTTTACAGTTTCACAAATAGATCTTGCACCTTGGTTTTCTGAGCAGTTTCACTTGAATCCACAGCCATTAATTTCTGAGATAAAAAAACCTCATTATATTTTTATTTCACATCCATTTACTGATCATTGTAACAAGGAAACATTGCTTCAATTTGATCCAACTATTCCAATTATAGCAGAAACCAATACCTTGACTAAAATAAAAAGATGGAGTTACTTTAAAAATTTAATCAATATTAACGATTTTGAGAAGGTAAAAATTGAGCGCATTAATAAAAAATCCCTATTCGATCTCGTTCATAATGCTTTCTTGATTTCTTTTGAAAATAAGAAAATAGTGTATGCTCCTCATGGTTTTAAATCCCTAAATAAACATATTACTGCTGATGTATTAATTACTTCTTGCTCTACTTACCATCTTCCTTGGTATTTGGGTGGAACTATTAATCTTGGTATAAATAAAGCCCTTTCAATGGCAGAATTACTTTCAACTTCAATTATCCTATCAACGCATGATGAACAGAAAATAGGGAAAGGAATAGTTGAGAAAATTGCTAAAAAAATTCCTGTACAAGAAAATAAAAAAATCATAATTTTAGAAAGGGGAAGAGAGCTAATTATTGAATAAAAGACTATATTTGAGCAAAAGTATCTCATTGAAAATATTTCTTTTTTTTATTGGAATTACTACAGAACATTGAAAAATTGTAAAACAATTTATTAAAGAATAACATGAAAAAATTTCTATTATTATTTATCGGTCTTAGTTTATCTTTTGCACACTTTTCTCAAGATACAACATGGGTAAAGACTTTTACTTTTGATTCAATAACTACGCGAAGAGCAAATTTTACTTTTCCTGAAGAATTAAATTCAAAACGCTTTGAAAAAGTATTGATGTATTACAAATTAAAATGTAGTCCACTTACAACTTGGGATCAATATGATTGTGGAGAATGGGATTACCTTACATATACACGTGTTTTTGACCATACTGGAATTTACGACTCTGTACGAGTAGATAAAGCTAAATACCTTGCAAATTGTCAAGCTCCAGCGCTAATAAATTACACACCAATTCCCTATTTACAAGCTGATAATTACCAACGAATAGAGAACTTTCGTTCGAATCCTGCCTTGACTAACTATTCGTTAAACACTTCTAATTCTTCCTCTGCTCTACCCTTCAACACTACAAAAAATGGAGGAAAATATCAGATGTTATTGACAGCTGCTGAATTAAGTGCTGCAGGAATTCAAATGGGAGATATCCAATCTTTGTCGCTTTTTCTTAATTCACTTGGAACTTCTGGAGACTTATTATTTCCATCAATTTCAATGAAAACTACAACAGATAGCGAACTAACAAGCTTTCATACTTCGGGGTTTAATCAGGTTTATAATGCCTCTCATGGACTTACTCTCGCCGAGTTAAATCTTGGAGAAAATGAGTTGCTTTTTTATCAAGCTTATGCATGGAACGGGACAGACAACATTATCATAGAATTTTCATTTGAAAATGATTATCCAGTTGCAAATTCGTTGGAATTTCAAACAGAAACTATCAATGGGAATACTGCTTTAAATTTTGAGGGAAAGAATGGTGTTCTTGAATTTAATGGCGGAAATTATGCACTGCTTGAAATGTCTGATTTAAGCATCGGAAACGAATTGAGTATCGAGTTTTGGTCGAAAGGAAATACAATAGGCGGAACCAACAGCACATTCTTGGAAGCATACGATACGTTAAATAATAGAATTGTAAATATTCACATGCCCTGGAGTAACAATAACATGTATTTCGATGCGGGAATTTCTTCTGGCTATGATCGCATAAACAAGACGATGACAAGCGCAGAAATGGATAATTCCTGGAATCATTGGGCTTTTGTGAAAAAACAAACGAGTGGAGAAATGTTTATCTACAAAAATGGTGTTTTATGGCATTCTGGAACAAACTTAAACAGAGCTGTCGGTTATATTCATCGCTTAGTTCTAGGTTCAAGTTTGAACCAAAGTCTTTTTTGGAAAGGTGAAATTGATGAATTTAGAATTTATAATACGGCGCTTTCACAAGCGACAATTGCTGCCAATTATAAAAATAAAATTGATGTAACTCATCCAAATTGGAGTAATCTACTTGCATATTATGATTTTGATGATGTAAATTATTGTGTTGACCGTTCACAAAACGACTATAAATTAATGCTTTCTCAAGGTTGGTCTGAAACAATGGGAAGTATGATAAAATGGGATAAATCACCCCTTGCTGGAGTTGTACAATCAACGAAAATACCGCGGATTTCTTTTGGGCAAGGGACTGTTCTTGGTAACATGGACTCAACAACCGTTCTTAGACCTTCTATCAAAGAACCGATTGTTATTTTTGAGCAAGAAGTGGTAAACAAGCATTTTGAGATTGTTAATACTTTTATCGGTGTTCCGAGTGGAACTTCTAACACATTTAGTCCTCAGGGAGAAATTATTAATATGACTCCCTACTCTACTTCAACACAGCTAATCAACGATACTATTACCTATTTCAATACGCCTTATGAAATAATTAAAGATGTTGAAATTGCAAGATACATCACACCTTATGGAATTCAATTTGACTTAGGTCCAAATGGTTTTGCATGGATTTATGATGTCACGGACTACCAAGATTACTTGAGAAATACAGTGGATCTTGCTGCTCACAATACACAAGAATTATTGGATTTACGTTTTGCATTTATTGAAGGAATTCCTCCAAGAGATTTACACAAACGCGAGCCAATTTGGTCAGATTTTAGGAATTATAACTTTGCAAACATGGCAAATGATGTTGTGCTTCCTGCAACAAATGTTGTTCTTTCAGACACATCTGAAATGTTTAAAATCAAAACAAGAATGTCTGGTCATGGTCAAGTTGGCGATTATGCTTGTTGCGAATGGGTAAACAATAATCATCAAATAAATGTAAATGGCGTTCCAAGATTTCAATGGAATATTTGGCAGGATACAGAATGTGGTGAAAATCCAAATATCGGTCAAGGCGGTACATGGCCTTATGCCCGTGAAGGATGGTGTCCTGGTGATTTAGTAAAAGAACATGAGTTTGAATTAACACCATTTGTTACTCCGGGAGATACAGTAAGCTTGGATTATGTAATTAATCAAGTTCCAACAACAGATCCAGGGCAAGGTGGTGGAAATTATATAGCGGCATATGACTTAATTTCATACTCAAACCCAAATTTTCAAAACGATGCAGCGATAAAAGATGTGCTTAACCCAAATAACTATGAATATTACAGCAAATACAATCCAACTTGCTCAAATCCGAGAGTAATTTTAAAGAATACTGGTCAAATGCCACTAACTTCTTGCAAAATTATATGTTGGATAACCTATGGCGATAATATAGAATTCAACTGGACAGGCAACCTGAATTTCCTAGAAGAAACCGTTGTAGAAATTCCAGTTACTAATAATTCCTGGTGGACAGATTTAGATAGCAATATGACATTTACAGCTTATGTTCGAGATGTTAACGGGAATTTAGGAAACGATGAATACCAATACAACAGTGTGAAAACAACAAAATTTGATGCGCCAGAACGTATTGATGGAGCGTTTTTTATATGGTTAACAACCAATAATAAAGCAAGTGAAAACAATTACAGAATGATTGACAATGCCGGAAATATTCTCTTTGAAAGAAACAATTTAACAAATCAAACGCAGTATAAAGATACATTCGATTTGGCTCCGGGATGTTATTCTATCATTATTGAAGATACTGATGATGATGGTTTATCTTTTTGGTATTCTGCACAAGTTGAAGGAGAAACAGCAGGAACAATGCGATTACGAAAAGTAGGCGGAACTTATATTGAATTTTTTCCTGGAGATTTTGGATCTTATCACCGCTATGATTTTTCTGTTGGATTTGAACTAGGCATAGATGAAACAGATTTAGAACATAAAATTGCTATATTTCCAAATCCAACGAATGGCATGACAACAATTGAAGTAAATGGTACGGTAAATGAACAGGCCTCCATTGAAATATACGATTTGATGGGTAGAAAAATTTATTCTGAAAAAATGAATGCTTCTCAGTATTTTGCGGAATCTTTTATTGATTTAAGTGCTGTAAATTCTGGAACTTATATTGTAAAAATCATTACCAATCAAAGAGTTTATACCAAAGAACTCATAAAACAATAAACTGTAAACAACATTAATACTCAGAATTAAATGCTTACCGACCTTAGTAAAACCAATTCGATTTTGAATAAATACATGGCTGAAATCCGTGATGAAAAAATTCAAGAAGATCCGCTGAGGTTTAGAAAAAACATGGAGCGAATTGCTGAATTTATAGGCTTTGAAATTTCAAAAAAACTAGCCTATAAAAAAATAGAAGTAAAAACTCCATTAGGGATTTCTATTGAAAATATTCCGAAAGAACAGCCTATTTTATGTACAATTTTAAGAGCTGGCCTAGCGATGCACAATGGTCTTTTGAATGTTTTTGATCATTCTGAAAGTGCCTTCGTTTCTGCCTATAGAAAACATACAACACCCGAAGAATTTGAGATTTATGTCGAATATATTGCTATTCCAGAAATGAAGGGGAAAATTTGGATTATTAGTGATCCAATGTTGGCAACGGGAAATTCAATGGTTGCTGTATACAAGGCGCTCGCAAAAATATCAAAACCAAGTAAAATTTTTATTGCTTCAGCAATTGCAACAAATGAAGCCATACTTTTTATAAAAAAACACTTTCCTAAAAACACAGAGATTTTTGTTGCTGCCATCGATTCAGAATTAACCGCTCAATCTTATATCGTTCCGGGACTTGGAGACGCTGGAGATTTAGCTTATGGAGTTAAAATATGAATTTAGCGGGTTTATCAAGCATTTTTTTTCTCGCTACCGTTAAATTTAGCGTATCAACAATTCCTGGTCCAGGTTTAGGTTTATCGTTTATAGAAACCTTCTTAGCCGCATTTTTAGGCGGTTCAATAAGTGCTGCATTTTTCTATTTCGCTAGTGAATTTGTGATTCAATGGGCGCAAAAAAGAAGATTAAAAAAAGAGGAGTTATTGCTTCAACAAGGGAAAGAAATCAAAAAAAGGAAAATATTTACAAAGTTAAATCGCTTTATTTTTATTTTAAAATCAAAATTAGCAATCTATGGTATTTGCTTTTGGGTGCCTTTTTTCTTTTCGGTGCCCCTTGGCTGTATAATAGTCGCTAAACTATATGGAAAAGAAGCACGAACTTATCCGCTGATTGTTTTAGGAATGGCAATTAATGCGCTAATTACAACATCATTGGTATATGGCATTCACGGATTTTTCTGATAAACATTTATTTTTTGACTTAGACCGAACGCTTTGGGATTTTGATCGAAATTCTGAAACTACAATTCGTCAAATCTTAAAAAATGAAAATATAGAAGCTCAAGTAAACGGATTTGAAGCATTTCATGCTGTTTACGTAAAAAAAAATGCCAACTTATGGCGCAAATATGGCAAAGGAGAAATAACCAAAGAAAACTTGCGCTACGAACGATTTAAAGTTTCTCTTGAACATTTTTTTAAGCCCGAAAATGATTTGGTAAATAGAATTGGAGATGCATATGTTGAACTATCACCTCAGCAAATTCAATTGTTGCCGAATACAAAAGAAATATTATCTGAATTAAAAGACATTGGATTTAAGATGCACATCATAACAAATGGATTTTCTGAAGTGCAACATATAAAAATTGCAAATTGTGGTTTGAGAGATTATTTTCAAGAAATTATTTGCTCAGAAGCAATTGGAAAGAATAAACCCGACCCTGAAATTTTTCAATTCGCGCTAAAATTAGCGAAGGCAAGTGCTGAAAATTCTATAATGATTGGAGATGATTATTACGCTGATATTTCTGGAGCGAATCAAATTGGAATGCAAGCAATTTTATTTAAAAAAGATAATGCAGCTAATTATTCCTATGAAAATACGATTGGAAATCTTAACGAACTTCCAGAATTGATAAGAAAGTTATTTCGCTCTTAGAAATCTATCCATACAATTCTTGCCGGATTTTCTCGTAGAGCACCATTCCGGTTGCAACTCCAACATTGAGAGAAGAAATATTTCCTTTCATGGGAATTCGTGCACGAATATCTGACATGTTAATTAAATCTTGGGTAATTCCATTTTCTTCAGAACCAAGAATAATTGCAACAGAACCTCGTAAATTAACCTCATAAAGTGGAGCTGCAGTTTTTTCAGTACAAGCTACAATTCTCAATCCACTTTGTTGTAAATAAAAAATTGAATCCTTTAAATTATCAGATTTACAAACTGGTATTCGATTTAGTGCTCCGGCAGAAGCTTTCATCGCATCTGATGAAACAAGAGCTGAACCTTTTGATGGAATAAGAATAGCGTCAACGCCTTCACACTCTGCTGTTCGGGCGATTGCACCAAAATTACGAACATCAGTGATGCGATCTAAAACTAAAATAAATGGTTTTTTTTCTGCTGCTAGCAAGCCATCAACAAGTGTTTCGATATTTTGATATTCTATTGGGGTTACAAATGCTACAACACCTTGATGATTTCCTTGCGTTAACGAATTTATTTTTTCTACAGGAACAAATTGAAGTTGGAAGTCTTTACCAGCCAATGCCTCTTTTAAATCGCGAAAAACATCTTTACTAATTCCTTTTTGAATTAATATTTTATTTAACTCGCGATCAGCATTAATAGCTTCTAAAACTGGATGTAAACCATAAATTAAATCACTGCGTTCTTTCCTTTTGTATGTTTCCTTTCTTTCCATTTTTAAAAATTAAATTCAATTTGTACTGAGTCCTCAATAGTTTTAGCAACGGGACATGTTTTCCCTGCAATAATTACTTTTTCAAGCGTAGAGGAATCCCAGTTATTTCCGGTAAAATCCATATGAACAATGATTTTTTCAACTTTTCGAGGATTTACAACCATTATTTTTTCAATTTCTGCAGTGCAGGAATCAAAATTAATTCCATGATTTTTGCAATAAATACCAATAATGGTCATCATACAAGACGCTAAACTAGTTGCTAACAAATCTGTCGGAGAAAAAGCTTCACCCTTTCCATGATTGTCAAGAGGAGCATCAGTAATTATTTTTGTGCCTGATTGAATGTGTGTACATTCAGTTCTTAAATCTCCTAAATAAACAACTTTTGATGTCATATTCTACTATTTTACAAAGTTAAGGCTAAACTATCGTATTACCACGAATAAAATTACTAGAGTGATAAAAAACAAAAAAGACTGCCCAAAAAAATGAACAGTCTTTCTATATAGTGTCGCTTCTCTCTATCCGATAAATCGGGAAGAAAGAAACGGAAAAGAGCCCGAAAGCTCTTGTAAATACTACATCATTCCGGGCATTCCGCCACCCATTCCTGCCATTGCAGCTGCTGCGTTATTTTCTTCAGGTTCATCTGCAATTACGCATTCAGTTGTTAAAAGCATCGATGCAATTGATGCTGCATTTTCAATAGCTATTCGTGTTACTTTTGTTGGATCAATAACCCCAGCTTTATATAAATTTTCAAACTTATCTGTTCTAGCATTGTAACCGAAGTCATCTTTTCCTTCTTTTACTTTTTGAACAATCACAGCGCCTTCTTCTCCAGCATTTGCAATAATCTGACGAAGAGGTTCTTCTGCCGCTCTTCGAACAATAGCAATCCCTGTCATTTCATCATCGTTTTCACCTTTCAATTTATCCAAGTTTTCAATTGCACGGATTAAAGCAACTCCCCCACCCGGCACAATTCCTTCTTGAACTGCTGCACGAGTTGCGGCTAAAGCATCATCAACTCTATCTTTTTTCTCTTTCATCTCTACTTCTGTAGCTGCACCAACATACAAAACTGCAACACCTCCAGCAAGTTTCGCTAAACGTTCTTGTAATTTTTCACGGTCATAATCAGAAGTTGTAGATTCAATCTGAGCTCTAATTTGTCCAACTCGAGAAGTAATAGCTTTCTTATCTCCTTTACCATTTATAATCGTAGTATTGTCTTTATCGATTTCAATTTTTTCAGCTGTGCCGAGCATATCCATTGTAACATTTTCCAAGGTCATGCCACGTTCTTCAGAAATTACTTGTCCACCAGTAAGAATTGCGATATCTTCCAGCATTGCTTTTCTTCTATCTCCAAATCCTGGAGCTTTCACAGCTGCAACTTTCAAAGAACCACGTAAACGATTGACAACTAAAGTTCCAAGAGCTTCACCATCTACATCTTCAGCTATGATTAATAAACCTTTCCCAGCTTGAACAACAGGTTCTAAGATCGGCATTAACTCTTTCATGCTTGAGATTTTTTTCTCAGAAATTAAAATCAATGGATTTTCCATTTCTGTGATCATTTTATCAGCATTTGTAACAAAATAAGGAGACAAATATCCACGATCGAATTGCATTCCTTCCACAATCTTCACATCTGTTTCAGTTCCCTTTGCTTCTTCAACAGTAATGACGCCGTCGTTTCCAACTACTTTCATCGCTTCAGCAATTAATGCACCGATTGTTTCATCATTATTTGCAGAAATTGTAGCAATCTGTTTGATTTTACTATTATCTGATCCAACTTCCTTAGAAATTTTCTTTAGGTTTTTTACTAATTCAGTTACAGCTTTGTCAATTCCACGCTTAAGATCCATTGGATTTGCACCTGCTGCAACATTTTTTAAACCTGCTTGAATAATTGCTTGTGCTAAAACAGTAGCAGTTGTTGTTCCATCTCCTGCAACATCAGCAGTTTTAGAAGCAACTTCTTTTACCATTTGAGCTCCCATATTTTCAATTGGATCTTTCAATTCTATTTCCTTAGCTACCGTTACCCCATCTTTTGTAATTTGAGGAGCTCCGAATTTTTTTCCAATAACAACATTTCTTCCTTTTGGACCTAAGGTCACTTTTACTGCATTTGCTAAAGCATCAACACCTCTTTTTAGTTTGTCTCTTGCTTCAACATCAAAATAAATTTGCTTTGACATTTTCTTAATTATTTTTTGTTAAAAACTCCATAAATATCTGATTCTTTCATAATCAAATAATTCTTTCCATCAATTTTTATTTCCGTCCCAGAATATTGACCATACAAAACTGAATCACCAGCTTTTAATGTCATTGGCTCATCTTTTTTTCCAGAACCAACTGCTATTACTGTTCCATTAAGTGGTTTTTCTTTAGCAGTATCAGGTATAAAAATACCACTTGCTGTTTTCTGCTCAGCTGGCGCCGCTTCAATAAGAACTCGGTCTGCCAAAGGATTAAATTTTACTGACATAATTTATAATTAATATGATTAAATTTTACAATTAAAACCTATTCCAATATTGTGCCGTTTAAAGTAAAAGGACATTTTTTCGTTTTTTGGCTCTTCTAAAAATAAAAAATGTCGGTATGTGTGACATACTGACATTTATTTAATTTAAATTAATTCCAAGGGCAGTTACTGGCCATTAGCTGGAGCTTGCGGTTTTCCGTCTGCTGGAGCTTGTGGCTGACCGCTTTGCTCTGTATTAGGTGCTTTCTGTTCTATTGGTTTTGCAGGTTTTGGTTGACGAATCGTTATTAAAATACTTGAAACAACAATAATTCCGGCCAAAGACCAAGTTAATTTATCAATAAATTCATTTGATTTTTGAACACCGCCAAGTTGTGAAGGAGAACCAAAATCAGAACTAATACCACCGCCTTTAGGATTTTGAATATAAACAGCTAAAATAAGTAATATGCTTGATAGAATGATAAGGGCTGAAAGTAGGATATCCATAGTAAAAATTATTTTTTCTTAAGTAAATTTATTTGGGATGCAAAGTAAGGCTTTTTTTTGGGAAAAATCAAACTTAATTGTTCATAAACATAAATTGCTTTGGGGATATTACCTTGAAGTTCAAAAATTCTTGCTAGAGTTTCACTAACAGGCATCTTGTTTTCATCAACACTTTCTTTTGCCTTTTTTACAGGGGAGAAGAATTCTTTTTTCGGCTTTTCAAACGTATAGAATTCTTGTTTTGGTTCTTCAAAGTCAATATCCTCTGAAAAAATAGCTCTACTATTATTAAGTTTTAGCCATGATCCAAAAGATATAGATGTTAAATCATCAATTTCTTGTTTCTTAGGATTTAGCATTTCTTGAGTTGGAAGAAAAATTATTTCGCTACTTGTCAAATCAGGTTCTATTTGAGTCAGTTCTTTGTCGACGTAATTTGCAGAAAAGGCAGCAGAAAGAATCTGCTTATCTAATTCTAAATCTCTACTATTTAGCTCTTCAACATATGGTACTTCAGATGTTATTTCTTGCTGCGTTTCGATCTCTATTATCTCAGGAATTAAAATCTGCTGTTCTTCATTCTTATTGTGAAGTAAATCGTATAAAACACTCCTAGATTGAATACGAAAAGCATACTTTTCTAACTCAGAATCAAAACGAATATCTTTTGAATTTGAAAGTGACTTCAGATAGAGAATTGAGAACGAAGAGGCATAAGGGTATAATTCAATCATTGAAGCAAAATGAATTGCATCCTCACTAGAACATGTTTGAATATTTGTTAATTTAGCATGAATATACTCACTATTTAACATTACCAATTACTTAAAAGTTTATTAATAACATCCTGAACTATCTGTTCACTTATTTCGTCAACTAATTGAGATTCTACGGTAGATAAATTTGTGGAAGCACTGAAATCTGCAAAACGTGTTGCTGTTAAGTTAATTAAATCCTCCTTAGGTTCAGAAATGAAGATAGAAAATTGTACCGAAATTGTCAAGCGATTTTGTGATGCATTGTCATTTCCTTGAATTGCTAAAGGCATTACATTATAACTACTTATGAGGCCTTCGATATTAACTTCGCCCTTACCTAAACGAGTATTTAAAGCCAAACGAGTATTATTTTGAATGCCATCTTTTAACTTTTCTGTTAAGGCTGCACTATAACTCAAAGGACAATTTGCAGCATTAATTTCCAATGTTTTAATCGAAAAAGTCTTCCAGGATTCAGGCATTGAACCTTTATCCTTGAAAGAAACGCTAGTTGGCCAACAAGAACTCAACAAAGAAAAAAGAAGAAGGACAGCTACAATTTTCATAAATCGATTAAATTATACTCTTTAATTTTTCTGTAGAGTGTTCTTTCAGAAATACCCAATTCTCCTGCTGCATATTTTCTTTTACCTCGGTGTTTCTCGAGAGCTTTTTGAATTAATTCTTTTTCTCTGTCCTCCAAAGATAAAGATTCTTCCACTTCTTCATGTTGCTCATAAGAATCTGTGGATTTATCATAAGCAAATTCTGCATCCTTATCTTTAGCAACGGGGAGCAATCTAGAAGGCGAATCAATCGTATCATTCACTTCTTGGTACAAGCGATTAATTACCGTGTTTTGTTCTGTACTTAGTGGCGAATTTCCTCCTTGAGCAATAACATCTAAGACCAATTTCTTCAATTCAGTCAAATCCTTTTTCATATCGAATAAAAACTTGTACATCAACTCTCGCTCGGAAAAACTATCTTTTTCTTCACCAATTACTGAGGGCATTTTTTCTGTAATAATAGGCATATAGCCACTCAAAATAAAATCATCAATTTCTCTTTCCGTTTCAATTACAGATAATTGCTCCACTAAGTTTTTTAGTTGACGAATATTACCTGGCCAAGGATAATCTTGAAGAATTTCAACAGCTGATTCAGTAAGTTTAATTGCAGGCATTCTATATTTTTCTGCAAAATCATGTGCAAATTTTCTAAAAATCAAATGAATGTCCTCTTTTCGTTTTCTTAGAGCCGGAAGTTGAATCGGAACGGTGCTTAAGCGATAGAATAAATCTTCTCGGAACTTTCCAGAAGAAATTGCTTTTTGCATGTTTTCATTTGTTGCAGCTACAACGCGAACATTTGTTTTTATAGCCTTAGAAGATCCAACTCTAATAAACTCTCCCGTTTCTAGTACACGAAGTAAACGAACTTGCGTCTGCATCGGTAATTCAGCTACTTCATCTAAAAAAATTGTTCCATTATTTGCTACTTCAAAATAACCTTGACGACTTCCACTTGCACCTGTAAACGAACCTTTTTCGTGTCCAAATAATTCTGAATCAATTGTTCCTTCTGGAATTGCACCACAATTTACAGCAATATATTCTCCGTGTTTTCTAGCGCTTAGGTGATGAATTACTTGAGGAATGATTTCTTTACCAGTTCCGCTTTCACCCATAACTAAAACAGAAATATCAGTTGGAGCAACCTGCATGGCAACTTCTAAAGACCTATTTAATAAAGGTGAATTGCCAATGATTCCAAAGCGCTGTTTTACTTGTTGAATCGTCATTTTATGAATTTATTGTTGTTGCCTCACCTAGTAAAGTTGCAGATGTACAAGAATCAATACGCACCATCACATAAGCACCTTTTTGAAAACCTAGTTTTGGAAAAATCACCATTGAATTTCTGCTCGTTCTTCCACACAAGTAATCAGATGAACGCTTTGAAAAACCCTCCACTAAAACTTTTTGGACAGTTCCAATTTGTTTTTTATTCGACATCAGAGCAAATTCGCGTTGTTTTTCAATTATTTCCTCGAGCCTTCTTCCTTTCACTTCGTCAGGAACATCATCTGTAAATCTTCTCTCAGCAAGTGTTTTTGGTCGTTCAGAATATTTATACATAAATGCAAAATCAAATTCAACCAAATCCATTAAAGAAAGAGTATTTTTATGTTCTTCCTCTGTTTCACCACAAAAACCAGAAATAATGTCTGTCGTAATTGCACAATTAGGAACTATATTTTGGATAGCGGTGATGCGTTCTAAATACCATTCTCTTGAATATCCTCGATTCATTCGAAATAAAACATCAGAATCTCCAGATTGTACAGGAAGATGAATACAAGAACAAATATTCTCATATTTTGCCATTACTATTAAGACATCATCTGTCATATCTTTAGGGTGAGAAGTACTAAAGCGAATGCGTAAATCAGGAGAAAGTAAAGCAACCCTTTCCATAAGTTGTGCAAAATTAGTTGTAGGGATATTTTGATCTTTAATTTGACCTTTAGAGGAAATGTTCCAACGATAACTATCGACATTTTGCCCCAATAAAGTTACTTCTCTATATCCTTTCTCAAATATGTCTTTACATTCATTAACAATACTTTCAGGATCTCTTGATCGTTCTCTGCCTCTTGTAAATGGAACGACACAGAAAGAACACATATTATCACAACCTCTCATGATCGAAACAAAAGCAGAAATTCCACCTTGATCCAATCTGACTGGCGAAATATCAGCATAGGTTTCATCACGAGAAAGGAGTACATTAACTGCTTTTTGACCAGTTCCAACCTCTTCAACTAAATTTGGTAGATCGCGGTAAGCATCAGGACCTGCAACTATGTCAACAAGTTTCTCTTCCTCAAGAAGTTCAGCTTTTAACCTTTCTGCCATACAGCCAAGAATGCCAACAATTAAATCAGGATTTTTATCTTTTTTCTTTTTGAAGTCCGTTAAACGTTGTCGAACTCGTAATTCTGCATTTTCTCGAATCGAACAGGTATTTATTAAAATGATATCTGCCTCCTCGAGATTTCGTGTTGTTTCATATCCTTGATTAGACATAATCGATGCTACAACCTCACTATCTGAAAAATTCATTTGGCAGCCATAGCTTTCGAGGTATAATTTCTTCCCGTTTATTGCTTGCTTATCTTTTACAGGATATAAAGTTGCTTCACCCTGAATAGCCTCATCAATAACTTTATTTTCAATTGACATATATCTTCTAAAATCAAGTGCAAAGTTATAAAATATAAAACTTATGACAAAATGTCAGCGTAAAAATTTGTAAACGTCTAGACAAAGAATATTTGATTAAATAACCATAGGTTAAATAAAATAAAATAAAAAATTAGAACAAAGAGTTTGCGAGTTCAATTATTTTACAATTACATTTGTGCCTTTCAATTTATAAAAATTAAATGGCGAAAAATCTTGTAATCGTTGAGTCACCTGCAAAAGCTAAGACTATCGAAGGGTATTTAGGAAGTGGATTTATAGTAAAATCTAGTTATGGTCACGTCAGAGATTTAGCAAAAAAGGGGCTAGCAATAGAGATTGATAACAAATTTAACCCACTTTACGAGGTTACTCCAGATAAAAAACAATTGGTTTCTGAATTAAAAAAATTAGTCAAAGAATCTGAAGTAATTTGGTTAGCAACAGATGAGGATCGTGAGGGAGAAGCTATTTCTTGGCATTTGTATGAAACATTGGGACTTAGTAAAAAAGAAACAAAGCGAATTACGTTTAATGAAATTACCAAAACAGCGATTTTAAAATCCATTGAAAAACCAAGAAATATTAATAAAGAATTAGTAGATGCGCAACAAGCTCGAAGAATTTTAGATCGAATTGTTGGATTTGAACTATCCCCAGTTTTATGGAAAAAAATTAGACCAAAACTTTCAGCAGGCAGAGTTCAATCAGTTGCAGTTCGATTGATTGTTGAAAGGGAAAAAGAAATTCAATCTTTTAGTACAAGTACTTTCTTCAGAGTAAATGGCTTATTTCAAGCACTAAAAGGAAATTTAAAAACAGAATATTGTAAGCAATTAGCAGATGAAAGCGAAGCAAAAAAACTTTTAGAAAGGTGTTTAAAAAGTTCTTTCTTTGTTGAAGAAATCCAACAAAAGCCAGCTACAAAAACACCATCAGCGCCATTTACCACATCTACTTTGCAACAAGAAGCAAGCTTAAAACTCGGATTTTCTGTTACAAAAACAATGCTTGTTGCTCAACGACTCTATGAATCTGGTATGATTACCTACATGAGAACAGACTCTGTAAACCTTTCAGAAACAGCAATTCAAGAAGCTAAAAATGCAATTGAGTTAAATTATGGAGCTGAATATTCAAAGCCTACAAAATATACAAGTAAAAGTGCAGGAGCTCAAGAAGCCCACGAGGCAATTCGACCTTCAGACTTTCAACGAACATCAATTACAGGAGAAAATGACGACATACGTCTTTATGATCTTATTTGGAAACGGGCCATTTCTTCTCAAATGTCACACGCTAAATTGGAACGAACAACTATTAAAATTGGAGGTTTAGATAATGGAGATTATTTCACTGCCAAAGGAGAAGTGATTCGTTTTGATGGTTTTTTAAAGGTCTATCTTGAATCACAAGTTGAAGACGGTGAAGAAGATGATTCAGACGAATCTATTCTTCCAAGTGTTGAAGTAAACGAAAAATTAAAGCAAAAGGAAATAACTGCTACAGAAAGATATACAAGACCGCCTGCAAGGTATGTAGAAGCTTCTTTAGTTAAGAAATTAGAGGAATTAGGAATTGGTAGACCATCAACTTACGCACCAACAATTTCAACAATTCAAAAAAGAGGCTACGTTGAGAAAAAAGAACGAGATGGAGAACTTAGAAATTTTACCGTTCTAAAATTAAGCAACGAACAAATTAACAGAGAGGTAAAATCTGAAACTACAGGAAAAGATAGAAATAAGCTTTCTCCTACTGATATTGGAATAGTCGTTACTGATTTTTTAAATCAGCATTTTGATCGCATAATGGATTACAATTTTACAGCAAAAGTAGAAGCAGAATTTGACGAAATTGCTAAAGGGAAAATTCAATGGACAGATATGATGGCGGAATTTTACGAACCCTTTCATGCAAATGTGACAAACACCTTGGAAAATTCTGATCGTGCTTCAGGAGAACGAGAATTGGGGATACATCCTGTTTCAGGGCGTAAAATAATTGTAAGAATAGGAAGATA
>JBILPT010000022.1:0-26638 GCA_044373675.1 Crocinitomicaceae bacterium | reverse complement strand
TCCAAAGGGAAGTGTAAACTCCCCAGTGCCTAAGAATTGTTTGTTTTGCCATCCTGTTACATCGTTGTAGACACACATTCTTGGGAAATATTGTGCTATTGTATACAAATAGTTTTTATCTTTTTCAAAATATTCATAACCAGATCTTCCACCAACAGCCATTCGATCATTAATATTATACATCCATTTGATTTGAAAGCTAATACTTGAATTTGGAAGTAAGGGCTTGTCTAAATCGATACGAAGCATCGTCTTATTTATAGCATAGCGCATTTGTTGACCAGAGGTTGATTTTATATACTCAATTTTAAAACCACCATCATAATAGAAGAATTTTTTTCGAACGTCTCCAATGGATTTAAAATTTTCCATCTTTTCTATTTCTATCACTTTCGAATCTGAATTTTCTGCATAAATATTTTGATCTAGTTGAAGCCATAAATAATCAAGACGATCTGGAGAGTTATTAGTGTAAGTAATAGTTTCAATACCATATAATTTTTGGGTTTCATCATCAATCGTCAAAGCCATTTTATAATCTGCTTTTTGCTGATAATAATTATGACCTGGAGCTCCGGCTGCATTGTGAAATTCATTTGGTGTTGGTAATTCCAAATCTAATTGTGCAAATTTTTTCTGTGCGTTTACTTGAAATGCAAAAAGTGAAATAATACTAATGTTGAGGACTAGTTTCATGGTTCTATTGTTATTAATTTTGTTTTTTCTTGGATTAGAAAATCAATGGTTACTTTTTTATCGCGTTGAATAATAGTTAATTTATTTTGTTGCTCTTTGTATTTTTCCATAAAAAGGTCATATTCAATAAGTATTTCTTCGGAATTTTTAAATGGCTGAGTTTTAAAATAAAAACGAGTAAGTCCGTTCATTTCACTTTCATATCCTTCAAGTTGAATTCGGATTTCTTGTCTACCTGCAGAAAATGATAAGCCAGAATTTAAAATCTCATTAATTTCTTTTTTTAAAAGAGAGTCATTCATAGCTTTTGAAATATTTGTTTTTGTATTTTTTTCTTCATTCAATAATTCTTCAAAATCATGACTTGAAAGGGATATGAAACCTTCAAAGCAATTACAAAACTCATTATATTCTATTTCAGTATAGGAAAAATAAAAGGGGTGAGCGTTTAGGTTTAGTGTGAATAGAATTGAAAAGAAAAGAATGCTATATTTTTTCATACAATGAATAGAGAGCAAAATTAAGAAATTTTCATTGATTTTACTTTCTAAACGAGTGTTTTCTCCATTACATAGTCGTTCATATAATAATCATTTCCAATAGGAAAATCTTCTTCACTGATGATACAGAAATTATTTTTTAGGTAAAATTGAACAGCTTTATTGGCACGATTTACTTGAAGTATTACATTTCTTGCTCCTCTATTTTTTGCTTTTAGGAGTGCCAATTGCAAAAAGTTTTTCCCAATACCTTTATTCTGTTCAGAAGGCAAAACATATATTTTTTGTAATTTGACGGAGCTTGCTTCTTCGTTTAAAAATTCAAGTTCTAGAAATCCTAAAGGAAGGTCATTGTCAAAAGCACAATAAAATTCATTCCCTTTATCAAAACTTTTTTCTAAGGTTTCGATTGAATACATCCAATTGAGCATGTAGGATAATTGTTCTTCAGATAAAATAGTTCCGTATGCTGAAGGCCAAATCTTTTCGGCTAGATTTCGAGTAAGGGAAAGCTCATGCTTTTGCAAAAGACGAATCTCCATTACTGTTTTGTAAATTGTAGTTGCTCTATTTTACCCTTAATTTTTAGGCGAATATAATAATTGCCAGGGGAAAGGTCTGATACATTCAGTTTTCCATTTATGATCGCTCTTAAATTTGCTTGTCCATTTAAATTGACAATTTCAGCCTGTTTTGGTAATTCTTCAACAATTGTAAAATGAAGATCATTAGCAACTGGATTAGGGAAAACAGACCACATTAAGTCATTAGCTGGTTCTTCAAGACCAATCGTTTGAAGTGCCAATTTCACTGCGGCGTATGCATTTACTCTTCCAGCGCCCCAACGTGTACTACCTTCAACGGGAATAATCCCGGTAATATTATCTTGCCGCGCTGTTTCCATAATTATTTCTTTAACTTGCCGCGCTGATAAGTAAGGATTAGCATCTAAAATTAAAGCAGCAACACCTGCAACCATAGGAGATGACATAGAGGTCCCAGAAAATTTAGCGAAATGGTATGTTCTTCCATTAAAATCGACAGAGCCCATAGAAGTATATGCCGCATTGGTAAACGATGATATAGATGACATTATAGCTACTCCTGGAGCAGATATATCTGGTTTCATTGTACCATCATATCTTGGACCTATACTTGAAAAAGAAGCGATACCACCACCGACTAAAGATCCATTAGCTGCGCTGTATTGAGTGGCATATGCTGCCACTGTGATTACATCATCAGAACATGCAGGTTCGCTAATTCCATTTAAATTATTCCCTGCACTTGTTCCAGATCCGGATGTTGAGAAAGGCATTCCCCAATTTCCAACACCATTCGTTAATTCTGTAAGATTCCAATAGTGAACAATTCCAGTATCTGCAATTGATTTTAAAAGGATTTTCAAGGAAGTATTTGTGTTTTTTACTCGAAGGCGCATTTGAGGTTTATTATTTAGCGGGTGCACAGCCTCAGCAGAAATATTGTACCAAACTGTATCTAAACCTGCTACTAAAAATGTATCGATATAACTTGGAGTATTGTTTGTAGCGTAATAAGGACTTTCTACTAAAACTAGCCCGGCACTGTTTGTGACAATAATACCATTCGAAAAATTATTTCCAACTTCTCCCCATGAGTGAATACTTTGCCCCCACATATTGGCATTTGCATTGTAATCGTAAAAATCAATTTTAGATTTTAATACATCATTACTAAATGTTTTTTTAAGGTGAAAATTAACATTACCATTATTTCCTCCGGAGTTAACAAATATAACTCCTAAGTCAGTATAGGCAGTAATAGCTTGACTTAACAATGATGTTCCATCTAGCGTTCCAAAGTGATAAATACCCCAACTCATATTAATTACCAATCTTTTACCATCCGCAAGCGCTTTTTGATACATCCATTCCCAAGCATCTAAAACTGAGGCAACATTAAAAGTAAAAGTCACGAAAAGTAATTTTGATTCAAAAGCTACACCACGATAAGCTAAACCAGCTCCGCTGCCTGCAGCAATACCTGCAACATGTGTTCCGTGTGAGCTATAATTGTAAATATTTGATGTGTCAGATTCAGCAGCAAGTAAGGTTTGAGGACTTGTATATTCTGTCCCATAATTAAATCCATTTGGACTTGGTCCACTTGTTTTAAATTGATCCCAAGCAGCAATAATTCTCGATTCAGAAAGAGTTGTATCATAAAACATTGGAGAAGTGTAATCAAATCCCCAATCAGTAACACCGATATAAACATCTTTTCCTGTATACCCTTCTGGTAAGCCAATTCCTGCATGCGTACTATCAGCACGAATATCTATTATTGCTTTGTCTAAGAGATTCTCGACTTTTGCTGCAATTTGCATAGATTCTAATCCTGGAAGTGAAGTTATAGTTGCAAGTTGGTTTAGTGGGACTTTAAGACTTACAACTGAACCGATTGGCTTTCCAACAATTACTCCAAGATCACTTAAATTTAGTGGGTTAAACTGTTGATTTATTTTTCCAAGGAATGAAAAATAGAAATTCTGCTTGATTTTCGTAATTGGATATCTTTCTAATTGCGCTTCGTTCGCCTCCCAATTTTGCTTTGAAAGTTTACTTTGAATTAATTTTAAGTCATCACGATCTAGGGCATCAAGTTTCACTTGAGAATAAGTGAATCTTAGAGCGCTAAGAATTAAGAAGAAGAGCAGATATTTTTTCATTGAAATTAGCCTTTCTCAAAGTTAACAATTTTTAAAAAAGTAAAATCTTTAATCGGTTTTAGTTTTAAAATACAGATGTTAATATTTTTTTTTTGAAGCTTTTCTTGGTTTTTATTTCTATTAGTTTGTGTTATGATGCTACTTTTTAAAGTTTTTATCTTATTTTGAGTACTTGTCCAATTTGTATAATATCAGATCTTAAATTATTATTTTTTTTAATTGTTGAGACAGAAACATGGTATATTTTTGAAATTTTTGATAAAGTATCACCTTTTTTAACCCTGTAAGTTATAGGATTATTTTTTTTGATATCAGGTTTAATTATTACTGGTTTTGTTTCGTTTATAATTTCTGTTGTTATTTCGATTACATTATCAAATTTTGGATCATAGTACTTATAAAAATACTGTTGGATATTGATGAACTTTTTAATTGTATCTAACTTATTTCCTTTCCAATCATAATATTGTAAGACATCGTTATTAAATTCTAATAGTTTAACTGGAATTAATTTTGAGTGTCGTAAGTGTATACTTGGAATTTGTTTTTCTACAGCTGGTCGCCCTCCATTTGCAGAACCACGACTATCAATTCGAGTATAACAGTGATTGTCTGAACTAGGTCCAACTACTGCAAACCAGTAAACATCTAAAGTGTAGGAGTCTATTTGGATGTAAAGTTTTTTTATATCCGACTTGAAACCTTTGAGCCTAATTTTCTCTAAACCTAAATTTATTTTGTCGTTTAGAAATCCACCAAAACCGTCTACTTTTCTAGATTGAAATGAGTGAAGTGCGTCGTAGACATCTGGTTGACCTTTTGCGCAGTAAGAATCTTTAATTAAAATATCATTTTCATCTAAATTTATGGTATCAGAATTAATTAATGAAAAGGGGCTTAAAATAAATTCAGTATTCTTGATTGTAGTATCAGAAAAATTTATGATGGGTTGCCCCAATGCAAGTGAAAATCTTAAAAATAAGAGAGCGAAGAATCCAAACTTTGAAAATATATTTTTTGGCATTGAAAATTTAATGAGTATGCAAAAATTATTAATATAATTATTACTTATATTACACTAGAACAAATAATTCGTCTTGGCTTTTTCTCACTTTTTTTAAAGATGAATTTAAATCATCACTAGATCTATAGCCAAAAGCACAAACAAGTATTGACTTTAAGTTTTGTTCTTTGAGCCCTAATACTTCATCGTATTTCTCAGCTTTGAATCCTTCCATTGGAGTAGCGTCAATTCTGAGGTTTGCACAAGTATGAAGAACTTGTCCCAATGCAATATATGCTTGTTTTGAATTCCAGTTTGCTAGTAGACTTTTATCCATCGGAAAAATTTCCTTTTTCATGTAATCTCCAAAACCAACAATTTTTTCAATTTCTTGACTTCTAGTTTTAGCAATATTTTCTATGTATTGATCGATGTGATTTTCGTTTATATCTATTAAAGAACAGAATACAATCATGTGAGATGCATCTGTAATTTGAGATTGGTTAAAGGAATGCACTTTTAATTCTTCTCTTAATTCTTTATCTTCAACGACAATATATTTAAGTGGTTGCAAGCCAAAAGATGAGGGGCTAAGCCGCAGAGATTCTTTAATTGTATTAAAATCCTCAGCACTAATTTTTTTAGTAGTATCGTATTTTTTAACAGCATAGCGCCAATTTAAATCTTCAATTATTTTATTCATTTGTTTATTTATTTTTAAAATTTCATTGGGACTTCTATAAGTAGTAGTTGCGAATCTTCTTCTGAGAAAATATTTACGCTTTCAGTTTCCCAAATTCCAATTGCATCTCTATCTTTCATTTTTTTATCATCAATTTCAATAAATCCATCAATCAGCATTATATAAACACCATTATCCTTATTTTTTATAGTATAAGTTGCAGTTTGGGCTTTTTCAATTTTTATGATGTGAATCCAAGCATTTTGATGAATCCATGCACCTTTATTTTCTTTTTTGGGCGAAACTAAAGGTAAAAAATTATTTTTCGCATTTTCCCAACTATAATTTATCGTTGCGTATCGTGGCTCTAAATTTTCTTTATCAGGAAAAATCCAAATTTGGAATAACTTTAGTTCTTCAGTTTTGCTAGAATTAAATTCACTATGGTAAATCCCGCTACCAGCAGACATGACTTGCACCTGATTTGTTCTGATAATTTCTTTATGCCCCATTGAATCTTCATGTTGGATTTCGCCATTTAAAGGAATAGTAATAATTTCCATGTTATCGTGGGGGTGTTTGCCAAAACCTGTTCCTGCAGCAACAATGTCATCATTCAAAACACGCAAGGCTCCAAAATGCATACGTTCTCTATTCTGCCAATTAGCAAAACTAAAGGAATGTTTTGCATTTAACCAGCCGTGATCAGCTTGTCCTCGACTTTCTGAAGGATGAAAAATTGATTTCATAATTTAGTTTCAAAGTTAAGAAATTTGATAGTGTATCTAATAATTATAGCGGAAATTAAAGTAATTCAATACTCTTTGTTGATAGATTTTTAATTTATTCTATTCTATTGTATTGAATAATGTGCAACTTCGTTTCATGGTACTAAGCAGATTTTGGTTGGTTATTTTTATTTCCTCTATATTTTTTATTGTAATAAGTCTTTTTTCTTCTAACCAATATTCTATTGATTTTGTTTTAAATGGCAAAAAAGATGATCCAATTTTAATTGGCGAGACTTACTTAAACAAATTACCTCAATCTCTTCAAGACACCCTTAAAAAAGTACCAGAAACATTTGTTAATATTAATTTGAATGAAAAAGATGTTGATACGAGCTACATTTTTAAAAATAAAACAGTTCAAATTTATAGTGGTGTTCAAAAATCAGATGGGCTTTTAGCAACTTGTAAAAACACTTTACTCGACCTAATGATTCCCTTAATTGCTTATTTGGCATTTTTCTGTGGTTTAATGCAATTATTAATTGATTCGGGAGCTTCAGAAAGATTAGCGAAGCGTTTGAGTCCATTTTTTATCAAGGTTTTTCCCACGGTTCCAAAAAATCATGAGTCAATTTCCTATATGACATTAAATTTTGCCGCAAATTTCCTTGGGCTTGACTCAGCTGCAACTCCTTTTGGTTTAAAGGCGATGCAGAGTTTACAGGAAATCAACCCTGATAAAGACAAGGCGAGTGATGCTCAAATTATGTTTATGTGTTTGCACGCAGCAGGTTTAACCTTAATTCCAACTTCAATTATCGGATATAGAGCTGCTGAAAATGCTAGTAATCCAGCTGATGTTATGTTGCCTTGCATTATTACTTCTTTTGTTGGAACAATTGCAGCATTTTTAATTGTTGGAATTCGCCAGAAGATAAATTTTAAAAGTGCAAGTTTGGTTACAGTTATTTTTTCTATTCTAGCAGGTATTATTGGTCTTCTTTTTTATATCAACCAATTAGATTTAATTGGAAAAAACTTTTTCACTTCAAATTTTTCTGGCTTGTTATTAATTGGAATTATTGGTTTTACACTGATATTTTCATTTGCTCAGGAAAAACGTTTTACTGAAAAAAACACAACGATTTTTGATGCTTTTGTTTCAGGTGCTCAAAATGGATTGAAAACTGGCGTTACTATTTTTCCATACGTATTGGGAATGTTGGTTGCTATTTCTTTGTTTAGAAATTCAGGATTGTTTGAAATTATGAGTAATGGAATTTCCTATTTGTTTTCTTATATGGGAGTTGCCAAAGATATTACAGATTCTTTGCCTGTTGCAATGCTGCGACCTTTTAGCTCTGGAGGCTCGCGTGGATTTATGATAGATTCTATGCGAACTTTTGGCGTTGATTCTTTTACGGGAAGATTGAGTTGTATATTTCAATGCAGTGCAGAGACAACATTTTATGTAATTGCAGTTTATTTTGGTTCTGTAAACATAAAGAATACGCGCTATACTTTAGGAACGATGCTTCTAGTAGATTTAATCTGTGTAATTACGGCAATATTTGTTGCAAGCTGGTTTTTTAGCTAGATAACAAAATATTTAGATTAGCATTGATACTGGATTCTCCATATACTGCTTAAAGGTTTGAAGAAATGCAGCACCTGATGCACCATCTACTACACGGTGATCGCAGGACAATGTTACTTTCATCACATTTCCAGGAACAATCTTTCCATCTTTAACAACTGGAACTTCCTTAATGCCTCCAACTGCCATTATACAACTATCTGGAGCGTTAATAATCGCTGTGAAGGATTCAATACCAAACATGCCGAGATTTGAAATTGTAAATGTATTTCCCTCCCAGTCGCTAGGTTGAAGTTTTTTGTCTTTCGCTTTTTGGGCATATTCTTTTACCTCTGAAGCAATTTCAAGAATTCCTTTAGAGTCTGCAAAGCGAATAACAGGAACAAGAAGTCCGTCTTCAACAGCAACGGCAACTCCAACATGAACATGCTGATTTTTACGTATGAAATCTCCCATCCAAGCACTGTTTACTGTCGGGTGTTGTTTTAAGGACATGCCAACAGCTTTGACAACCATGTCATTGAATGAAACTTTTACGCCTTCCACGCTGTTTAATCCCTTCCGAATAGTGATTGCTTGATCCATATCAATATCTAGTGTTAGATAGAAATGAGGAGCACTAAATTTACTTTCTGCTAAACGCCGTGAAATTGTCTTACGCATTTGACTAACCGGTTCATCAGTAAATCCTTCAACTCCAAGAGGAGCTTGAGAAAAAGTTCTATTTGCAGGTGTATATGGCGTATAATGGTCAACATCTTTTTTAATAATTCTACCATTTTCACCTGTTCCAGAAACAGCGTTAATGTCAATACCTTTTTCTTCCGCCAATTTTTTTGCCAAAGGAGATGCGAAAATTCGTCCCGAATTTGAAGATAAAGGAATACTTTTTACTTCTGTAACGGGAGCTTTTTCTTGAACTACAATTGGAGTAGTAGCAGCTTCTTTTTTCTCTTCCACTTTCTTTTCAGAAATTACAGGTACTTCAGGAGTAGCCGTAATAAGTGAAGCAATATCTTCTCCTTTATCCCCAATAATTGCTAAAATAGCATTTACGGGAGCAGTTTTACCTGTTTCAACTCCGATGTAGAGAAGAACGCCATCATAGAAAGATTCAAATTCCATTGTGGCTTTGTCAGTTTCAATTTCAGCGAGAATTTCACCTGTTTTTACAGCATCACCAACATTTTTTGTCCAAGCTGCTACAACACCTTCTGTCATGGTATCACTCAACTTTGGCATGTATACGATTTCAGCCATTTTCTTTTAGCTTTTAGTTTTTATTAATATTCTTTGATGTAAGGATAATCTGTTTGAACATAAATATCTTCATACAATTCGTGTGCTTCAGGGTAAGGAGAGTTTTCTGCAAATTCTACAGATTCATCAACTTCTTTTTTCACCCAATCATTGATTTCGTTAATTTCCTTTTCTGTCAACCATTTGTTATCTTTTAGTACATTCAAGCAATGCTCAATTGGATCTTGTTCAATCCATTCACTTACCTCTTCCTTTGATCGGTATTTTTGCGGGTCGGACATAGAATGACCTTTATAGCGATAAGTTCGAATATCTAATAATGTTGGTCCATCTCCTCTTCGTGCGCGATTACACGCTTCTTCAATTGCATTGTGAACATCTTCAGGACGCATGCCGTTTACAATTTTTGAAGGCATTTCATATGATAGTCCAATTTTTGATAAATCTGTAACATTTGTTGTTCTTTCAACAGAAGTTCCCATTGCATAATTGTTGTTCTCAATAATATAAACTACGGGTAATTTCCACATCATAGCCATGTTGAAGGTTTCATGTAATGCACCTTGTCTAACTGCGCCATCTCCCATTGATACAATAGCAACATTGTCTGTTCCATTGTATTGTTCAGCAAATGCAACACCAGTTCCCATAGCAATTTGGGCTCCAACAATTCCGTGTCCACCCATGAAGTTTTTTTCTTTATCAAAAAAGTGCATTGATCCACCTTTTCCTTTAGAACAACCTGTGCTTCGTCCATAAAGTTCGGCCATTAAAATTCTTGGATCGGTACCTAAAGCAATTGGATGACCATGATCACGGTATGCTGTCATGTGTTTATCCGAAGGGCGACAAGCACTTGCAGTTCCTGCAACAATAGCTTCTTGACCAATATATAAATGACAAAATCCACCAAATTTTTGTTGAATGTATAATTGTCCAGTTTTTTCCTCAAACTTTCTTATAAGAAGCATGTCTTTGTACCATTTAACATATGTTTCTTTCGAAAATTTTGTTTTTTCTGGACTTTCTTTTTTACTTACAGCTGCTGCTTTTATGGCCATAGTTTAAAATTAATATTTTACGAGGACAAAGATAAGAATCAATTTGAATAAAATCACATATTGTCATTACTACACTAAGCTACCTTTTTTTATGCAAGAATTCAATTTTATTAGGTCGTTTCTTGATTTTTTTGCGAACGGTAAATTAGTATAATTCCTGCAATAATAAATGGAATACTAAGCATTTGCCCAGTATTTATAAGCAACTCAAAATCACGCGCTGTTTGTCCTTCTTTTATGTATTCGATAAAAAACCGAGATCCAAAAATAAAAATCAAAAAAGAACCAAACATAAAACCTGGTTTTTTCCAAGAATTCATTTTCCAATACATCAAAAGTAAAATTAGAAAAGCTATAAAATAGCAAATTGCTTCGTATAATTGTGCTGGATGTCTTACAGGAATTGATTCCCAAGTGCCATTATATAAACTATAATCGTGGTATAAAAAACGAAAGCCCCATGGAACTGTTGTAATATCGCCAACCATTTCGTGGTTCACAAGATTTCCTAAGCGAATACAGGTGCAACCTATTGCAATTGCCGCAGAAAGTCGATCTAAAACCCATAAATATGATTTTTTTATTACATTTCTTGAAAAAAGATACAGAGAAATGAGTAGTGCGATTGCTGCTCCGTGACTTGCGAGACCGCCTTCCCAAACTTTAAAAATATCGAGAGGATTTGAGAAATAACCATCCGGCCCGAAATAAGGTCCATAAAAAAGAACATGCCCAAGTCTTGCTCCAATAATTGTGGCTAAAACCATGTATATAACTAATTTATCTAATATTTCATTTGAAATATTTTCTTTCTTAAATATTTGCTTTACAATAAAATAGCCAATTACAAGTCCACCAACAAAGAGTAAACCATATAAGTTAGGTGTTTTCCATCCTTCTATTATTTCGGAATCGACAGACCAGTTAATTGCTGATAACATTTATTATTTATTTGATTGTTGAATCAAAGATAAAGGTTTTTCCTTATTGGCTTTAAATATGAGTTTTTGTGAGCGACCTTTTTTAAATATTTGGTTACTATTTTCAATTCCTTTTCTTAGTTTTTTTTGTGTTTCCTCAGGTAAATGTGTTATTTCAAGGCATTCCAGAGAACAGCAATTCTGCATTTTAGTCATACAAGCAGTGCACTGAATAAAAAGTAAGTGACATGAGTTATTCATGCAATTTGTATGCGTGTCAGCGGCTTCTCCACATTGGTGACAAACGGCGATCACATCATCTGTAATTCTTTCTCCTCTTCGCTCGTCGAATACAAAATTTTTACCTATAAATTTATTTTCAATTCCTAGTTCTCTAACTTCGTTGGCATATTTAATTATCCCTCCTTCTAATTGGTGTACATTTTTAAATCCGCGGTGTTTGAACCATGCTGATGCTTTCTCGCAACGTATTCCTCCGGTGCAATACATCACGATATTTTTATCTTCTTGTCCTTTTAAATAAGTGCTTTCAATATGTGGAAGGGATTCACGAAAAGTATCTACATCTGGTAAAATTGCTCCCTTGAAGAAGCCAACTTCAGATTCATAATGATTTCTAAAATCGATTAAAATGGTTTCATTGTCATTTGTCAAGTCATTAAATTCTCTAGCATTTAGATGTTTCCCTTTATTTGTGACATCAAAGGTCTTATCAATTAGTCCATCTGCAAGAATTTTATCTCTAACCTTAATTTTTAATTTCAGAAAAGTAAATTCTGCTTCGGCATCGTCTACTGCAAAATTTAAGCGAATTCCATCAAGAAAAGTAATTTCATAAAGTTCTTCTCTAAATTGACTCAAGTAATTTGTTGGAATTGCAATTTGAGCGTTGATTCCTTCAGTTGCAATGTAGGTTCGTCCCACAATGTCCAACTTTGACCACATTAGAAATAAGTGATCTCTGAATAAGCGAGGGTTTGCTATATGAGCATATTGGTAAAAAGAAATAGTAACAAATTTATGTCCAACCTCTTTTAATTTTGCTTCAAGCTCCTCCTTATTTAATGTATTCCACAGTTGCATGCTATGTTGAATTAAATAATTAAAGTACAAAATTACGGATATTTTTTTTGAGATTTTTATGTTAGATTTTAAATGTGCTTTCAATTTGACATTAAAATAATTTTATCTTTGTACTAGCCTCAAAAAGGCGTTTATGAAATCAAGCATACAATTTATCTTTAATAATTCAGAACTTGGAGCAGGGACTAGAGGAGCTTCTCTAGGTGCAAATGCTATTTTAGTAGCTGCAAGATCTAAGTCTAGTTTACTTTTTAAAAATCGCAGTATCCAAACAGTTAAAAATTTTAATGATCTTTTGGATCGTGAAAATACATTTCCATTTGCAAAACACATTGATGGAATGCTGGATGTTTTTGAGGCGACATCAAAAGAAATAAGCAATGTGATAGCGGAGCAAAAATTTCCATTAATCATTGCTGGAGACCATTGCTCTGCAGGTGGAACAATAAAAGGCATTCAATCAGCAAATCCTGGAAAAAGAATTGGAGTTGTTTGGCTTGATGCTCATTCAGATTTACATTCTCCGTATACAAGTCCTTCAGGAAATTTACACGGCATGCCAATAGCAACGGCTTTGGGTATTGATAATTTAGAATCTCAGCGTAACAATATTGATAGTATTACCGCGAATTCTTGGAATAAATTAAAATCATCCGTTCTTAGGCCAGAAGATTTAGTTTATATGGGTGTCAGAGACACAGAAAAAGAAGAGGATTATTTAATTCAAACCTTAAACTTAAAAAATTTCACTGTTGAAGATGTTCGTTCTTTGGGAATTTCAAAGGTAATTACTGATATTTCTGCTCGTCTTGTTTCCTGTGATATCATTTATGTTTCCTTTGATGTCGATTCGATGGATCCTGATTTAACATCATATGGAACAGGAACTCCGGTAAAAGGTGGGTTTAGTCTTGAGGAAATAAAAGGTATTTTGAAAGGCCTTTTACTTTTTCCAAAAACAATTGCGCTTGAGTTAGTGGAGGTAAATCCATGCTTAGATGATAAAAACAAAATGGCTGAAGTTGCTTTGGATATTCTTGAGCATATTGTTGAGGTATTAGAGCAGAAGTAATGGAAGAGAAAATTAAAGCGGTATTAGTTGAGTATTCCAATCTCTTGTTTGCTACTGAGATTAGCCAGGATTTAATTCAATTTCAAGCAACACGAAAGGATGTTGAAGGCGATTTGACCTTACTTGTCTTTCCTTTTGTAAAGCTAATGCGTTGTTCTCCAGTTGAAGCAGGTGAGAAAATAGCAAATTTTATTATCGAAAAAATTCCAGAGATTAAAAAATGTGCAGTCATCAATGGCTTTTTAAACATTGTTTTCTCGGATGATTATTGGTTTAATAAATTAAAAGAAATACATCATAATGAACATTTTGGTTTTTCAAAGAAAGATTCAAAGCCAATGGTTATGGTGGAATATTCATCTCCAAATACCAATAAACCCTTGCATCTTGGTCATTTAAGGAATATCTTCTTAGGTCATTCAGTTGCAGAGATATTAAAAGCAAATGGACATGAAGTGATAAAAACACAGGTTATTAACGACCGTGGCATCCATATCTGTAAAAGCATGCTTGCTTGGGAAAAGTTTTCTCCCTTGAATAAGAATGGTGAGCGAGAAACTCCATCAAACACGAATTTAAAAGGAGATAAATTAGTCGGAAAATACTACGTTGAATTCGATAAGCGCTTTAATGCGGAAGCAAAAGAAATTATTTCCCTTTGGGAAAAAGGAAGTTTTGAAGGTTTTTCAGCTACTACTTCTGAGAACTACAAAAAATTTCAAGCTGCATTGACAGGAAAAGACGAAAAAGCACAGCTTGCTATCCAAGATAAAATAAAAGATTTAGCAAAGAATGAAACAAGTTTGTTACGCGAAGCCAAAGATATGTTGATTAAATGGGAAGCGCGCGATCCACAAACGTATTTACTTTGGACAACCATGAATAATTGGGTTTATGCCGGATTTGATGTCACCTACAAAAAAATGGGCGTTTCGTTTGACAAATTATATTATGAGTCTGAAACATTTTTATTAGGCAAAGATCAGGTAATTGAAGGTTTAAAATCGGGTGTTTTCTTTAAAAAAGAAGATGGTTCTGTTTGGATTGATTTAACCTCAGATGGCTTAGATGAGAAATTAGTATTGCGTTCTGATGGCACAGCTGTTTATATGACGCAGGATATTGGAACAGCAATCGATCGTTTTAATGATTATAAACATTTAAGTGGAATGGTTTATACCGTTGGAAATGAGCAAGATTATCATTTTAAAGTTTTATTTTTAATACTCCAGAAATTAGGTTATTCTTGGGCAAAAAATTGTTTTCATTTGTCTTATGGCATGGTAGATTTACCAAGTGGAAAAATGAAATCTCGAGAGGGAACTGTTGTTGATGCTGATGATTTAATGGCTGAAGTTGTTGAAAAAGCAACCGAGTTGACGAAGGAACGAGGACATTTAGATGGTCTTTCAGAAAGCGATAGAAATCTTTTGTACGAACGCATCGGAATGGGAGGATTAAAATATTATTTACTAAAAGTAGATCCAAAAAAACGTATGCTTTTTAACCCAGAGGAATCTGTAGATTTAACAGGAAATACAGGCCCTTTTATACAATATGCTCACGCTCGTATTTGTTCTTTATTGAAAAAAGGAGCAGTAGGTAAATCGATGGATATTTTTCCTTTTGAACTTCAAGCTGAAGAAATAGAACTTGTGAAATGCTTGGCGCTATATCCAAGTATTATTAATGAAGCAGCTGAGAATTATTCTCCTGCACTTCTTGCAAATTATTTATACGAATTGGTAAAACAGTTTGGGCATTTTTATCAGACAATTCCGATATTAATTGAACTTAATGAAGAAGTTAAACTTGGAAGATTACTACTCAGTGCAAATGTTGCAAAGGTTATAAAAAGCGGTTTGAATTTGTTGGGAATTGAGTCTCCTGAAAAAATGTAATATCAAGCTAACATTTTTTTATTTTAAATGTTATATTTATAAATCTAATTTTTAAAGTATGAAAATCACATTTTCCCTTTTCATTTTATGCAGTATTTTGCACAGCATATCACCCTGTTTCTCTCAAAGTGTATTTTATGGAAATGAAGCTTCTGAAAAGTATCCATTTGCAACTCTTGTTCGATTAAAAGGGGAGAATAGGGTTCCCGATTATATTCAATTTAGCAATGATTTGGCTATTAATGAGAGTCAAATAGTAGAATTTCTTAACAAGATATTTAATTTATCATCGGATTACAGCTTCGAATTAGTTAAAGAGGAGCAAGATATTATGGGACAAAATCACCAAACATATCAGCAGTTCTACAAAGAGACGCCGGTTGAATTTGGCCTCTACAAAGCACATTTTAAAGAGGGTCGCTTATCGTCCATAAATGGAGCTTTTTACACAAATATTAATCAAAGTGCAAGCCCTTCTATTGTTCCTGAGCTAGCTATTCAAGCTGCTTTAAATAAAGTAAATGCCGTTACCTATAAGTGGGATATTGTTCAAGAGGAAGCTCTTTTAAAAGCTGAAAGACAAGATATATCCGCTACGTACTATCCAAGTCCTGTGTTAGTCTGGATTGCTAATAATTATGCTAACCCTATATTCCAGTTGGCATATAAAATGGATGTTTATGCAAATGAGCCATTGAGTCGTCAAAATCTTTACGTAGACGCTCACACAGGACTGGTTATTTTTAGTACTGATCAAATTCATACCGCCGATAGCAATGGGGTTGCTGTTACTGCCTATTCCGGAAACCGAGCTATTGTAGCGGATTATTTTTCATCTCAATTCCGACTCAGGGAAACGGGTAGGGGAAATGGTATCCAAACATTTGATTTGAACAATACGTCTAATTACGGTGCTGCGGTTGATTTTATTGATTCAGACAATTTTTGGAACAATACCACAAGCCAAGACCATTACGCTGGAGATGCACACTGGGGGGCTGAAATGACTTACGATTATTTTTGGCAAATTCATAATCGAAACAGCATCGATGGCAATGGCTTCACCTTAAAAAGCTATTTACATTACAATACGAATTATAACAATGCTTTTTGGGACGGTCAGCGCATGACTTACGGGGATGGTAACGGAACAACTTTTACCCCTTTGACCGCAATTGATATAACTGGACACGAGATTGCTCATGGTCTTACTTCTAATACATCCAACTTAGTTTATGCCAACGAATCTGGAGCCCTAAACGAATCTTTTTCTGATATTTTTGGTGTTTCTATTGAATCATTTGCCAACAATAACTCGTTAAATTGGGTTATGGGCGAAGATGCAACGCCAAATGGCAATGGTATTAGAAGCATGAGTAACCCAAATGCATTTCAAGATCCGGATACCTATCTAGGTACAAATTACTATACAGGTACACAGGATAACGGTGGGGTTCACACCAATTCAGGCGTACAAAATTTTTGGTTCTATTTGTTGAGTGTTGGTGGTATAGGAACAAATGATATTGGTCAAGCATACAATGTTACGGGCTTAGGAATGGTAAATGCAGCTCGCATCGCATTTCGAAACAATACTTTTTATTTAACGCCGAATTCGGATTATCAGGATGCGCGTTTTTATGCTATTCAGTCAGCGATCGACTTGTTTGGCGCTTGCTCACCAGAAGTAATGGCAACCACCAATGCTTGGCATGCGGTAGGGGTTGGACAGATATTTTCTTATACAGTTAATGCTCAATTTTCAACCGCGTTTCAAAATTATTGCCAGGCACCCGCTCTGGTTAATTTCAGCAATCAAAGTTTCAATGCAGGAACTTTTCAGTGGAATTTTGGTGACGGTGGAACCTCCACAGCTATAAACCCCTCACATACGTATCAAAATCCCGGACTTTACAATGTTATGCTAATTGCAAGTGGTGGTGCTTGTGGATCTGATACTATTATTTTAGTAAATTACATTAATATAGATCCAAATCTTCCTTGTGCCATCACGATGAACCCTTCTGGCGCGAATCAAACCCAAAGTGCATGTTCTGGAACTCTTTTCGACCCAGGAGGAGGCTCCGCCAATTATCAGGATTTAGTCAATAGCGAGATTACCATTGCACCCACTGGTGCTGCTTCATTAACATTGACCTTTACAATGTTTGATTTGGAGGCCAATTACGATTATCTGTATATATATGATGGTCCGTCGAATACGAGTCCATTGATTGGACAATATACCGGAAACACGCTACCTAGCGGAGGCACCATTCAATCGAGTTTTGGTGCGGTGACTTTAAAGTTTTTCTCTGATACTTATATTACCAATCCTGGTTTTGTTATGACTTGGGCCTGTCAATTACCTACAGCACCTCCAATAGCTAATTTTGTTGCCAATTCTACGAGCAGTTGCACGGGAGATATTACTTTTCAGGACCAAAGTACAAACGGTCCTTCCGCTTGGGCTTGGAATTTTGGGGATGGGGGAGTTTCCAACAGTCAAAATCCTCTTCATATTTATACTCAAGACGGTATTTACAATGTAACCTTAGTGGCATCTAATGCTATTGGTTCAAATACTTATACCCTCAATCAATACATCACGATTGATCGCCCAGACGCTCCAAGTATTTCTGGTGCCATTATTTGCGCTCCAGATTTTGTTTCGGTTACGGCCTCAGCTTTAGGTGATTTAACCATATGGGATGAAGAGTTTGGGGGTAACGTAGTGGTAACAGGAGGCCTTTATTCAACTTACTTGCAGCAAACGGATACATTGTGGGCGGAAAGTTCTGAAAATCAAGCGGCGCAATACGTAGGTCCTTTAAATTCAAGTTTTGGTTCAGGAGGCCAGCACAATAGCACCCAAATAAGGTATTTAATTTTTACAGTAAGTGAGCCTTTAAACATTGTCTCTGCATGGGTTAACGCAGGAGCTGCTGGAGATCGTACGATTACTCTTTGGGATGCCAGTGGAAACCAGTTAGATTCACGGTTTTTGAATATACCAGCAGGCGGATCACGAATTTCTTTGAACTTTCATTTAGAACCAGGTGTGGCTTATAGAATAGGAGGATCTGAAATGAATTTATATCGGAATACTGCAGGCGCTGTTTTCCCTTATCAAATACCTGGTTTACTATCTATTACCGGTACCAATATAGCAGGGGGCACCTACTATTTTTTATACGACTGGGAGGTTGTTAAAGATCCTTGCGTTAGTCCGAGGACTCCGATTTATTTAATCATGGATGAGGTACAAGCATCAGCTAGCTTAAACACTTCAGGCATGACCACCAATCTTTCTGCAAATACCTCTCAAAATGCCAATGATTATGCATGGGATTTGGGTGATGGTACTTTAGCCAGTGGAGAGTTGACGAACCATACCTATTCTATACCTGGAACTTACACTGTAACACTTGTAGCATCAAACGATAATTGCAGCGATACAGTGGTTTATGAGGTAAATGCCAATAATGCAGATTTGGTTGATTTAACAAATTTTATGCTTGAATTGTATCCAAATCCATCTAGAACTTTGGTTAAGGTGAAAACAAATATATTGGGCTTTCAAAAAATACAGATTTATGAATCTTCAGGCCGCTTAATTCAATCAATAGATGTAAATGGTTCAGAGGTAGATTTAGATATATCTAAACTACAAAGTGGTAACTATATATTTAAGATATATACAACACAAGGCTTACATGTTCGCCCCTTTGTGAAAATGCCTTAAAATTAGCGGTGAAAAATCACTTCATCACTTAGTTCACGAACCATTTTAAATAATTCTGATTTAAATATTTGCGGGTCGTAGTTCCCTTTTTCAATCAAGCGTAATTTATGTTCCCATTGTCCGGTAAGCTCAGGACTTTTTAATAAATCGCTTTTAATGGTGTCAATTAAATTCATGCCTGTTTCTGTAGCAACAAGATTTTTCTTTTTCTTTTCAATGTATTTTCGTTTGAAAAGCGTTTCGATAATATTGGCTCGCGTTGAAGGTCTTCCTATTCCGTTTTCTTTCATCAGTTCTCGCATTTCTTCGTTTTCCACCAATTTTCCTGCGGTTTCCATTGCTCGAAGTAAGGTTGCTTCGGTATAATATTTAGGTGGACTTGTTTTTCCTTTGTGAATCTCTGGGGTATGTGGCCCGCTTTCTCCTTTGACAAAAATCGGGAGTATTTTTTCTTCTGTTTCTTTTGGTTCTTTTTTTATCTCTTTGGCTTCCGCTTCGTCTACTTTTTCTTCTTTTAAATCTTCGTAAACTTCTCGCCACCCTAAGGAAATAATTTGTTTTCCAGTTGCTTTGAAAATTAAGGCATCTACTTTTCCTAATACAGTAGTATTCGATACTTTACATTCTAGATAAAATACGGAGATAAATCGACGGCAGATTAAATCATAAATTTTCTGTTCATCCATAGAAATACCTGAAGGCGAAATTCCGGTTGGTATAATTGCGTGGTGATCAGTTATTTTTTTATCATCAAAAATAGTTTTTGATTTTGGAATGGCTTTCTGAAGTAAAACCTCAGTAAATCGCTTGTAGTCTTTTAAATTTCCTAAAATACCCGGAATTTTGGGGTGTAAGTCTTCTGAGAGGTAAGTGGTGTCAACCCGTGGGTAAGTCACTAATTTCTTCTCGTATAAACTTTGAATAAGGTTTAGCGTTTGTTCAGCACCAAAACCAAATCGTTTGTTTCCATCAACTTGAAGTGAGGTCAAATCATACAAGCGCGGATTTCCTTCTTTTCCCTCTTTTTGTTCAAAAGAGGTAATTTCGAAGGGTTTATTAAGAAGGTATTCGAGTCCTTTTTGAGCTTTTTCTAAAGATTTTATACGATCAATTTGACATAAAAATTCTGTTTCACGATACGTTGTTTTTAGTTCCCAATATTCTTCTGAAGAAAACGCATTGATTTCTTTTTGACGGTTGACAATCATTGCCAGTGTTGGTGTTTGAACGCGACCAACAGACAATACCAACTTATCTTTACCATATTTTTTTGTGTAGAGTCGGGTGCCGTTTATTCCAAGCATCCAATCTCCCACAGCGCGTGAGTTTCCAGCAGCAAATAAATTGTCAAAATCTTTCGAATCTTTGAGTTTACTGAATCCTGCTTTAATTGCCTCTTCTGTTAAGGAAGAAATCCAAAGTCGTTTGATGGGGACTTTACATTGCGCTTTCAAGAGCACCCATCTTTGAATCAATTCTCCTTCTTGTCCAGCATCGCCACAATTTATCACTTCAGAAGCTTTAGCGACCAATGCTTTAATAGTTTGGAATTGTTTTTCAACCCCTTTATCACCTTTTATCTTGATTCCAAATTGCGCCGGGATAATAGGTAAATCTTCTAATTTCCAATATTTCCAATTAGGATTATAATCTTCGGGATCTTTTAATGAGCAAAGGTGACCAAAGGTCCAGGTTACGCAATAACCGTTGCCTTCAAAATACCCATCGTGTCGTATTTTTGCGCCTAAAATCTCTGCTAAATCTTTAGCAACACTTGGTTTTTCGGCGATACAAAGTTTCATGAGTTAGCTAAATAATGAGAATATAAAAATAGCGTTTATTACTTAACTTTAGTTTTTAGTATCTGCCTTTCTATATTCTTCTAATCCTTTTTCTAGCCAGGCTTTAAAATCAGAAGCATTGCCATGGTGTTCGTAGTCTGCCGACCCAATGTCTAAATCTTCATTCTGTGGTCCCAATAAACGGTAATAAGGCTGTGTATTACTTTTGTATCGAGTAGTTTGCAAATAACTCCATTTGTGACCAATTTCTGTGATTTTCATTTTTTTACCCGGTGCATATTCCAATTCTTTGTGTTCGGATGCAGGAAGGGCTGTTTTTTCATCAACATATAATGATACAATAACCATTTTATCACGAAGTATTTCAAGGATTCCTGGCTCGCCCCAAACCTTTTCTTCCATTTTTCGGCAGTTGACACATGCATGACCTGTAAAATCAACAAAAAGAGGTTTTTGTACTTCTTTTGCATACGCCTCAGCTTTCTCTAGATCATGAAACACCATGATGTTTTGAGGTCCCAGGTGCATGTCCATATTTTCGGAATGAGAATTCGTATTTTCTGAAGATCCAATTCCACTTGGAGATTCGCTATAAGAAAGTGGTGGAGGAAAGCCACTGATTAATTTTAGAGGAGCGCCCCACATACCTGGAATTAAGTAGATTACAAACACTAAACATGTACTGGCTAATAAAGTCCTAAATACAGATAGTTTTTCAGTTGGGCTATCGTGGGGGAGTCGAATAAAACCAAATAGATAAATCGTTAATACAGCAAATAAACCGATCCAAATCGCTAGGAATAATTCCCTTTCCAAGAAATGGCCTTGCACAACTAAATCAGCATTCGATAGAAATTTGAAAGCCAAGGCAAGTTCTAAAAACCCGAGAAAAACTTTAACAGTATTTAACCAACCACCAGATTTTGGAAGTGCATTCATCCATCCTGGAAAAGCAGCAAATAAAGTAAATGGAATAGCCAAAGCCAATGAAAACCCAAACATTCCAACAAATGGTGCAATTCCTCCTATTGTTGCAGATTCAACTAATAAGGTTCCAACTATTGGTCCTGTGCAAGAAAAAGAAACCAATGCGAGTGCAAGCGCCATAAAAAAAATTCCAATAAACCCACCTCTATCTGAAGCTTTGTCAGCTTTGTTTAGCCAAGAGTTTGGTAACATGATTTCAAAAGCACCTAAAAATGAAATCGCAAATACGACCAGAAGAACAAAGAAAAGCAAGTTAAACCAGACATTTGTAGATAGCGCATTTAATGCTGAAGGGCCAAATATTGTAGTGACAATAGTTCCTAAAATTACATAGATAGTTATGATAGAAAAACCATATAGGATCGCATTTCTAATACCCTCAGATTTTGATTTACTTTTTTTTGTGAAAAAACTTACCGTCATTGGAATCATTGGAAAAACACATGGAGTGAGTAAGGCAGCAAAACCACTTAAGAAGGAAATAATGAAAATAAGCCACATTGATTTTTTAGATTCAGGAGTTTTTGTAATGCGTTTGTTCGAGTCTTTTTTTATTTTTTTTTCTATATCTGAAGTCAAAGTATCAGCTTTTTTTTCGGTCAAGCTATCATTTCCAGCAGCTGATTCATATCCTTTTACATTCAAAGAAAAAGGGTATTCGTGAGGCATTAAACATTTACCAGCTTCATCGCAAACTTGAAAGGAGAAAGCCCCCGAAACTTTAAAATTTGTAGTTGAATTAATAATAAATTTTCTTTTCATTGTGATTGAGCCTTTGTGGTGACTTTGCATGTCGCCGAGGTCTTCATCGATGTACTGAATTGGCGTGGGTTCTAGCGTTTCTCTGGCAGTAAAACTTTTATTTTTTGTTAGATTAATTTCTGTAGGAATGGCAAAAGATCCTTTAGGGAGTTTATTGGAATTGATATGCCATCCTTGTATTATATTAATTTTTGCTACAACAAAGGCTTCACTTTCTTTTTGTTCAAGTGAAAAGTTTACTTTAACCACATCTTCATGATTGATGATTTGAGAAAACAAAATATTAAGTTGCAGTAAAAAAAGGATTAAGCCAAAGTATTTTTTCATCTAGTTTTAATTTATGATTATTGTAAATGGAACTTCAATAGGAGGGAGGCATCGAGATTTATCGCAGACCATATAATTAACGCTTCCATTGAGTTTATATAAATTTTTTAATCTTATTTTTTGGCAAGATAGGTAGGAGTTTTCGAAAAGATACACTTTAGAATCAAAATTAACGTCAAAAATATCATGAGGATCAAGTTTTTCCTCACAGTTTCCAATTAGTTTTAAGCCTTTATTTTTTAAGAAAGTTATAGTCACAGGAATTGGTCCAGAATTAGCTGGTGTTTTTTGAGAATAAAGGTGCCATCCTTCATCAATAGTTCCTTTAATAAGTATACTTGAGCTAAGTTTATCATAGCTAAACTCCCAATTCACATGATTTTGTGCATTAGACCAAAAAGTATTTGAAATTAGATATAATAAAACAAGAATAAAACGCATCTTTCCTAGAAAATAATGTAATTCAGAATTACGAATTTACACAAAAAAACTTTCTAAGTTAAGATTAACAGATTCGACTTTACTCTTAGAGGTATTTCTATAACTCCATTCTTGCTTTTGCACAAACTTCTTGGGTAGAAAATTTTCCTGCGTCATAGAGAAATTTCCCTGCAATTGCAATCATGGCAGCATTGTCTGTACAGTACTCAAATTTGGGAATGAAAACTTTCCAATTATCTATTTTTTTTGCGCTCAATACTTTTCTAAGTTCACTATTTGCTGAAACTCCTCCTGCTAATGCAACTTGATAGATACCTGTTTGTTGCACGGCCAACTCAAGTTTTTGCATAAGAATAGTAACTATCGATTTTTGAATGGAAGCGCATAAATCATTGCGATTTTCTTCAATAAAATTCGGGTTTTCTTTTTGAGCATCACGAATACTATATAAAATAGCTGTTTTTAAGCCACTGAAACTAAAATCAAGTCCTTGAATTCGTGGCTTTGAAAAAGTAAATTTATCTGGATTTCCTAGTTGTGCAAATTTATCAATTAATGGTCCTCCAGGATAAGAAAAACCTACCATTTTTGCTGCTTTATCAAATGCTTCTCCTGCAGCATCATCAATTGTTTTTCCTAAAATTGCCATTTTTAAGTGACTTTCTACCAATACGATTTGTGTATGACCTCCCGAAACAGTCAAGCATAAAAAAGGAAAAGTAGGTTTTTCTTTCTCCGCAGCGTCAATAAAATGAGCTAAAATATGCGCTTTCATATGGTGAACTGCAAGCAAAGGAATATTTCGAGCTAGTGCAAATGCTTTTGCAAAAGAAGTACCGACAACCAGTGAGCCAAGAAGTCCAGGTCCCTGAGTAAATGCTACTGCTTGTATGTCTTTTAGCGTGATTCCTGCTTCTTCAATTGCTCGTTCTACAACAGGTAAAATATTTTCTTGATGTGCTCTAGAGGCCAACTCTGGAACAACGCCTCCGTATTTCTCATGAATCAATTGTGTAGCTGTAACATTTGATAAGATTTTTGTTCCAACCAAAATGGCTGCTGATGTATCGTCGCACGAGGATTCAATTCCGAGTATAATTGTATTGTTTACAGCCAAAAGATTCTTAAATTTGTTATGAAAGCATGGTAAAATTACAGAAAATAGCGAATAATTCATTGGGTATATTTTTTGAATGCTTACTGATCTGCATAATCATTTTTGCTTTTCTTATCCGAACAAGTACTTTTCAGACCTTTTTAGCAGGCAAAGTAGTAAATTATCTTTCTGCTGAATTAAATACAAAAATTGAAATAAAAGGTGTTGAAATCATTTTATTTGATAAGCTATCTTTAAATGGGGTTCTAATTTTAGACATGAAGAAGGATACGCTTCTTTCTGCAGAAACTATTCTTTTGACTTTAGATGATTATGATCTTGCTAAAAATAAGTTTGATATTGGAAAAATAGAATTAAGTAAGGGTTCAATATATCTTAATCGGAACAAGAAAAATGGATCCTATAATTATGCATTCTTAGAAGATTATTTTTTTGGCGACACAAAAAAAACAAAAACTAAAAAACTCACGCTCAGCGCAAAAAATATTTCTCTTTCTGATTTCTCATTTCGTTTCGATGATTTCCGAGTAAGGCCTCAAAAATATGGTATTGATTTTACTCATTTGAATTTAAAAAATATTGGAGTAAATGTTCAGAATTTAGCTTTACAAGGCGAGACGATAAAACTTCAAATTCAGGACTTAAAATGCAAAGAGAAATCAGGGTTTAATCTTGAAAAGCTAAGTACTGATATAAGTATTGGATCTCAGGGAATATTTCTAAAAAAGTTTCACTTAATAAGCAATGAAACAAATTTAAGCGCAAGCAAATTGAATTTGCTTTATAGAAATTGGTCTGCTTTTTCATCTTTTTCCGATTCTGTAATTTTTGATGTTGAAATTGATCCTAGTACTCTTTCATTGAAAGATATTTCATATTTCGCAACAGATATAGAAGGAATGGATTCTAAAATTAAGATTAGTGCAAGCATCAAAAATCCTTTAAGTTCCTTAGCAATAAGCAATCTTGATTTGCGATTTGGAAAAGAGTCTTTTATTAAAGGAAAAATTATTCTACCAAATTTTACTATTGGCGATCAAGGAGTTTTAAATGCCAGGATAGTTAAATCTTTAGTCACACTTAAAGACATAGAAAGTGTTGCTCTTCCGAAATCAATGGAACCATTTAAAATAGATGCTTCGATTTCACAACTTGAATTTTTTAAAGTTACGAATGCTAATATAGCTGGCAAAGTGAATCGATTTAATTTTGGATTAGATGAATTAGAAACAGCTTTAGGATCCATTTCGTTAAAATCAAATTATCTGATAGAAAATAATGAATTAGCATTTAAATTCACACCACAAAATAGTGATGACTTTGCTATTGTTATTCGTGATTTTAATCTAGGAGATCTCATTGATAATTCTGATTTAGGTAACGTAAGTGGACTTATCCTAATAGAGGGAAGTATTGCAAATAATGGGGAATTAAGACTGCCAATAATTCGTGGTTTATTTTCGAAATTCCAATTTAATGATTATTCCTACTCAAACATAGAAATTAATGAAGCCAGTTTAATAGACGATATTTTATTTTCAAATCTGAGTATTAAGGACCCAAATATAGATTTAAGTTACAATGGTGAAATTTCCATTGGGTCAACTCAAAAATATTTAGCAGAAATACACTTAAAAAAGATGAATCTAGGAGCACTAAACATCACAAAAGACAATAATATTTATCTTTCAACAGATATTTCTTGTTCTATTTCTGGCCCTAGTTTAGAATTAATGTCAGGAAAAATTAATCTCTCTAACTTTTCATATGAAGAAAATCAAAAAGTAGTAAATGTGCCCTATTTTAATTCGAACTTTTCGCGAAATAGCTCAGGGGATTACATTGAAATTGCCAGTTCCTTAGTCGATGCTAAAATCAAGGGAAAAATTAAATACGAATCTGTTTTAAATGATATTTTAAATGAATTATCAGTGCTTTTACCTTCTTTAACTTTAGTTTCAGAAGAAAATAAGGAACGTATAAACGAAAGTGATTTTACCTTTGAAATTGAGACTAAGGAATTAGATGATTTACTTTCTATATTTCTTCCTGAGCTAAAGGTCAATAGTAGCACATTCTTGAAAGGTAATTTTAATGCTAAAAAAAGCAACTTAAGCGCAAATTTCATATCTGAATCCATTCTTTTCAATGATTATATTTTTCAAGGAATTAGTATTAATCAGTCTATTTCTAATCGTGAAATTCAGGGAGATTTTTTAG
>JBILPT010000030.1:0-19017 GCA_044373675.1 Crocinitomicaceae bacterium | reverse complement strand
GTAAAGGAATGTTGAATTCTACTTTGTCATGGGATCCTGAATCAACTGGTTTTTCAGAAATTTCTTGGCGAACTGCTTTTTTAGATAACACTCATATAAATTTTCTCTTAAAACCTTCTTTTTTCTCTATAAACGGACTTAGATGGCAATTAGAGAAAGAATCAGATATTTCTTTAACCTCCGATGATTTACACATTACTAATTTTAGATTGTCTCGTAATGATCAACTAATTAAGGTGAATGGCTGTTTATCTAAAAATGATTTTGATAAGTTAAAAATGGATGTCCAACGATTAGATTTAGAGGAATTGAGCTCTGTTTTAAGTTTACCATCAAAACTAAAGGGGAACTTTTCTGGTTGGGGTATGATATCAAATCCATATTCAAATTTTAAGTACTTAGGTGATGCATCGTTTAAAGATTTTTTTCTGGATGGCCAGGAAGTTGGAGATATTCTAATTCAAACAGATTGGAGTGATCTGCGAAAAAGTATTCTCACTAGTGGTTTACTTGAATACAGAAATCAACCAACTTTAGATTTTGGAGGGGCTTATTTTATTAATACCAATCAACTGGATTTGATTTTGAAATTTAATGATACAGATATTCAATTCGCTAATTCATTTTTAGATCCGTCTGTTGCAAGGGAATTAAATGGAAAGATTAAAGGGGTTCTTACTGTAAAAGGCACTCCAGATAAACCAAAGTTATCTGGTAAACTAGCTGTTAACCAAGGTTCAATTTTAGTTGAAATGCTCGGTGTGAAATACTTATTTAATGGAAAAATTGATATTATTGAAGATGCATTTTTGATAAATAACCTGCCATTGAAAGATGAAGATGGGAATATTGCATCGATGGTTGGTACAATTTATCATAAAGATTTTTCTGGATTTAATTTTGATTTGAATTTAAATTTTGAAGATGATTTATCTAAAAGAGATATTTTAAATCCTATGAGAGTATTGCCTTTAGAGCAATTCATAGTTTTAAATACTCGTTATAAAGATGGTGATGTTTATTTTGGGAAAGCATATGCAAAAGGTTCAGCTAATATTTCAGGTACTTCAAATAAACTAGATATTCTTGTTGACTTAGAAACAAAAAAAGGCACTCTTATTAATTTCCCAATGTATGGGGTTTCAGATATTGAAGAATCAGAAGATTTTATACAGTTTGTTCAGAAAGGAATTAATAATACTATCGTTGAGGAAAAGATTAACTTTTCAGGCGTCAATCTTGATTTGAAATTTAAAGTAACGCCAGACAGCTATTTAAAATTGATTTTTGATGAATTTTCTGGTGATGAAATTACAGCAAAAGGTTTTGGAGAAATAAATATGAAATTAGATCAGTTAGATCATTTAACAATGAACGGAACGTATAATATTGTTAAAGGAAGTAAATATAATTTTGTGATGATGGGGATTAGTCAGCCTTTTAATATTAATGAAGGATCGTCTATTTCTTGGAATGGAGACGTTCTTGATGCTAATCTTGACATTAAAACATCAATAGATTTAAAGAAAATTTCTATTTTAGAGTTAAGTCCAGAAACAGCTGACAAGTCCCTTATAAACCAAGATGTATTTTGTTATTTAAATCTATCTGATAAACTTTTAAAGCCAACAATTACATTTGATATAGCAGCTCCCAAAGCACCAGAAACAGGAAAAGCATTGATTAGAAGGGTAACAAATGAACAAGATGAGTTAAATCGTCAGTTTTTTTCACTTTTACTAGTTAGAAAATTTCAGCCATTAAAAGGAACAGTTACTGCCAATGGTTCATCTGCAATTGATTTAGTTGAGTCTCAAATAAATGCTGCTCTTGGTAAATTATCAGATAGCTATAAACTAAATGTCGATTATGGAGCAGACAAGGTTGCTGGTGATAATTCTGTTGAGCTTGGGGTTAAAACAGGTTTACTCAATGACCGTTTAATTGTATCGGGAAGTTTTGGAGTAGAAAATAAAACGGATGATGCGAGTGGTACAAATGAAGGTTCTACTCAGAGTTCACTTATTGGTGATGTAAATATTGAATATTTGATCAATGAAAAAGGAACTTTTCGTGTCAATGTTTTTAATCAATCAAATGCAAATTCTGTAAATGAAAACTCAGGTCCATTTACCCAAGGTGCAGGTATTTCATACCATGAAGAATTTAATTCTTGGGAGGATTTTCAATTATTTCAAGCTATTTTAGATATTTTTAGATTAAAAAAAGATAAAAAAGTAAAAATGGATAATAAAAAACGTATTGTCAAACTATAAATAAGCTATTGTTCAGAGCGATTTAAATTTTATTTTTTAACCATTTAATTTCTTACTTTTTTTTTTCATTCTTTTGAAATTGAAAGCGTAATTTTGCGCCATGATAAATTTAGAGAAATTAGGGTATTTCTTACCCCAAGGTCATCTATTCCAAAATGTAAATCTACAAATTAACAGTGGCGATAAGGTTGGTTTAGTAGGAAAAAATGGTGCAGGAAAATCTACATTACTAAAGATACTATCCGGAAAATTAAAAGCAAGTGAAGGATTTGTTCATCTTCCAAAAGGAACTGAAATAGGATATCTTACGCAAGATATCAAAATTGATACTGAAAAGAGTGTTTTTGACTTTCTGAATTTTTCAAATGAACGACTTAACTTCATTAGAACAAGATTAGAAGATATAAATAGAGAATTAGTAATTCAAACAGATTACGAAAGCGATGATTATCTAGAGATGCTAAATGAATTAAGCGACTTAAATTATGAATTTCAAGTTATTGATGGTTTTCAGTGGGAAGAAAAAATAACTTCCACTTTATTGGGACTTGGATTTACCAACGATGATATGCAAAAAAGCCTCAACACCTTCTCGGGTGGATGGAAAATGAGAGCAGAACTTGCAAGAATACTGGTAAATGAACCTGATATTATTCTATTGGATGAACCAACTAATCACTTAGATATTATTTCAATAGGTTGGTTAGAAACTTATTTACAGAAATTTGATGGTGCAGTTATCATTATTTCACACGATCGGCTTTTTCTTGACAATGTTACAAAACGCACCTTAGAAATTAGCTTAGCAAAAGTGTTTGATTTTCCTTACGCTTATTCAAAATATAAAGAGGTTAGAGCTGAGGAATTAGATCGACTTGGCCAAGCAAAGAAACAGCAAGAAAAAGAAATTAAACAAACAGAACTACTCATAAATAAATTTCGGGCAAAAAGTAGTAAGGCTTCCTTTGCTCAGTCTCTAATTAAAAAATTAGAGAAAACAGAACGTATAGAAGTTGAGTCTGATTCAGTTGCGAAGATGAAATTGACATTCCCCTTGAGTGTTCAACCTGGAAAATGGGTTTTAGAATTAGAAGGCCTTGGAAAATCATACGGTGAAAAGAAATTATTTAAAGAAATAGGAATTACTGTTGGTCGTGGAGAAAAAATTGCTCTACTCGGACCAAATGGCGTTGGTAAATCAACACTCCTTAAAGCAATTATGAAGGAAATTGATTATGCTGGAATTGTTGAATATGGCCACAATGTCAACGTAACCTATTTTGCACAGGATCAAGCTGAAAAATTAGATGTTTCAAAAACGGTGTTTGATACCGTGGATGATATCGCAAAAGGAGAAATGCGAAAAGATTTGAGGTCAATTCTCGGGACTTTTTTATTCAGTGGTGAAGATGTCGACAAGAAAGTCAGTGTTTTATCTGGTGGTGAAAGAACACGATTAGCGCTTTGTCAATTACTCTTAAGCCCCTCCAATTTTTTAATTTTGGATGAACCCACAAACCACCTTGATATTCAGAGTAAAGATGTACTAAAAAAAGCACTGCAAAGCTACCAAGGAACTTTTGTTGTTGTTTCTCACGACCGAGAATTTCTAGATGGATTAACAAATAGAATTTGGGATATTGAAAATCAAGGGTTGAAGATTCATCATTTTAGTTTAAATGAATATTTAGATTATAAAATGAATAAATCCACTTCTACAAGTATTACTGATATAAAAGATATAAAGGTGATTACAAAAGAAAAAGAAGTCGTAATCCAAAAGAAAACAGAAGCGCACAAAAAAAATGAAAAGGAACTGAAGCGTATTGAAGAAAAAATATCAACTGTTGAGCAAGAAATAGAAGAGCAAACAATTTCCATCGGACAGCTCGATTTTTCTTCGGGAGAAACGCACAGCGATATACTTACATCTTTTGAACTAAAGAAAACAGAACTAAGTATATTAATGAGCGAATGGGAAGAAAAAATGGGCGAATTATAGGAAAATAGAAATAAAAAAGAGTTTTAATATCTTTACAATATGAAAAATCTAATTTTTATAGGCATCTGTTTACTTCTTGTGTCATCAAATTGCACAAAAAATATCAATAATATAATTCCAAATATTCCATTTGACATATCAATAGACATCAATCTACCGAGTTACATTGAGTTAACAGGAGTTGGAGGTTGGGCTTATGTGAATGGTGGTTCACGAGGAATCATCGTCTACCGCAGATCAATTGATGAATTTATTGCATTCGATAGGCATTCACCCGCAGATCCAGAAGGAACTTGTTTTTTGCCCTTATTTCCGGATCAAACTAATTTTTTAGTGCTAAAAGATACGTGCAACAATGCTACTTTTTCCTTGTATGATGGTTCTCCGATGACTAATTCAGAATATGGCCTAAGACAATATGCAACACAATTCAATGGTAGCAATTTACTACGGATTTACAATTAAAATAAAATAGTGATGAATGAAATAAGTCTAACAATTATTGATAGAGAAAATAAGCATCATTTGCTGAAAGGACCAACAGATATGAATATGAATGTCATGGAAATTTGTAAAGCCTATGATTTGCCTGTTATTGGAGAATGTGGCGGAATGGCAATGTGTGCAACTTGTCAATGCTACTTAGAATCCGAAACAGTACTTCCACCCCAAAGTGATGCCGAATTAGATATGCTAGACCAAGCATTTTATGTAAAAGAAAATAGTCGATTGGGTTGTCAGATTCAATTAAGCGATGAAATAGAGGGAATCGTTTTACGCTTAGCCCCAGAATAACTAATTTTTACTTCTTTCTTTTTTCCGCAAATACTTTCCTGAATTTTTCAACTTTAGGTCGAACTACAGCTTGGCAGTACATATTTTGAGGATTTAACGCAAAATAGTTGTGGTGGTAATTCTCAGCTCTATAAAAATGTTGAAACTGGGGTAATTTCCGTCACGATATCTTTATCCCAAACTTCTTCTTCCCTTCGTCGCTTTAAGTAAATTAATTGGGTTCTATAAAAGATTCGCCAACAGCTTTAAAAGCCTTAAAAATGAACAGCGGAATTAATTTGCTGTGTTGTAAAAATCTCTTTTAATGCTAGTTCATTAAAGATGTCAATAGTATAAAACAAGGGTTCGAACCAAATTAATTTTCTTAAATCTTTTTTGATGCTGGGATTGCTATTTTAAATTGGATGCAAAAAACATAATTAATATTAGCGTAAAATAGTAATATTTAGGCGGCTATTAATTAACAGTAAAGTAACAGAAACACCAAATAATATAATTTTAAGGAAATAAAAGAATCGATTAAAACGAAGAGATTTGTAGTCTAAAAAACTAGCTAAAATGAATTCAAAACTACTCTTTACTTTTACAAGCATCTTATTATCAACAATGGTTGCTCAATCGCAGATTGCCCTTTGGAATTATAATACAATTGTTGGTTCCCCCACGACTTACAATGCTGATTTAGGTGTTGGAACATCTTCTATAGTAGGGACACTCACGATTGCCTCTGCGGCAACAGGTATGGACCCGATAATAAATAATGGCTGTGGAGCGCAAAACGGACTAAATCCAGGCGCCTGGGCTTTTACTGCTGTTCCAGGACTAACAAATGAATCCAATGGTGTTCAATATAATGTCTCAACTGTTGGCTACCAAAACATAAAATTTACCTGGGATCAACGCTGGTCAGGTACATCAGTAAATACTGTAAGAGTTAAATATACAACTGATGGTCTTGCTTGGACAGACTTTGTGATGACAGACCAAAACACGACATATTGTAATGGTGTTCTTGATGGAGGACGTTTTCAAAATAACGGTGTTGGTGACCAATACAGAAGAATTTCAGTAGATTTCGTTTCCATTTTAGCAGCGAATAACAATCCAAATTTTGCTGTTAGAATTCTTGCGGCACACTATCAGGCTACGGGAGAGTTTAGACAAACAATCTTGTCAGGCTCTATAGCGACCGGAGGTACTTGGCGATTTGATAATGTAAAAGTCGATGGAGGCGCTAATACATCCATTGCTGCCGCCAATAATTTTATTCAAGTAGCCGAAAATGTTGGAACGGTTAACGTACCGATATTAATTGCTAATGCGAATGCCAGCCCAGTAACTTTAAACTTAGGTTTTTCTGTTTATTCAAACGCGACCGAAAATGTTGATTTTACATGGACAAATACAGTAACAATACCAGCCAACACCAACGGCACAACCAATCATGTAATTACAATTATTGACGACTTACTACCTGAAAAAGCAGAACGAATTATTGTGAAAATACTATCAGGAACCAACACAAGAATATCAACATCGGAGAATTACCAAATCATTTTTATTAAAGACAATGATTACCAAGCCCCTTCGCCATCGAATGCATTAAATTTAACACTATTAACGAGCTTTTCTAACGGTACAGCAGGAACGAATTCCGCGGAAATAGTTGCCTTCGACGAAGACGTTGATCGTTTGTATATTGCAAATAGCATTGCTTCTAAATTAGACATTGTGAATTTTTCCAACCCGGCTCTACCCGTATTAATAACGTCTATTTCTACTACTCCTTATGGGAACATTAACTCGGTTGTTGCTCATGACAGTATTGTTGCATTGGCAATAGAAAATAGTAACCCACAACTTAATGGTTTCGTGGTGTTTTTAGATTATAATGGTAATTTTTTAAAGCAAGTTACAGTTGGTGCTATGCCGGATATGATCACATTTAATAAAAACTACACTAAAATTCTCACTGCGAATGAAGGAGAGCCAAATGCAAGCTATACTGTTGACCCTGAGGGTTCCGTTTCAATTATTGATTTAACACCAGGAATTGCTAATCTAACAAATGCGAATGTGACCACAATAGGACTAAGTGCCTATAATGGTCAGCAAGTTGCTTTAGTTGCTCAGGGAATTCGTATCTTCTCCACAAGTGCCACTGTAGCACAGGATTTAGAACCAGAATACATCACAATTTCGGACGATAACACAAAAGCATACGTTGGAATTCAAGAAGCGAACGCTCTTTTAACGATTGACCTTACAAATAATACGATAATAAGCCTAACTGCTTTGGGCTATAGCCCATATAGTACTGGATCGAATAACGCATTAGACGCCTCTGATCAAAGCGGTGCTATATTAATTACGGGAGACCTACCAATCAAAGGAGCTTACATGCCTGATGCACTTAGCTTTGGAACAATAGGAGGACAAGGGTATATTTTCACAGCAAATGAAGGCGATTCTCGTGAGTTTGGCACTGTAGTAGACGCTAATAGAATCAACTCAACCACATTTGCTAATCTTGACCCTATTGCTTTCCCCGATGCGAGCATACTTAAAAACAGCAAGTTTCTCGGTAGGCTTAGTGCTTTAAAGTATTCTGGAGACACTGATGGAGACGGCGATTATGACGAATTGCACGTTATGAGCGGAAGGTCTTTTAGTATTCGAAATGCTACCACTGGTGCGCTTGTATATGATTCAAAGGATTTAATCGAGCAAATAATAGCCAACCATCCAACTTTTGCCGCCATTTTTAATGCATCAAATTCTACAGGTACCCCATCTTTAAAAAATAGAAGCGATGATAAAGGCCCTGAGGTTGAAGGAATATATTTTCAGACAATCAATGGCAAGCCATATGTTTTTCTAGCATTAGAAAGGGTTGGTGGTGTCATGGTTTTCAATGTGGAGAACCCATTATCACCAGTTTTTGTTGCTTATCGGAATAATAGATCAACAACACTTAGCGGTCCAGATTTAGGCGCAGAGGGAATTGTTACCATCCCCGCAGCTATTTCACCGAATGGCAATGAAATTGTGATTTTGGCAAACGAGGTTAGCTCAACCCTATCTATCTATCAAGTAAATACCTGTGCAACTGCAGCAGGCGCTGTTGTTACCGCTGCCGCCAACTCTATTTGTGTTGGGGCGAGCACCACCCTTTCTATTCCTGGATCAACGGGAAGTTCTTACCAATGGTTGCTAAATGGCCAGCCAATAATTGGAGAGATAGGTACACAATTAACAGCAACACAAGCTGGTTCATATGCCGTTATGGTAAACAGCTTGCCTCTTGCTTGTTCAGATACATCATTAATCAAAGTAATAACAATCCTTCCTTCACCAATTGTTTCTGCAAACATAAATCAATCAGTATGTGTAGGCTCACCAGTAACCCTTAATGGAAGTGGGGCTTTAACATACTCTTGGAACAATGGCGTGACCAATGCATTAGCTTTTATACCTACCTTAACGGCAACGTATACAGTAACAGGAACAAATGTACAAGGCTGCACAGGAACAGCAACGACAACCGTAACAGTTAATTCACTTCCAGTGGTGTCGGCAGGTGTAGACCAAACGGTTTGTGGGGGTTCAAATGTCACTTTTGTAGCTGCGGGAGCATCAAACTATGTTTGGAATAACGGGGTGACTGGTGCTTCTTTAACCATTCAAACAGGAATTAACTCATCTTCCTCTAGTTATTTTGTAATTGGCACGAATTCTTCTACGGGTTGTTCTAGCAATGATACAGTGCTTGTAAATACACTTGGATTGCCGAATGTTTTTGCTGGAAATGATTTAACTATTTGTTTAGGAGACTCCATAACTTTAATAGGCTCAGGAGCAGCAAGTTATTCCTGGAATAATGGCACTATTAATAATTCGGCATTTATTCCTCAGCTTACACAAACTTATACTTTGACAGGAGTAGATTTAAACCAATGTCAGAATATTGATCAAATAACAGTGTTTGTCAATCCTTCTCCGACTGTTTTCGCGGGAATTGATGTCGAACTTTGTGAAGGCGAGGATATTGTACTTGTTGCTAGTGGTGCTCAAACATATTCATGGGATAATGGTGCTGTAAATGGCATTTCATTTATTCCAACTATCACCACTAACTATATTGTTACAGGAACGAACGCTTACGGATGTCAAGATCAAGATAATTTGCTTGTAACCGTTAATCCTTTACCTACTATTTCTGCTGGTGTAAACCAAACGATTTGTGCTGGCGACTCCATACTTCTTCAAGCGAATGGTGCAGCGAACTATACCTGGAATATGGGTCAGTTCAATGGAACATATTTCCAGCCATCTACAACAATGACCTTGTCTGTTGTGGGAATAGATACTAATAATTGTGAAGGATCATCGGCATTGACGGTCGAGGTAAATCCAAATCCGACAATTTTCTTAGTGAGTGATACAACAGTTTGCGATTATAATTTGCCTCTCCAACTAACAGTTGCGGGTAACGCTAATTCATTTCTATGGAGTAATGGCACATCCGGTAGCTCAATTTCAATTACTCAAGCAGGAACCTACATTGTTACAGGAGAATTAATAGGCTGTACTGACTCGGCTAGCATTGTGGTGGTTTTAGACCCTTGTTTGGGTATTTATGAAGAAGATTTATTTAAGTTTTCTTTCTATCCTAATCCTACACAAAACGAGGTCTACGTAATGTTTAATATACCGATTTCTGCTATAATCTCTATTTTAACCATGGATGGAAGGGTATTATTTATTGATCAGTTTAAAAATCAATCAGAAATAATGCTGGACTTCTCTTCAATTGCAACTGGATCTTATTTAATAAAATTAGATCAGAATGGCGAAACTTATTTATCAAAGGTTATAAAAGAGTAATCCAAGTAGCATGCCGAGTTTGTTTGTTGGCTTATAGTCCGCGTCACGGATATTTAGCGGACCTCTTGTGAACAATTCAGTATTAATATCTATTTACTCTTTAATCTTCTCTTAAAATTAAGGAAACATCAAAGACCCATCTTTGTTGAAAATTAAGAGTATGAGAAGAGATGTTGACTTGGTTATAATTTCAGATGTACATCTTGGAACTTATGGTTCCAGAGCAGAAGAATTGGTTAAATACTTAAGGAGTATAAAACCAAAGACCTTAGTATTAAATGGCGATATCATAGATATATGGCAATTTTCGAAGCGATATTTTCCTGCTTCGCACATGCAGGTCATAAGAGAAATAACATCTTTCCTAAGTTCTGGAACAATGGTTTACTATGTCACAGGAAATCACGATGAAATGTTACGGAAATTTACAGGATTTAAAATTGCCAATTTCGAAATCGTTAATAAAATAGTTCTAAATCTACCAACAGGTCGTGCATGGATTTTTCATGGAGATGTATTTGACACCACCATGAGACATTCAAAATGGTTGGCAAAGCTAGGTGGAAAAGGGTATGACATTCTAATAATGTTAAATACGTTCATGAATTGGGTCAGTGAAAAACTCGGGAGGGGAAGGATTTCGTTGTCAAAAAAAATAAAAAATAGCGTGAAAGGGGTTGTGAGTTATGTCAGTAATTTTGAACTAACTGCTGCAGAACTCGCAATTACTAATGGGTATGATTATGTTATTTGTGGCCATATCCATCAACCTGAAATAAAACAACTTCAAACTAAGAGTGGTGAAGAGGTGATGTACCTTAATTCAGGAGATTGGGTTGAAAACTCAACAGCATTAGAATACCATGATAGTGTTTGGAAGCTTTATTTTGAGGATCAAAGTCCACAAAAAAATATAAAAAGCGAATTATTAAAATCTCGTAGAGAGGAACTTTCGATGGAGGTTTTACTTGCTGAAATCACACAAAATATTATAAAAATATAGCTTATGAAAGTCTTATATGCGATACAAGGTACAGGAAATGGCCATTTAAGTCGGGCAGAGGACATTGTTCCACAATTGCGAAAAAGATGCCAAGTAGACATTTTGGTGAGTGGTACACAATCCCAGTTAAGGCCTTCATTTTCGATAGATTATCAATTGCGAGGAATGAGTTTTATTTCTTCTAAAAAAGGAAAAGTTGATATCATAAAAACGGCCATTAACACGAACGTTTTTAAGTTTTTCAAAGAAATCAGCCAATTTCCAGCGAAAAAATACGACTTAATAATTAGTGATTTCGAACCAATTTCTGCATGGTCTGCAAAGTACCACGGCGTAAAATCGGTAGAATTAAGCCATCAGGCTGCAGTATCTCATCCGAATTCACCAAAACCGTTAGAAAAGCATCGAATAGGGAATTTTATTTTAGGAAATTATTGCCCAAGCCCTCATAAATATGGTTTTCATTTCGAATCTTATGCATCTTCTATTTTTACGCCGGTAATAAGAGAAAATATTAGGCAACTAGAATCAGAAAATCGTGGGCATTATACGGTTTATTTACCAGCGTATCACGATGATTTCATCGTTCAAACTTTAATGCATTTTAATGCTGAGTGGCACGTATTTTCGAAATATGCAAGTTGTCGCTATCGTGTTAATAATGTATGGGTAAATCCAATTGATGCTGACAATTTCACGGAGAGTTTAAGGACATCAGAAGGGGTGTTATGTGGCGCAGGGTTTGAGTTGCCAGCTGAAGCACTATTTTTAAATAAAAAATTAATGGTGATCCCAATGATGGGCCAATATGAACAACTTTGCAATGGTGAAAGTCTAAAAAAAATAGGAGTTGTTATATTAGACAAGCTATGTTTATTACATCGTAGAACGATTAGCTCATGGCTTTTAAATTCTCACCAAATAGTGGTTAATTACCCGAATAGAACGGAACAGATAATAGACACTATTTTTAATGATTTAACGCGATTTGAAAACGCATCCTCGACACCTCAATTAATAGACTTAGTAGGTATTTGACTCAATGCTAAATAATGCTTATACGTTTCTACTTGCGCATGAAATGGCGCAAGGTTTGTTTTTCGATAAACATTTTTAAGGTCCCCGGTGATTAAACGCGACTTAACGCTGCCTTTCCATTGGAAATTAAACGCACGCGATAGGTCTTCTTGTATCGTTTTGCAGTATATAGGAACACCAACTTCAATGCGATAATCTATGTTTCGCTCCATAAAATCAGCACTTAAAATATAAAACAAAGGGTCTCCTGCATTTTCGAAAATTAGCATACGCGCATGTTCTAGATAGCGGTCGACAATACTAATTACGGTTATATTTTCGCTAAGGCCTTTACTATTTGTTTTTAAGCAACAGATGCCTCGGATAATTATTTCAATTTTTACACCCGCAGCACTTGCCTCATATAGCTTTTCAATCAACGAAAGATCAGTGAGGTTATTTAGTTTAATTTTTATTCCTGAAGCCTTCCCCATTTTAGCATTGCTAATTTCCGTGTCAATTAATTTATAAATCTTTCTTCGTGTATTAATTGGAGAAACAATTAAATGCCTAAAAACCATTCGGTCCAAGTTGTTCTCCAACAAACCGAACACTTTTTTTATTTCGTTTGAAATTGCTTTGTCAATCGTTAGCAGGGCAAAGTCCGTATATATTTTTGCGCTCTTTTCATTAAAGTTTCCTGTCCCTACGTAAGTAAATAAGTGCTCTTTTTTATCTTTATACCTAGAAATTTGAATCATTTTCGAGTGTACCTTAAGATTGGCCGCACCATGAATTACTTTTGCGCCATTTTCACGTAGTCTATTCGACCAGTAAAGATTATTTTCTTCATCAAAGCGTGCCTGCAGCTCAATAATAACGGTAACATCTTTTCCATTAAAAACAGCGGCCAATAATGCATTCATGATTTGGGAGTTCTTGGCAACCCGATAAATATTAATTTTAATGTGCTTAACATTTGGATCAATTGCGGCTTCTCTTAAAAGATCGACGATATAGTCGAACTTTTGATAAGGAAAATAAAGAAAGAGATCTTGCTTTGCAATTAAATCAAGTAAACTATTTGCATTTTCCAATAAAGGATGTTCGCAGGGCGCTTGCTTTGGATACTGTAAGGCGGGTAAATTAAAATCGGGATAATTGATAAAGTCTTTAAAGTTATGGTAACGTCCACCCGGAATTGTATTGATTCCTCGCGATAATCCCAATGCTTTTAGAAGGTACTCCAATAAATCTTTAGGCATCGTTTCATCGTAAACAAAGCGAACAGGCGCGCCCTTTTTTCGTTGCTTAATGCCCTTTTCAACTTTTTCAAAAAATGAAAGGGAGAGATCGTCGTCAAGGTCTAATTCAGCATCTCTAGTAAATTTAAAGGTATATGCTTCAATAGAAGTGAAATTGTAGATGGAGAAAATTTCATTCAAGTGGAGACGAATAATATCATCTTGAATGAGCACGTATTGGCAGTCACCTTCCTTCATGGTATAAAAACGGGATAAGGCAGAAGGGACTTGAATCAGAGAATAACGTGAGGCTGATCCTTTTAAGTTGATTTTTACGGCTAGGTAAATGGCATAATCACGCAATCGAGGAAAGGCATCTTTTTTATTAAGCATTATGGGGAATATTGCGTGCTTAAGTTCTTTGTGAAAATAGCTTGCTAGTTCCTTTTTTTGAATGTCTGTAACGGTTTTTTCATTTAGTTGTACTATTCCAACAAGTTTTAATCCCGCTAAAATTTCTTGATAGGCAAACTCAAATTTTTCTTGCTGCTTTAAAACAACTCGTCGTATTTCTTTATATAGTTGCTCGGCATTTCCGTTGAAACCAGCTATTTTCTGTTTTCGAAAACTGAGCATCCTCCGAATATTAGCCACTCGAACGCGGTAAAATTCGTCCATATTGTTAGAATAAATTCCAAGGAAGCGCATGCGCTCTATTAAGGGAACCTTTTCGTCTAGCGCCTCTTGTAAAACTCGTTCGTTAAACGATAACCAGCTTAATTCTCGGTTTACTATTTTCATAATTCACGCTAAACTTTATTTTTTTCAAATTTATGGCTTTAATGTTAAGTGAATATTAAATAAAAAAGTGATACAGAATTAGATATGCTAGACCAAGCATTTTATGTAATCGAAAATAGTCGATTGGGTTGTCAGATTCAATTAAGCGATGAAATAAAGGGAATAGTTTTAAGGTCAGTTCCCGAATAACTAATTTTTACTTCTTTCTTTTTTCAGCGAAAACTTTCCTAAATTTTTCAACTTTTGGACGAACTACAGCTTGGCAGTACATATTTTGAGGATTTAATGCAAAATAGTTGTGGTGGTAATTCTCCGCTCTATAAAATGTTGAAACTGGGGTAATTTCCGTCACGATATCCTCATCCCAAACTTTTTCTTCGCTTAGACGCTTTAAGTAACTCTCTGAACTATTTTTCTGCTCCTCTGAATGATAAAAAATTACAGAACGATATTGAGAACCAACATCATTTCCTTGGCGATTTAATTGCGTAGGATTATGAATAAACCAAAATACTTCCAAAAGTTCTTCAAAACTAATTTTATCAGTATCAAAAATAACCCTCGCTACCTCAGCATGACCTGTATTTCCTGTACATATTTGTTCATATGTTGGATTTACAATTTCTCCGCCAGCGTAAGCAGGATAAACTTCGCTTACACCGTTTAATTCTATGAGGCAGGCCTCAATACACCAAAAACATCCAGCGCCTAATGTTGCCTCTTCTATCATAAAATTAATTTAAAATCATTTCTCATCTGCAACAAAATCTAGTGAAGCAGAATTTATACAATAGCGAAGACCCGTTGGATTTGGACCGTCATCAAATAAATGCCCTAAATGAGCTTCACATTTATTACATTGAACTTCAATTCTTTCCATCCCATAAGAAAAATCATTCTTCTTTTTTACATTTCCATTTACTAAAACATCGTAAAAACTAGGCCAACCTGAACCCGAGTCGTATTTAGTTTCACTAGAAAAAAGTACAGACTCACACGCTACACATTTATAAACACCATTTTCATGGTGATCCCAATATTTACCTGTAAAAGCAGCTTCAGTTCCACCATCTCGGATAACATTACACACATTTTTTGGAAGGGCTTTTCCATTAAACATTTCTGTTTCTTGGTTTTTTGTACTTCCATTATTGATTTCGTTTTGAGCGGAACATCCTGCAATAAAAATCAATGTAATAGCTAATAAAAATGTTATAGTCATAAATTTAAAACACATACACAACTTTTTAGTTCAAGCGCAAACGAATAAGCTGTACTTTTGCGCATGAAAAATAAATATAGTAAGAATTTTTGGCTGATGTGCCTAGCTATGTTTTTTTTCATGACCAGTTTTAATTTAATCCTTCCAGAACTAAATAATTACATAAGTATTTTAGATGGAGCTGATAAAAAAGGATTAATAATCACCTTGTTTACAATATCTGCGGCCATATCGCGGCCTTTTTCAGGAAAATTAGCAGACACGATAGGTAGAAAAAAAGTAATCTACTTAGGAATTATTTGTTCATTTATTGTAATGCTAATCTATCCTTTTTCTTATTCCGTTTTATTTTTTCTGATTTTAAGGTTTTTACATGGTTTTAGCGCAGGATTTGCACCAACTGGAGCTACAGCTTTACTAACAGATTTAATACCAGAGAAATCAAGAGGTCATGCAATGGGAATTTGGGGAACCTTTATTTCATTAGGTATTGGAGTTGGACAAACCTTAGGTTCATGGATTTATTTATCCTTTGGCTTCACACTTCTTTTTCTGATTGGAGCACTCTTTTCCTTAATCGCTTTCATCCTTGTTTTTTGGATAAAAGAAACATTGGTAAATCAACAAGAATTTAATTTCAAACTCCTCAAAATATCCTGGAAAGATGTTTTTGAACCAAATGTTTTACCCGCAGCATTTGTAATGCTTCTCAGTGCAATGTGTTCCGGGATGATTTTTGTTCTTACCCCAGATTTATCTACCTATTTAGGCATTTCAAATAAAGGTTTTTTCTTTGGAATCTATGTAATTGCCACGATTTTAATTCGCTTGCTTACTAGCTCACTTTCAGATAGAATTGGCCGAGAAAAAACACTATTAATTGGTTGTTTTATATTGGTTATAAGTATGTTATTAGTGGGGACTTCAAACTCTATTGTTTCTTATATTTTTGCAGCTATTATTTTTGGAATTGCAACAGGTATAACAAGTCCTACAATGTTTGCTTGGACAGCGGATTTATCCCATGAAGATCGCAGAGGAGTTGGAGCAGGAACGATGTTTATTGCCTTAGAATTTGGAATTATGTTTGGTGCATTATTAACCTTGGTAAGTTATGATAGCACAAAATCAACTATTTTTATTACATTCTTAATAGGAGCTATAATGGCAACTATTGCAAGTATCTATTTAATTGTAATTATTGCAAGAAAGCAAAAAGTAAGTGCCTTAGATTGATTCTTTAATTTCTTTCTTATTCAAGTATTTTTTCACTGAATAATGTCCTAAATAAATGACTGGAGTTAACGCAATAGCTATAACTATTTTCAATACATAGTTTGTTGGCGCTATTTTCATGTATTCTGCAAATGTTAAGGATCCGGGCAAAACAAATCCAATGTACAAAACGATATAGGAGTCAATTAATTGTGAGAAAAGTGTACTCCCAGTGCTTCGCAACCAGATAAATTTATCTCCTGTTTTACTTTTGATGTATTGAAAGATAAATGCATCTAATAATTGAGACACTAAAAAGGCAGCGATACTTCCTACAATTACCATTTGAGCTTGTCCGAAAACTTTGTTGTAAGAAGCAGTATCAGATAAATTTGAACCTGGTATTTCTACAGCAGGAATCTGCATCGAAAGTCCAACAATAATAAAGCAATAGGCAATTAAAATTGCAGTTATCCATGAAACACGTCGCACTGCTTTCCCACCATAAAATTCGTTCATTAAGTCGGTTATGATAAATACAATCGGCCATGGCAAAATACCAACAATTGTGGTAAAAGGTCCAACATTTAGTCCATTTAAGGAAAAGGAAAGAGGAATTGAAATTAATTTATTACTTATTAATTCAGCTGTTACAGCATTGGTAACAAATAAACCAACTAGAAAAACAAATAACCATTGTTTTCGATCATTTTTAAATTCATTATTCATTTTTTGAGAACATAATAATAAGAAAAATGTTTAGTTGCCTCCATAATCGAGACGTTTGGCTTTGATGTATCGTTGTATGTAATATTTACTCGTCACAAAATTTTCTATTCTAACTCCACCATTTGCAGAATGAATAAATTTTAAGGTATTTGGAGCAACTTCTACAACCAATGCAACATGACCAACTGTCGAAGAATTTATGTTGCTTCCTTTAAAAAATAATAAGTCGCCGGGTTGGATATTTGAAAGTGCAATCGTTTCTCCTAAGTCTGCTAGGCCAAAACTAGACCTAACTAGAGAAAATCCAAAATTTCCGAATATATAATTTATGAATCCAGAACAATCAAATCCTGAAGGTGTAGAACCACCATAGCGATAAGGAACTCCAAGAAATGTTTTAGCGTAAGAAATTATTGCATCTGCCTTTGGATTGTTTTTTTTTATAATACTATCAGAGCTATTTAAATACTCTTTTTTAACATCAACAGTTTGAGCCACCATAAATGTGGACATTGATATGCAAAAAAGCGATATAAGTAACTTGAAAAAAAATGAATTTGACATCAATTACAAAATTATAACTATTTTCGGAATTAATTTAATAAAACAGGTGCCAACAATTGACATTCAACATCTTAGTAAATTATACTATTCAATTGGAGAGTTATCCAACTTATTTGGTGTAAATGCATCTCTACTAAGATTTTGGGAAAAAGAATTTAAATTTGTTATTTCTAAAAAAAACGCCAAAGGAAATCGACTATACAATGTTAAAGAAATTGAAAAAATTAACCGTATTTACCTTTTGGTCAAGATTGAGGGATACACAATTGAAGGTGCTAAAAAAGCGCTAAAATCAAAAGACAGTCTTAGTGAAAATATTCTTAATCCTCAAGAATCAAATAATACTGCTTTAATTTTAAAATTAGAAAGTATTAAAAAGCGATTGATTTTATTGAAATAAAGATTATCTCAATAAATTTATATGACCGTTTATTTGTTCTTTTTTTGAATTGAATAAATTGGTAAATTGTAGTTGCCAAATGTATGTTCCGCTCTCGGCCATTTTATTTTTATAGAAACCATCCCATCCAAAGTCTACGTCTTTTGTTTCAAATACAATTTCTCCCCATCGATTATAAATACTTAGTGAATAATTTTCAATTTTTCTTTTATTTGAAAATATTGGAGTAAATACATTATTATATTCATTTCCATCTGGGGTGAAAGCATTTGGAATATAAAAAACTAATGGAGTCGTAATTATTCGTGAAATTGTATCTATGCACCCAAATTCAGTTTCTGCAATTAGAGTAATAATATAACTAGTACTGTCTTCAATTTCATATGTATAGCTTACATTTTTACTTGTAATAATTATGCCTCCATCACCCATATTCCAATAATAATTCAACGCACCACTCGATGTATTTGTAAATATTGCCATTAATTCATCCCAGGTTTGAATAAAATCTGCAATGGGATTAGGATGAACAGTAACCAACGCACTTGAATATTGAACACATCCTGTTATTGTATTTGTTGCAACTACATTGTATGTGTCTGTATATGTGGGTACAAATGGCGCATTATTAGTTATTCCATGATCCCAGCTATATGAGTAAGAAGACGGATTTCCTGTTAAAGTAACATATTCGCCTGCGCATACAACAGCATCGAGTACATTAAAAACTGGTAATGGATTTATAGTGAGTGTTACAGTAAAAGGAGTTCCCTGACAAGCTGCTGCACTAATTGGCACAATGGTATAAATAACATCTACAGGAGCATTTGTTGTATTTGTCCAGGCATCATCGATTAGATTG
>JBILPT010000039.1:0-15721 GCA_044373675.1 Crocinitomicaceae bacterium | reverse complement strand
CACTTTTCCTTCACGTTTCATGTGTCTTGTAACTGCGATACGTGATGCTTCAATTTGTCTTGAAGTAATCCATCCAGGCTCCAAACACTTAAGAGCGAATGAACCAAAAGAAATTGTTGAACCTCTGTGTGATAATCCACGGCTCCTTCCTTTCTGTACTCTTCTAAATTTTGTTCTTTTAGGTTGTAACATTACTCTTAATTTATATCTTTCTTAATTTATTTTCTCTCTCTTCTCTTACCTGCATTAGGCTTTCGATCATTCGCAAAATTGCTATTGTTATTGTTTGCAGCAGTTGAAACTCCTACGTTTGGAGACAAATCTCTTTTTCCGTAAACCTCACCTCTACAAATCCAAACTTTTATACCAAGTCGGCCATACGTTGTATGTGCTTCTGCTAAAGCATAGTCAATATCAGCTCTAAATGTATGAAGTGGAGTTCTTCCATCCTTGTACATTTCTGAACGTGCCATTTCAGCGCCGTTTAGTCGACCAGATATTTTTATTTTTATTCCTTCAGCTCCCATTCTCATTGTACTTGCAATTGCCATTTTAATTGCTCTTCTGAATGAAATACGAGCTTCAAGTTGTCTTGCAACACCATCTGCTACTAAACGAGAATCAAGTTCCGGACGTTTAACTTCGAAAATATTAATTTGAATTTCTTTCTTCGTTAATTTTTTTAATTCTTCTTTAAGCTTATCAACTTCTTGACCACCTTTACCAATTATAACTCCTGGTCGTGCTGTGTTTATAGTGACAGTAACTAGTTTTAAAGTTCTTTCAATAATTATTTTGGAAATACTTGCTTTAGTTAAACGAGCATTTAAGTACTTACGAATTTGATCATCCTCAACAATTTTGTCTTTGTAATCATTTCCACCATACCAATTAGATTCCCATCCGTGAATGTAGCCTAATCTATTTCCTATTGGATTTGTTTTTTGTCCCATTTCTTACTACTTATTTAGTTCCATCAACTACGATGGTAACATGGTTTGATCTTTTTCTAATTCTGTGCGCTCTACCTTGAGGTGCAGGTTGTATTCTCTTTAACATTGCTCCACCACCAACTTCGATAGACCGAACAACTAAATTTTCTTGTGTTATATCTGCTCCTTCATTTTTCTGCTCCCAATTAGAGATTGCAGAACGTAACAACTTACCTAAGCTAACTGAAGCAATTTTTCCATTAAAATGAAGAATATTTAAAGCTTTATTCACTTCCATTCCTCTAATTAAATCAGCAACCAATCTCATTTTACGTGGTGAAATATTTGAATTATTCAACTTTGCAAACGCAATTGATTTTTTATTTTCCTTAATACTTTCAGCTCTTAGTCTTTTTCTTGCTCCCATGAGTATCTAATTTCTATCGTTTTTTATCTTTTTTGTTTCCTCCATGTCCTCGGAAGTTTCTCGTTGGAGAGAATTCACCAAGTTTGTGACCAACCATATTTTCAGTTGCAAAAACAGGAATAAATTTATTTCCATTATGTACAGCAAATGTTAAGCCTACAAACTCAGGCGTAATAGTAGATGCGCGCGACCATGTTTTAATTACTGCTTTACTCTTCGCAACTTGTGCATCATCAACTCTTTTCATCAATTTATAATGAACAAAAGGCGGTTTTTTTAGTGAACGACTCATATCCTATTTTTTTCTTCTTTCAATAATTAACTTATCTGAATACTTGCTTTTAGATCTTGTTTTAAATCCTTTTGCAGGTATTCCATTTCTTGATCTTGGGTGACCTCCTGAATTTCTTCCTTCACCACCACCCATTGGGTGATCAACAGGATTCATTACAACACCTCTTACTCTTGGTCTGCGCCCTAACCATCTTGAACGACCAGCTTTACCAGAAACAGCTAAATTGTGCTCTGAATTTGAAACCGATCCAATAGTTGCGATACATGTAACTAAAATCATTCTAGTTTCACCTGAAGGCATCTTTACAATTGCATATTTACCATCACGTGCATTAAGTTGTGCATACGTTCCAGCTCCTCTTGCAATTGAACCACCTTTACCAGGCTTCAATTCTATGTTATGTATTACAGTACCAAGAGGAATATCAGATAAATACATTGCGTTACCAATATTTGGCGTTGCAGTTTTTCCTGATAAGATTTGATCTCCAACTTTCATTCCATTTGGAGCAATGATGTATCTTTTTTCTCCGTCAGCATAAAATAATAAAGCAATATTAGCAGTACGATTTGGGTCATACTCAATTGTTTTAACAGTAGCAGGAATATCAAACTTATCGCGTTTGAAATCGATGATACGGTATTTTTGTTTATGGCCACCACCAATGTATCGCATTGTCATTCGACCATCATTATTTCGACCACCGGATTTCTTCATGCTCGACACCAAACTCTTTTCAGGAGTCGATGCTGTTATCCCCTTAAATTCCAATGCCACTTTGTGACGTTGACCTGGAGTTGTTGGTTTAAATTTCTTTAGACTCATTGCCTTTTCTTAATAATTATTAAATAAATCTATAGTTTGACCATCTGCAACAGAAACTATCGCTTTTTTCCATTGTTTACTTTTTTGCTCAATAACACCTTTGTTTGTGTATTTTGCAGAAGAAGCACCACCACCATAATTCATTGTGCGAACATCAACAACGGTGATACCATACATTTTCTCAACGGCTTTCTTAATTTCTAACTTATTTGCTTTTTTGTCAACTTCAAATGTGAAGCGATTTAGTGATTCACTACACATGGTAGCTTTTTCAGTAATGACAGGTTTTCTTATAATTGTCTGCATGATGATTAATTAAGTATCATTTCTATTTTTTTAACTGCACCTTCAGCTAAAATAATTTTTTTGGCATTCAACAAATCATAGGTATTAAATGAGTCTGCTGTTACGACTTTTACTTTCTTAAGGTTTCGTGATGCCAAGTAAACATTATCTGTATTTTCAGCAAGAATAAAAAGTACTTTTTGATCGTCTAATTTCAATGAAGTAATTAATGTCTTGAAATCTTTTGTTTTAGCTTCTGCAAAATTGATATCCTGCATTACAAGAATAGCGTCATTTTTTGCTTTAAAGGCAAATGCAGACTTACGAGCTAATCTTTTAAGCTTAATGTTTAATTTAAAGTGGTAATTTCTAGGACGTGGTCCAAAAATTCTTCCACCACCAACACGTGTTCCTGATTTTACACTACCAGCTCGAGCTCCACCTGTTCCTTTTTGTTTTTTTATTTTTCTTGTAGATCCAGCAATTTCTGCACGTTCTTTAGATTTGTGTGTTCCTTGACGTTTATTCGCTAAATGTTGTTTAACATCTAAGTAAATAGCATGGTTATTTGGTTCGATACCAAAAATGTCGTCTGAAAGTGTTACTGACTTAGCTGTAACTGTTCCTGTTGCGTCGTATATTTTTGCTTTCATTACCTTCTAATTGTTAAAGTTGAACCATTTGCTCCTGGAACTGAACCTTTCACGATAAGGATATTCTTTTCAGCAATTACTTTTAATATTTGTAGGTTTGAGGCCATTCTATTTTTGTTACCCATTTGTCCACCCATTCGCATTCCTTTGAATACACGTGCAGGGTAAGAACAAGCACCAATAGATCCTGGAGCACGAAGACGATTGTGCTGTCCATGTGTCGCTTGACCAACTCCAGCAAATCCGTGTCGTCTCACAACACCTTGAAAACCTTTTCCTTTTGTAGTACCTACAACATCAACGAATTCGCCTTCAGCGAAGATAGCTACATCAATTTTATCACCAATCGTTACGTTATCAAAACCTTTGAACTCCACCAATTTTGCTTTAGGTGTTGTACTGGCATTTTTAAAGTGACCTTTCATTGCATTTGGAGTATTCTTTTCTTTCTTTTCTCCAAATCCCAATTGAACGGCCTCGTAACCATCTCTGTCTTGTGTCTTAACCTGAGTTACAACACAAGGACCTGCTTCTATCACTGTGCATGGTAATGATTTACCCTCGGCACTGTAGATGCTAGTCATTCCGACTTTTCGACCAATAATTCCTGGCATATTCTTGTTATTAATTTATTTACACTTTAATTTCAACATCCACTCCACTTGGAAGCTCTAACTTCATCAATGCATCTACTGTTTTAGAAGAACTGCTATAAATGTCTAGCAATCTTTTGTAGGCACACAATTCAAATTGCTCTCGCGCTTTTTTCATTACGTGCGGAGAACGCAATACAGTATAAATTCTTTTGTGCGTTGGAAGAGGAATTGGACCACTTACAATTGCGCCAGTAGACTTTACTGTTTTTACGATTTTCTCAGCCGATTTATCCAAAAGGTTGTGATCGTATGATTTTAATTTTATTCTAATTTTTTGACTCATTTTCTTTTAGTTTATTATGCTGAAACTTTACCGTTAGCTTTTGAAATTACATCTTCAGCAATATTTTTAGGAGCATCTGCATAGTGAGAAAATTCCATTGAATAGCTTGCTCTACCTGAAGTAACCGTTCGTAATTGAGTTACATAACCAAACATTTCTGATAAAGGAACGTCTGCTTTTAAAACTTTTGCGCCAGCTCTATCATCCATACCACGCATCATTCCGCGTCTTCTGTTTAAGTCACCAACAACATCACCCATATTTTCTTCTGGTGTAACAACTTCAAGTTTCATAATTGGTTCCAAAAGAACTGGGCTACATAACTTCATAGAATTTCTATAAGCCATTTTAGCACATAATTCAAAAGACAATGAATCTGAATCGACTGCGTGGAATGAACCATCAATTAATTCTACTTTCATTGCTTCAACTGGGAATCCGGCTAAAACACCATTTTTCATGGAATCTTTAAATCCTTTTTCTACAGAAGGAATAAATTCACGAGGAATATTACCTCCTTTTATGCTGTTAATGAATTCCAATCCAATTTTTTCAGGATTATCTTGAGGGGAAATTTTAACCAATATATCAGCAAATTTACCTCGACCACCAGTTTGTTTTTTAAATACTTCACGATGATCTGTATTTCCAGATATATTTTCTCTATAAGCAACTTGAGGATCTCCCTGATTTACTTCAACCTTAAATTCTCTTTTTAATCTATCAATAATTATTTCAAGGTGAAGTTCACCCATTCCAGAAATGATAGTTTGGCCTGTCTCTTCATCTGTATTTACTCGGAATGTAGGATCTTCTTCAGAAAGCTTTGATAAACCAATAGATAATCTATCTGTATCTGCTTGAGTTTTTGGCTCTATTGCTAATCCAATAACTGGCTCAGGGAATACCATTGATTCAAGAATAATCGGTGCATTTTCTGCACACAAAGTATCTCCAGTTTTAATATCTTTAAATCCAACTACTGCACCAATATCTCCAGCACCAAGTTCGTTAATTTGGTTTTGCTTATTAGCATGCATTTGAAAAATACGAGAAATTCGTTCTTTATCTCCAGATCTTGTGTTTAACACATAAGAACCTGCAGCTAATTTACCGGAATAAGCACGAACAAAGCAAAGTCGACCAACAAAAGGATCAGTTGCAATTTTGAATGCTAATCCAGCAAAAGGCTCATCAAATGATGGTTTTCTTAATACTTCTTGGTCATTTTTTGGGTTAATACCAACAATTCCTTCGATATCCATAGGAGACGGAAGAATTTCCATTACCATGTCTAGCATTGCTTGTACTCCTTTATTCTTAAATGCAGAACCACACATCATTGGAACAACTTTTCCAGATATTGTTGCAGCTCTCAAAGCATTTAAAATTTCTCGTTCTGTTAAAGAATTTTCATCTTCAAAAAATTTCTCCATTAAAGACTCATCAAATTCAGCTACAGCTTCTAATAATTCACTTCGTAATTGCCTTGCCTCTTCAATAACATCAGCAGGGATTTCAATTTCCTGGAATGTCATTCCTAAATCTGCTTCATTCCAAGTAATACCTTTAAAATTGATAAGATCTACAACCCCTTGAAAATTATCTTCAGAACCAATGTTTATTTGTAATGGTAGTGCATGACTCCCAAGCATTGTCTTAACTTGCTTACAAACTTTTAAAAAGTCTGCTCCTTGACGATCCATTTTGTTTACAAAACCAATACGAGGAACATTATAGTTATTAGCTAGTCTCCAATTCGTTTCAGATTGAGGCTCTACACCATCAACAGCAGAAAATAGAAATACCAGTCCATCAAGAACACGAAGAGAACGGTTTACCTCAACTGTAAAGTCAACGTGTCCGGGAGTGTCAATAATGTTAACGTGATAAAGTTCATTTCTATATTTCCAATTTAAAGTTGTAGCAGCAGACGTAATTGTAATTCCTCTTTCTTGCTCTTGCTCCATCCAATCCATAGTTGCAGCACCGTCATGAACTTCTCCAATCTTGTGACTAACACCACCGTAGAACAAAATACGTTCTGTAGTAGTCGTTTTCCCTGCATCGATATGAGCAGCAATTCCAATGTTACGTGTATATTTAAGGTCTCTTGCCATTACTTAGAATCTAAAATGTGAAAAGGCTTTATTTGCTTCAGCCATACGTGTTGTATCTTCTTTCTTTTTGTATGCAGCTCCTTCTTCTTTCGAAGCAGCAATGATTTCAGAAGCTAAACGTTGTGACATTGTTTTTTCGTTTCTTTTTCGTGAATAACCAATTAACCATTTCATAGCTAATGAAGCTTTTCTTTCATCACGAACAGGTGTAGGAATTTGAAATGTTGCACCACCAACACGACGGCTTTTTACTTCGACAATTGGCGTAATATTTTCCAATGCTTTTTTCCAAACATCAATACCTTCTTGATCTTCAATTTTTTTGTTGATTAATTCTATTGCATCATAGAATATTCTAAATGCTATACTTTTTTTACCTGATAGCATTAAGTTATTTACAAATTTTGTTACTACCACATCGTTAAACTTCGGATCTGGCAGAATCGCAATTTTTTTGGCTTTTCTTCTTCTCATTTTCTAATGCTTATTAATTATTTCTGCTTGGGACGTTTCGTTCCATACTTTGATCTTCTTTGACTTCTTCCTTGTACACCTGCTGTATCTTCAGCACCGCGAACAATGTGATAACGTACTCCTGGAAGATCTTTTACTCTTCCTCCGCGAACAAGTACTAGGGAGTGTTCTTGAAGATTGTGGCCTTCACCACCAATGTATGCGTTGACTTCTTTCCCGTTCGTTAAACGAACACGCGCCACTTTACGCATAGCCGAGTTTGGCTTTTTTGGTGTAGTCGTGTATACACGAACACAAACACCTTTACGTTGTGGACATGAATCAAGCGCAGCAGATTTACTTTTCTTCACTACCGCAGTTCTTCCTTTGCGAACTAATTGTTGAATAGTTGGCATAAAATACTCTTAATTTAAATAAATAATTAATCCTCAAACGTACTTTGAGGGGTGCAAAGATACCTTTTTTAATTTACTACGCAACTATGAATTGAAAAAAAAACGAGATTTTTGTTGAAAAAAGTCTTAGTAATTGTTTTTCAGATAGTTTCCAAAATAAAAAAAGCTCCAAAAGGAGCTTCCCGTATAAAATAATTCAAATTTTTTAGAGTGTTTTCTTGATGGCCTCAATAAGACGTTTTACGTTTGGAAGTGCTTCATCAATTAAGCTTGGAGAAAACGCAAAAGGCGTGTCAGTTTGAGTTACACGCATTACTGGTGCATCTAAATAATCAAAAGCATACCGTTGAACATGATAAGCAATTTCGGATGAAATAGATGCCAAGGGCCAAGATTCTTCCAATACCACACAGCGGTTTGTTTTTTTGATTGATTCAACAATAGTTCCGTAGTCTAAAGGTCGAATTGTTCTTAAATCGATTACTTCAACTTCAATATTTTCTTTTGCAAGTATTTCTGCTGCTTCAAGAGCAACTTTCATTATTTTTCCAAATGAAACTAAGGTAACATCTGTACCTTTTCTTTTAATATCAGCAACTCCTATTGGGATTATATATTCTCCTTCGGGAACCTCTCCTTTATCCCCATACATTTTCTCAGATTCTAAAAACACAACCGGGTCCTCGTCTCGAATTGCAGCTTTTAGTAAACCTTTAGCATCTGCAGGATTTGATGGTGTAATTACTTTAAGTCCGGGAACGTGTGCGTAAAAAGCTTCAAAACTCTGAGAATGTGTTGCACCAAGCTGTCCGGCAGTTCCATTTCCGCCTCTAAAAACAATTGGGCAGTGGTATTGACCACCTGACATTTGCATCATTTTCGCTGCAGAATTTATAATTTGATCAGCTGCAAGAATTGCAAAATTCCAAGTCATAAACTCAACAATTGGTTTTAAACCATTCATAGATGCTCCAACTGCAATTCCTGTAAATCCAAGTTCTGCAATGGGTGTATCAATCACTCTTTTTGGTCCAAATTCATCAAGCATTCCCTGTGAAACTTTATATGCACCGTTATATTCAGCAACTTCTTCACCTAAAAGAAAGACGTTTTTATCCCTTCTCATTTCCTCAGTCATTGCCTCTCTTAAAGCTTCTCTAAATTGTATCGTTTTCATAATTTTTTAAATATCGGTGCAAAGATATTAATAAGAATTAAATAGCTAATTGATTTATGCAACTTTAAGACTAGCTATTTTTGATTTACTGAATTGAGAATTTGCATAATCAAGTGAGACATTAAATGTTTTCAAATTAAGAGAAGGAATTTCAAACATTGCATCAGTTAAAATAGCCTCGCAAATTGAGCGTAATCCTCTGGCTCCCAATTTAAATTCTAATGCTTTTTTGACGATGAAATCAAGTGTTTCATTTTCAAAGCTAAGTTTCACGCCATCAATATCAAACAAGCTAATATATTGTTTAATTAGTGCATTTTTAGGCTCTGTGAGAATGCGTTTTAAATCATTTTCATTTAGTGGTTCAAGATAAGATAAAACAGGAAATCTTCCTATTAATTCAGGAATTAAACCATATGTTTTAATATCTGTTGGTGTAATATATTTAAGAAGTGATTCATTTTCTATGTTTTCTTCTGAGCTTGAACTAAATCCAATTGTTTGTCTGTTAACACGACTTGCAATAATTTGCTCAATGCCATCAAATGCACCACCACAAATAAATAAAATATTTTTTGTGTCAATTTGCACTAATTTTTGTTCAGGGTGTTTTCTTCCTCCTTGAGGCGGAACACTTACAATGCAACCTTCCAATAATTTCAGTAAAGCTTGTTGAACTCCTTCGCCAGAGACATCTCGCGTAATAGATGGATTATCATTTTTCCGAGCTACTTTGTCAATTTCATCAATAAAAACAATTCCTTTTTGAGTAGATTCAACATTGTAGTCAGCTGCTTGCAATAAGCGAGAAAGAATACTTTCTACGTCTTCCCCAACATATCCAGCTTGAGTTAAAACTGTTGCATCTGCAATACAAAAGGGAACATTTAGCATTTTTGCTATTGTTTTAGCGAGTAAAGTTTTCCCAGTTCCAGTTCGCCCTACCAAAATAACATTGGATTTATCAACTTCAATGTCTTCTTTTTTAGACCTAAAATTTAAGCGCTTAAAATGATTGTAAACAGCAACAGATAGCACTTTTTTCGCTTCATCTTGACCAATAACATATTCATCTAATAGCTGTTTTATTTCAGCAGGCTTATGAATATTTATTTCTGTAGTATTTTTTAAAACATCCTTAGAGACATTAGTTTCGCCTACTTCCTCACTGACAATTCTATTTGCTTGAATAGCACAGCTATCGCAAATATGTCCAGAAACACCAGCAATTAACATTTGAACATTTGCACGATTTGCCCCACAAAATGAACAAGTCGTTTCTTTCTTTGCCATGAATATTATTTTGGATTGCGTAAAAGAACTTCATCTACCATTCCATATTCTTTAGCTTCTTGAGATGTTAACCAATAATCTCGGTCTGAATCTGCCCAAACCTTATCGTATGTTTGTTTGGAATGTAGTGCAATAATATCGTATAGTTCTTTCTTAAGTTTTTGGATCTCACGAGCTGTAATTTCAATGTCAGATGCTTGTCCCTGAGCACCACCTAATGGTTGATGAATCATAACGCGTGAATGTTTTAAAGCACTTCTTTTACCATCAGCACCAGCGCATAAAAGAACTGCACCCATAGAAGCCGCCATTCCTGTACAAATTGTCGCAACATCTGGACGGATATATTGCATTGTGTCATAAATACCAAGTCCTGCATAAACAGAACCTCCTGGTGAATTTAGGTAGATTTGAATATCTTTTTTAGCATCTACAGATTCTAGAAACAACAATTGTGCATTGATGATATTTGCAACTTGGTCGTTAATACCAGTTCCTAAAAATATAATTCTATCCATCATCAATCTTGAAAATACATCCATTTGAGTCATATTCATTGGGCGTTCTTCAATAATGTAAGGTGTTAGTGAAGAATCGATGTAGTGATCTACAACCATACTATTAATTCCAAGATGCTTTGTAGCATATTTTCTAAATTCATTTCCGTCAATCATTTTGTATTTTTTTAATTTTAAAATTTACCAAAGTCAGTTGAATATTTTTCTTTTTGATAATATAAGTTTTTAGAAAAAAAAATCCCAGATAACTGGGATTTTGATAGTTCTTTTTTTTAATTCTAATTTATAGCAGAAGTAAATGTTGCATCATTCATAAATTTTAAAAACTCACGATCTTTTGAAGCTTTTGTTTTTAAATTTGAGTCCTTCGCGAAAGCTTCTTTTAAATTAGAAACAACTGCATCTACGCTTTCTCCATTTCTTGCCGCTACAATCGCTTTTAAGTAAAATGATTCAGAAGTAGAGGCAATAGCACTTAAAACTTTAGTTGCTTGAGGTAATTTACCTTGAAGTGTTAGGGCAAGAGCTTTATTAAAAGAGTCATCTTTTAAGTTGTTTTCAGCTTTTGAATAATTTCCACTCATAATATTTAAAATAGCATTGTTATATGCTACAATAGAACTATTTTTTGCGTCTGCTGATTTAGTTTGAGCCATTAATTTTATTGCTTGTGTTCGATTATCTTGAATTAAAACAACACCAGCTAAATTATTCTTTGCAGCAATGTTTTCATTTAGAGAATTTGATTTTTCAAGACTATTTTTAGCATCAACTATTTTATTTTGAGTAAAGCAAATTGCACCTAAATTATTGTGCGTTCTATAATCAGAATCAAAATTTGATGCAGCAAGTTGATAAATTCGAGCTTTTTCATTTAAATCTTGTGTTAGATTTTGAGCAGCATAAAGAAGTTCTTCGACACCTAAAATTGAAGGATTATTTATCGAAGCTTGCATAATTTCATCATCTGTCAAGCCATTTTCAGTATAATTTACAATAATATTAGCACGTCTAATTTTTGGAAAAACATCTTTTTCTAATTCAGTATATGATTTCCCTAAATTTATCATTTCTGTTTCTCGTTTAACCGGATCTTTAGTCATTTCTAAAATTCTAATAAATAAGTTTTTATCAGCTTCAGATATAGATGTACTGAGGCTCAATTGTTCTTTAAATCCGTCAAAATCTTCACCTTTACCCTGCAGTGTATAATTAGCAGTATCTATATAAGCAGCTATTTTTGCTTTTTTCATTAATGATATTAGCGATGCTCTAGCTGCCTTTGTTCTTTCGTTTGATAAATTTGAATTCTTATCTTCAACTCCATCAGGTGAGGCATATCCAACTATTTCAATTGAATTGATTTTGATTTTTGGATTAAGCTGTGATGTAGTTATCCAAACTAACAATTCATTTAAATCGGCGTCTTTTAATTCATTAGCCTTTACGATTGATTGCCCTCTGTCAAAATTGATTACAGCAGATGTAGTTTTATCAACTGAACGGATAATAGCGTCATCTTCGTAAATCATTTTGAATTCTTTTCTAACTAAGAAAGGAGTAATAATTGTAGCATCTGCAATTTTCATTTCGGGCAAGGTTAATTTTTCTTTCAAACCTTTAAAAACTTTACCCGTAATTTTAACATCTGCAGCCTCCATATCGCTAGAATATGGAACTACCATTTCAAAAGTTGTAGTGCCACCTGGCTTAAAAAAAATAGTTCTACCATTTCCTGTAACTTTTTCACCTTGTACAATCCAAGTACCTATAGATGTAGTTCCGATTTTAGGAGAAATCTCAGCTCTTATTTTCTTTTGTATACCTTTTTCAGGAATGTTTATAATTACGTTAAAACGCAAGCTATCACCATGCATTTCAAGTGGGTTAGGATTGACAGTATAAGTAAAATCTTTTACTAGATCGCAAGAGTTCAATGAAATTAGAAGACCTACTAAAATTACAATGTTTAAAATACGATTCATTATATTTTGTTTTAGATAAATAATAAGCACAAATTTAAAAAAGATATTATTAGTAAATCAGATTCCATCACTTTTTTTAAAAAAAACATTAAAAAAACAAAATTATTTCTTAATAAATGGGCTAAGTTCTTTTAATGGGATTAGCACAAAACTTCGATTTTTATAGTCTTTGTGTGGTATTGTTAATTTTTCACTTTTATAAATGAGTTGATCATAAAAAATAATATCAATATCGATTATTCTATCTTTATAAATCCCTTCAGATTTTTGTCTTCCCATTTTTTTTTCTATTTTTTTTATTTCTTTTAAGGTTGAAATTGGATTTAGATTAGTCTTGCATATTAGACAAGCATTAAGAAAAATATTATGAGATTTAAAACCTTGAGGTTTATTTTCAAAAAAAGAGGATACTTCAGTAACTTGACCTATTAAATTATTTATTTCTTCAATTGCGCTTGTAAGATTCTTTATTTTATCTCCAATATTTGAACCTAACGCTAAATATACAATGTGTTTTTCAGTACAAATTATTTCTTTTTCCATTTAAAATTATAAACCATTTCAAGTAAATCAACTTTAAGATAATCTAAAGTAGGCCTCAAAGAATCATAGTTTGGGCGACAGTTTAAAAGCACTTCTCCACGAACAAAATTCTGGCTTGAATCAGTCAAGTAAAATTGAAAGTTAGTTGCAACATTTCCTTTAAGTTCAAAAAAAGTTCCAAAAACCCTATTTTTAGCATCAATAATTTGCTCAAATTCTATCTTATCAGCTTTAATTTTATGCTCATCTACTCGATCATTGGCAATATTTATAATTTCAGGAAGTGAATCTTTTGAGGGTATAGCAATATAGTAGAGGAATAAAGTTCCATTTAAAAGACCGAGATCAATTTCTTGAATGCAGTAATTTTTATTTGCTTGATCAATTGTACGATAGTTAAAAAGAGTTGCTAATTTAAATTCATAAGGGCAATCTCCTCTTACAAAAGAATAAGTATGTTCTGGAAAATTAATATTTAAGTAAGTTGGAGGTTTTGGAACGGGTTGATGTTCAGAGCAAGAAAATAAAATCAAGTTAATGAGACACAGAAAAATAAAAAATAGGAGATTATTTTTTATCATTTCTTAGTTTTTACCTGAATTTTTATTGATTTTACTCTTTTTTTATCTGATGACTCAACAATGATTTTAAAATTGTCAATTTCAATAAATTCTTTGTTTTTCAATATTTTTCCAGCTTGCTCGACTACAAAACCTCCAATAGTTTCTGCTTCTCCCTTTAAATTTTCAAAGACAAGCCCATCAATATCTAAAACTTTATATAAGTCATTTAGCGAGGTTCTTCCTTCAAAAATAAAAGTAGATGGATCAACTTTTGAATATTCAATTTCATCATCATCAAATTCATCTGTAATGTCACCAACAATTTCTTCTAGAATATCTTCAAGGGTAACAATTCCACAAGCTCCACCATATTCATCTACAACAATTGCCATGTGCATTTTCATATTTCTAAATTCTTGTAGTAAGTCATTTATTTTTTTGTTTTCAGGGATAAAAAAGGGTTTTCTAATAACTGTAGACCATCCCGTATAATCCGGATTACTTAAATTTGGCAGTAAATCTTTAATGTATAAAATGCCAACAACATTATCTTGTGTGTCTTTGAATACAGGAATTCTTGAGTAACCAGCTTCTAAAATGAAGGCTAAAACATCCTTAAAATTTGATGCTATATCAATTGCATCAACTTCAATTCTAGGAGTCATTATTTGGCATGCTTCCGTTCTTCCAAATTTCACAATTCCCTCTAGGATTTTATGATCCTCTTCCGAATCGTTATCTTCTTTCGTCAATGCAATAGCCTGCTCTAGTTCATCTGTTGTAATACTAGTTTTTCCTTTTCCATTTTTTTGAATAAAAAAAGAACCTTTCACTAAAAGATTTTTCATCCAAGACAATGGTGGTGTTTTTCTTAAAATATTTAATGGATAGACCATCCATCGAACAACTCTTAGAGAATTTTTTGTAGCAAAAATTTTAGGGATTACTTCTCCAGACATTAGTAAAACAAATGTTATACCTAATACCTCAAGAAGAAATCTTTTAATTTCAAAATCCTTTGTTGGAGGGTAAAAATCGTTTAGTATAAAAGTTGATAAAATAACAACTCCAACATTTACAAAATTGTTTGTAATTAAAATAGTTGCAAGTAATTCCTTGGGTTTAGCTAGTAATTCAGAGATTAATTTAGATTTTGAAGAATTTTCTTGTTTAATCTCTTCCCGATCTAATGGTCTAAGAGAAAAAAAAGCTGATTCTGATCCAGACATCATCGCTGAAACAAGGAGCAAAAGAACTATAATTCCTAAGTAAATATAATTATTTGTGCTGAATCCGGCTTCGGCAATTTGATACAATTCGTAACTGGGAGGTTCGCTTATCGTCATAAATATTAAAATGGGGAATCATCATCGCTACTAGATGAAAGTCCTGGCATGTCAGAAGGTAGGTTTGGAGTTCCACTTGAATTATAGGGGGCAGCTGTTTTATCCGAAGTTTCTAAGCGAGAAAGAATGGTTAACTCCTCACCAATAACTTCTGTATTGTATTTTGTATTTCCTTCTTTGTCTTGCCAGGATCGCTTTTTTAATTTACCTTCAACGTAAATTTTTGTTCCTTTTCGGATGTATTTTTCAGCGATTTCAGCTAATCCTCGCCAAAGTACAATATCGTGCCAATCAGTTATTTCTTTTTTTTCTCCTGAATTTTTGTCTGTAAATGATTCTGATGTGGCAATTGAAAATGATGCAACAACAGCACCATTTTCTAAGCGACGTATTTCTGGGTCTTTCCCTAAATTACCAATAAGAATTACCTTATTTACAGTTCCATTCATGAAACAAATTTACATAAAAATAACAATAAATTTCGGATTATTTTTTTCTAAAAACTTTTTTCTTAGCAGTTTTTGGTGCTTGATTTTTAGAAATATGAATACATTCTTCAATACTTAAATTTTCTGGAGTGGTATCTTTTGGCAGTTTAAAATTATCTTTTCCGATTTTTAGATAGGCACCATATCTCCCATTGAGTAATTGAACATCTGGTCTTTCGTCAAAAATTTTAATCAATTTATTAGCATCGGCAGTTTGTTTTTCGATATATAATTCTATTGCGCGATCTAACTCGATAGTCATCGGTTCTTCTCCTTTCGGAATTGATACAAATACTTTTCCAACTTGAATGTATGGACCAAAACGCCCGGCATTTGCCTTTACTATTTCTGAGTTATATTCTCCGAGTGTTCTTGGTAATTTAAATAAAGCGAGGGCTTCTTCGAGTGTAATTGATCCGATTGACTGATTATTTTGTAAGGAAGCAAATTGTGCTTTTTCGCC
>JBILPT010000013.1:0-48210 GCA_044373675.1 Crocinitomicaceae bacterium | reverse complement strand
GGTCACCTTTTACTTTTTCACCCTATCCCCAAACCCTTTACCAAATACGGTGAGAAAGATGTATTTAAAGTAGTACCACGCATTAAGGTGGTTAATCATCTTGGCATCTGTTTCTGCCAAAAGTTGTGGAGTGGGCATGTCAATTTTATTGATTTGTACCTTTGAACTCTCCCATCGTCACATGGCCATCAGCACTAATTCCTTTGCGTTTAATAACATTCAAAAATGTCATCCAGAGTATTTTACAATCCAACCAAAATGATTGTTTATCAACGTATTCCACATCTAAATGAAACTTTTCTTCCCAACTTATGGCATTGCGACCGTTAACCTGAGCCCAGCCAGTAATGCCAGGCTTTACCTCATGACGGCGGGCTTGTTCTTTGGAATAACGCGGAAGGTAATGCATCAAAAGAGGCCTCGGACCGACCAAACTCATGTCACCTTTGAGGACGTTAACTAGCTGAAGTAACTCATCTAATGAAGCTGAACGAACAAACCCACCGACTTTAGTTAAACGAACCTCATCAGGTAATGGTGCGCCATTATCATCAAATGCATCACGCATCGTCTTAAACTTGATAATAGTAAAGGGGCGAGCATTTAATCCTGGTCGTTGTTGAAAGAAAAATACCTGCCCCCTATTGGCTAAAAGAAGTAATAAACCTGAACAGACAATTATGGGGGAAAGTATTACCAACAAAATTAAAGCCGATAGAAAATCGGCTAAAGGTTTGAATATGTTGCGATATAGATTCAATACTAATTCTTAAAGATCTTTGACAATGCTGAAAAAATACGGTCAAACTCTGCCTCCGTTAAATTGGAACCGCTTGGTAAGCATAATCCTTGCTCAAATAATTTTTCACATACTCCTGATCCAAAAAACTTCGTCCCTTCATACACAGGTTGCATATGCATCGGTTTCCAAAGAGGACGAGATTCTATATTCTCGGCATCTAAGGCCAAACGTACATCTTCTCTGCTTACACCCCCAGTTAATGATGGCTCAATTAATATTGCTGTTAACCAATAATTACTGAAATAATCAGCATTGGGTTCTGTTTGAAAAGTAACGCCATCAACACCTGCAAAGAAATCACGATAGCGTTGGTTGTTTGCTCTACGTTGGGCAACTCTTTCATCAAGCACCTCCATTTGACCTCGGCCAATACCTGCAACGATATTACTCATCCGGTAATTATATCCAATTTGTGAATGCTGGTAGTGAGGGGCATCATCTCTTGCCTGTGTTGCCAAAAAGCGTGCTTTATCAATGTAATGTTTATGTTTAGATACCAAAGCTCCTCCTCCACTGGTAGTGATGATTTTGTTTCCATTAAAACTCAATGCTGCCATTTCACCAAGCCTACCACAGCTTTGATTTTTATATTTTGAACCTAAAGCTTCAGCAGCATCCTCGATTACCGGCACATTGTACTCATCAGCGATTTGTTGTATTTCATCCATTTTTGCAGGCATTCCATATAAATGCACTGGCATTATAGCTTTAATTGATCTATTTTTATAATTTTCCAAAGCCTCTTTTAGTGCGAAAGGGCACATATTCCAAGTATCAATCTCAGAATCAATAAACACCAATTGTGCACCTAAATAACTAATGGGATTAGTGGTTCCACAAAAGGTAAAACTTTGTACCATTACTACATCTCCAACACCAACATTTAGCATATCTAATGCCAAATGCAATGCAGCCGTACCAGATGTTAAAACTGCAGTTTGAATTTCATCTTGTCTTCCTAGATAATTTGAAATATCCTTTTCAAAACCATTAACATTAGGACCTAATGGAGCTACCCAATTAGTATTAAAGGCCTCTTTAACATATTGCTCTTCTGTGCCACCCATGTGGGGTGATGAAAGCCAGATTTTATTATTCATTATTGTGTTGTTTTATGAATGAAACTTTCTCCTTAAACCTATAATATATAGTTTCATTATCAGAAATATTTTTATCAATTGTCATGCCAGCTTGTATTGTATTATCTGAGCCTATAATAACTGATGGAAGTACTGTTGAACGAATACCGAAAAAATTATTATCACCTACGCTAACATTACCAGAAAATCCACTTGTAGATAAAAAATTATTCTCACCCACAATACAATCATGACTTATAAAACTAAAAGAGGTGATAAGATTAAACCTCCCTATTTTTACATTTGGTCCAATTACACAATTAGGATAAATAATCGTGCCTTTTTCAATAATTGCAGACTTAGAAATCTGTACAGTTGGATGAATTATTGTAAGCCAATTGATAGATATTAAGTTTAATTTATTAATCAAAACTGCTCTTGCTTTTAAATTCGCAAATCCAAAAATATAATAGTATTCATTCGAAAAAGACCAATCATTGATTTTACCTAAATATTCAGATGAAAACAAGTAATTTTTTGCATTTTTTTTATAGCTCTCGAAACTATCGTCAAGAAAACCGGCTATTTCAATAAGCTGATTATTTTTTTTATTCAAATCCTCTATGTAAGAACAAACTTCAGCGGCAACGGCACCTGACCCAATAAATATTACTTTCATCATCTTATAAAAAGGAATTTATATGAACATCATCTAACATAAAAACATCGCCATGTCCTGGATAAACGAATACATTTTTGTTACTTAATTTATTTTTTATCAATTTAAGACTACTTAGTAATTTATTTTTGTCTCCTGTTGGCAATTTAGTAATTGTTTTAAGACCTTTTAGCATTAAATCGCCAGAGAATAAATTTTGATTAATTTGTACAGAAATGCTACCTTCTGAATGACCAGGTGTATAAATAAATGTCACAATATGCTTTTGCCAAGTTATTGATTCTTTCAAACTTTCAGTTGACATTATTTCCTTACTAATAATAAAACCCACCTGATCATAAAACAATGAAAGATTTTTTTTTTCGTCTTTTACCATATTTGCACAATATTGACTAGCAATAATTATTGGATCAGCAAATTCAATCAACCCGTTTACTCCCCATATATGGTCAAAATGCTCATGTGTTAAAATGATATAATCTGGAATTAGTTTTTTGATATTGATGAATTTGATTATTTCTGCTGAACCATTTGTTCCTGGATCGATAATGATACATGATCTATAATTATCATCGTAAATCACATAACAATTTGAATCGATTGGTTCATTTTTAAAAATGCGTACTTGCACTAGCCTGAAATATTGATAGATCTTCCACCATCAACAGTAAATTGCTGACCAGTTATCCATTTAGAATTAGTGGACAATAAAAACTCTGCCATATAACAAATATCTAAAGCCTCTCCAATTCCTAATGGATATGCTTGTATCATACGTGTGAGAACTTCCTCATTGTTAAAAATTGCTTGGGTCATTTCAGTTGGAATTGCTCCCGGCAATATAGAATTCAACCTCACCATAGGGGCTAATTCTACAGCTAGACAGCGCATTAATGTATCAATTGCACCCTTTGACGCGCCATATGAGCTCATTCCTTTAGCACCCATATTACTTAAATTGCTTGAAAGAAAAACAACTGATTTAAGTGCTTGTGAATTGAGTTTTTTATTTATTAACACCTTGGTAATAAGGCTTGCTGAGATAATATTTGTATTTAATGTTGCAGTTAGGATTTGAGCAGTTGACATTTTTAAAGGCAACATTTTCATATAACCTGCACAATGAACATATCCTATAATTTCTATATTTTCACTTGTAATAAACTGAGATAATGAACCTTCTATGTCTTCAATTTCGCTTAAATCTTGAGTCCAAATTTTATGATTGAATTCTGTATCACATTTAGACATCACTTTTACTAAGCGTTCTTGATCTCTACCATGCAACACAATATTATTGGCTTTTGATAAATAAATTGCCATTTCCTTTCCGATTCCTGAAGATGAACCTGTAATTAATATATATGATGTTTTCATAAAGTTAAAATTATTGCGCGGTGAAACCTCCATCAACAGAAAGTATAGTGCCAGTAATCCATTTTGACATATCTGATAGGAGAAATGCAATTGCATTAGCTACATCATCTGCCTCACCTAACCCTAATGGATGTAAATTATTTAGCGTATTGTAATAATCTTGATTAAAAGAACCTGATACTTTATCAAGCATTTGGGTTTTAACAAAGCCTGGTGCTAAACAATTAACACGAATATTTTTAGAAGCAAGTTCTATTGATAAGGATTTTGTTACACCATGCAGTGCTGCTTTTGACATAGCATACCCTACATTAGCTGCAGATCCTACAGAACCATATACAGAAGATATAAATACAATAGACCCTGCCTCACCGGCATATACGTTTCTACTTGTAAATAATTTTGCTAATTCAATGGCAGCATAAGTATTTAAATTAAAAATTTCGATTGTTGTGTTGTGATTAATACTTTTTAGGGGTGAAACATATGGACGTCCAGCAAGATGTACGAATCCATTTAATTTACCACATTTTTCAACTGCACTAATAATTACAGGTTTAATTTCAAGTGGATTTTGCAGATTTGCTGTAATGCAATAAACAAGTGTATCACCACACAATTCTTTGGTTGAATTGAGACCTTCATCATTTATATCCAACAAAACCAATTCTGCTCCGAGTTTAGATAGCAACACAGCAGTTGCTCTTCCTAGACCCGAGGCAGCTCCCGAAATTAAAAATCTTTTTCCATTCAGTGCAATTGGATTAAATGACATTTTACTTTTTTGATTGAATTAACTGATATAAACCTTCTATGGTTTTAGCATAAAGAATGTCTTGTGCGGAAATGGTAACTGAAAACTCGTCATCTACCAAAGCAATAATCGACAGACTTGTTAACGAATCCCAAGCATCAAAAGAAGTAATTTCATCTTGAGGATTTACAGAGTCTACTTCTAATAACTCTGCCATGTGATTTAAAAAATTTTCCATATTAATAATCTATTTGTTTACAAAATGCTAAAGTGCCAATATCTAAAACCATTGCTGCCCATGTTAATCCAACTCCAAATCCAGATAAACACAATTTAAATTGTTTATTTTCGATTTCATTTCCAATATTAAAAGTGATGGCTAATGGAATAGTTACACCACTTGAATTGCCAAAATTTTCAACAATATTACTTGGCATTTTATCTCGACTTACGCCAATTTTATCGGCTAATTTTTGCAACATAAACCTATTGGGTTGATGAAACATAAAGTAGTCAATTTCTTCTTTGGTAATATTTGCCAATTTAAATACCTCGTCAATTAAAGGAGGCACTTCTGTTTGTACAAAATTAAATACTTCGTCGCCTTTCATTACCAAATGATCCTTACTTCTGAAGTTACCATTTGCATCCTCAACCATTTCTGCTGTTTCGGCACTATTGGGTAATCGGGCACCGCCTGCAGGTATTTGTAATGCGAATGCTCCCTGACCGTTCATCTTAAGTGTACACGATATAGGTGAAGCTGAATCCGAACGTTCGAGAATAGTAATAGAAGCCGCATCCCCAATTAACGGATTGCTGTTGCGATCACGTTTTGAAACTTTAGGACTTAATACATCCGCATTCAATAAAACAACTTTCTTAATTTCAAGTTGATCGAGTAACATAAACCCTTGCATCAATCCAACAATATACCCAGCACATCCTTGGTTGATATCCAGACATAACATATCTGATTTTAGACCTAAGGCTCCTTGGATAAAGTTGCTTGTTGGAGGCATAATATAATCTGGCGATTGCGTGACTAAAATAAGCGCATCAATTTCCTCTTTCTTCAGCAGGTTATTATCAATTAGATAAGTTAACCCGTGCAAACACAAATCAGAACCTGTAACTCCGGTATTTACGATTCGTTTTTTATTAAAACCCATTGCAGCTTTAAGCTTCAATGATTTAGCTTCTGAGAAATTATAATTTCCCATCTCATCCTCAAAAGTTACCTCATTACTTGGAAGAATGGTAAGGATGCCGCTAATTTTTTTATTTTTATAATAAAAATTCATTATTTCAATCCGTATTTCGAAAGTAAGGTTACAATGGCATTAACTGTTGAAAAATTATCTGGGATAATATCTGTACCCTCAATTGATATTTTGTATTCTTCATCTAATGCTGTTACTAAAGCTACCACATCAAATGAATCCAACATTCCATTTTCAATAAAATTAACATCGCTGTTAAAATCAAACTCAGAACGTATTTCATTTAAAATTTCTATAATTCTATTTTTCATATATTTCACTCTTTTCTATTTTTAACATCCCATCAACTAATCGGATATATTTATCGTTACCATTTGTAACTACACCAAATTTCTTATCAGTTGGAACAAAATTAATACTTTTATCGTAATCTATAATTTTAGCTTTCCAAACAATATAGTTTTCAACACGTGCTCCAAAGTATGGAAAAGATACACCTCGAATTAAATTATATGCATCCTTTATACTCATTTCTTCGGTGATAGTGCAGTCGCTTTTCTTTAATCTACCATAATAAGATCCTGTTAAATCACTTTGCTTGAAGTATTTACCATTCTTACTTTCAATAATCTCGATTGCATCTATAACAATCGTTGCATATATCTCTTTCATTTGATTTTGAAGATCAAAAACATAAGTATCTTCTCCAATTGATATTTTCTTCTGCAAAATAATATCTCCAGTATCTACACCATCATCGATAAAATGAACAGTAATTCCTGTCTCAGAATCACCGTTTATAATTGGCCAATGCTGAGGTGCCATCCCACGATATAATGGCAATAAAGACGGGTGTAAATTTATACTTCCTAACATTGGCAATTCAATTAATTCCCTTTTCAATATTTTTTGAAAGTGACATACTACAATTAGGTCAATTTGTAACGTCTTCAGTCTCTCGATCAAATGAGAATCAGTAAAATCTGAAATTCGTTCAAAAGAAATTAAGTTACGTTCACATAAACCTTGGAGTCTAGTATAGATAGTATTATTATAGATTGGGCAATATGCACCAACAACTTGATGTCCAGATTTTATGATCGAATCAAGAACAATTACACTAAAGGCATCTTCACCAAAAAATACGATTCGCATTAATTTATACGCTGTTTTAAAAGTAGTCTATCAATCTTACCATTTGTATTTCTCGGCATCTCATCCATTCTAATATAGACACTAGGAATCATATATTTAGGTAAAATACTAGCAATTTGTTTTCTGAATTCGGCTGGAGATATTTCAATTTCCGATTCATAGAATAAGGTAATTTCCTTTCTAGCTGTTTGATAAACTACACATCCATTCTTGGCTATTTTTAAGGTATTTACAATCACGTGTTCAATTTCTCCAAGTTCAATTCGATATCCAAGATGTTTTACTAAACTATCTTTACGACCTTTAAAGACTATTTCACCAAATTCATTTTTAGCAACTATATCACCTGTCCTATAAATAACCTCTGGATAAGATTTATTTATAGGATTTTGAACAAATGCAGAAGCAGTTTTTTCAGGATTATTATAATAACCCATAGCCAATGAGGTACCGCGTACGCATAATTCCCCCTCTTCTGTTTCCTTTATTAATTCATCTTTATCATTTAAAATAAGAACATCAGTATTTCGATATGGAATACCTATTGGAAGTGGTTCATCATCATGGATTTCTCTGTTTACGATAAAGTAAGTACAATCTAATGTGATTTCTATTGGACCATATAAATTAGCAAATAAGGTGTGGCTCAATATTCGTTTCCAATGATTGAATTGTTTGGTTGGAAAAACTTCTCCGGCAAACCAAACAATTTTTAAATCAGGGAGATGAATCGCTTCTAACAGATTCATATTAGCGATGTTAACCATTATAGTTGGCACCCAAAAAATGAAACTAACTTGATGTTGTTTGAGCAACTCTAAAATTTTAATTGGGAAAGCCGAAAATTGCTCTGGGATTAATAAAAGCGTACTACCCTTTGACATCAATAAACATAACTCAAAACTATAAATATCAAACACCAATGGTGAAAGTGAACCAATAATTTCTTGATTTGAAAACTTAAAAATTTCAATTGAAACTTCTGTAAATTCAATAAAACTTCGATGATTCAATACCACACCTTTTGGTGTACCTGTTGAACCAGAAGTATTAATAATACAAAGTGGATCTGTATCTATTTGCAAATCCATTCTCGAAAACAACAACGCTCGGTTTGGTTCTTGATTAAAGTCTAATTCGTCTATCAATAACACCTTATCATTTTCAATGGCACCATTCAGTGATTTTAAATTAGCCGAATTCGTAATGACAAGAGCAGGTTTTATTAAATCAAAAATGTTTTTTATACGTTCCTGAGGACTCTTCACATCAATATTCATATAGATATTACATGAATAAGTAATTGCTATATTTGATACTACACTTTCTATTGACTTTGGCAAGAATACCGCTATAGGCATGTTAGATACAATTTTTTTAGCTAAAATTTCATTTGCTAAAATTTGTGATCTTTGGTCTAAATCGCGAAATGAGATTGTTTTATCCCCTTCTATAACAGCAATTTTAAATTGATTTATTTCAACTGTTTTAAAAAAGTATTCTAAAATGTTTTTTTTCATACGTTATATTAAAACTTATTTAATTTTTTGTTTTTATTGGCAAAAGACTAACTATAAAGAACTGTATTGCTTTGATTGGACTCCTTATTAAAGTGAAATTATAACGAAAAATCACATACATTCTTGTAAAATAGTTTTTTGTATATAATCTATAAATTTTTGATTCCGTTGAGTGACTAGGCAGTAAAGTTAAAAAACTTTTTGCTTGATAATAAAACCAACCATTCATTATTAATTTTAATCTTTCTTTTAATGCATAAAAAGAAAATGTATTTAATTGGCCATGTACATTTGTCTCATGAATCCTATATCGTATGAAAGCTCTATCATCTATAAACACACTAAATCCATTTACTCTAGCAACAAAATATATAAACCAATCGTGAGAAAAAAAATTCCACTTTTTATACTCAACTTCATTTATTGTTTTTTTTATAATATTAATTAATTGTTTTGACAATACATACGTACAACCTGCACTTCCTCCTTCAAATAAATAATCGTATTTTTTTTGTTTAAAAGATTTTTTTATAATTGATGTGGTATTTGAGCTTTCATTCCAAAGTATCAAATTTGACATATACAAATCAGACTTCCCTTTTTTCAATATTTTACCCGCCTCTTTTAGCTTATTTGGCATCCAAATATCATCTTGATCTGAGAGCGCAATATAATCATGAGCACCAATTATTTTATCATCAATCGTATTTATTGCCTGTAAAAAATTATTTGCCGCACTTCCAGTTGGAATACTATTTTGTATTATCTTAACATTAGTCGTGCTTAAAGAAAACTTTGAAAACAACAAATCAATTGTGCCGTCATTACTGCCGTCATCAAACACCAATAAAGTTACATTTACATCTTCTTGAGTTATAATTGAAGAGATTTGTTCTTCTATATATTTTACGCCATTAAATGAGGCAAGAATTACTAAAAAATTCATAGATGATGGGTGTCGATAAAAGTATAAATGAAATAAGGCAATAATAGGATAATGATTAAATTCAAAACCTTTGTTATTGCTGGTAAATTGTAATTACCACTAAAATTATTCAATAATATTGCAAAGATAACATATGGGGAAAACCTAAATCCAATTACAGGATTAATAAAAAACGAGATATAGTATATAATAAATGTTGTTACGATTAATGGGTGTAATACTTTTTCTTTATAATTTATCCAACTGACAATAAATATCCCAGAAATGAAACAAAAATATATTTTATGAAAAACCCCAACATCAGTCATTCCTTCTGCATAAGCGTCTGCTTTGTCTAATGAATATCTTAATTCTTCAACGCTTTCAATAATTGGTAAAACTACAATTATTAAAATCGGTATAAGAATTATTAAAGCTGAAAATAAATATATGTAATATCTTTTACTTTTATGAAATATTAATAACAATAGCGGCAATGAACTTATATGCATTAATGGGGTGAAAATTGTTTTTTTATAATTTAAAGACCTGAAACCGTAATAAAAAAAACAGGAGTAAATAAAATAAACTGGAGCATTTCTTAATACTACATAACTTGTTAGAAAATAATAAAATACAAAAATTACAACTTTTTTCCAAAGATTTACATCCTTTCTAAAAGCTAACCAAATATAAAAATATAAACTAATGAATAAATTAAACCAATAAATACTTTCAATGATAATCCGTTTATTTGATGTAAATAATTCAAAAAAATTATACAATACGTATAAATAGGGTTCCGATATTAAAAAAGAGACTAAATTTTCTGGATTTTCAAAATTATAAAGTTCAAAGTAACCTGCGTAATCCTTGTTTATCTCTGTAGGGATAATAATTCTTAAAAAAACTGATAATAAAATAAAAAAAATCACATAAATTATTTTATTATCAATTTTAATGTGATTTTGGCACAGTAAATAATAATTAAAAAACAAGATTGATATTAATATTATAGTTACTATCATTTTATTAATAACAATAATATAATAAGACATATATGAACCAAAATTCTGCTTATTGTAAATAACTTAATTTCGAAAAGTCCCTTTTCTTTATCTATTAAACTCATTATTTTTGGATCAATAAATAGGATTAGTATCAGAGATCCAAACATATTAATTATTTGAGCAAATGAACTTAACATTAATGCTTTGCTAGGAAAATAAAAACTAAATATATATAAAAATGAAATACTAAATGAAAACAAAAATCCTGCTAAATATGATACTGAAAAAAATAACAATGTTGAAGATTTAAAAACACTATTATTTTTTTCAACTGGCTTAAAGTGTATAATTTCAATTTTTTTAGATTTACCAAATACTACATTTAATATTTTAATAATAAATTTTGAAAAATTTAATATGAACTTAGTGTGAAACAACAAAAGCAAAAATAAAACCACGAAAACATGCGTAATTAAAGTAATTTCCCATACTTTATTTTTATCTTTTACTGTTTCTGTTAGATAAGACATTACTGGAACAAAAATTAAAACAAATGCTCTAGCTGAATATTGAAAAATATTAATTAATGATAAAATATATCGAATATTTTTATTATCCTGAATATAATACTTTAAATAATATACAGAAATGTCAATAAAAATTGAAAAAGCATATGCTAATGCGGCAATTATATACATCTAATTTTTATTAATCAAATCCCATTTATTTGAGTCCTTGTTATATGTTTTAATCACTTTAGCCGGTGATCCAACTGCAATAGAAAAAGCCGGAATATCTTTTGTTACTATACTCATCGAGCCAATAATTGCACCATCGCCAATTGTAACACCTGGTAAAATAGATACAAATTCCCCAATCCAAACATTACACCCAATTCTTACTTCTTTTTGAAAACAACTCTCTCTCTATTGGAACAGAAATAGGGTTTGACTGATTCTCATCTGTATAATTTCCATGATTATGATCTGATATAAAAACTTTAGAGGCAATTAGTGTGTTATCCCCTATAAAAACTCCTTTAGCTTCAGCTATATGAACATAATCATTAAATTGAACATTTTCTCCAATATGGAGTATTGGAGTGAAGTTTTTTCTTAAAATAATATCAATTCTTAAATTTACTCCAGTTGTAAGAGATTTAGCGCCTCTTAACCCTTTTTTTCCTCTTATGTAAAAAGGCAATCTGATTATTCTAGCGCTTGGATAGTAAAGATATGTAAATAATTTATCCCGAAATAGTCTAATCAAACCATATAATCCATATTTTTTATAATATCTCATCATACAATTTTATTAATAAATTTTTACAATTTGCTATTAAATTTTAAAAAAAGCCAATTGAAATTCCTTATTTTTTCAATTATTATAACAACCAACTAGATGATTGAATTTTATCCCCTAACCTATCTAGTAATGTTATTCCTAATGCTTCACAAATAGGCGCTTCGGGTATGGAGTTGTTGTTTTGGTCTCCGCCATTGGCAAAAGCCAGTTGGTAGTCGTTATGTAATTGTTCGTGTATGTGTTGTATATTAGCGCAAACGGTGCGGTCTTCATCAATGGAGAGAAACACTTAGTCTACACTTTTGATGTTGGACACAATAAACACGCGTTAGTCTTCTTTTTGGAACTCTTTACTGCCTTTTAAAGCGCGTTGCTTGTCGCTGTTTACAATTACAATAAGGTAATCGCCCAAAACCTTTGCATTGTTGAAATATTCAATGTGGCCTTTGTGAATGGGGTTGAAATATCCGGAGACTATGATGGCTTTTGGTTTCATAAAATTTAAATTTTCTTCGCACCAAATTGCGCACCAAAATCTATAATTTTAATTGATTTTTGAACATTTTGGAGAAAGTTGAAACTCAAAATAGTACTCATTACCAACACTTTAACGATTTACACTGATTAACAAATACAACTCGTCGGTTTGGACCACACGAATCAAGTTTTTTAGTTTTTTTAATGGCTTCGCCAGTCTCAGTCACAAGAATTTTATTTGAAACTAAAGTAGTGAATACCAAAAGTACTCATAATTTTAAAATCTAGAAATTTATTTAGCTTTTTTATGATTCCTTTTTTGAAGAATTATTTTTAAAATTAAGGACTAGAGAATTCTTAATACGAATACTTGAAGATGATTTAACTAATTTCTAGGTTCAGGCAGCATAAAACTTTATGCAATCAAAGTCTTATCTAATTCAAAAATTAAAAGCCCCTTTCCAGAAAAATTAGTAGTAGTTTGAATAATTACTTTCTTATTTATTGCATTCTCAATTTTTGGTATTAGTTGCAATAGATACTCTTTATTAAGTTTAGGTCCTTCAATAATAATCTCAATAGTTCCCGAATCGATGCCTTGAGCATAATTGCCAATAACAAAAATACGTGAGACATTCCCCATTCGCTTTAGCACTTGATAAATGATCTTATCTAAACCTATGTGTTTACTTATCAGCTGCTGTAATGTACCAAACAAAGGATGTGCAGTATTCGCACGATACAGCACCTTATTATCAGCATTATTTCGGATAATGTAGCCCGCTTCGCTTAAATTATTTAGCTCCTTTCTAATAGCGTTCGTGTTTTCGTCCATTTCTAGCGCCAACCCACGTAAATATCCAGCATTGGCTGCGTTTATAAAAAACTTAACCAAGAGGCGAATGCGTGTTTTTGAGGTGATTAAAGTATCTAGCATAGTTCGTCTTTAAAGACAAATTTTTTATACAAAAAGTTTGTTACAGAAAATTAGATGTTTGAATGTTTAAAAATTTAAGAATTGTATATCAAACTGGCGAATAGGAAATGATTGGATTCAAATTTTAATTCATTATACCCTTCAATACTTTTCTGAATATCAAAAAGCCAATAATTAAAAATCCTGAAAGTAATCCTCCAAAAATAATTCCTTTTGCCTTTCCAAATTTCTTAACTTTTAAAGGTAAAATAGGTTCATCAATGATTTCAATTATCGGTTCTTCTTGACTCCGTTTAAATTTAGTTATCTCTAAGTTTTGGATCACACTGGAATACATGCTTTTTAGCACCTCGACATCTACCTGTTTTTTAGCTTGGTTTGATTTATAGCGCATTAAAGGGCTATGGCTGCTGAGGTCTGTTTCTATTGCGAGTGTGGTAATAGAACCATCCAATAGGCCTCTAATAGAATCTCTTTTACGCGTCAGTTCTAATTCAGATGTTAGTAACCTTCCAATCTTTATGTCTAAATAAAGTTCAACTGCGTGCTTCACAAGCATTTTAGAAAATAAAAAGGCCCACTTTTCATTGTTGTCAATTACCTCTAAACTAACAATTGTAGTTTTTTTATCTGTTCGATCTGCTACCAACTGACCTTCACTAATGTTTTTGGTAATAAGGAGCAAAAGACTGTCTTGAGCACGCGTTGAATTTAACGAATCAATCTCCTTTGGAAAAAGCTTTATTTTCTTTAGCTTGAGTGCTTTTTCAAAATTATTTTTTAAATATGCATTCAGTAAGTGATCCCCTTCAAGCTCGGGTAAGGGTTCTTTGAGAGCTTCATGAATAATACGGTTTGATTTTAAAAGGTGTAATATATTTTCCCCTCCAAACATTCCAGAAGATGAGGAACCTCCGATGTCTCCCATCCCTAATGAACTTGCTAATCCACTTAGAGAACTCGCACCACCTTTTTGCTCCATAGCGAAAGTTAGCTCTGCCGTATAGCTATTTTTTGTATAAAACTTCGCATAGCAAAAGCCGATGATACTTCCTAGAATTATAACTAATAGTATAAGCCATTTGAAAGACCAAAAGTAGTTTAACCAATTTTGGCCTTTAAAAATGAGTTCCTTCAGACTTATTTCGTCGTTTTCCGTCTTGTTTTCTGTTGATTGATTCGACATCTTACAGTTGTTTGAGGAGTAGTGTGATTGTTAGTAATGAGGAAATGGCTTGAAATGATCGAGAAAAAATCGCATCGTAATCAACTTCCTTTTTCGTAACTTTTTCTTTCTCGGTTTTGTAGCTTACTACAATCTGACCGCCACTTAGCACAGTAGGCGTGTTATTGAAAAAAAATGTTTTTTTTGTGCCATCTACTTGTCCATTTGGATAGGCCACAGCGATACTTTCGCGGGATGCATTTTCTTGCAAGCCACCGGCATATTTTTTAAGATACCATCGGGCAGAGTGCTTGCCATCGTACATAAAATTCACGTTACCGTTTTCTGTACTATCTATAACCGGGTAATTTGTGCCATCTTTTCGTATACTAAATGTATTTTGTTCTTTAGAGATAGTCAACACATCCCCTGCAAAAAGAATCGGGTTGTATTTTTTGGAGTATTTTCTATTCATTGTTCTTTTTAAATTGACCCCAATTGACCCCGTATTTCCATTTGTTCTCAATAAAATTGATGAATTAGTATTCGCAAATTCATTAAGCCCGCCGGCATCGCGAATCAAATCTGTTAAGCGGTATCTGCCAATTGGTAAGGCATAAGAACCCGGAAAACGCACCTCTCCTTGAATACTTACTAGCTTGTCCTTATCAAACTGAGAAAGTTCTCTAAGCACAATGTGATCAAAAGGCAGCAATTGAAAGCCAGGTGAGCCTACAACATTGAAATTAGAATCAAGGCTCAGGCGAATGAGTTCATATCCAGATCCCTTTTTATCGTTGTATCGTAATCTAAATAAATCAACACGTGCAAGATTGGCCTTTTCAGTGATGCGAGCTGCCATATTAATAAGATCTGCAATGGTTAGCTGAGGGCTAAATGGAGTGCTTAGAGCTTTACGCACAGCTCCACTTACACTAATATTGGCAGCTTGCGTGTAAATATCTTTATCATAAATCATCAAAATATCTCCTGCACCCAAACTGAAGTTTAAGTTCTCCTTTAGGTTCACCCTAATATAACTAAAACTATTCGGTTCAAATAAATTAGTGCGGCGAACATAAGCCCAATCGGCTGTTGTGGGGAGTGTTCCTTGAGCCAAAGCCAATGCTTCGGAAAGTAAAATTTGATCGGTGTAGGCAAATGTTTTCTTGAAAGGAGCACGCACTGCACCACTTACCTCCAAAGGCAATTGATTTGCGAAGTCCGCTTGGTCGTATACCAAAATACGGTCTTTTGCGCTGAGAGAAAAAAGCGCTGCTTCATTGCCTCCAACTTTAAATAATTTCTTAGTGCCATCCGTGAGGGTGCGTTCTACAAAATATAATTCTGTACTAGTTTGTGGTTTTAACTGAGCTTTATTTAGAACATCACTTAGCTTTTGCCCCTCTTGCCATGCATAAGACCCAGGATAATAAACTGCTCCCTCTATACTTGCAAATTGCTCTAGGGGGATAGTACTTGGGCGCAAACGAATGAGATCGCCGTCCATCAATTCCACAAGCACCTTTCCACTTAAAACTTCACTCAAGCGGTATTCCGTTAAAATTGGCTGAGCTCCAGTTTGCCGTTCTACTTGAATGAGCTCAATATTGGCATTAAATAGAACTCCACCAGCAAAATCAAGGAGTTCTTTTAGGCTTTCCTTTCCAGCAAGCTCATAGCGCATTGGGCGCTTCACGGCACCTTCCAAATTAACAACTTTTTGAGCTAAGGGAACATACAAAATATCATTGTGCTGCAAGTCATATTGAAACTGCATGCTTGGGTTGTTTAAAAACGCATAGAGGTCTATTTTTTTACGCACATCGCCTCGCATGAGCTCGATATGGCGGACTGATCCAATTTCACTTACACCACCGGCAACCATTAAGGCATTGAGCGCTGTATTAAGTGCTGAAAGCTGAACGCTCCCTGCTTTTGGGACTTCACCAAAAATATTGACATTCAGCATACGTGTCTTTTGCAGTGTAACAGCAAATTCATCTGACTGAAAACGATAGGCCACCAAAAAACGATTACGTACTACTTTTCTCGCTTCTCTGAGCATAAGACCTTTCAAATAAATTTGAGCTAAGCCTGCGGGATTCACAAAACCAGCTTCGTTGATAGTCAATAATAAATCTGCCTGCGAAATACCAAAAATAGTAATTCGGAGCTGGTCTCCGGCTCCCAAGACATATGTATCTGGTGCACTTGCACCATCAGTAATCGCTTGAACCGGCAAACCACCACCCCCAAAAAGCTGATGACCATAGATTGGAATAGTTGCAGGACTTGCAATAGTGTTAGGTGAAGATATTTCCTTGCTAATTAGTATGGTATCTAAAACTAAGATAGCCTCCTCAACCTTGGCCACTTCATTTGGCTTTTTAGCTGCAGAAAGAGCATCTAAAACACCCAAGATTTCTGCTTGTTTACTCAGCACTTCTTCAGGGCTCATTTTCTTCACATCTAACCCCTTGGAAATAAGACCTGCGTCAGCTTCCGCTTCTGAGAGGCCGCGTTTATCTAGCTCCGTTTTTATTAAAAAAGCTTGACTAGCAGATTGTGACCAAACTGTATTATTTAGTAGGAATAGAAATATAATTAAATAAAAACTTTTTAAAAAATGCATAAGGTAAATATTAGTAAAAAATTAAAAGATAAAAAACAAAATTAAAACGATGTAAAAAACCTTCGGTATGACTTGTCACACCACAAACCTAAGAAATTTTAGTAAAAGCATACCCCACCAGCCTATAATAATTTCACAAAACTTTTAGGCACATTAATGCTAAACGCGACACCAAGATTTTCAATTTCAATACGAATTCTTAAATTATTTAAAACTTGCTGCGTACTTCCAATTATCCCCTTAAATGGGCCATAAACAACCTCAACAGCTTTGCCTGGAGAAATATCTTGCAATGCAAGATCAGGTAAACTACCTTCCTGCAACAAAATTTGTAGATTCAAAATTTCTTGTGTTTTTACAATTGCAACTTTTCCTAAATAGCGCAACACTCTACTAAACCCCGCTATGGGGTAAATATCTCTTAGTTGTGCTTCAGTGCAATGAACAAAAACTACAGATGAAATGAGTGGTTTTTGAATTATTTTTTTACGATCCGACCACTGCTTGAGTTCTTTATACAAAGGTAAAAACACTTCAAATCCTGCTTTTTCTAATCGCTCGGCAAACTTTTTTTCCGCATTGGGTTTGGTATAAATAACAAACCAAAAATTTAGTAGGGGTTCTTTTATAAAACTTGTGCTGTGCACATCTGTAAAAGCTTTTATAAGCATACTATAATTTTAGCTAGGTACAAATATACCATATTTTGCTGATTTTACAATATTCTAAGCTAATATAGTACAACATAATTTGTTTATAGCAAGTTAAAAAAGCCAACTAAAATCTTTGTGCAAAATTAACAATGAAAAATGATGCCTGAAGTACTGAATATTCAACACTTAGTAATTCAAATTAAACCCACAAAAGGCAAATCACTAAATTCTTTTTTACATTTGTAGGAATGAAAACAAATGAAAAATTAAAACTTGCTGTAGTTGGTGGAGGAAGTTGGGCTACTGCACTCGTAAAACTTTTTTGCAATAACCTATCAACGGTTGGGTGGTGGATGAGAAATGAAGAGGCAATAGAACATATTCTTCAGTTCAAGCACAATCCTAGATACTTACAATCTATTGAATTTGATACAGCAAAATTAAGCCTAAGCAACAATCTAATTGAAACAATTGAAAATGCTGAGATTATAATAATTGCTACTCCTTCCGCTTTTTTAACAGCGCTTTTTAAGGATTTACCAGAAGGGCTTTTAAGCGATAAAATCGTTTTTTCAGCAGTTAAAGGAATTGTACCTGAATTCAATGCAATTCCAGCACGATTTATTCATAAATCTTTTGCTACACCATACAACAACATAGGAATTATTTGTGGGCCGTGCCATGCTGAAGAAGTCGCATTAGAACGATTGTCCTACCTGACAATTGCTTGTGAAAATAATCTTATTGCGAAAGAAATGTCAGAATTATTAAACTGTAGATATATAAAAACAACGCTATCTGACGATTTATTTGGCACTGAATTTTCTGCAATACTAAAAAATGTCTATGCTCTGTGCTCAGGTATATCCGCTGGTTTAGGATACGGCGATAATTTTCAAGCAGTTTTAATTGCAAATGCACTTCAAGAAATTGAACGTTTTATTGATGTTGTAAGTCCTGTGCACCGCGATACAAAAACAAGCGCTTATTTAGGGGACTTATTGGTTACCTCCTACTCCAATTTTTCAAGAAATAGAACATTTGGACATATGATCGGTAAAGGTTATTCTGTAAAAAATGCGCAATTGGAAATGAATATGATTGCTGAAGGATATTACGCCACAAAATGCTTAGTTGAAATCAACAAAAAATTTCAAGTAGAGATGCCAATTTTAGATGCTGTTTATGAAATACTCTATAAAAATGCAAATCCTGCTCTTGAAATTAAAAAGCTTTCAAATAAATTATCTTAATCAAATGCTGATTCCCTATTTTTGTCATCGTAAACTAGTTCAATGAAAGTATTCAAATTTGGTGGGGCTTCCGTAAAAGATGCTTCAGCAATCAGAAATGTGTCAAAAATAATGTCATTATTCCCTGATGAAGAAATTCTAGTTGTTTTATCTGCTATCGGAAAAACCACAAATAAACTGGAGGAAATTCATCAAGCATACCAATCAAAGGATAAGTTGACATTCTTAAAAAGTATTGCAGAACTAGAAAAATTTCATGTTGATCTTTTAAATGAACTTTTTAAAACTAATTCAAATCCAATTTATAATAAAATTGAAGTAGTATTTGATAAACTTAAAGCTAAATTCAATTTACCATATTCTCAAAATTTTTCATTGGAATACGATCAAATTGTTTCTTTAGGAGAAGTCCTTTCTTCGTATATTCTGAGTGCTTATTTAAGCGAAAACAATTTTTCTGCAATGTGGATTGATGCACGAGAATTGGTGCAAACTGACAATAATTTCCAAGAAGCTAATGTGGATTGGAAAAAAACTGAAATAGCTATTTCCAGAACTATTTTACCAAAAATAAAAGAGAATAAATTATTAATTACTCAAGGTTTTATTGGTGCTACTTCAGATGGAAAATCAACTACACTTGGAAGAGAGGGCTCCGATTATTCTGCTGCAATCTTTGCCTATTGCTGTAATGCTGAAAGTGTAACCATTTGGAAAGATGTTCCTGGAATGTTAAATGCTGATCCAAAATATTTTGAAAACACTAAAAAATTAGATAAAATATCTTACAAAGAAGCGCTAGAACTTTCATATTACGGCGCCAGTGTTATTCACCCAAAAACGATAAAGCCACTCCAAAATAAAGGCATTCCGCTGTATGTGAAATCTTTCCTTGAACCGTTAAATGAAGGGACAACAATTCATTCAAATAAAGAAAATGATAAGCTTATTGCATCTTTTATCGTGAAACATAATCAAGTACTATTTTCTTTTACTCCAAATGATTTCTCTTTCATTGTTGAAGAAAACCTAAGTACACTATTCAAAGGTCTCTCAGCTTGCTCTGCAAAAATTAACCTCATGCAAAATTCCGCCTTAAGTTTTTCTATTTTGCTAGACGAACTAAAAATTAACAAAGAAAAAATTCTCGAATACTTCAAAAAAGAGTACAGCATAAAATACAACGAAGGATTAGAGCTTATTACAATACGCCACTACGATGAGCAAATAATTTCGAAAATGACGAAAGGAAAAGTAATTTTAGTAGAACAAAAAACACGAGAAACTGCACGATTTGTTGTTAAAAATAAGTTGTAAATACCTCTTTAAAGGTATGTTTTTAGCGTTAATAAATCTTAAATTTGCACATGTTTGATCTCTCAACTATGAAAGTAGGAAGTAAGTCCGAAATTATCGAAATTGAAAATTCTTCTATTAAATCAAAACTGATTGAAATGGGGTTTTTAGTAGGGCGTTCATTAGAAGTTGTATTCAAAGCACCATTGGGCGATCCAATTGCAATTGAAATAAATAGCACGGTAATCTCCTTGAGAAAGGATGAAGCTGCTTTTATTAAAGTACGCGAAAAAAATTGATACTCATTTATCCATAAGTTTGCAATCAGATGAAAATTGCCCTATTTGGAAATCCTAATACCGGAAAAAGCTCTGTTTTTAATTTATTAACGGGTTTAAGGCAACACATAGGAAACTTTGCGGGTGTTACCGTAGAAAAAAGAGAGGGCTTTCTTGCTCTTGGAGATACAACCTATTCAATAATCGATTTTCCGGGGGCCTATAGTTTGTATCCTCGGTCAAAAGATGAGAAAATTGTCTACGATCTACTCACAAACAAAAATCAAGAATTATATCCTGACGCAGCGCTATTTATTGTTGATGCTGCTAATTTAGAACGCAATCTTTTATTTTTTACACAATTATACGATTTAAATATCCCCCTCATTTTAGTCCTAAATATGTGGGACCTTACTGCTAAAAGAGGCATTGAAATTAATATTGAAAAGTTAGAAGAGGCATTTCCGGGAGTTCAAATTATTACTTCTAATGCCCGACTTAGAATGGGAAAAGAAAGAATTATTCAAGCTATTCAAACTTTAAATCTCACTGCTAGGGAATCATTTTTTTTAGAGGATTATCGAGTTGCAGAAATTAATAACCAAGAAAAACAAATAGCCGAAACAAATTTGCGCTATGAAAAAATTAAAAAATTAATCGAAGAAGTTGAGAAAGTAAAAGAAACAAAAACAGATGCCTTTTCAAGAAAAATTGATAGAATTATCGTACATCCAATTTGGGGCTACGCAATTTTTCTTTGTGTATTACTAACTATTTTTCAATTTATATTTTCTTTTGCAAGTATTCCAATGGAATTAATTGATGGTATTTTTACAAATTTTGCCGCTTATACCTCACAAATTCTTCCGGCAGGTGTTTTTAATAATTTAATCTGCCATGGAATAATTCCTGGAATTGGAGGTATTGTTGTGTTTATTCCACAAATTGCACTTCTCTTTTTTTTCATTGCTATTCTCGAAGAATCAGGCTATTTAGCAAGAGTTGTGTTTATAATGGATCGCCTAATGAGACCTTTCGGATTAAATGGCAAAAGTGTTGTGCCACTAATGTCAAGTGTTGCATGCGCGATTCCCGCTGTTATGGCAACAAGAACTATTTCAAATTGGAAAGAACGAATGATTACGATATTTGTAGCTCCTTTTATGAGCTGCAGTGCAAGAATTCCAGTGTATACGCTCTTAATTTCTTTAGTGATACCTAAAATCTATTATTTTGGTTTTATCAACTTGCAAGGAATTGTACTTTTTTCACTCTATAGCTTGGGTTTAATTGCAGTTTTAGCAGTTTCGTTTATCATGAAATTTATTGTCAAAAGTGAAGAAAAAGGCTTTCTTTTGCTTGAGCTACCAAGTTATAAAAATCCGAGATGGCCAAATATTGGAATTAGTATACTTGAAAAAATCAAACTATTTATTTTCGATGCTGGAAAAGTTATACTGGCTATCTCCATTATTCTTTGGGCTTTGGCATCCTACGGACCAAATAATTCGATGGATGAAGCACTTGAAAAAACTAAAAAACTAAAACGGTTCTCATTGTTGAGTAAAGTAGATAAAGATCGTGAACTTGCCTCTGCAAAATTGGAAGCTTCATACATCGGAAGAATGGGAAAATTTATAGAACCTGCAATAGAGCCACTTGGCTACGATTGGAAAATTGGAATTTCCTTAATTACTTCTTTCGCTGCAAGAGAAGTTTTTGTGGGGTCCTTAGCAACGATCTATGCAGTACAAGACGATGGAGCGACTAAAACAAGGTTAATTCAGCGACTAAAAAGAGATAAAAATGCAAAAGGAGAAAAAACCTATACCGTTGCTTCTGGAGTATCACTAATGATTTTTTATGTTTTTGCAATGCAATGTATGTCGACACTAGCAGTAGTTAAACGAGAAACAAACAGTTGGAAATGGCCTTTAATTCAGCTATTCGTTATGGGAGTAATGGCGTATTTCGCTGCTTTTATAGCCTTCCAACTTTTAAGATGATTTTAAAAATTTAGCGCTTTTTTCATTTTATTTCTTGTAAAAAATCAAATCCTAAATAAAAAAGGTAAATTTATTCTCAAATGACACAAACTATTATTGTATTTCTAAGTATCGGTTTAGCAATTTTATTTCTTTTGCGGCATTTTTGGATAATGTTTTTTCAAAAAAAAGATTCATGCGCGGGATGTGGGATTTCTAAAGCAATGAAAACAAAGATTTAACTTTAAAAATAAGAAATGAGTCAATGTCAGTTATATAAGTACAATGCTGCATTTTACGCTGTTAAAAAAGAGAACTCTGAATTTTTTGGTTCAAGCTTTTCAGAAAATGAATTAGACAATGACCATGTTGCTTGGCTTAATTTTCACGGCTTAGATGATACTAAAAGTATTGAAGAGTTGTGCCATAAATTAGAGATTGATAAGCTCACCAATGAAAATATACACACTTCATCAAGAAGACCAAAAATTGAAGAATATCCAAAATATGTGTTCTTTCAAATTAAATCAGCGCTTCCCACAGAAAAAAATGATAATCTATTAAACCAAGAACAAATTTCTTTCATTTTAGGAAGCAATTATTTGATCTCTTTTCAAGAAAAAGCTGCTGATCACTTTTCTGATATTAGAGACCGAATTGTAAAAGCAAGGGGGAAAATTCGATCAAAAGGTCCAGACTTTTTATTATTTAGAATGCTAGAAGCTATTATTGATAATTATTTTGAAGTGCTAGAAAATATAACGGCAAGAATAGAAAATATTGATGAGCGAATTCATAGCACAAATAATAAGGCGATTTTTAAGGAAATTGAATTAGAAAAAAGAAAACTAATTGAACTTAGAAAAATTGTTCAACCAACACGTGACATTACCTTACAAATTCTAAATAGTGAAAGTAATTTTCTCGAAAAATCAAACTTTCGTTATTTCTCAAATTTAAAATCATCCTGCCTGAGTATTTTGGAAGAAATTGAGGCAAACAAACAAATTCTTGATGGCTTAGCAAATTTATATTATGCTAGTCAAGGGCAGCGAATGAATCAAATTATGAAAGTGTTGACAATTGTAAGTGCAATATTTATTCCTCTTACATTTATTGTTGGTGTATATGGAATGAATTTTGAAAATATGCCTGAATTGAAATACCAAAATGGATATTATACAATAATGGGATTGATGTTTTTTCTTGGTCTAGGCTTACTCATTTATTTCATGAAACGAGGATGGTTGAAAAGAGAAGATGAATAGAAAAACCTGTTAATGTTATGTTAAAAATTTTTCAATCAATTAAAAAGATGTATTTTTACAAAAAACAAAATATGAAAAAATTAATTTTATCTCTAGTATTGATTTTTGGAACTTCTGTTCTAATTAACTCATTGAATGCTCAAATTGAAAAAGGTCCAAAAATTGAATTTAGCAAAGAAGTTCATGATTATGGAAGTATTAAATATGGTGGAGAACCAAATTGTACATTTGAGTTCAAAAACATTGGCAACGAACCTCTAATAATTTCAAATGCTAAAGGTTCTTGTGGTTGTACTGTTCCAGATTGGCCGAAAGAACCAATTGCTCCAGGAGCAACAGGTGTAATAAAAGTAAGATATGATACAAACAGACCTGGACCAATAAATAAGAGTGTTACAATTTCTACAAATGTAGTTATTGGAAAAGATGAACAAGGTAATCCTAGTTATTACGATGCAGTAATTCGTATTAAAGGTGAAGTGGGAGCTGCTCCAGAGAGTGGAACACCTGTTAACACTACTGGTGCACCAACTAACAACTAAATAAAAATTTTTATTATTTATAAAAAGACCACTACTAAGTGGTCTTTTTTTTTGAAAAATTTATACGATGACAATTTCTGAAAAATTTGATGCAGATTGTTTCCATGATTGAATGTTCCCTTCTCGTGTAATTTGAACAGTTTTCATTCCAGCTTTATCAGCAGCAACTAGTTCTTCTGTTACATCAGAGAGAAATAAAATACGATTGGAAGGCAGTGCGAGTTCTTTCGTTATCAAAGAATATGTATCACTATTTCTTTTACCACCCATGTTTGTATCAAAATAATTTGATAAATAAATTGACAAATCCCCATTTACACTATGACTAAATAATAACTTTTGAGCCTTTACTGAACCTGAAGAAAAAATACCCATTTTCTTACCTAGCAAGTTCCAATTTTCTAACATTAAAGGAACATCATCAAACACGTGACCAAGTAATTCACCATTCTGATAACCTTTCTGCCATAAAATACCCTGCAAAGTTTTTAAGGGTGTAATTTTTAAATCCTGCTCACACCATTTCTTTAATTGAAGAATTACCTCTTCGCTTGTTGTAATATCTCTGTTTTCCTCTTGTTTTACTAGACGTAAAACTTGACCGAAAGCGTACTTTACTTCCTTTATATTAGAAAGTTTATTGATATCATCAATATTTAATAGAAAATATGGAAATAATACATCCTTTACAAAGGAAATGGAAGAAGTTGTGCCCTCAATATCCATTAAAATATAATCACAATCAATTTTCACGAGAGGGCATTATAAAGTTTGAAAATTCTAACTCGATTCCAGAATTTGTATAATCTGGCACCCAAGCACTAACATCCATAAAAACCCGTATTGCTTTAACAAAAGGATTTTTTTCTCCAGCATCAAACCAATGCTTTGTGCCTGCAGGGACGCTGATTAAATCTCCAGCCTCACAGAGTAAATTAAATACTGGCACATTGTCTAAATTAAACCAAAATAAACCTTTTCCGTCAACAAAAAAACGAATTTCATCTTCAGAATGTGTGTGCTCAGCCAGAAACTTAGTGCGTAAGGTGCTATAATTTTCTGTTGTAGCGTTAATGGATATGACATCTGCGGTCTTATAACCAGAATTCTTCATAAATGGTATTAAGTCTTTTGAATAAGCTGCTAATATTTCTTCTTGAGTAGCGTCATCATCAAAAACAATGTCACAGTTCCATTGATCAAAAAAAATACCGTGACTATTTAAAAAAGTATGTATGTCTTTGGGACTATCATATTGAGTATTTAAAGAGGGAATAGAAAGTAGTGCCATTATTTTTGAGTTAAATTCCATTCAAATTGACAAAGATAATCCAAGGTTTCAAGATGTCTTTTTGCTTCAAATAAATTTTTTCCCCAAGCATAAGTTCCGTGCTTAGAAATAGCAAAACAAGAATGAAGAATTTCCGATTTTCGTGACCAGAGTTCCTTTTCAAAAAAAGACATGTCCTGACTATTTTCTAAAAGTGGAATTCTCAATTTCGAGAGATGAGAAACTTCTCCATCAAAGCCCTTCTGTATTTCATTTCCTTGAAATTCAAAATAATTTTTCTTTACTGAAGAAAGTAAAACAGGATAAATACCATGGCTATGTAAGATAATTTTAGTTTCAGGAAAAATCTTGTAAATAAAAAGATGAATAGCCGTTTCAGCAGAAGGTTTAAAAGTAAGATTGTTTCCCGTGAAGTAAGCATTTTCATCAATAGGAATAAAATCAATTTCGGAAATTATACTTTTATCTATTCCAGAGCGTGAAATCCACATTTGATTGTTCTCGTCAATAAAAGAATAATTAGTTGAAGTAGCTGGAGACCAACCTTTCAGATTATAAACTTTAATAGTTTCAATAAGTTCTTGAATAATTGAATATTTGCTCATATTAAAAAATTGAAAAAAGCATCCATTAGAATGCTTTTACAATGATATTAATTATTTGTTCTATGATTTTAGTAATTCTTCTTTTACAAGTGAAGCAATAATTTTTCCATCTGCCTTACCTGCTAATTTTGCTGACAAAATACCCATTACTTTTCCCATATCTTGTGGTCCACTAGCACCAGTTTGAGATATTGCTGCTAAAACCTCGATTTTAATATCGTCTTCACTAAGCATTTTAGGTAAAAATTCTTGAATTATATTCGCTTGTAAGAGCTCAACTTCTGCTAAATCTGCTCTATTTTGAGAAATATATAAATCATAGGTTTCAATTCGTTGTTTGTGTAATTTCATACAAATTTTAAGTGCTGTTTCTTCAGAAACTTCTCCATTTCCAGATGTACTTTCTAACAAGAGTTTTGATTTTATATCTCTTAATGGCTCCAAACGATCTTTGTCTCTTGCAAGCATCGCTTTTTTAATCGCCTCATTAATCATATTAGTAAAACTCATCAGTCAACATTATCATGTAAGAAATTATTACTACGCAATCCCGATTTCCCATCTTCCTCCTCTGAAAGTCCAAATCTTGAAACGGATTCTTCAGAACTTGGAATACTTTGATTTAAAGAAATGTTTCTGCGAACATAGGCTGGTTCATTTTCAAAATCAGCAATACCCTCCGCATTTTTTAACTTATTAGTATATTCCATAATTTTAGAAGATCTTTCCTGTGCTATTTTTTGTTGCTCTTCGGGCGTAGTCTGTTTTACCTCTGAATCGAGCTCCATAATTACTTCTTCTTCTAGCATATGGCGGACAATTTCTTCTTTTTCCTCAATTTTAGTTGAGCTTTCAGAAGCATCAGAATTAGGCGTACTTTGTGAACCTATATCCCAAGAAAATTCAGGTTGAACATCTTTTGCTTCTGTATTAGAAGTTGCTTCATTTTGATGAAACGTTATTTCTTCCACAAAATTGGTATCATCGTTTACATCTAAAATAGCAGAAGGATTAATCTCTACAGCAGATTCAAAGAGATCAAAAGATTTTTTTTCGCTAAAATTTTGTGAAATTGATTCTGCAGGAATAGTTTTATCAGTTATTTGTTCCGACTTTAGAAAAGGTTCCTCTGAGAACTCATCTTTAGAATTTCCTGAACCTTCAACAGAACTAACGGGATTCGTCAAAAGACTTGTAATTTCTTTATTATTTTCACCATGTAAATCTACAACTTTTCGTTCTGGAGCCTTTTCAAAGCCATTTAATGGTACATCTTTTAAACCAGCTGCAATCAAAGTTATACTGATTTTTTCACCCAATGAACTATCAAGTCCATGACCCCAAATTACATCTGCAGTTGCACCAGCAGCTTCTTGAATATAATCAGTAATTTCAGTAATTTCATCCATCATCACTTCTTTAGATCCATAGGTAATGTTTAATAATACATAACGTGCACCATCAATTTCGTTATCCATTAGTAAAGGAGATGTAAGTGCTGATGTTACAGCTTCAAGAGCACGATTTTCACCTTCAGCACTTGCGCTACCCATGATTGCGTGACCACTATTTCTTAAGACAGTATTAACATCATTAAAATCAACATTTATTACACCTGTTACAGAAATTACTTCAGCAATTCCTTTTGCAGCGACAGTTAAAATATCATCGGCATAGGAAAACGCATCTGTAAGAGACATATCTTTTCCAAATTCTCTTAAGCGCTCATTATTAATCACAAGAAGTGTATCAACATTTTCACGCATTTTATTCAAACCTTCCTCTGCTTGAAGACGACGTTTTTTTCCTTCAAAATTAAACGGAATTGTTACAATTCCCACAGTTAAAATTCCCAAATCCTTAGCAACTTGTGCAATTACTGGAGCTGCTCCAGTTCCTGTGCCACCTCCCATACCAGCAGTCACAAATACCATTTTTGTATTCTTTGATAGTAATTCGCGAATTTCCTCAATATTTTCATTCGCTGCTGCCATTCCCACTTCCGGAAGCATACCAGCACCTCTACCATCTGTCAATTGTGCTCCTAATTGAATTTTATAAGGCACAGGAGAAATATCAAGCGCTTGTCGATCAGTATTACATACAATAAAGTCCACACCAACAATTCCTTGGTTAAACATATGATTTACTGCGTTACTTCCACCACCTCCAACACCAATAACTTTTATAATTGAGTTATAGTCTCTCGGTAAGTCAAATTCCATTTTCGGCATATCAAATTCCATAATATTATTTTAATAGTTAATTAATTTTCATCTGTAAAAAACTCTTTTGTTTTATTTAAAAACTTATCAAAAAAGGTTCCTCTCCGCTCTCTATTAGAGTGCTTTGTGACTTCCTCTTTAATGGATGTGATGTCAACAGAATCTTTTATATTATCCAACTTTTTAAATCCTTGTAAAACCAGACCAATTCCAGTAGCGAACATTGGACTTTCTATATTTTCAATATCATTTGAATTAGCAAGATGCTCTGTTGGGTATCCAATTCGAGTATCCATTCCTGTCATATATTCAAACAATTGCGTTAAATGCTTTAATTGTGCACCGCCTCCAGTAACAACAATTCCGCCTATTAACTTTTTACTGTAGCCAGAATTTTTAATTTCATAATTCACCAACTCAATTATCTCTTCCATTCTAGCTTGAATGATATTTGACAAGTTTTTGAGAGTTATCTCTTTTGGTTCTCTCCCTCGTAATCCTGGAATGCATACTACTTCATTTTCCTTGTTTTCAGAAGCACTTGCACTGCCGTATTTTATTTTTAAAGCTTCAGCGTGGCGAGATAGAATTTTACAACCCTCTCTTATATCGTTTGTAATAATGTTTCCACCAAAAGGAATAACTGCAGTATGACGAATAATTCCATCCTGAAATATAGCGATATCAGTTGTGCCTCCGCCTATATCTACTAAAACAATTCCAGCTTCTTTTTCTTCATCACTTAAAACGGCATCTGCAGAAGCAATAGGTTCAAGAATAATATCGCGCACATTCAAATTCGCTCTTTCAATGCACCTTTTAATGTTCATCACATTATTAATTTGTCCAGTAATAATATGGAAATTTGCTTCTAAACGAACACCAGCCATACCAATAGGTTCTTTTATTTCCGGAGAGCCATCGACAATGTATTCTTGAGGAATAACATCAATAATTTCTTCTCCAGGAGGCATAACCATTTTATGCATGTCATCAACAAAGAAATCAATATCCTCCTGAGAAATCTCACTTGTGTTATCCCTTTTTGTATACATTCCCCTGTGCTGAATACTTTTTATATGCTGTCCAGCTATTCCAACATAGACGTTTTTTATTGACAAGGTTCCTTCTTTACATAATTGAGCAGCATTTACTGCTGCTGTTATAGACTGAACAGTTTTTTCAATATTTGCAACAACACCGTGCATTACTCCCATGGATTCACTTTTACCCATTGAAATAATTTCAATTTTATTGTGTTCATTTTTACGACCAATAAAACAGGCAATTTTAGTTGTTCCTATGTCTAAGCCTACAATAACTCGACTTGTATTACCTTGTCCGCTATCTTCTTTTTCTGCAAACGATTTGTCCTTCATATTTTACACTTATTTCATCATATTTATCCCAACCTTCGTAGGGCATTGCTTCTTCATAAAAAACCCTCAATCGATCAAACTTTTCTTTTATTTCTAGTTCTGAATATGCAGAACCAAAAATTATTTTTTGATCGCCGAGCAACGGAATTAAAATGAAATCACCATTTTTTTCCAAATACACTTGGCCAATAAGTTTTGACATTAATGTATCATTACAAACATAACTTGAAATTCCATAGATTTCATCAATTTTTTTAATACTTTTCAATGAGTCGTTGTTGATAATTTCTGGCACTGATTTATGGGAAAACTTGTCCTTTATAAAGCCTGAAAATATAAGTACACGTGCAGTATGAAGATCAGATCGATTCATCATAAATCCGTCGTCATCGATATAAAAACTTTGACCATAAGAATTGAAAATACGAGCAATCGGTTTTCTCAATTCAATTTTTAAAAACCATTTCTTTCCAATCTGTCGATAGGCCTTTACATTTTTCACCTCTGTCATTTGGGCAATAGCCTTTTCAATTTTATGTATATTAATAGCATTATTCTGCTGGCCATCAAACACCAACCTCAGAAATTTTAAACGATCCCACAATTCCTTTTCTGTTAGAAATGTATTTTCACCTTCAACATGTATCGAAATTTCAGGATTTAAAATTTTTTTATTTTTTTCTTGCTGATTTGAAAAAACAAAAACGGTAATTACACCAGCACCAAGAAATGTCCATAAAAGAATTTTTAACCATTTTTTCATTCTGCAGAAGTTAAATTTGATGATAATATTTCCTTCAATGGAGCGACCATTTTATCAATATCTCCTGCTCCGATCGTTAAGACAATTCCTTTATTGAACTGATTTAAATGTTGTAAGGCTTCAGAAGGCGTCAATAAATATTTCTTTGATAATTCAACTTTAGAATACAGCCAAGCGCTTGAAATACCATAAATGGGTTCTTCTCTTGCTGGATAAATTGGCAATAAGATTAATTCATCTAATTTTGATAATTCTGCAGCAAATTCTATAGCAAAGTCTCTCGTTCTAGAAAATAAGTGCGGCTGAAAAATTCCTGTAATTTTTTTATTGGGGTACAAATTTCGTACAGATTCAATTAAAACCTTTAATTCATTTGGATGATGCGCATAATCATCGATAAAAACCAAGTCCTCTGTCCGAATTTGATAATCAAAACGTCTTTTCACACCAGTAAAACTTGAAAGTCCATTTCGAATTTCCAATTCACTCATTCCCAAACAATCTAAAAGTGCAATGCAAGCAAGTGCATTCTCTGCATTATGAGAGCCTGGAATTCCCAACTTAACATTTTGCCAAACATTTGTTTTTAAACGTACAACCGAAAAAATAAATCCGTCTCGAAAAACTAAATTATTCATGCTGTAATCTGCTGTTTCTGAATGAAGAGCATAGGATACTTTTTTGGCTAATGTTGGAAGATTCAAGCCCTCCTTCTCAACTAAAAAGCCACTAGGATCAATTTTCATTGCATACTGTCGGAAACCTTCATTAAATTGTTCTATACTCCCATAAATATCTAAATGATCAGGATCTACACCCGTCACAACACTTGAAAAAGGCGATAGCTTTAAAAAGGATCTATCAAACTCATCTGCTTCAACAACTGTCCAATCGCTTGTATCAGAAAGCACCAAATTGGAATTAAAATTTGTAGCAATTCCGCCTAAAAACGCATTGCATTTCCATGAAGATTGATCTAAAATATGAGCAAGCATAGAGCTAGTTGTTGTTTTTCCATGCGTTCCAGCGACACATAATCCTTTTGATTGTCGTGTTAAAATTCCTAGTACTTCCGCACGTTTATAAACAGTAAACTCATTACTAATAAAATAGAAAAGTTCCTTCATATCCTCCGGAATTGCTGGAGTGAATACCACAAATGTTGTCGTCTTATTTTTAAATTCATTTGGGATTTGTTCCCCTAAATCCTCATAATGAATCAAACATCCTTCTGCCTCTAATTTATTTGTTAAATCGCTAGCGCTTTTATCATATCCAGCGACTTTAAATCCTAAATTATTAAAATACCTTGCAAGAGCTGACATTCCAATTCCACCAATACCTATAAAGTAGACATTTTTAAAACCACTAAATAGATTTTTATTTTGTTCCATTTTCTATTAAACTATTTTCGAATGCATCTACAATATCAGCAGTAGCATTTAATTTTTGTATTTTTTTTATCTCAATGGAAAGAAGCTCACATTTTTCTTTTTGCTTCAATAAATCCAATGCAATCTTGAATAAGGAGTCAGGTGCTTCAGAATCAGCAATTAGAACTGCAGCATTTTTTGCAACTAGTGCATTAGCATTTTTTGTTTGGTGGTCTTCGGCAACATTTGGAGAGGGCACAAGAATTAATGGTTTTCCTACGATACATAATTCAGAAACTGAAATGGCACCAGCACGCGAAATAATTAAATCGGCAGCAGAATAAGCCAAGTCCATTCGTTCAATAAATTGATACAAACAAATATTCTTTAATTCTTTATCCTTTAAATCAATAAGAAGTTGAGAATGGTATAATTTACCACACTGCCATATAATCTGTACTCCTGAATTCATTATTTCTGCAAGATTTTTTTGAACAGAAATATTAAGGGTTTTAGCACCTAAACTTCCCCCAATAACCAATATTGTAGGTTTTTCAGGGTCTAAGCCAAAAAAAGAACATGCCTCAGCTTTGGATTTCAAACTAGCTGAAAATTCTTTGCGAATTGGATTTCCAGTTAATACTACTTTAGAATTTGGAAAAAAACGTTCCATTCCCTCGTAAGCGGTACAAATACAAGCAGCTTTTTTGGCTAAAATTTTATTTGTTTTTCCTGGAAACGAATTTTGTTCTTGAATTACCGTGGGCATTTTCAAAAAATTTGCCATCATCAATGTCGGACCACTTGCATAGCCTCCAACACCAATAACAATTTGGGGCTTAAAATCGATAAGAATTTTTCGAGCTTTTAATAAACTTCCAAGAATTTTAAATGGAAGTAGGAGATTTGAAAAGGAAAATTTTCGTTGAAGACCAGCTATCTTCAAACCCACGATATCGTAGCCAGCATGAGGAACTTTTTCCATCTCCATTTTCCCTATGGCACCGACAAAAAGAATTGAAGCGCTTGGATTGCGTTTTTTTATTTCATCTGCTATTGCAATCGCCGGAAAGATATGTCCTCCTGTTCCTCCTCCTGATATAATTGCACGTTCAATCAACATAAATAAACTTCTTTAAGAAACAAAAACACCCTCTTCTTCCTTTTTTCCCTTTTGTAATTGATTTGAAAAAGATTGGATTACTCCAATTGAAATACAGGCCATAATTAATGCTGAACCACCCATAGCAAGAAAAGGCATATTTTGACCTGTAACAGGAAAAACTCCAGTACAAACTAACATATTAATACTTGCCTGAGTTAGTAAATGAACTCCGATTCCCATAGAAGCGTAAGTTTGGAATAAATCATCTGTTTTCAATGAAATACGAATAATTCGAAACAATAAAATAAGGTAAAGCAAGACAAGAAAAAAAGAAGAAAACAAGCCAAATTCTTCTACAAAACTTGCATAATAAAAATCCGCATACGCTTCTGGCAAATATTCTTTTAATTTACCGTCACCAACACCTTGTCCAAACAAAGAACCATTGTGAATAGCCAACTGGGCGTTATTTGCTTGCGCATTGGCAATGTTACCCATATCATTTTCAACACGTTGATTGAATCTGCTTACCCAAGTATCATAGCGAGGTAAAAGATTAAGCTGAGGAACAGTTACATGAATACCAATTACAAGCGCAACTAATCCAATTCCACCAGCAGCTAATGTTGTAAGTTTTAAAAAAGGAACTCTTCCAATAAACAGCATTGCCATTGAAAGTAAAAAGAGCATGGCGGCGGTTGAGAAATTATCTTTGATAATAAGTCCACAAATTAATAATATTGGAATCATTAAGGGAACAATTCCTTTTTCCCAATCATTCAATAATTCCTTTTTTCGGACAAGTAAACGAGAAATATATAGAATCAAGGCAAGCTTAGCAAAGTCAGACGATTGAAACGTTAAGCCAATAAATGGAATACGAATCCAACGGCCTGCGTCATTTACTTTTGCACCAAAAAAAATGGTAAAAAGCAGCAAAGCAAGTGCAATATAATAGGCAAATTTTGAAAGTTGATAGATGTATTTTGAGTCGACTCTATGAATAAAAAACATAGAGGCAAATCCCAATAAAACATAGATAAAATGCTTAAAAAGATATTGAAAAGGTGTTCCTCCCTCAATTTTTACAAGTATAGGCACAAAACTATACACTGTTACCAAAGAGAAAGCCATCATTAAAATCGTAATAATCCATATTACAGGATCACCTTTAAGGTATTTTAAATACGATCTTAAATTGGGATTAATATCTTTTATTTCCATTTTAGTTATGAATCAATAAATTTTCAATTACAACTTTCTAACCGCTTGCTTGAATTGATTTCCTCGGTCTTCATAGTTTTCAAATAAATCAAAACTTGCGCAAGCTGGAGAAAGTAAAACTGTTTCATTTTTTTTCGCTAAACGATAAGCATAAGCAACTGCCTCTGTTGCAGATCCAGCTTCTACAATCGTTTCTACAAGGTGACCAAAAGCCTTGATGATTTTTTGATTGTCAATACCAAGACAAATAATTGCTTTCACCTTGTCCTTTACCAAGTTACTTAATTCGGAATAATCATTTCCTTTGTCCACTCCACCCATAACCCAAACAACGGGATTTTCCATTGTTTCCAATGCATACCAGGTTGAATTTATATTTGTGGCTTTGGAGTCGTTTATAAATTCAATTCCATTGACTTTCGCTACAAATTCAAGGCGGTGTTCAACATTTTCGAAGTCCTCAAGACTTTCACGCACGATACTCTTGCGAATTTCAACAAGGCGTCCAGCAATCCCTGCTGCTAACGAGTTTTGGGTATTGTGCTTACCCTTCAAAGCTAATTCGTGAATTGACATAGTTAATTGGTCTTTTATATTGATTATTAGTTGATTATTTACAGCGTAAGCACCTACTTTTATTTCTTCTTTCAATGAAAAAGGTGCAAGATTCATTGATAGCTTTCTTTTTGATAATTCTTCTCTAATTATTGGATCATCATAATTGTAGATAAACCAATCCTCATGATTTTGATTATTGAGAATTCTAAATTTTGAATCCACATATTTTTGCATTTGGTTTTCGTAGCGATCCAGATGATCTGGTGTAATATTTGTAAGTATTCCGATATCAGCTTTGAAATCAAACATGTCATCCAATTGAAAAGAACTCAGTTCAATCACATACCAATCGTGGTCGCCTTCTGCCACTTGTTTCGCAAAACTTTTTCCAACATTTCCTGCTAAGCCAACATCCCATCCTGCTTTCTTCAAAATATGATGGGTAAGCATTGTTGTAGTTGTTTTCCCGTTACTTCCTGTAACACAAATAGATTTTCCTCTGGTGTAGTAGCCCGCGAATTCTATCTCAGAAATTATCTTGACTTGCTTATTTCGAAGAGCGCGCATTAAGTCGGTTGTTTCTGGGATTCCCGGAGACTTAACAATGAGCTCAGCTTGAAAGATACGATCTGTAGAATGCGTATTTTCTTCCCATTCAATTTGATTATTGTCTAACTCTGTTTTATAATCCGCTTTGATTTTCCCTGCGTCAGAAACAAAAACATTCCATTCTTGTTTTTTTGCAAGAATAGCTGCACCAACGCCACTTTCGCCAGCGCCCAAAACAACAATACATTTATTTTTACCCTCCACAGTTTAACGTAATTTCAATGTTACAATCGTTATAACAGCCAATAAAACAGCAATAATCCAAAAGCGCGCAACTATTTTTGCCTCATGAATTCCTTTCTTTTGATAATGATGATGCAGGGGCGCCATCAAGAAAATTCTCCTGCCTTCACCGAACTGTTTCTTTGTGAATTTGAAATAACCCACTTGCAGTATTACCGATAGATTTTCAATTAGAAAGATGCCACACAAAACTGGGATCAGTAATTCCTTTCGTATAGAAATCGCAAAGACAGCAATAATTCCTCCCAATGCTAGACTTCCTGTATCTCCCATAAAAACTTGAGCAGGATAGGAATTATACCATAAAAATCCAATACATGCGCCCACAAAAGCGGATATAAAAACCACTAATTCTTCAGCATTTGGGATGTACATGACATTCAGATAATCCGCAAACTTATAATTAGAGCTAACGTAAGCCAATACTGCTAATGCAATTCCAATAATTGCAGAAGAACCTGTTGCTAAACCGTCTAATCCATCCGTCATATTTGCACCATTGGAAACAGCAATTACAATAAAAATGACTATGGGAATAAAAAGTAGCCAGCCATAAGATTTATGAGAATCGCCAATCAACCAATTGTAATTAAACTCATTCCCCTTCATAAAGGGAATTGTGGTTGTCATATCATCCGTTTTGATCCATTTATAATTCTCCCCTTCATTTTGAATATGCCTTTGCGTTACAAAAGTTTCATTCATTTTTAAGCGATAATTCAAGGGGACTCTTTTATGAACAACTACCTCATCAGAAAAATAAAGGATACAACCTACTATTAAACCAACTCCTATTTGTCCTATAATTTTAAAACGACCTTTTAAACCCTCCTTGTTTTTCTTAAAAACCTTAATATAATCGTCTAAAAATCCAATTAACCCAAGCCAAATGATTGAAATAATCATTGTAATAACATATACATTTTGGAGCTTAGCAAATAACAAGGTTGGAATTAAAATTGCTGCAAGAATTATGATTCCACCCATTGTTGGCGTTCCTGATTTTTCAAGTTGCCCTGATAATCCTAAATCACGAACCGTTTCCCCGATTTGCTGATTACGCAATTTATTGATTATGCGTTTACCGAAATGAATCGACACAAAAAGAGACATAAGCAAGGCCATTGCAGCACGAAAGGAGATGTAATTGAATAAACCTGCACCTGGAAAATTGAACTTATCGAGGTAATCAAAAATATAGTATAGCATTACTTATTTAATTCGTTAAACATATTTTCTGTAATTTTCAAATCATCAAAATCATGACGAACACCCATAATTTCCTGGTATTTTTCATGGCCTTTTCCTGCAATCAAAATAATATCACCTGTATTTGCTAATAGAATTGCAGTTTTAATTGCTTGCTTTCTATCTTGAATTGTTATTACTTTTTGCTTTTCAATATCATCTAAGCCCGCTTCCATTTCTAATAAAATACTTTCAGGGTTCTCAGTTCTTGGATTATCAGATGTCAGTAGAACATTAGTGCTTTTATCGCAGGCAATTTTTGCCATTAGCGGTCTTTTTGACTTATCACGATCTCCTCCGCACCCAATTACTGTTATTACTTTAGCATCTCCTTTACAAATACCATTAATTGTTTTTAGCACATTTTCTAATGCATCAGGCGTATGAGCATAATCAATAATCGCTGTAATACCTTTAGTACTTTGAACGTATTGAAATCTTCCCTCAACAGATTCAAGAAGGCTCATTGTTCGCAAAACTTCAAGTTCATCTTCCTCAAGCAAAAGTGATACGCCATAAACTGCTAATAAATTATATGCATTAAATTCACCAACAAGTCGAGAATAAACTTCCTTTCCATTGATTTTTATCACTAAGCCAGTAAACTCATTCTCCATTACTTTTCCTTTAAAATCTGCTGGTGTTTTTAGAGCAAAAGTCTGTTTTGAAGCAAGTGTATTTTGGAGCATTATCATCCCATTTTTATCGTCAGTATTGACAAGCGCAAAAGAGGTAGCAGGTAATAAATCAAAAAAAGTTTTTTTCACACGGATATATTCTGAAAAAGTTTTGTGGTAATCCAAATGATCATGAGTAATATTTGTAAATACAGCACCAGAAAAATTTAATCCTGAAATTCTATTTTGATGAATTGCGTGTGAACTAACTTCCATAAAACAATGCGTGCAATTCTCAGTCACCATTTGAGCAAGCAAACGATTTAAACTTACTGGATCCGGAGTTGTATGTGTTGCAACAATATCAGTAGAACCAACTTTATTTACAACCGTTGAAATTAAACCGCATTTATATCCTAAATCTGAAAAAAGTTTATAAAGAAGAGATGTGCATGTCGTTTTCCCATTGGTTCCTGTAACACCAATAAGTTTTAATTTCTTCGAAGGATTCTCAAAAAAGTTACAAGACATTGATGCCAATAAAGCTGAGGTATCACTTGTTTTTATGATTGTTGAATCAGATAAATCTGGAATATTGTTTTGTACAACGAAAATTCTACAGCCTTTATCGTGTGCTTGCTGAACAAATAAATGGCCGTCAGTAGCACTTCCTTTAATAGCAAAGAAAACAGAGGAAGAATTTGCCTGACGAGAATCAAAAATCAAAGACTCAACAGGATGGGCCAAAGAACCTACAACAGATTCAGTTTTAATATTCAATAATATGTCAGACAACATCATCATTGCAATTCTATTTTTATTAATTGACCTTTAGTTGGCAGTATTCCCGGATTTAAAGATTGTTTAGTTACACGCCCACAACCAGCTAATTTGACAATCAAGCCCCTACTTTCAAGAAGAAAGACAGCATCCTTAGCTGTTAGTCCAAGAACATTTGGGATTTTATTTTTTAGAATTATTTTTTTTGAGAGTTGAACTGAACCTTTGAGAGTATCGGCAGATAACCATTCGCCATGGTAATTTAATTTATAAAGAATATGCAATTGATCTAATACAGCTAATATATCTCGTTTATTTCCTTTCTTAACAAGCGGCAAAACATTCTTTTTCTTCGCATTTTGATTGATTGCCTTGTGATAAGAAAGTGTTGATGCATAAATTTTGTTGGCAATTTCTGCAAAAACAGTTCCTGAAACCCTCGCGCCATAAATTTCCTTCTTAGGATTTGAGATTACTACAATACAAGAATAGATCGGTTTATCAGCAGGGAAATATCCTACAAATGAAGCTTGGTAAGCACTGTTTCTTTGATCGTTGTATAATTTATTTTCGCCAACTAATTTTGCTGTTCCTGTTTTTCCAGCAATTTTAAAAAGAGAGCTTTTTAAATCAGACCCTGTACCATCTGTCATGACACCTTTTAGACAAGATTGAAGAATTTTAATTGTATTTTTAGAACAAATTTCTTCACGAAGAACAACGGGATTAAAATTCTTTACAACCTTACCATATCGCTCAATTCTTTCTACAAAAAGTGGGCGTAGCAATTTTCCTTCATTGGCTACTGCATTGTAGAATGCCAAAGTTTGAAGTGGCGTTTGTTGTAACTCGTAACCAATTGCCATCATAGGAATAGAAAGTGCCGACCAACCCGGAGTTCCGATTTTTGGGATAACTGGAAATGCTTCTCCTTTAATAGCAACACCCAATGGCTGTGTTAAACCAAATTGCTTTAAGCGCGCTAAAAACTTTTCTGGATCGTTGTGATAAGTACGGTAAATAAGTTGTGCAATAACATTGGATGATTTTTCAAATGCTTTTTGAATTGTTATGGTGCCATATCCAATACCGTGATTGGAATCCTCCAAACGTTTTCCAGGAAAAGAATATGAGCCAACAGCAGAAACCTTATCTGTAATTTTGAATTTTCCATCTTCTAGACCAGCCATTAAAGATGCTAACTTAAAAGTTGAACCCGGCACCTCATGAAAACCAACAGCATAATTGTAAGACTCACTATATGATTTATTATCATTATTTGTAAGGTTAGCTATAGCACGAATAAAACCTGTTTTTACTTCCATCACAATTACACTTCCGTGTTCAGCATCCATATCTCTTAATTGTCTTTCTAATTCAGAATGAGCTACTTCTTGGATTTCTTTATCAATCGAGGTGATCACATTTGCTCCCTCAACTGACTCTCTTGTAATTTGTCCCGTTTTTTTCCAACCAGTCGAAAATTTCTGTTCTAGTTCTGCGCCGTCCTCGCCTCTCAAGTATTCGTAAAATGCCCCTTCAATTCCAACTCGCTTTTCTACACCTCTATCCATGGAGTAATAACCAAGAGTTCTTCTCAATAAATTTCCATTAGGAAGTTCACGCTCAATAAGCGCATCTGTATCAATTAAGCCACCCTTCATTCGTCCTATTTTGAAGATTGGTAATTTCCTTAGTCGTTTTCGCTCGTCGTTTGTGACTTTTTTCCTTATTAGTAAATAGCGTGATTTATTGGCACGTGCTTTTTGAATTGAATTAATGTATTCTCGGGCTGATTTATCAGGATACATTTTGTGAAGACCTTCTGCTAAATCTGATAATTCATCATCAAAAACTTTTTGGTCAATTACCGTTGGATCCATGTGAATATCAAAATAGGTAACTGAGGTAACTAGCGGATTCTTGTTGCGGTCTAAAATCTCCCCCATTCTAGGAATTCGATTTACTGTTCGAACAGGTATTTTTAAATCTGAGGAATCAAAAAAAGTTGAACGGCCTTCTAATTGTAAAGAAATAGTATTGTAGAGCACTGTTATCATAATGATAACAAAACCAAAATAGATGGCATAAGCCCTGTAATAAAGAAAGTTTTTCTCTTTACTCATCTTTTTTCTTTTTCAAACGAATTACTTTTGTCGCATTTTTAGTCTCTTTCAATTCTCTCTTTTCTAGTCTTTCTACTAATTTGTAGCGTCTTGTAACAGTTTCTAATTTTGATTTTACCTCTATGTATTCGGCAGCATTTTGATCGTATTCCCTCTGGGCATTATCAATGTCAACCGAAATTTGTTTTCCATAATATCCTTTTGCTATAATAAGCAGAAGCAATGCAATCAAAAAAAAGATATAATTCAAATTATTTAAAACAAACTCTTTTGTTAAAAAATCTCCATTCAATATTTGAGAAAATGCACTAGCTTTCCCTGAACGCTTTTTAGTTTCGTTCTCACTTGAAGGTGCTTGCTTATTTGTATTTTTATCCTCAGTCATTCTTCACAGCAATTCTTAATTTTGCGCTTCTTGCGCGACTATTTAATCTAATTTCATACTCTCCGGGTACAAGCGGATGTTTTATAAGCTCTTTAAATGGTTTTAATATATTTCCAAAGAAATCTTTCTGAATTTCACCCTCAAAAGAGCCGCGTTTTATAAAATTTTTCACCAAACGATCTTCCAAAGAATGGTATGATATCACTACTAATCTTCCTCCTGGCTTCAATAATTCACTTGATTGTAAAAGAAGTTGTTTTAATGCATCTAATTCTTGGTTGACTTCTATTCTAATTGCCTGAAAAACCTGCGCATAAAATTTATGGTCTTTAAATTTTGGGGCAAATGGCTTTAAAACGGCCATTAATTCAAACGTTGTTTTAATTGATTTTGAGGCACGTTGCCGGACAATTTCACCAGCTAAAGCACGAGAATTACTTAACTCGCCGTAATATCGAAAAATTGAAATAAGTTTATCTTCACTATCTAGGTTCACAACTTCAAATGCGGAACGCTCTGAATTTTGGTTCATTCGCATGTCCAAAGGCGCATCTTCACGAATTGAAAATCCTCGTTCTGGTATATCAAATTGATGCGAAGAAACGCCCAAATCTGCCAATAAGCCATCTATAGCATCAAATTTATGAGCTCTCAAATGATTTGATAAATAAATAAAATTTGAAGGAACAAAATAAAAATTTGGGGCTTCCCAAGTATTTTCTTTTGCCGCAGCATCTTGATCGAAAACAATTAATTTACCCTGCTCATTAATTTGCTTGAAGATTTCTTTTGCATGACCGCCGCCACCGAAAGTGACATCCACATAAACACCTTCTGGCTTAATATCTAAACCCTGAATGCATTCCTGCAACAAAACTGGTATGTGATACGGTATCTTTTTATCCATTATCCAAATCGCCCATTACATCATCCGCCAAATCAGCGAAGTCTGCCATGTTCCCTTCAATCAAATTGAAGTATTTGGATTTATCCCAGATTTCAATACGGTCATTGTATGCAATGAGCATTACCTCTTGCAGCAATCCTACACGCTCCACAAGCGCAGTAGGAATCAATACCCGGCCAGCATTATCCAATGCTATCTGTTTTGCTCCTTGATGAAACAAACGATAAAACATTCGATTTTTCGGCTTAAACAAGTTCATTTTTGAAAGTCGGTCACTTACCTTTTCCCATTCTGGAAGCGGATAAAGCGTCAAGCAGTCCTCAAAACCTTTGTTTAACATAAAATCACGTTGAGACGCAGGGGGAAGCTGCTTCCGTAAACCGGAAGGAAATAGAAATCGACCTTTTTCGTCCAATTTCACCTCGAATTCTCCAACTAAACCTGCCATAGCGTTATAATGGGTAAAAATAATGGAATTTTACCACTTTTTACCACTTAACTTTTAATTGTTCATAACTTTTAACGTTTATATCCGAAAAAGGTTGCGATATAAAGTTTAATATTTTTTTAAACTCTTTAAAAACAATAGATTTATGATTTGTGGGAATATGTGGTAAACTTTTTAACAATTAATGTCAATAAGTAAAGAAATTAAAATTTTAGCTTATTTAATGCCTACTTTTGCGCCATGTCAAAAAATTTAAAAAGCTGGGTTCTTCTTCTAATTCTTGCTTGTATTTGGGGGAGTTCTTTTAAGCTGATGAAGAAAGGGATGTTTACTGAAGGTGGCGAAAAAATATTCAGCGCTCTCCAAGTGGGAAATTTAAGAATGTTAATTGCCTCCGCCATTCTACTTCCACTTTCACTTTACAATTTAAAAAAAATAAAAAATAAAAAACAGCTTCTTTATTTATGTATTGTTGGCTTTTGCGGGAATTTTTTTCCTGCATTTTTATTTACCTATGCAGAAACTGAAGTCTCATCAGGTTTTGCAGGGATGCTTAATAGCTTTACTCCTATTTTTACGCTCTTACTTGGCTTTGTTCTGTTTTCGAATAGTATGACAAAATTTCAAGTTATAGGAACGATAATTGGAACTATCGGTATTTATTTTTTAATTACTACAGGAAAAAATGTCTCATTTAAAGGAGACTGGAGTCATATTTTTGCGATTATTCTAGCAACTTTTTTATACGGCCTAAGCTTGAATACAATTAAATATAAATTGCAGGACTTATCAGCTGCAGAAATAACTTCCTTGGGCTTTCTACTTGTTTTTTTACCCTCTCTTTTTGGTTTCTTTTTTCTAAATACAGCCACTGTTTTTTTAGAAAGCTCAGAAGCAATGAATGGCTTTTATGCTATTGCAATTCTTGCAATTGTAGGAACGGCACTTGCAGTTTTTCTTTTTAATGGTATTATTCGAGTTTCTTCAGCTCTGTTTGCAAGTGGAGTAACTTATTTTATTCCAATTGTAGCGGTAATAATTGGTTTTTATTATGGTGAAACGATCTCAAATTGGCAGATTTTAGCAATGTTCATTGTTCTAATAGGTGTTGTTTTAGCTAATTATGGAGCAAAACTATTTTCTAGAAGCAAGAAAACATAAAAAAGTTTGTTGTAAAAGAATAAAATTGTATCTTTGCAATCCTAATTTTAGGGACTAATAAATAAAAATAAGCTATTATGTACGCAATTGTAGAGATAGCAGGGCAGCAGTTTAAAGTGCAAAAAGACCAAAAGGTTTATGTACATCGATTAGCAGCAGAAGTTGGTTCAAAACTTACATTTGACCGCATTTTGTTGATTGATAACGATGGAAAAATCAACGTTGGCGCCCCGGCTATAGAAGGTGCGAAAATCACCGCAGAAGTAAATGATCACGTAAAAGGTGACAAAGTAATCGTTTTCAAAAAGAAACGAAGAAAAGGTTATAAAAAAAGAAATGGTCACCGTCAACAATTTACCTCTATTACAATTAAAACAATAAAAGCATAAATTAACCTTCCCTATTTTTAGGAAAAAAATAAAAAACAATGGCACATAAAAAAGGAGCTGGTAGTTCAAAAAACGGAAGAGAATCTCATAGCAAACGTCTTGGCGTAAAAATCTTTGGCGGGCAAGCTGCAATTGCAGGAAATATTATTGTTCGTCAACGAGGAACACATCATCACCCAGGATCCAACGTAGGAATAGGTAAAGATCACACGCTATTTGCTCTTACTGATGGACTTGTAGAATTTCGCAAGAAGAAAGACAATCGATCTTTTGTTTCAATTGTTCCATTAGAGACAGCACAAGCATAAGATAAATTTCTATAAAATTTGAAAGGTCGCAATCATTGGTTAGCGGCCTTTTTTAATGCCAAAAACTTCTTCTGAAACAAATAAATTTGAACTATTAAAGTTCATAATGCTTAACTTTACTTCAAAATTAAAGACCCATAATGCTAGATCTGAATAGTTTGAAATGTTACTTGCTTTCACTATTAAGTGGAGTCTTAATGATTCTTTGCTTCCCTTTTACTGGAAGTTTAACAATTTTGGTTTTCATTTCATGGGTGCCTCTTTTACTAGTAGAAGATTTTATACAAGTTGAAAAAAAGAAATCAGCTCTTGTTTTTTTATTTGCTTTCATCACGTTTTTAATTTACAATATCGGAACGACATGGTGGGTTTGCAATGCTAGTTTTAATGGAGGAGTCGCAGCTATAATTACCAATTCGTTCTTGATGTCCATTACGTTCCAAGCATTTCATTTTGCAAAAAAACATATCGGCAGAAAACAGGGATATCTTTCCTTAATCTTTCTTTGGATTGGATTTGAATACCTCCATTTTAATTGGGATATTTCATGGCCTTGGCTGGCATTAGGGAATGTTTTTTCAGTTCGAACTAGCTGGATACAATGGTATGAATTTACTGGAGTTCATGGTGGTACTATTTGGGTTTTAATTCTAAATGTTTTAATGTTTAGATGTCTAAAGCAGTACTTGAATAACGGCAAGAAATTTCTTCCACTAACGAAACAATTTATTGTGATTGGATTTATATTACTAATACCAATAATAAGTTCATTCTTTATCAGATTTAGTGGTGGACCTGTAGGGAAAGATGGTACAGATTATAAAGTTGTAATTGTTCAACCAAATATAGATCCATACAACGAGAAATTTGCTCTCAATTCAAGTGTAGAGACTCAACTAAGTAAGTTTTTCAAATTAGCCGAGAAAAAATACGCAAGTGATGTAGACTTACTCCTCGGACCAGAAACTGCAATAAGCACAGGATTTGTAGAGTCAAATATAGAGAATGAACCGTTTTTTAAGTACCTCTCTTTAAAAGGAATAAAATGGAAAAACACAGATTTTTTAATTGGGGCTTCTACCTTCGGTCTTTTTAAAACTAAGAAATCAAATGCTTCATTTCCTCTTCCAAACGGTGGGTTTTACGAAAACTATAATACTTCTCTGCTTTTAACCTCAGACAAAAAAATTGACTTTATTCATAAATCAAAGTTAGTGCCGGGAGCAGAAATAATTCCTTTTTCATCTTATCTTCCCTTTTTAGAAAAACTTGCATTAAGCAATGGCGGGACATCAGGAACTTTAGGAGTTGAAGATTCCCCAAAGATTTTTAAAACACAAAAAACAAGTATCGCTCCTGTTATCTGCTACGAATCAATTTATGGTGAATTTACAGCAACCCAAGTAAGAAAGGGTGCAGAACTTTTGTGTGTATTGACAAATGATGGTTGGTGGGGAGATACTCCCGGTTATAAACAGCACTTTAGTTTTTCACGACTAAGAGCTATCGAAACAAGACGTTGGGTTATACGCTCAGCAAATACAGGAACTAGTGGAATAATAAATGAGTATGGAGATGTTATAGCAGAGACACCCTATTGGAAACCAGCTGTTCTCTCAGCTACGGTTCCGCTTTTAAAAACTCAAACCATTTTTAGTCAACAGGGCGATTATATTGGAAGGAGTTTTTCTTTTGTAGCTGTTCTAATTATTCTCTTTGCATTTTCAAAAAAACTCAAGAATAAATTATCAAAATAATTTTATAGAACTCGATTTTATTTTCTTAAGAAATTTTAACCTTATCTAACATTGTCTTAACAATTGCTTTCAGATCATAAGTGTGTTTCCAATTCCAATCATTTTGAGCATGCGTTTCGTCAATGGAATTAGGCCAGCTGTCAGCAATTGCTTGACGAAAATCTGACTCGTAATTGATGTTAAAATTTGGTAATTCTTTTCGGATTTCTTCAGCAAGTTCTTTTGGTGTAAAACTAATGCCTCCTAAATTATAACTCGAACGGATTTTAACTTTTTCAGTAGGCGCATCCATTAAATCAATAGTTGCCTTAATTGCATCATCCATAAACATCATTGGAAGTGCAGTATTTTCAGTAAGAAAACAAGTAAATGGAACTCCTTCTTTGGCTTTGTAAAATATATCTACTGCATAATCTGTCGTGCCGCCACCTGGTAAACTTTTGTATGAGATTAAGCCTGGATAGCGAATACTTCGGACATCTATATTGAATCTTTTGAAATAATATTCACACCAACGCTCACCTGCTTGCTTTGAAATTCCATAGACTGTTGATGGTTCCATTACAGTATATTGTGGCGTATTGTCCAATGGAGTTGTCGGTCCAAATACTGCAATTGAACTCGGCCAAAATATTTTCTTTACGTATCCTTCTTTTGCTAAATCTAAAATGGTAAACAATCCTTCCATGTTTAGTTTCCATGCAAAATCTGGTTTTTGTTCTGCAGTTGCAGAAAGTAGCGCAGCAAGTAAATAAACTTCTTGAATTGAATTTGATATTATGAACTCACGAATAACCTCGCGGTCTAAAATATCCATTTTTTTGTACGGACCATTTGCTATAAGCGCAGGACATTCATCCTTAATATCTGAGGCAAATACTTCAGCTATTCCATATTTTTTGCGCAATTCAATTACTAGTTCTATTCCAATTTGACCGCAAGCGCCAATAACAATAATTTTAGGCATATATTTATTTCTCTTATGCAAAATTAACTTTCTGAATTCATTTTTAGAGCTAAATAATAAAAATTATCGCCCCGAATACAAAAAGCTTATTTAGATGACTTATTTTAATGAATTGATTTAACTAAATTTGTAGTAACTAGGATTAAATAATTGAATAGTAATTATAGCAAGAAGAATAATTCAACCAGCACTTTAAAACTAAACACAATGCCTTTTTACCATAAGCTTGGAAAAATACCACCAAAAAGACACACTGTTTTTAAAAATTCAGAAGGTGGAATTTACCACGAACAATTATTTGGAACGATCGGATTTGATGGAATGTCATCTTTACTCTATCATATACAACCACCTACAGCTGTAATAAAAATCGTACAGCAAAAATCTGTGGCGCCAGAAATTGGTTTGGATAAAAATATGCAGATGCGAAGTCTACAAGGATTTAATGTTGAAGCAAAAGATGATTATTTAGAAAGTAGAACTCCGATGCTAGTAAATTCTGATGTTTACATAGAATTAGCAGCTCCTAAAAAATCGATGACAGCTTATTTCTATAAGAATGCTGATGCCGACGAGGTTATTTTTATTCACAAAGGAAGCGGAAAATTAAAAACGCAATTGGGAAATATAGATTTTTCATACGGTGATTATTTGCTAATTCCAAGAGGAATGATTTATCAAATGCACTTCGAAAATGAAGAAAATCGGCTGTTGATTATTCAATCTTTTCATCCTGTTTACACTCCAAAAAGATATAGAAATTGGTTTGGGCAATTATTGGAACATTCTCCCTATTGCGAGAGAGATATTCGCGCACCCCATGAACTTGAAACACACAATGAAAATGGTGAGTTTTTAATAAAAATCAAGAAAGAAGACACGATGTATGATTATGTGTACGCGCACCATCCTTTTAATGTTGTAGGTTGGGACGGATACAATTTTCCGTATGCATTTTCAATTCATAATTTTGAGCCAATAACTGGACGTGTGCATCAACCGCCGCCGGTACATCAAACTTTTGAAACACAAGCTTTTGCAATTTGCTCATTTGTACCAAGAATGTATGATTACCATCCAGATGCCATTCCTTCACCTTACAATCACAGTAATATTGATTCGGATGAAGTATTGTATTATGTTGATGGCGATTTTATGAGTAGAAATCACGTGGATAAAGGGCAAATAACACTACACCCTTCTGGAATTCCACATGGTCCACATCCTGGAGCGTATGAAAGAAGCATTGGGCAAAAGGAAACAAAAGAACTTGCTGTTATGATTGATACTTTTAAGCCCTTAAAATTAACAAAGCAAGCTTTAGGTATAGAAATGTCAGATTATATGAATTCTTGGGTACATTAATTAAAAAAATAGATGAATAAAGAGATAAAAAATATTGAATACGGTTTAGAAAAAATATT
>JBILPT010000038.1:0-15832 GCA_044373675.1 Crocinitomicaceae bacterium | reverse complement strand
ATTTATTTTTAAAGAGGCAAAATCAAAAAGAACAAGTCAATTTAGAAGTTGAATTAAAGAAACAAAGACAAGAATTCTTTTTGCCAAATAGGGTAGATGCCTATGAGCGTGCGATATTATTAATGGAACGTTTGCATCCAAATTCCTTGGTGATGCGTTTGAATAACCCAAGTTTACCAGCAAAAATAATGCATGCTGAATTTTTAAAAACAATTCGCGAAGAATTTGATCACAATATTACACAACAGCTATTTATTTCTCCAATAGCGTGGAAACTAATCAGAGATTCTAAAGAAGAGCTTGTGAAATTAATTAATCTAGCTGCAAGTCAGGTTCAAGAGAATGCTACAGCAATAGAGTTATCTGCAAAGATCTTTGAGCTTGTGGCACAATTAGAAAAATTACCATCAGAAGTAGCTACTGAATTTTTGAAAAAGGAATTTCAAGAATTATTTTAGACAGCTTTATTCTTATTCCTTTTTGCTTTAATAAATTCAATAAGCATTGGTAAAACAGATATAAATATAATTCCGAGGCAAACTAAATCTATGTGTTTCCTTATCCATTCTACTTCTCCAAGAAGATAACCTGCAATTGTTAAACTGAAAACCCACAAGAACCCACCGAATAAATCATAAAAGAAAAACCGATTGTAATTCATTTTGCCAATTCCTGCAGCAAAGGGTGCAAATGTGCGAACAAAAGGAACAAAGCGTGCCATTATAATTGCCTTTATACCATTTTTAGCAAAAAATAATTCTGTTTGATCGAGGTATTTTTTATTGACTATTGGTTTATCTCTAAATTTTAATTGAAATACTCTTAGTCCTATTTTTCTACCAATCCAGTAATTACAATTATCTCCTAAAACTGCTGCAATAAGTAACAAAAACAGTAGGTATGCTAAATCTAATTCGCCCGAAGCAGCAAAGATGCCTGCAGTAAATAAAAGAGAATCGCCAGGAAGAAAAGGCATTGCTACCAATCCAGTTTCGATAAAAATTACTAAAAATAAAATGATATAAATTGCAGAAGAATAGTTTTCAAAAAACCATTTAAAATCTAATTTTATAATGTGCTGAAATACTTCTAAAAGTTCGTTAAAATAACCCATGCTAATCTAGTTTTAAAGAAGAGTCGACTGTTTCTATCCAAGCGAGAATTCCACCACTCATAATAAAAACATCGTTTATCAACCCTTCTGTTGTGATTAAATTTGCAAGCGCCTCAGCTCTTTTTCCCGAGCGACACATTAAAACAGTTTTTTTTGTGAGATCTAATTCGGAAATACGCGCAGTAAAATCTGCCATTGGAATGTGTTTGCATGAAATATTTGCAATTTCAAACTCGTAAAGTTCTCGAATATCAATTATTTCAATTTGATTGTTATTTATGCCGATTTGGCATTCTTGAGGGCTAATTAAAAGCATGTTTTTTTTCGTAAATATAGTTATTGAATTTATTTTTTAGTGAAATATTTTCCTTCTTTCTCAAGGTAAAAAAAGGTATGGATTAGATTATTTGTAGCTTTAATTTTAGGTTCATAGGTATTTACGTCACTAGACTTTGGAGGACTTTCAATGCTACCCTCATAAATTAAAATGTCTTTCACGTTTGAATATTGCCCAATTGCAGAAAATTGAATTGAATAAGCCTCAACATTTTTAGATCCTAAACCATCAAAATTCTTCCATTGGAATATTCTTCTAGGAGTGTGGTTTGCAATCGTGTAAACATCCTTATAACTAGCGTTTCGAATTCTAAAATCAATTAGAAAATCCTTGAAATCGCCAGAATTAATGTTTGTAAATGTAACATTTAAAGGAACTAGGGGCGAGGATGGGATGGCGATTGGAGGAGAAATTAAATCTAAGCCGCCGTCGTAATAAAAGATATAATTGTAATTCCCCATAAATCCAAGTTCTGCTCTTTTTGCAGGATTAGGTGATTTGCTAGCTTCTATTATTGCAAATGCCATTCTGTTTACAGTTATGACCGCATCAATTATTCCATCATTATCTAAATGTTCTTTGTAAATTTTAAAAGTAATTTTTTCTGAATTTGGAATTCGTAATTGTAATTTAATATGCTCTTTAGCAAAAGAATCTAAATTTTTGTATTTTTTGGCTTTTACTTTTGGAATTTTACCTGTTTTATCTTTGTCTGAATCGGAACATGAATTCATAAAAATAATTAAAACTAATACTTTAAATAGAATATATAAACTTTTCATTTTAATGTATTTAATTAAATATTAATTCATCTAAAAACAACCAAGTTGGATTTCCATTTCCAAGATGCCACTCTGGGCAATTTCCTGGATTGATAACTTTATATCGAATGCATATTATTTTTTTAGCAAGAGGTAATTTAACCATAAACTTTTCTTTCTTGGGGTTTTCATCTTTATCAGTTGCTTGTGTAATTTTTATGAATTCTAATTTTTCAAAGTTCTTTCCATCTTGAGAAATTTCAATTTGTATTTCAGAAGGTAAGAAAATCCACGATTTTTGGTCGCGAATACAAGAGATTCCAAATTCCTGTAATTCTCTTGGTTTTTCAAAACTTACATCTGCAAGTATATCTTCACCATAAAATCCCTGCCAATCTCCTGTTCTGAATTCATTTCCTCCTTCAATTTCGTCTATTAATGAATTTGGACCTGAAGCAGCATATTGATTAGCGTATTTTGTTTTTAAATCTAAGCGAATAGAATTGTCTTTTTTTTTGAAATACCTATTTACAATTTGGCTTTCAAATAATTCGCCAGCACTTGATTTTCGTTGAAGTTTTAGTTCAATTAAGGTACTTTTATCTATTTCAAAAGGTTTACTATATTTATTCCAAACGCCTTTTTCAATGGAATAAAAGAGTATGAATTCATCTTGAGAATTAATTCTAAGAAATCCCATTTCAATTGAAATTTTAGTATCAAATATTCTGCTTTCATTTAAAATAAAGGGCACCGGCACAAAATTAGAAGGGATAGAATTTTCCGGCGAGCCACTTATCCATTTATCATTCAAATTTGTTATAATATCTGACATTTCGAATTCTAAAACTCCACCATTTATAATTTCTTCATGTGATAAATAGCTGCGATAAATTGGTAGGCCATTTAATTTTACAGACCGAATATATTTATTTTCAGGACTATTGTTTATTGCGCTTATTCTTAAAGATTTATTGTTTTCAAATTTTAACACTGCTTCATTAAAACAAGGTCTTCCGATTTCATAATATGGTTTTCCTGGTGCTACCGGGTAAAATCCTAAACTACTTAATACAAACCATGAGGACATTTGTCCACAATCTTCATTTCCAGAAAGTCCATCTGGTGAATTAGAATACAATTCTTTCGTTATTTTATCAACGTAAAACTGAGTTTTGTGAGGGGAATTCGTATAGTTATATAAATAAGCCATGTGATGAGAAGGTTCATTTCCATGAGCATATTGACCAATTAATCCTGTAATGTCGGATTGTTCTCTTCCAGAAAGTTTGCTCTGAGATGTAAATAATCTGTCAAGCCAGGATTCTAATGAATCTGCACCACCTTGAATTTCTGCTAGTGTTTTGATTGCTTGAGGAGCAGCCATTGAATATTGAAATGCGTTAGCTTCGGTATAATTAAAATTAACTTCACTTGGCTCAAATGGAGAAAACCATTGTGCTGCGCGTTTTGCACGCATAAATTTTGTTTGAGGATCATAAAGATTTAAAAAGTTAAATGACCGAAGTTCAAATTCTTTTTCACTTTTTTTATCACCCATGTTCTTTGCCATTTCTGATATACACCAATCGTCATAGGCATATTCTAAGGTTTTGGAGACAGATTCAGGTTCTTGATCTGAATCTATAAAACCATTTTTTGCATAGGGAATTTTAGCATATTCATTCAACTTAGCTGTGGTAATCATCGCGCTTAATGCTTTTGTAGTGTCAAATTGATTAATTCCTTTTAGATATGCATCCGCGATAACAGATACGCTATGGTAACCAATCATACATTCTGTTTCATTTCCTGCTAATTCCCATACTGGAAGATCTTTTCCCTCATCAAATTGCCGCAAGAATGTTGTAATGAACTCATTTGTTCTTTTCTGCTGCATTAATGTAAAGAGTGGATGGGTCGCCCTATAAGTATCCCATAAAGAAAATACGGTATATTGTTTTTGATCATTTGAAATAGCATGAATTTTATTGTCTCGTCCTCGGTATTTTCCATTTACATCACTAAAAATATTTGGCGCTAAATAGCTGTGGTAAAGCGCAGTGTAAAAAATTGTTGCTTTTTCTTTATCTTCTAATGAAATTTTAATTTTACTTAATTCGTTATTCCATTGTTTTGAAGTACTTGCTCGAACTTTTTCGAAATTCCAGTCGGGAATTTCGCTTAAAAGATTCTCTTTTGCTCCTGTAAGGTCGGCAGCAGACATTCCAACACGGAGAGAAATTTTATCACTATCGTTTGGAAATTCTAAGAGTAATTTGTGTTGCCCTTTCTCATTAATTTTTGTAGATTTAATGAAAGGAATGGATGTTTCTAAATAAAAATAAAAGTGCTGTTTATTCGCCCATGCTTGAGAGATTCTCGCGCCTTGAACGGCATTGTTTCCAATTGTTTCGAGTGAGTAATCTAAAACTCGGTCTCTATGATCTAAATCAATCAGGATATAGTGTTTTTCATCTTTATTATTAAACGTATATTCATGAATTCCTGCACGTTGACTTACGGTTAGTCGAACTTGAATATTTGATTGATCTAAATGAACTTCATAAAATCCAGGACTGGCTTTTTCACTTTCGTGTTTAAATGTAGATCCATAACCATCTTTATTTAGATATCCAGGCGAAGTTTTTGGTGTATTAGATTGAGGGACAATTAATAAATCGCAATAGTCAGGAACTCCAGTGCCACTTAGATGAGTGTGTGAAAATCCATAGATCATGGAATCGGAATAATGGTAGCCAGAGCAGCCATCCCAACCATCGTATCTAGTATCTGGACTCAATTGCATCATTCCAAAAGGAGCGCTTGCACCCGGATAAGTATGACCGTGACCACCCGTCCCAATAAAAGGATTAACAAAAAGAGTAGGGGAGTAATCTGAAATTAGCTTATTCACTTTTACCTGGATTTTATCGCTAATATTTTGAATATCTTTAATTGGAGTTTGTCCAAAAAAAGTGAAAGAAGCAAAAAATATAAATACACTAAGAATTGATTTCATAATGACTTAAAATAAACGTTTGTTCAAGGATGAATACCTCTTGTTTTTTTGCGCGAAAAAAGCCCAAATAATACTTCCTTTGTATTGCAAAATTGGATAATTATTTGCTTTTAATATTTTTCTTTTATTCAGTAACATAGGTAAATTTTTATATACTGAAAGATGAGCACGCAAAATACACCAAATTAATTTTAATTTTCCTTCAGATAAAAATTTAAGTGCGGCTAAAAAATCATATGCCATTCTTGTCAATAACTTAGGGAATAGAAATCTAGGATGATTTTTTATGATAAGAAATAAATTATTTCGAAAGTTTAGGTATACTTTTTTCGGAGAATTATAGGGCATTGTTCCGCCACCCAAGTGATAAACACTACTTTTTGGATTACACCTCAATTCATATCCTTTTTTTTGAATTCTAAGACATAAATCAATTTCTTCCATGTGTGCAAAAAAGTCTTCATCAAATCCACCAACTTCAAAAAAAATCGATGTTTTAATTAACATTGCAGCACCAGATGTCCACGAAACTTTTTCTTCTGTATCATATTGAAGGTCATCTTCTTCAGTGGAGTCAAAAATTCTCCCACGACAAAAAGGAAAGTAATTCTTATCAATAAAACCTCCTGCAGCACCAGCGTGTTCGAAATAATATTTATTGTTATGAGCTAAAATTTTTGGTTGACAGGCAGCTACAGTTTCATTTTGCAAGGAATGAAGAAGAGGGTTTATCCAATTCTCTGTGACTTCAACATCATTATTGAGCAATAGAAAATACTCAAATTCTTCTTTAATTTTATTTAATGCTTCATTGTAGCCTTTTGCAAAACCAAAATTTTCATTGTTTTCAATAATTCGAATGCTTGGATAATTTATTTTTAAAAACTCAAGAGAATCGTCTGTACTTGCATTATCTGCAATAATAAGTGTGTGGTCTTGCTGGTGTTTTACAACACTTGGTAAAAAACACTCTAAATGTGCTTTTCCATTGTAATTAAGAATAACAATAGCGACTTGATTCATTTTGTTTAATATTGTCTGAACAAATCACCACTATTAGCACCCCACGATTTCTGGTTGAATTTATTTGGGTCGTCAATATCGCCATTATTTGTATTTCGTTGAGATAAAATTTGCGACCAAGCTGCGTTTTTAAGTTCCCCAATAACATCGCTATGTAATAAACGATAAGCGCCGTTTGTTAAATCGGGATTGTAAAAAATAAATCTTCTGTTGCTATATTTTCCAATCTTATTATACGTCCAAATTTCGTAAGGATATTCAGAGGGAGAATTTTCTTTTACAACGTGGATGCTTGGTGCTCCATATTTTAAGTAAACTCTACCACGATCAGTTTCAAACCCATCTTGAAAATTATTTCCATAAATAACTTCAACAAAAACAACTTGAATTTTATATTTAATCCAAGCTTCATAACTATTTGTTGGTGCAGATTCTCGCCAAAAGGCTTGAATATGCTTTCTTGATTTTTCAAGATTTTTAGATTTTAAAGTTGAAATAATATTTTTTATTTCAGCAGGACGGGCAATTGGAATTAAAGATGCTAGAAAAAAGAAAACACTGTCTTCTGTAATTGAAGCTTGGAAAGAAGGATCTAAAACCATTTTCTCTGAATCAAATCCTGCTTGAATTTCATTGGATCGTTCGAAAGAGTAGGTGCTTGTTGTAAGTAATTCCATTTTACGATTAATTAAACCGAGTTCTATACGAAATGACCCGGTAGGAACTTTTTCAATGTCGATGATTTTAAAAACTGGAATTATTGGCTCACTAGTAACTCGCCAGAGTAATGTTTCATCTTCCAATTCTTTTTCATTTTCTGTATCAATTATTTTACAGATTATTCCAACAAGCGAATCGTTGGTGACTTGACTGTTATAAACTTCGAAATAAATTGGAATTCTTGTAATTTCGGTCGAATAAAAATTTGAAATAAGTGGAACAATATGAATACCAGCTTTTTGGAAATTTGATTCGATATTAGATTTAAATGCATATTCGGCAACTTCTATTTCTGAAATAGCCGGTTTTGAAGCAAAATCTACAATTGTAATTTCTTTTTCAGCTGAAATTCTTGAATCATTTAGAACATCTATCAATTCTATCTTAAGTATATATGTTCCCGGTGGCAAAGCAAAACGCTTAACTTCATAGAAATCGTCTTGAACACTATCAATAGCAAGAGGAGAAGTTAAAACATAGGAATCTTTACGGATACTATTTTCTTTTTCTTGAATAGAAAAATTTAAAGCTATTTTTGCTTGAATTCCATTGTTTACGGGTTCAAATTTTACTGAACTACCAACAAATTGCAAGTAAATTTCCAGGTAATTTCCTAACTCACTAGCATAAAATTGCTTGGTGTCGAGGTACGCTTTCAGTTTATTTTTTTGACTGAAAGAAGCAAAAGAAAGAATTAGAAAGGAAAGAATAAATAGTTTACGCATATCTTAATTTGAACTTAAAGTTAAGCAATAACTCTTATTCATCAATATTTAAACGTATTTTTTGTGCTAGTTGACGATTGTATGTCTCAAGTAAATACTTGAAGTAATTTTCGGTGCTCTTAGTAATACACTTAGTATAATGTTTTAGGCGGTGTTCAATGTGATCTTGAAGAATATTTTGTAAACCTAGAGCATGATCTAAATTTTTTGAGCTTTTTTGTATAGCATTAAAATGGTTGTTTAAGGAATATTCAATAGCTTTTTTTCCCTTTTCGCCCTTTTCTATGCAATCAAAATAGGAGTCTTTAATACTAAAAGAATCTAATAAAACAGGGTCGATAATCTTTTCAAATCCTTTTGGAAATTCAAATTCGATTTCAAATTCCATATCTTCCAATTCTGAAATTCGAGATTCTAGAAAACGATCAGGGAACTTAAATGCATCTTGCCAATTAATGTAATCTTGCCAATAACCAAAACGGCGAACATTGTTTCCAAGATCAATTATCTTGAAATCGCTTTTTTCAGGTAGTTTTCGTGACCCACGTCCAATCATCTGGTGGTACAAAGTTAAGGATCGAGTTGCGCGATTAATAATAATTGATCTAACAGTTGGTTCATCAAATCCAGTTGTTAAAATTCCAACGGAGGTAAGGATGGCATTTGGTGTTTCTTTGAACCATGAAAGAACATCTTTTCTGTCTTTATCACTAAAGGTTGAATCTAAATGTCGAATATTAAATTTTAATTTTTTAAACGATTCTTCAACACGTCTCGAAGTTTCAATTCCTGCATTGAAAATTAATGTTTTATCACCAGCACAAACTTCTTCATACGCGAAAATTAATTTTTCTTGCATAAAATAGTTACTATACAAAATATCTGAGCTTCCAATTGTGAAGTCCCCATTTGAACCTATTTTTAAACCGTGAAGATTAATGTCATATGAATAGGTTTCAGCATTTGATAAATAAGCTCCTTCAATGAGATTTGAGATAGATTCACCTACTAAAAGTTTATTGTAATTGTCTTTTAACGGAAGTGCTTTGTTACTACTTAAAGGTGTAGCAGTGACTCCAAGGATATTACACGCACTATAAAACTGAAAGATTTTTCGGAAACTATTGTAATGAGCTTCATCAACAATTACTAATCCGATATTTTTTATGAAGTTTTCATCTTCATTGAGTCGGTTGTTCAATGTTTCTACCATTGCAATAAAACAACTATAATCCTCTTGATCGTCTAGGTTTTTTACTTCTGAGTTTATGACTTTGTTTTCTACACCTATGGCATTTAGCTGCTTTGAAGTTTGAACGGATAATTCAATTCTGTGAGTTAGAATAAGGACTTTCTTTCCCCATTCTTCGATGTATTTTTTTGCAATTGCAGAAAAAATAACAGTTTTTCCACCGCCTGTTGGAAGTTGATAGAGTAGATTGAACTCATTGCCATTTTTACGCAATTCATTAAGAACGTTGTTTACGGTATTCTCTTGAAAAGGGTAAAGTTTTTTTGCTTGGTAAAGATCTAAATCTATCATTTGAACAATTAGCGATTTGCAAAAATACTCCCTTTATTTGATACACCTCTTATCTAAGAGCTAATTTCTTTAAAAAATCAAGTTATAGATGCTTTTTTAAACCTAAAATAAGTTTTAAATTGTTGATTTATAATAGTTTAAAAATTATAATTAAGTAACTGCACATACATTTTTTCCTGCGATAAATCCTGTGGTCCATGCAGATTGAAAATTAAATCCACCTGTTATCCCATCAATATCTAAAATTTCCCCAGCAAAAAATAATCCTGGTACGATTTTACTTTCCATTGTCTTAAATTCTACTTCACTTAAAAGAATTCCTCCAGCTGTAACAAATTCTTCCTTGAAAGTAGTTTTACCACTTACTTCATAGCGGTCGTTTAAAAAAGTATTCAGCAACTTATTCAAATTCCGTTTTCCAAGATCTTTCCAACGTATCTCACTTAGAATATCTGATTTCTGCAATAAAAAATGCCATAATCTATTGGTTATGGGAAAAGGATTTAAATTACCTACCATTTTTAGTCCGTGATTTAGAATAATGTCATCAAGTTCTTTTCTCAATTCATCTTCCTTTTTATCATCAAGCCAATTTACAAGAATTGCAAATCTGTATTCCTTCGTAGCTAGAATCCTTGCGCCCCAAGCAGATAATTGCAAGATTGCAGGTCCACTCATTCCCCAATGTGTAATAAGTAAAGGGCCTTTTCCAATTAATTTTGTCCCCTCAATTTTAACACTAGTTTTTTCTACTACATTTCCCATTAATTCTCGAATAGGATTTTCTGGCATATTGAAAGTGTACAAAGATGGAACAGGATCAACAATGCTGTGTCCAATTTTTTCTAACCATTCTAATCCTGAACGTTTTGGTTGACCTCCAGTTGTAACAATGACTTTATCAAAATGAAAACTATCCTCTCGTGTTACTATTTCAAAACTATTTTCGATTTTTGAAATTCCAATAATTGCAGCGTTCAGATGAATATGAATTCCAAATTTCTTTGCTTCATTTTCAAAACAATCGATTATAGTTTGAGAATCATTTGACAAAGGAAAAATACAGCCGTCAGGATATGTTTTCATTTCCACGCCTCTTTTACCAAACCATTCAATTGTGCTTTTAGCATTAAATACTTCGAAGGCCTTTTTTAAATAGTTTTCTCCTCTTGGATAATGCTTTGCCAAAGTTTTATTCTCATAAGAAGCGTGCGTAACATTGCAACGTCCTCCACCAGATATTTTTACTTTGGAGAGTACTTTTCCTGTTTTCTCAAAAACTTGAACATCACATTCAGGAAAAGAATTTTTAGCAGATAATGCTGCAAAATAACCTGCGGCACCAGCACCAATTATGGCTATTTTCATACTGTAAAATTAAGTATTAATAGTAAGAATGTAGAATAGATTTTTTTCTTAGCATATGATTACATTATAAAATGACTAACTTTGCACCCAAAAATAGATACTATGGCAACAAACCGCACTTTTACAATGTTAAAACCTGATGCAATTGAAAATGGGCATATGGGGAAAATTATTGATATGATTATCAATGCAGGATTTCAAATTAAAGCAATGAAATATACATCATTATCAGCTGCGCAAGCACAAGAATTTTACGCTGTTCATTCTGAGCGTCCTTTTTATGGTGAACTAGTAGATTACATGACATCAGGGCCAATTGTTGCAGCAATATTAGAAAAAGAAAATGCTGTTGCAGATTTTAGAAATTTAATTGGTGCAACTGACCCTGCAGAAGCAGCTGACGGAACAATTCGAAAATACTATGCTGAAAGTAAAGGAAGAAATGCAGTTCATGGTTCAGATTCAGATGAAAATGCTGCAATTGAAAGTGAATTTCATTTTTCCCCTTTTGAGATTTTTTAATATCACATATATACATTTGTTAAAGACTGCTATGGCGGTCTTTTTTATTGAATACAAATTGCTATGACCAATCAAGAAGCACTTGAAAAAAGACGAACTTTTGGGATAATTTCCCATCCGGATGCTGGTAAGACAACATTAACGGAAAAATTGTTGTTGTTTGGTGGCGCAATTCAAACAGCAGGTGCCGTTAAGAATAATAAGATAAAAAAAACTGCTACTTCGGATTTTATGGAAATTGAAAAACAGAGAGGGATTTCCGTTGCAACCTCTGTTATGGCATTTGAATACGAGAATAAGCAGATAAATATCTTAGACACTCCAGGACACAAGGATTTTGCCGAAGATACTTTTAGAACTTTAACAGCTGTTGATAGTGTTATTTTAGTTATTGACTGCGCAAATGGGGTAGAGGAGCAAACGAAAAAATTAATGGAAGTCTGTCGAATGCGTAAAACTCCTGTTATCATTTTTGTCAATAAAATGGATCGAGACGGTAAGGACCCCTTTGAACTTTTAGATGAACTTGAGCAAACACTTGACCTTAAAGTTCGTCCTTTGACTTGGCCAATTGGAATGGGTGATCGTTTTCAAGGAGTTTATAATATTTATCAAAAAAGTTTGAATTTATTTTCTGCTAATAAAACAAAAATTGCAAGTGATTTAGTCTCAATTTTAGATATACAAGCTGAAGCTCTTACTGAAATAATAGGTATTAAGCCAGCAGAAGAACTGCGGGATGAATTAGAAACAATTGAGGGGGTTTATGATGCATTTAATCGTGTAACTTATTTATCTGGTGATGTAGCACCCGTATTTTTTGGTTCTGCGGTTAATAATTTTGGGGTACAAGAATTATTAGATACTTTTTGTGAAATTTCTCCTTCCCCTCGTGGAAGAGAAACAGATAAACGAATGGTAGAACCAACTGACGCTAATTTTTCTGGATTTGTCTTTAAAATTCATGCAAACTTGGATCCAAAACACAGAGATCGTATAGCATTTCTTCGAGTAGTTTCGGGTAAATTTGAACGAAACACTTTTTATCACCATGTTCGCTTGCAGAAAAAATTGAAGTTTGCAAATCCCACTTCTTTTATGGCTCAAGACAAAAGTGTTATTGACGAGGCATATCCCGGAGATGTTGTAGGCTTGTATGATACAGGGAATTTTAAAATTGGTGATACAATGACTGAAGGAGAAATCATGATGTACAAAGGAATTCCAAGTTTTTCACCAGAAATTTTCCAAGAGTTAGAGAATTTAGATCCTCTTAAATCAAAGCAATTAGAGAAAGGGATCCGACAGCTTATTGACGAAGGAGTTGCACAGTTATTTGTCCAACAACCTGGAAATCGAAAAATTGTTGGTACAGTAGGTCAATTACAATTCGAGGTAATTAACTACCGACTAATTCATGAATATGGTGCAAACTGCCGTTTTGTGCCTCGTAATTACTTCAAAGCGTGTTGGATTACAAGTAATGATAAAATTCAGTTAGAGTCATTTAGAAGAGCTAAAGCAAACTACTTAGCAGTAGATAAAGACGATAATCTTGTTTTTCTAGCTGAAACAACTTTTCTATTAAGTATGGCAGAACAAGATTATCCTGAAATTACTTTTCATAAGTCATCTGAATTTATGCTTGAGCTTTAGGGATAAAAAAAAGCCATTGTAAAAATGGCTTAAAATAGAGGTTCACTAATTTTTTCTTTCCTTTTTTTGAGCTTTCCTTTTATGCTTTTTATCTAAAGCAGTCATTTTTTGTTTCTGTTTATCGGTTAAAATCCCATTAATCATTGAAATTCTAGCTTCGCGAATTGAATTAATTATATTCTTTTTTTCATCTTCATTCATTTTAGAGCTACGAATTACTTCTAATTTTTGGTTAATACCGGTTTCGATAATTAGAAATTTTCCTTTTTGCTCCTCGCTAAGCTTAAGTTCTTTTGCATATCTCTCAGTTTTGATTACAGCTCTATCTTCAGGAGACATTTCATTTTGTGAAAAAACAATAGATGAGATAAATAGTGAAAAGAATAAGATTTTAAGATTTTTCATAATTTATTATAAAATTTAACTGATAAGAGATGAAAATATAATTATTTAAAAGTATTTATTCGTTGTTTAATAAATCTGTTGAAATTAATTCAGGAGTTACTTTTTTCTTTTCTGGAACAGTATTCTGATTTTCTAAATTAATTTTTGTTTGAAGAATCAGATAGTTTTGATAAGCATTAAACTGCTCAGGACTTAAAGCTTCTTTTAACATCGCTGTTTTAGATTCTTGATTTCTGATAATCACCAATTCTTTTTCCTCTGTTTTTAATTCAGAAGTTTTCATTGCTTCATTCTTTTGAGCTGCAGCTAAAATAATAGAATAAACAGGATTGATCTGCTCTGTTTTTAGTTTTAGTTCAAATGTAAGTAGATTTAATTCTTTACTTGCAATATCTTCTGCTGTTTCTGGGGAACTAGGGTCTTTAGGATTTGAAGCTAATTTTATTTTTTTTTGATATTCTAAAAATTGTTCAGGAGTAAAAATACCTTTAAAGAGTAGATTTCTTTTTTCTTCTAGTTTTAAAATAGCAGCATTTTTTTCAACTTCAGAAGTCAAGCTTTTATTAATATCATTTAAATCTGAAAAGAACATAATGTTTACATCATTTGTGTAATAATATTGATCAGATGAAAGTTTAAAATCATATACCAATTGCATAGATGCAGATTTCGCAAGTTCCTCAACAGATTGAGAAAATGATACAAGTGAAAACTGAGCGCAAATAATCAAAAGAATAATTTTTTTCATAAAAAGTAAATTAAGTTAATAATAATGCTGCAATTTACATTTTTTTTTTAAAAACTCAAAAAAATAAGGTGTATTTTAGCTTAATTTTTAGCTCTTTTTTTTAATATGAGAAATAGTAATATTCAAATTGTTAATAACAAAGAACTAGATAAAGTTATTTGGGATAAAAAAATAGGTGCTTCTTCCTCACCTTCTTTTTTCATGCTTTCTTGGGTTCTAGATATTTTACATCCTAATTGGGATGCTCTGGTTTATTTGAATTATGAAGCCTTTATGCCAATTCCTAAAGCCCAAAAAATTGGCTTGACTTATGTTTTTCAACCTAAGTTTATACGTTCTTTATCTATTTTTAATGAAAATGAAGATCACAGATTAGCAATCTTAGCTATTTTTAGAGAGACTTATTCTTTGGTCAATATAAATCTTGACTTTGAACTTAAGGAATCAACTAGTAATGGGGTTTTTCAGAAATTGAGTATTCCTTGTTCTCGTGAATTATTACACAATGCTTATTCAAAGAATGCAATTCGAGTTATTTCCAAGTTAGATGTAGAAATAGATTATAAATTGATTTATGAAGCGGGAACTTTTATTGACTTTTTTAAAAATATAAAAAATATAAAGTCCTTAAAATCAAATTCTTATGTTAAATTACATCAACTAATAAATGAAACATTAAAAAGAGAAAATGGTAAGCTAATTGCCGCATTTTATAAGGGAGAAATGATAGCATGTGGTTTCTTTATTTTCTTTCAGAAGCAAGTATACTTCTTAAAAGGAACCGTAAATAAAATTGGGCGTGAAAAAGGAGCTTTTTATGGTTTGATTGATCATGTCTTACAGAGTGTACTTGGAAATTTTGAACAATTCGATTTCGTTGGCTCCAATGATAAGGGTGTTGGAGATTTCTATAGAAAGTTTGGGGCTCAAGACTTTCACTATTCGATCTTAAAATATAATACTATAAAAACTCCCGTAAAACAACTTGTAAATCTATATTTACAGGTTAAATCTCAATAGGAGCCGTACCATCTCCTAAGAAACCATTCTCCTGAAAGAAGCAAGAAAATAAGGACAAAAATAACGATGTATTCTATAAGATCGTCAAATGAAGTTTCCGCATAGCTAATGGTAGTAATGTCTTTTCTATTCGAGATATCTTCTATGGTTTTCTTATAATCTTTTAAAAGATAAAATTTTCCATTTGATTGTCCTGCAAGTTGTTTCATAACACCTTGATTAGCATTTGATTCCGTTTTTTCAATTTGAATATCTTCTACTAGAAAATTTCCTTTTTTGGAATAGGATTTCCCATTAAAAGTTGTCTTTGCACTCCAAGAATAATTCCCTGACTTTAATTTACCAAGTGCTAATTTGTAACTTGTTCCTATCAAACCAAATTGAGATTTATATTTTTTTCCTTTTTGATCTGTTACTTCAATTAAAATTTTTGGAGTAGTAATTGGTTCTAAAGATGAATTATAAAAAGATGCATTCACTAAAACTTCTTCATCAATTGTAAACCGATTTGGAAATTCAATTCTTAATCCTGCTCCTTGTTGCTTTACGAGAAGGTAATTTGTGATTTTACTAAAAAATTCATTAAAGGCGTCTTGATTAGAATTTCTTAAATAGTCGTTTATTCGCCATCGCCAAAGACCTTCTCCATATAAAACTCCCGATTTAGCATTGTTTTGATTTAAGAAAAACAACAATGGCTCTTTTTTTGTAATTGATCCAATACGTTGATTTAACAATACTTCATTATTTCCATTAATATTAATTGTTCCAAATTTGCTGGTTAAAGGAGGAAAAAAATCAATTGCTTCAGCTGTTTTGTCACTCAATTCAAAAGCAGAAAATGATTTATTTTTCACAGACTGGTTTT
>JBILPT010000012.1:0-49613 GCA_044373675.1 Crocinitomicaceae bacterium | reverse complement strand
TGCCCGAGGCCGGTGCTGTATACTTATCGAACTTGCATTCAAAATATCCTGGTGCTAAATTCAAGGGGTCTACAACTTTTATGTTAATAGGACCTTTGCCATAATCGTAAGTTGGATTTTCCATGTAGCCCTCACTTAAAATTGTGTTCAAAGTGCTGCTTGTGAAATCTATACTGCGATTACCATTGCCATAACCATCCATTCTTGTGATCTGTGGTGAAGAACCATACGAAATTAATTGGTCTGTTCCACCTGCTTCTGGCATTGGATTGTGGGGTACCGCAGATGTTGGTGAGATCGCAGTTCCATCAAAGTTAAGACGAGAGGAAATATATGGTATTTTTTGACCATCTAAAAAGATGGGATCATTTGGATCGTATTCTTTAAATTGATTGAACGCATAAGCAACAGCAATATAATAATACGTTTTATGATTAATTAAGGTACGTTGACCTATAGCAAATGCATCCTCCGTAATTTTGAAACTATGCTTAATGCCGACATTCGCACCATTTACTTTTTCAACTGGTACGCTAAAACCTAAAGACTCATCAAACTGAAAATTAATTAAGCGAGAAATATTATCCTTGATATCACATTGAGCAACCAATCTTGCTTTTGTTGGGTCAGAAATATCTGCTACTGAAACATCTTCTTTTTTAAGTTGGTAAATCTGATATCCTTGAAAACGATAAAAACGATCTACAGTAGGATCTGTAATGTTAATCTCATCTAGAACTTTATATTTCTCTTGATAATTATTCGAAGATGATGGATTATCAATTAGAAGAATTAGTTCGTTATTCAGTTCTTGAATTGTAAGCTTTGGTGCATCCGGAGGAGAAAGAATTTTAAAACATGCATCAAACAAAGCCTGTGCTTTTGTATCTGCTCTTTTCATCGCTTCAACAGAAGCGAATAGATCTCCATCTAAACTTCTACCATAGACAATTCCAACGGTAATATTATTAACTGCTCCGGGCTTCAAAATAAAAGGGCCAGCAGATTGAACAAATCTTCTATCACCTGAAGGATTATTATTTATAGACTCATTCCAACCATTTGGAAAAAGACCTGTCATATCGGTTCCTGCAGTAGACCAATTTAAAGGGTCAGAATTATCTGGGAACATATAATCAGATAAGGTAGTTGAAGCCCCAGTTGACCCAGCGTAACCTAAACCACCATAAAACATATCAGAACCATTAGCCCACTTACCTCTCATAAAATTATAAAATTCTGCAGCAGGTCCAGGATCATTATATGGATAGGCCGAAGTGGATGTAAAATAAGTAAAGCGACGCATTCCAAATCGTTCATTATCAATTATTCCATCTGAATAACCAATACCAATTCCTTTGTATACAATTCCATTATTTGTTAAGGCCTCAATTACTGATGGAACTACTTCTATATCATTTGCAGCATCATAATATGGGCCTGGATTATCAATACTATCAGCATCTTGGTAAGGCCCTTCAAAAAAGTCACAACCTATTGCCGGTGGATTTAAACCATAACCCAATCGACCACCATCGCTTTGGTCATTTAAGTCACCATTGTACATGTATCCTAAACCTCTAGACACATCACATCCGGTATAGTCATCAGCATAATTTCCAATATCCGCATCTAAATATTGAGAGAAGAATGTATTGTATAAAGTTTGTGTACCTCTATTTATTAACTCATAATTATAAAAAGTCATTCTATTTATTTCATCGTTTGTTGCAAAGGAAAATGCTTGAGCACGAATTTCCATTCCAATTGGATCACCACCAGTTTCAGTATGAATATTTCCTTTATCATTAAAAACCCACCAGTGTGTTTCATCACCAAAAAGTGAAATTCTTCTATCTATTCCACATTCAATATCATCTCTTCCTAGAATATCGTCATACCAAGGATGATCTCCTAAATCAGGATCATAATTGCCATTCCCGTCTCTGTCATAAAAAGGCGCTAAAAAATAATCTTGTCCGCGAGATACATCACCGTGAGCAGGCCATCCATAAATTCTATTTAACTCATCATTAGTAGGTTGGATTATATTATCACATCCTTCTGTTACGATACCATTATTACATTCCCAATAGATATTAAAACGAATAACCTCTGCTTTTCGAATAGTGAAAAATTTATCGTAAGCAAGACATTGATCAGCATCTATATTTGCTTCTCCAAAATCTCGAACAGCATCATCTCCAACAGGATTTATTGGATTGTAATTTCCTGATCCAGGTGTAACTGTTAATGGTCCTGGCCAAAAATCATTTCCATTACGGTATTTCAAAGCAGCTAATTTTAACTGACCATTTACATCCGTTCCACCCATCCACAAAGCCCCTGCAAAAATTGCATGTACATTTCCTCCCTTTGGAACTTCATACTGTGCAATACCTGCAGCTCGATTTTGGAACATGCTTCCACCCTGCTCAATTAATGCCTTAACATCATTAAATTGCATGTATAGTTTTGCTGTCGCTGGGCTACAGTTTGCACCCTTTGGTTTACCGTATGGCTTAAAATCCTTGTCTTTTGGCCCATAATATGCAAAGGCATTAGAAACAAAAATTGTAAACCCAATAACTGTGGCAATAAATTGCTTTTTCATAATTTTATTTTTTTCTTTATTAAAAGTCCATTTTAACTCCCAATCTAATTGTTCTTGGAGCACTTACATTGAATGGATTTGAAATTTTCATAGCGTAATAATCTCTAAATGACTGTTCATCAATCTGATTCTGAATAGAAGTTTGACTACTTGCTGCAGCTAAATAACCATCGTCATTCCAGTTTCCAGTAGCTCTATATACACCCAATATGTTATACTGATTAAATAAATTTGTAACACGAATATAGATATTCAATGCAGTCATTTTCTTTTTGTCTTCCGTTTTACCAAAAGATATATTCAGAGTTTTATCAACTTGTAAATCTAAACGATAAGCCCATGGAAGTCTTGATCCGTTTAAAGTTCCATTTAATCCTGCATTTAAATTTCCAATAGCGGCATCAGTTATAAATGTTTGGTTAGAATAAGGAGATCCAGAGTTAATATTAGTAAACAAGTTTAATCCTGTATTTTCAAACAATTTTAATTTTCCAATCATTGGGCCATTGTAATCTTCACCTTCTCCATAACGGTAGTCAAATGTGATAGCAAAAGCATGACGTTGATCAAAAGAATATGGAAATATATTTCTAAGATTAGGAAGACCCGCTTGAATCAAAGCATTTGCAGAATTAGCATCAGAACCTGTTCCTTCAGCAAACTGCAATGTATAATTTGCAGTCAAACGAATATTTCCAGTTTGGCGTAAATCATAAGACAAGGTCATACCTTTTACAGTTCCAAAATCACGATTTCCATATGTTTTGTATGTTGCTGGGTAAGCTTCAAAAACATTTATTAACTGAACATTATTTCTTTGCTCTCTATAAAAAGCAGAGATTTTTAATGACGACGTTTTTGTAAGAACTTGCTGAAATCCTAATTCGTAATCAACGGTGGTTTCAGGCTTTAAATTTGCATTGTTAATTATGTTAGATCGAGATTGAATAAACTGATATTCATACGGATCAAATCTAAAGCCAGATGTTGGTCTTTTGGTTAAAACATCATAATGAGCCATAAAAGATGCTTCATCAGAAATTGGGAATGAGAAGGCAATTCGAGGCATAAAATTCACAGCAGCCTTGTAATCCTGAAAAGCAGTTTGATTTGGTGTTTCTTGTGTTAATGCGTCAGCAGTTAACCAAGGAGCAATTCCTGTCGCACCTCTTACTACTTTTGGATCTTCAACTTGAGTTCCAACATTATTGTACCAATCCATACCAGTTCTAAATCCATTTATTGCTGATGGATTGTTAACATCATTAACGTAAACTATGTAATCATCTCCCATTCCTTCTGGTAAATTAACCCAAGCATACTGGTTTGGATCACTATCTTTTAGTGCACGAGCTTCTTTGACAGTAAGAGCATTGTAAAATAGGTAAGGGTCTTTTAAAATCGGTTGATTCGCATCAAAAACGTCTACTCGAGCACCAACATTAAATATGATGTCTTTAAATGCAAATTTATCCATTATATAACCTGCTATATAAGTTGGCTGGAATGCTCCAACAAATCTTATAAAATTATTATTTTTATCATCGTACTCATTAAAATAATTATTAATATCTGTTGGTCCCTTAACTTTCTTTCCAGTATGGTCATATCCGTAGTAGGAAACAAAAGATGCACCGCTATTTAATAATTCATCAGGAGAAAACATATCGAAAGAAAAAATATTTGGATCATAATTGTCTATATCAACATAATCATTGCCTCCTTCATCTAAACCTAATTTCACTCTTAAATTGTAATCGAAGAAAGATTGATTGTCATCGTTTTCTTGACCTCCATATTGACCGTCATGTGTATTTGCCCAACCTGTATTTAAGCGCTCATAGGTTATAGCTTTATAAGAGCCTGAGTCAGAAATAACCCCTGAATTTAAATTTAATTCTTCGATGTGAAAGTTCGCTAACTGACGTGCAATTTGCCAAATTCCTAAAGGTCCATTATCTCCACTTCCCCATGCACGGTCAATTCGCTGCTCATATTCAAAACCGAGTGAAATACTGTGGTCTCCAATTACAATTGCTCCTGCACCCGTAATTCGAAATTGATTTTGTTCACTTTTTCCAAAGCCATTGTTTGGCGTTCCAATATTACTCCATATACCATAAACACTACCTGGTGCATCACCATTTCTTAAGGCATTTCCTTGCTGAATTTGAAAAAGATTTTCATAGTGACCAGTTGGATTTCCAGCATAAATATCATAATACTGAGTGGTAATAGCTGCCAGTGCTGCGTTTGCCTCTGAAGGAGTAAATGCTACTTCAATATCTTTAAAACCATTATGAATATACGTATTTGTTACTGGATCAAATTCATAAGATGGCTTCCTATTTGTTTCAAATTTTCCTATATGACCATAATTAAATAGATTGAATTTGTGATTAGCGTCGTAAGATTCTGAAGATGATTTCGAATAATCTACCATGATATTATAAAGCGCAGATTTTATTTTGGAACTACTACCTTCTACATTGTTGTTAAAGCGCTGATTCAATTGACCAAAAACTCGGTAGTCCAATGATTTTGAAAAACCAAAATTTTGAAAATTAAGCAGAGATCCAGCGAATGAATAATTACTTCCTGAGTTATAACTAAATGAACCACCAAATTTTAGATTCACACTTGGTCCAGTATTAACATCAATTTTTGCTTGACCAGATAAACTTGTTGATCGAGCATTCATTCTCCAATCAACTCGTTCAAAATCTGAATCTCTTAGAAACAATGCATTGTGAAATGTTCCATTTCCTGTTGAAGTTGGTCTCAGTGGATTTGCTAGTAAAGCATCACGAACATCTTTTTTAACACGCAAACCACCATCCTTTATTGGTCTACTGTCTAACTGATCTAAAAAGTTAGCAGAAACTAAAAAACCTAATCTTGGTTTTGTTTTTTTGCCTGTAGAGTCTTTTTGCAGCCAAAGAGGCCCTGATAACATTCCTTCAAACAAATTATAACCATATTTATCTAAGCCAAAAACTTTTCCGTCATAGCCATCTTTATCAGCACCTTTCATGTACAAGCCAGAAGAAACCGCTTCTACACTTCCAAAGTATTCAGCAGAAGGGCCTCTTGTTGTTATGGATATTATACCACCTGTAACATCTCCATAGTTTGCAGGAACTCCACCTGTGATAACGGAAACTTCTTCGAGTGCTGATTTAGGAATATTTGAAGAACCACGCACTTTAATTCCATCAATATAATAGTAAGTTCCATCCTCACGAGAACCACGAACAGATATTGCTCCAGAACCCTCATTTGAATTGACTCCTCCAACTGTTTGTGCTACCCCTGCTGCTGAACGAACTGGCAGGCGCATAATGTCTTCTCTTGTAACTGTTCCACCAGATGACCCACCATCTTTATCAATTAGTGGAACACGGTACGCTATAACACTAATTTCATCTAGATCTTTGATATCTTTTGGTTTGTCAAGTGTTAACTTATCTAAAAAAGTAATTTTATCGGGAGATACTGAAACACCAGAAATAACGGATGTTTGATAACCATCTGCATTTCTTACCTCAACATCATAAGAACCAGGAGGAACACCATTAATTTGAAAATTTCCATCAAAGTCAGTATTTGCGTTTCCTTTTGTGGCTCCATTTTGAAGCAAAAATATCTTGCTGTAAGGAAGTGGCTGCTTTGAAACTTCATCTTTAACGGTACCTTTAATTGTTCCTAAACCAGACTGAGAAAAGACGCAAGTCATTGGAATTAAAAAGATTAGTATAACTAGTTTTAATTTAATTGCCATAATATAATTTATTAATGTTCTTTAAATTGGAATTTTTCAATTTGTAAATATAAAAAAAACAATTATATTATTAAAGTATTAACAAAAAAATGCTGTGTTTTTTACACCTTTGTGAATAAGGAAAAATAGAGATAGATAGTAAGAGATTGTGGTAGATATTAAAAATAGCATTTTTAACTTAACTAAATTCAATTTTAGGTTTTCGTGTTGTGCATTTACTAAAATTAATTTAGCTTCTGAAATTCTTCCTGAAGAATTGGAAAAGTATCAACTATTGAGTAACCCAAAACGAAAAAGAGAATTTGAATATGTTCGGTTTTTAAGAACCTTGCAAATCGGAAAAAAAGCCATCCGCTATGACGCAATAGGGAAGCCCAATGTAAAGGATAAAAAAATATTTATTTCTATTAGTCACTCTAAAAATTTTGCTGCTTTTGCACACGACAATTCTCCTATTGGAATAGATATTGAAGAATTAAGCCCTCGAATTCTGAAAGTTTGGAGTCGGTATTTACACCCTGAAGAATTTGCTATTTTCGATACAACATCCATTTTTGACTTGACAATTGCATGGACAATAAAAGAAGCGCTATTTAAACTCAATACAAAAACTGGTATTGATTTCAAGAACGACCTGCGCATCAAATCAAAAGAGGGGAATACTTTTCTCTGCGAAATGAGATCTGAAGACGGATTCCAAACTGTTAAAATGGAAACATGCGCCTATAAGAATTTGATTATCAGCTACAATGTCAACCAATAAATAAAATTAAAAAGTTGCTTTTAAGCTCAAATCAAGACTTTTTACAGAATGAGTTAATGCACCAACTGAAATATATTTAACATTTGTGTCTGCATAAGCACGAATATTTTCTAATGTAATTCCCCCAGATGCTTCTGTTTCATAAGTAGAAGGAATAATTTTTAGAGCTTCTTTAAGGTTTTCAGGAGAGAAATTATCCAACATAATCCGATCAACACCACCAACTCGAAGGACCTCCTCTAATTCTTTTGTATTTCTTACTTCAATTTCGATTTTCAAGTCTTTATTGGCAGAACTCAGAAATGCTTTTGTTCTTTCAATGGCCGCTATTATTCCTCCGGCATAATCTATGTGATTGTCCTTAAGCATAATCATATCATACAAGCCAAAACGGTGGTTTTGACCTCCACCAATCTTAACCGCCCATTTTTCTAAAAATCGAATGCCCGGTGTTGTTTTTCGGGTATCCAAAATTATGGAACTTGACCCTTCAATTTCTTTTTTGATTTTTGCAGTTAAAGTGGCAATTCCACTCATTCTTTGGAGGCAATTTAAAACCAATCTTTCTGTCGTTAGGATGGCTTGAGATGAACCTGCAACACGAAATGCAATATCCCCTTTTTTTACTGAGTCTCCATCAAATTTTAAAACTTCTAATGAAAGACTCGGATCATAGATTTCATAAATTCGTTTGGCAACCTCTATTCCTGCTAATACGCCATTTTCTTTTACAATTAATTGCGCTGAACCTATAGCTTCTTTTGGCACGCAAGAAAGCGTTGAGAAATCTCCAGATCCAATATCTTCTTGAAGGGCATTTCGTATGATTTCATCTAACATGTTACAAATATAAAACTCTGCATACACATCTTGTAAACTTTGTCCTTAAATTTATACCCGTGAGTACAGAATTACTTAATTTAAAATTAAAATTGGTGACTTTACCAGAAAGTCCGGGTGTATACCAATTTTTTGACAATACCGGGAAAATTATTTATGTAGGCAAGGCAAAAAACATCAAGAAAAGAGTCAGTTCTTATTTTAATAAAACACTTGATAATAATAAAACGAGAATTCTTGTACGGCAAATTTTTGAAATAAAATACATCGTCGTAGAGACAGAACTAGATGCGCTTTTATTAGAAAACAACCTTATAAAAACATACCAGCCGAAATACAATATTCAACTAAAGGATGACAAAACATTTCCTTGGATTGTTGTAAAAAAAGAGGCGTTTCCTCGAATTTTCTCAACTCGCCAAAAATTAGATGACGGATCAATTTATTATGGACCTTATCCAAATGTGCAGGTAATGAACGCTCTTTTGCACTTAATCCGAGAAATGTACCCCTTACGCACTTGCTCATTGGATTTAAGTCAACAAAAAATTAAAGCAAAAAAATTTAGTGTTTGCTTAGAATATCACTTGAAGCGCTGTTTAGGTCCGTGTGAAGGAAAACAAGAAAAAGAAGCTTATGATAAAATGATTGAGGAAATTCATTTACTCTTAAAAGGAAAGACAGCCGCCTTAATTCAAACACTTAAGTTTCGCATGCAAATGCTCTCAAATAATTATTTATTTGAGGATGCGCAGGAAATGAAGCTTTTGCTTGGAAAAATTGAAAAATATAAATCTAAATCCACAATTGTATCACCTAAAATTTCCGATCTTGATGTATTTACTTGTATCGAGGAGGAATCTTGCTTTTTTGTTAATTATTTAGTAGTTCGAGAAGGTGCAATTATTCATGCCTACACAAATCAAATTATAAAAAAATTAAATGAGACAAGTGAAACTTTAGTAAATTATGCCCTTCCAGAATTACGGTCGAAATTTTCAAGCACTTCTAAAGAGGTTCTTGTTGATCAAGTACTAAAAAACTACTTCCAAGATTTTCAACTTACAATTCCAATACGTGGCGAGAAAAAAAAATTGATTGAATTATCACAGCGAAATATTTCATATTACAAACTGGAAAAGCAGAAAAAAGAATTTTTAAAAACTCCAGAATCCAACCAAGATAGAATTCTAAAACAAGTAAAATCAGATTTTCGCTTATCCGAATTACCCCTTCACATGGAATGTTTTGATAACTCAAATCTCCAAGGAACAAATGCTGTTTCTGCTTGTGTAGTTTTCAAAAATGGGAAGCCTGCAAAAAAAGACTACCGGCATTTTAATGTAAAAACGGTAGATGGTCCGGATGATTTTGCAACAATGCGTGAAATTGTTTTTCGGCGCTACAAGAGAATGCTCGAAGAAGAACAATCCTTGCCACAACTTATTATAATTGATGGTGGAAAAGGACAATTAAGCGCTGCCTTAGATGCACTAGAAGAATTAAAATTACGTGGAAAAGTCGCTATAGTCGGTATTGCAAAAAAACTGGAGGAGATTTTTTTTCCTGGAGATCAGTATCCTATTTATATTGACAAACGTTCTGAAAGTCTTAAAGTTATTCAATTTATGCGCAACGAAGCACATCGTTTTGGAATAACCCACCACAGAAATAAAAGAAGTTCAGAGGCAATTAAATCAGAGTTAGATATTTTGAAAGGACTTGGAGAAAAAACCAAAGAAGTGCTTTTTAAAGAGTTTAAAACCATAAAAAATATGCGCTCTAAAAGTTTGGAAGAGTTGGTGATAATTATTGGTAAAGCAAAAGGACTTAAACTTTTTAACTTTTTAAATCCAAAAAAATAGTTATTGGTTTACAGATTTGCGATGTGGCGGAATTAGTAGTACTATATTTATTTTACCTCGAATATTTATCTGAAGCAGAATGTTTTAGTTACCACTAAACCCGCCATATTCGCAAATATGATGTTATGGTATATTTAAAATTAGTTTTCTCTAATTATGTCCACTTTTGTGTTGAAATTTGAAATTGGCATCGGCCATCCAGAATATTGATCCATTCTAATATAAATAAGTCCACGTTTGCCAGAAGTAGTATTTTTAAATCCAAATACATTCCCTTGACTAAGCATTATTGATAAAGGGTTTGATGATTGTCTCCCCCCGATACAACTACCTGTTGGGAAAATTCCATGTGGTGCTAATACTGTACTTGAGTTAGAGAAGCAAGTTGCTATTTTGCTTTGGTCAGTTTTTGCAGCATCGAAGTCAGCCTTTGTAAGTGAAGTTTTATAATATTCTGTTTTGACAGCTGTACTTAGCCATGGTTTGTAATAGTCATTCCAATACCAAACTTGAGACCTAGAAATAGGATCAAAAAAACCAGGTTTAGTATAGTCATAATTAAAAATAAAGGTGATATCAATTTTACTTGCTATTGTTTTTGCCTGATTTGAATCTACAGGTGTACTCATACTACCATCTGTAGAGAAAAAGGCATTTGTTGTATTAAAAGTAAGATTAAGAAATGATTTCGAAGCTGAAGGCGTTGGTGAAGGCGTTGGTGAATCGTCATCTTTTTTACAACTCGTAATTGAAAATGTGCTAATTGTCAAAAGCATTAAAATAATTTTAAATTTTGGTGTCATTTTAATTTATTTTTAATTTTCCTACTCGTCAGGCTTTTCGGTTTCGCCCCGTTTTTTATAGTGGTTTCTGATCTCCACTTTTTATTCATTTTTGTCAGGCTGCTCTGTCAATAAGAATCTAACCGACGTTTCGATAATCTCTGTTCGTGTCCGCTATATTGTTGTTTCAACTTACCCATACTAGTTAACTATAAACTGAACTGTTTTAGCTCCAGAAGCTGAACTTATTTTAAGTAAGTACATTCCTTTAGAAAGTTCTGAAGTTTCAAAAGAAACTAAATTTGTTCCTTCATTTGCTAGAATAAAATGTTGACGGACAAACTTTCCTGATACATCTTGGATTTCAAATCTTAAGCGTTCTTGTTTGTTAACATTGAATTGAACATTCAACTCAGCAGCTGTAGGATTTGGATAAAGTGAAAAATTCTCAAAATCAATTACCTCATCAATTCCTGCTGTTACTAAATTATCAGATGGCGCTCCTGCGTATAAATTAATATCATCCAAATATAAATTATTTCCGCCTTCTCCTTCAAATGAGAATTTAGCTTTAAAGTTATCTGTGAAATACGTATTCGTAACATTTGTCATGTGAACAGTAACCCAGTCACTCGTTTGAGTTGGTGTCCAAGATGTTGTTGAAGTTAAACTCGATAAATTATTATTTGCTAAGGTTTTTCTAAGTGTCCAAGATTCTCCACAATTTGAAGAGATATAAACTTTAAAATATTCATAATTAGCGCTTGTTACTTTGCGGTATGAATATCTGAAACTTAAAGTAACAATTCCAGTAGATGGAATAACAGATAAATCAATTGGAGCAGAAATAAGTTCATCAATATTTGGAGGTGTTTGCCCAAAATTTACAAGCTTGGCGCATTTTGACCCAGAATAACTTGTAGTATTTTCAATCGTAAAAGCATTGTTATTCTGTGGATTGTAAACTTCCCAATTATTTAAATTTGCTAGACTTGTATAATTTTCAAAACCTTCCCAAAATGGTAATGTTGCAGCTTGAGGTGTCACAAAAATAAAATTTGTCTTGAGTTCGTCGTCAGAAATTGAGCCGTCAGATGCGGTAAGTTTAATTGAATAGGCCCCTGGCGCAGAAAAGAGTATTTTAGGATTTTGGCTCGTTGCTGATGTACCTGCGACAAATGACCAACCGCTTGAAGGGGTTATAAGCCAATTCCAAGAATTTGCTGAATTATAGGAATCATCCGTAAATTGAATCTGATCACCCAAACAAATAGATGTTTTATCTGCGGTGAATTGTGCCTTACACAAAGAAAGAATTCCTGTTGCACCAGTTGCTATTAAATTTGCACTTGACCAAAGATTTGCTCTACCAGTATTTGTTTGCTGAACTGCAGTCCTCATTCTTGCAACTTGCCCCGAAGTAAACATTTTGCTACAATAAGAATAATCCATATAATTTTCTACATTATCTCTAATATCAAAACCCCAGTATGCATTATCAGAATTACAGGTATTAGAATTTAATAAGCAAGCGGTTACGCCAATACAATTTGGAGTGTCTGTAACACCATCATCAGTGCCACAAGAACTTGTTGTTCCTGGATTATTATTTGGACCCCAAGTATGTTCTAAGTTTAGCCAGTGCCCTACTTCATGGGTTAATGTTCTACTTCCTCCTACAGATCCTGTTCCAATAGAACCAACATAATTATCAAGGACCCAAATCCCATTATTCATTGAAGTTGCAGAAAATGCCGAGGGATTGTAAGTATAACCTGCAGCACCACCTATTTCTCCACAAACAAAAATATTTAGGTATTTATTACCTGGCCAAGTTCCTATATAAACATCATTTCCATTTTTAATTGCAGTAACCTGAGCAGATCCACTTGAACCATCATACGAAAGATCTGAATTAGTTCTTGTAATTCCCTTAAAACAAGTTCCATTTGGTGCTTTGGTAGCCAAGACAAACTCAATCTCTACATCAGCTGGCATCCCTTGAAAATCAGGATGAACCGAAGCGGTATCAGCATTTAGTTTTCTAAAATCACGGTTTAAAATAGCTACAGCATTAAAAATTTGTTCGTCAGAAATATTCTCTACTCCATTGATATGTAGGACATGAAAAACGACAGGGATTTTATAAATAGTAGCCTTTTGAAATCCTCCTTTTTTTAAAGCTGCGTTAAAAATTGCATCGTCTTCTGCTTTTGCTTTTACATAATCAGGGTTTTGAAGCAATTCATTCATCTTTAAGTGCGTGTGACAGTACTCAACTAGTTCTCCTTCTCTCGCATTTGCTGGATTAAACACATGTTTTGTTTGAGAATTAAGTGTTTGATTTACAAATAGTAGAAGAAAAAAAGCAAGAAAAAATTGGAGAAATTTCATTTGTATAAAGCGTTTGATGAATTAATATGACATAATCAAATATAAAGAAAAATATTATTTGACAATAAATCTAAGAGCATTTGTTGTTTCGTCTGAACCCATTTTAAAAAAATAAGCTCCTGAAGCTAAATTTGAAACCGGGAATAAAACTATATTACTTCCTGCAACTGCTTTTATTATTTGACGTGAAAGAATTTTTCCTGTTACATCTATTATTGAAAATTGAACCGCTTCGCTTTGCTTACTAAAAAACTGAAGTTGCAATTCATCCTCTACTGGATTTGGAAATAATTCTAAACTAGTAATTGTAGCCGTTTCTTGAACTCCTAAAACCAAATCATTTGAAGCTGAACCAGCATATAAATTTATGTCGTCTAAATAAAAATTATTCCCTCCATTTCCTTCAAATCGGAATTTCATTTTAAAATTACTTGTAAAATAAGTGCTTGTGACATTTGTCATGTGAACAGTTGTCCAATCACTTTCTTCGCTAGGTATCCAAAAACCAGAAGAAACCAAAGGCGATAAATTATTATTTCCTAGCGTTTTTCTTTGTGCCCAAGAACTTCCACAATTCGACGAAATAAATACTTTTAAATACTCATAATTACTTTCATCTCTTTTTCGGTAAGAATACCTAAAACTTAGCGTCACAGTATCTGTTGGGGCAATCGATGATAAATCAATAGTTGAAGAAGTTAGTTCGTCGATGCTTAAAGAAGCTTCGCCAAAGTTTATCAATTTCGCGCATTTTAAACCAGAATAACTCGTCGTGTTTTCAATGGTAAAAGCATTATTACCATTAAAATTAGTTATTTGCCAATTGTTGTTATTTATTAAAGAAGTGTAATTCTCAAATCCTTCCCAAAAAGGTAATACTGCTGCCTCTGGAGAAACACGAATGTAATTGAGTTTTAATTCCTCATCACTAATTGAACCATCATTCGCGATTAATTTTACCGAGTATAAACCTGAAGTATTAAAAATTATACTTGGATTTTGACTCGAAGCTGAAGAACCAGGTGAAAATGACCAACCAGAAGCCGGAGTTATTTCCCATTGCCAACTTGAAACTAAGTTGTATGAATCATCTGTCAACTGAACCTCATCTCCTATACAAATAGTTGATTTATCGGCAGAAAAAGCTGCTTTACATAAATACGATGACCCGGTTGCTCCTGTAGCTATTAAATTAGCAGAAGACCACAAATTTGCACGTCCAGTATTTGCTTGTTGAACTGCTACCCTCATTCGAGCAGCTTGTCCTGCTGTAAACATTTTGGAACAATAGGAATAATCCATATAATTATTCACGTTATCGTGTATATCAAATCCCCAATATGCATTGTCAGAATCGCAGGTATTTGCATTTAAAATACAGGCTGTAACGCCAATACAATTAGGAGTGTCAGTAACACCATCATCCGTATCACATGAGGTTTCAAGACCAGGATTATTAGTAGAACCCCAAGTGTGTGGCAAATTCAACCAATGTCCACATTCATGTGTTAAAACTCGACTTTGGCTTATAGAGCTTGTTCCTATAGAACCAACATAATTATGAAGAACCCAAATTCCATTTGACATATTTTCTGCAGACCATCCTCCCGGATAATAAGTATAACCAGCAGCTCCTCCTATATCGTCTGCTACAAAGAAATTTAGGTATTGATTTCCTGGCCAATCACCAATATAAACGTCATTTCCATCTCGTACTGCCTGAATTTGTGCATCGCCATCTTCCCCTTGAAATGTTAAAGTTGTTTCTGTTCTTGTAATTCCCTTAAAGCAACTTCCATCAGGAGCTTTTGTTGCTAAAACAAATTCTATTTCTGTATCAGAAGGAAGACCTATAAAATCTGGATGTACAGTTGCCGTATCAGCATTTTGTTTTCTATAATCACGGTTTAAAATTGCTACAGCGTTAATGATTTGTTCATCTGAAATATTTTCTATTCCCTGATTATGAAGAACATGAAAAACAACAGGAATTCTAAAAACAGTTCCTTTGGAAGAAGAACCCTTTTTCATGGCTTTGTCAAATGCTATTTCATCAGAATTAAATTGTGTCGAGAAATCCTGATTTTGAAGTAAGGCTTGCATTTTTTTATGCGTAAAGCAATATTCTATGTTTTCGCCATCACGCGTGTTCTGCATGTCAACTTTACGTTCAACTTGAGAATTGATAGTGTTAAAAAAACAAAAAACAAGTGTTAATATGAGGAGAGATAATTTCATTAAATTATTCAATTTAGTAATAAAACAACTTTGACAAAAAAAAGTTTGCCGAAGATACACAATTAAAATTAAGATATTTGACTAGATTGAATACATTTGTAGAATGATATCAAAAAAAGCAGCTGAAACATTATCTATTTCAACTAAAGTTGTGTTGCCCAACGACACAAATACGCAAGGAAATTTATTTGGAGGACAGCTTTTAGCATGGATGGATCTCATTTCGAGTGTATCCGCTCACAGGCATTGCAAACGAGTTGTAGTGACCGCTTCCGTTAATAACGTTTCATTTCAAAAACCGATAAAACATGCTTCTATTTTAACCTTAGAAGCAAAAGTATCGCGTGCATTTTCAAGTTCAATGGAGGTATTTGTTGATGTGTTTGTTGAAGACGCAATAACTGGAGTTAAAGAAAAATGCAATGAAGCTATTTATACTTTTGTTGCAGTTGATCAAAATGGAGGACCAATTCAAGTTCCTGAATTAATTCCTGAAACCGAGGAAGAAATAAAGCGTTTTGATGGAGCTTTAAGAAGAAAGCAATTAAGTCTTATTCTCGCAGGAAAAATGAAGCCCAGCGATGCTACAGAATTAAAGAAATTATTTACAGAAGATTAAATTCCCTTGTTTATTTGTTGAGAAATCAACAAGGCATCTTGTAGCTCCATGCACTTAAAATGACCTTTAGGGCATTTTTGAAATCCAATTTTTGAACAAGGTCGGCAAGCTAAATCTTGAACTTCAAAATTAAAAATTTCGGAATTATTTTCTGGTGTGTACGCCGACATTCCAAAAGCAGAACTTGTATTTCCCCAAACCGTAGTAATTGGAAGAGAAAAGCAAGAAGCAATGTGCATCATTCCTGTATCGTTTGTTAAAACTGCTTTACTTTGTTTTACAATACTTGCGGATTGAAGAATGTTGAAATCTCCACAAGCAGAATAAATTTCTTTTTTGGTTAAGTTCTTGCAGAGTTCAGTTGCCACTATTTTGTCCGTGTTTCCGCCAATCAAGACAATTGGATAATTTATTCCTGATAGAATTTCGATTAATTTATCAAGTGGAATTCTTTTTGTAGAAAATTGCGCTCCAATTACAACAGCGATATAAGATTTTGGACTTAAATTAAATTGTTTTTTAATGTCAATTTCATTTTCTGGAGAAATAAAAAAAGTATTGTTTTTTCCATCATTAACTACACCAATTGTTTTTACTGCCTCAAAATAGCGATCAACAAGATGAAGATTAGGCATTTTATTTACTTTCAAATTGACTAAAAGCCATTTTTTGAAATTTAGTTTTGGGAAACGAAGTGTTTTTACACCAAGTGCAGAAGAAATTTGTAGTGTTCTGAGATTATTATGAAGATCAATTATTAGGTCATACTTCTCTTTTCGAAGCGCTTTTATTAAATCTTTAAGCGAATTCTCCAAAAAATACTGTCGATCTATGTACTCAGATGCCGTTAGTAATTCCTTGAACTGAATCTTTGTAGCGTAATGAATTTCTGAACTTGGCGCCTGAATTTTTAAACACCTTAAAATGGGGAAAGTCAAGACGATATCACCAATTGAACTAAAGCGAGTAATAAGAATTTTCATTTACGAAGTAGTTACATTTCGAAACAACACTTTGTTTTTATCTACTAAGCTACTTAAATTCTCAAAAAAAAGTTCTTTCTCTTCTGCTAACAAACAATCTGTAGGAAATGACAATTGCAGGTCATTTGTGTAATCAAAATAAACTGTTTGTTGACTAATACTTACTTGTCTTAAGCCTGCCAAATAAATTAAAATAACTTCTCTATCAGCGACTAAAATAGCCTTGGAACTTAGTCCTATTCTAAATAATTTTCTACTACAAATTAATAAGAAAACTACACTTTCTATTGAAAAAACAAGCATTACAAGGGCAGGAAACCATGCTTCGGGCGTTAAAAAATAATAACCAAGAGCTAAACTTAGTAAAACAGCAGCCTCGAGGAGTGTATAAACAATAACCCTTTGCTTTCTAGCTTGACTAATTAAGGAATTCCAATGAAATTTTTTAGTTTGCTTAGTCATACGAACACCCATCCATCTTCGAATTGAGCGACGTAAAGAAATTACTAATAAAAGCAAGCCAAAAACGAGTAAAATTTCTGAAGCATAAGGCATCGTTCGCGCTGTAGTTCTTAAAAACTCAATTGGCAAATCAAAACCAATAAAAATACAGAGCAGCATTGTTGGGAAAGTAACAATCAGCAATAAAATATTTATAAAACTATTCATGTGGAATGAGTTTCAATTTCTTTTTCAGGCCATCAATCTTTGTTTGTAAAACCTGAACTTTTCCTTCTACCTCTTTTCTTAATTGATCTGCACCCTTTGAACGAGCGAAAAACCCAAGATTATTTTCCATCTGAATGATTTCCTTACCTAAGGCATCCATTTGCTTTCGGATTTCATTTTTTTCATTGGTAAGTAATTTTTGACGTTCAGGACTTGACCCAAGCGTATCAATTTTTGCCTGAAATAAAATTCTATCTTTTTCTTCAGCTTCAAGCTTTAATGAGGAATACTTTGCATCAATTGCTTTTTTAAAGCGCTCATACACATCATTTTTATTTTTCAATGGTACGTGTCCCATTTTAGAAAATTGCTCGCTTGTATTTCGTAAAACCGCTAGTGCTTCTGATTTTGACTCTGGAAGTTGCATTTCATTTAAACTTGCAATTAAGTCATTTTTAGTATTTAAATTCTCAATTAAAGCGGCGTCTTGTGCAGCGAAATTTCGTTCTCTTGCAGTGAAAAAATCATCACAAGCAGAACGAAAATCAGCCCATAATTTATTATCATACTTTTGTCCTGCCGAACCCAAGGACTTCCAATTTTTCTGTAAGGAAATAATTTTTTCTGCACTTGTCTTCCAATCTGTAGAATCTTTAAATGATTTTGCTTGCTCAATCAATTCTCTCTTTTGATCTGCAACACCTCTATTTAATGAGTCAATAGATTTATTAAATTCTTTTTTTGCCGAAAAGAAGAGGTCGCATTTTTCTCTAAATTCCTTCCATACTTTGTCGTTATCTTTCTTAGGTCCAAAACCAATTAGTTTCCAAGCAGCTTGAAATTGAATTACTTTTTCGGTGGCTTTTTCCCAATCTTTTGCTTTTTCTAAAGTTGAGGTGCTTTCAAGAAGAGTAGAAAGTTCAGTGATAATTCCACGTTTTTTAAGAAGATTATCAGCTAATTCATTTCTTTGTTCATCATAAAACTGATTTGTTTTTTCATAAACAGAACGAACAGCTTCCCAATAACTATTTTTTAGAACCTCCCATTCTTCGTTGTTCACTGGTCCGATTTCCTCCCATTCATTTTGAAGACCACGAAGTGAAGATTCCAAATCTCTGACATTTAAACTGCTATTTCTTAAATTCTTCAGCTTAAAAATAATATCTTGTTTTAACTGAGAATTACGCTTGTAATCATTTGCTTTTAATTCGCGGTATATTTTAATATTATAGAAAAAAATCTCTATTAAGCGAGAGTATTCTTTTTGGATATCTTCTCTTTTATCTCGAGGAATATCACCAATTTTTTTCCATGTTTCATGGATTTCCTTGTGTGCATTAAAAGCAGAACCTATTTTTTCTTCATTTTCAATAACATCTTTTAACTGTTGAATTAGACTACGTTTAAGTCTTAAATTCTCTGTTTCCAATGATGTTTTTAGGTTTACCTGAATTTTTCTTTTCTCCTGAAATGATTTGTAAGCTACATAAAAGAGGTCTTTTTCATACTGAAAATCATGCATTTCATATTTGTCGCCTTTTGCTTGAGCTTCAATTTTTTTTACTTGCTCTTGACGTTCTATCTCCAAATAATAGTCCTCAAATGAACCGCGCAATGTCGCAACATCTCTTCCTAAGACAACTAAATCATCGGCAGATAAGTGCGACTCGATTTGAGCTTGAAAATCGATTTTTTCCATAACTTATTATACTTCTTTCATTTCAAAATTACCCAGAGTAACAAATTGTTTTACTCGGGCATTTAATTCTACTTTAGTAAGTTCAAGCAATCGTTGAGTGCCAAATTTTTCAACACAAAAAGATGCAAGTGCTGAGCCTGCAATAATCGCTCTTTTCATGTTCTCAAAAGAAAAATCATCTGTTGCAGCAATATAACCCATAAATCCACCGGCAAATGTATCACCAGCTCCTGTTGGATCAAAAACATCCTCTAAAGGTAAGGCCGGGGCAAAAAACATATTTTCTTCGTGGAACAATAAAGCACCATGTTCACCCTTCTTAATAATTACTATTTGTGGACCCATTGACCGAATAACTTTTGCAGCTTTTACCAATGAATAAACTCCAGAAAGTTGTCGTGCCTCTTCATCATTTATAATTAAAACATCCACTAAAGCCATTGTTTTCTTTAATTCTTCTAAGGCAATATCCATCCAAAAATTCATGGTATCCATTGCAATAAGCTTTGGGCGCTTTTCCATTCGCTCAATTACCATGCGTTGCACTTGAGGACTTAAATTACCAAGCATTAAGTAGTCAGCACCTTGAAAAGCTTGTGGAACAATCGGATTAAAATGTTCTAAAACATTCAATTCAGTTACAAGCGTATCTCTAGAATTCATGTCATTATGATAACGCCCAGACCAAAAAAAAGTTTTTTCGGCAGCCTTAATTTGAATACCTTGAATATCGATGCCTTTAGCTTTCATATTTTCTAAGGTCGAAGCTGGAAAATCGTCGCCTACCACAGATATGATTCCTTGTTCTTTTACAAAAAATGAAGACGCTAAGGTGATGAAAGTTCCTGCGCCACCGACAATTTTATCCGTTTTCCCAAATGGCGACTCAATCGCATCAAAGGCAACACTTCCAACAGTTACTAATCTCATATAGATTTTTTTGGAAAGCAAAGATATGCAAATTCAATAGCAAGATACTATGATTGCACCTTAAAAGTACAGAAAAACGAAAATAGATACAAATCCTTATTTTTCTTTGTCCTTTTGGATTTGTTTGCGGATAGCTTCAAATGAAAGATCAATCGATTCTTCAAAGGATTTTGCATGTTTTTTAGCAAATAATTCTATGCCCGGAAGATGAACTTTTACCTCAGTAATTTTATTTTGTTTTTCCTTATCATTTTCTAGAATCAAAAATACTTCAATAGAAGTAATTGCCTGATTAAATAGCTGCAACTTATTAATTTTATCGTGAATAAAATCCAATAGTTTTTTGTCTGCTTTAAAATGAACTGTGTGAATTTGTTGTTCCATAAATTTACTTTTTTGTGCCCCGGGGGTGAGCTTGTGAATAAATTGCAGTTAATTGGGCAAAAGAATTGTGCGTATACACTTGAGTAGCTGCTAAACTTGCATGACCTAATAAATCTTTTAAAGTTTCCAAGCCAGAACCGCGATTTAACATATGAGTAGCAAAGGTGTGACGAAGAATATGGGGGCTTTTTTTATCTAAATTTGTTACTAAACCTAAATAAAGATTAATTTTTCGATACACAAAAGTTGGATACATCTTAGTGCCATTTTTAAGAACGAATAATGTTTTTGTTTCTCCGATACATTTTTTTTTCTCCAAACGATAAGCGGTGATTTTTTTACTCAATTCTGAAGCAATTGGAATAATCCGTTCTTTGTTGCGCTTTCCTAAAACTTTTATGGATTGATCCGTTACATCCTGTTCTTTTAGTTCAATTAATTCATTTAAACGAATTCCTGTTTGGTAAAAAACTTCAAACATCAATTCATTTCTAAGTCCTTCAAAATCTTTCTTAAATAATGGACTCAATTTACTCGGTTCTAATTCTGATTCTTTTGCAAAAACAGGCAAGCGCTTTTCACTTTTTGGTCCCTGAATCTTAAGCATAGGATTGAGTTGAATTCGACCTTCTTTTCTCATCCACTTAAAAAATGTGCGCAGAGTAGCAATCTTACGATTTACACTTTTATTTGTTAGCCCATCATCAATTTGAGCAACAATCCACGTACGAATTCCTGAAGATGTAAGACTTTCAAATTGATTTAAGGAAGTAATGTCTGAGAATACGGCAAATTGTTTTAGGTCGTTTTCATAGGCAATCACAGTGTGATTGGAATAACGTTTTTCGAAGGTGATATAATCTAGAAAAAGTTGATACATAAAAAAAGGAGCCTAAGCTCCTTTATACGTTATATAACCTGAAATGTTACATTTCAGCAGACTGCATTCTTTGCTTGTAAGCAGCACGAATTACTTGTTGACGGCGAGAGATTGAAGGCTTTTCAAATTCCTTACGCTTTCTCAATTCCTTCATGACATTTGTTTTTTCGTACTTCTTCTTGTACTTCTTTAATGCTCTATCAATATTTTCACCTTCTTTAATCGGAATAATCAACATACTTTATAAACTTTTAATTTTTACTTAGGGTGGCAAATATACTACTATTTTAAATTAAATACAATTCTTATTTTAAAATTTCTCGTGAAATAACAATTTTTTGAATTTCTGAGGTTCCTTCACCGATTGTCATGAGTTTTGCGTCACGTAAAAACTTCTCTGCAGGATATTCTTTTGTATAGCCGTAAGCTCCCATTATTTGTACTGCTTCATTGCCACATTTTACAGCAACTTCAGATGCATAGTACTTTGCATATGCACCTTCTTTGCTCAATGGTAAATTATTATTTTTCCGATATGCCGCCTGAAAAGTCAATAATTCAGCTGCTCTAACTTCTGTAGCCATGTCTGCAAGTTTAAACCCAATTGCTTGAAATTGTCCAATTGCTTGTCCAAATTGCTCTCTTTCTTTTGAATACTGCAAAGACGCCTCGTAAGCACCACGAGCAATACCACAACTTAATGAAGCAATAGAAATACGGCCGCCGTCAAGAACTTGCATTGCTTGCTTGAATCCCATTCCCACTTCGCCAATTACATTTTCTTGAGGAATGCGGACATTGTCAAAAATCAATTCTGCTGTTTCGCTAGCACGAACCCCCAATTTATCTTTGATTTTTACAGCTGAAAACCCTGGTGTTCCCTTTTCAACGATAAAGGCAGTTATACCATTGCTATCAAGTAATTCTCCTGTTCTTACTAAAACAACTAATACATCTCCAGACAGGCCATGTGTAATCCAGTTTTTTGTACCATTGAGAATCCAATCAGTTCCATCTTTTACAGCCGTAGTTTTCATTCTCATGGCATCTGAGCCGGTATTTGATTCAGTCAGAGCCCATGCGCCAATCCAATCGCCACTTACCAAATTAGGCAGGTATTTTAATTTTTGTTCCTCAGAACCATGGTAATAAATATGGCCAACACAAAGTGAATTATGGGCTGCAACACTTAAACCTATCCCTCCGCAAACTTTACCTAATTCAATGAGTGCAGTTGCATATTCAAAATAGGAAAATCCGGAGCCTCCATATTTTTCTGGAATAAAAATACCAAGCAAACCAAGTTCGCCTAATTTCTTCATGGTTTCAACAGGAAAATACTCTTCGTCATCCCATTTTTTCATATTTGGGCGAATTTCCTTAAGTGCAAAATCTCGCACCATTTGAGTAATCATTAATTGATTTTCGTTTAGGTCAAAATTCATTTAATCTGATTAAAAAGTAATTAAATTATCAATGTTAGACGAATGATTCATAAGCTTTTGTTTGCCATTTAAAAAGCTAAGCTCGACGATGAAGTTAAATCCATAAACAATTCCGCCACATTTATGAATTAATTCGGCTGCTGCATCTGCAGAACCTCCGGTAGCAAGTAAATCATCATGAATCAATACTTTTTGTCCACTTTTAACGGCATCACTATGAATTTCAATTACTGCTGAACCATATTCTAAGTCGTAAGAATGACTAATTTTTTTGTACGGAAGTTTTCCTTGTTTTCTGATTAAGATAAATGGAACGCCCAAGCGCATCGCCAAAGGATAAGCAAATAAAAAGCCCCTGCTTTCAATTCCTGCTATTGCATCTATTTCTGAATGCTGATACATCTCAACTAAATGATCTAAAATATCATTAGATAGACTTGCATCTAACATAACAGTTGAAATATCTTTAAATAATATCCCAGGCTTTGGAAAATCGTTAACGTCGCGAATTGTTTCCTTTAAGCGTTCTTGTAATGTCATAATTAGTACAAAGATAAATAAGGAAAAAGTTTTTCATACGTTTCTGAATCAATTAATACAGATTCTCTTATTTCCTCGATATTTTTAAATCCATTTCGTTGCATCCGCATTTTAACAATAGAATTAGCTTGATTCCATTTTAAATAAGGATGTGCTTTCAATTCTTCAATTGTAACTGAATTAATATTTATTCTTTTTACATCTTTTTCACTAATAAAAACATGGTCTTTTATTTTTTCATAGGATTCAGGCGTCATTTTCCAAACTTCAAGAAGTTGTTCTTTTTTAAAAAACCCACCCAGTTTTTCACGGAAGCGGATAATCTGTTTAGCATAAAATGCGCCGATACCATAAATTTGCATGAATTCAGTCGTGTCCGCAGTATTTAGATTTATTAAGGTTATTTGTTTTGCTTGTTTTTTAAAAGATTCTTGATTTGGAGTATTTTGAAATCGTTCTGGATAAACAACAGAATCGCGAATAAGCTCAAACAAGACATCTGGAATTACAAAAATACGTTTCAAATCTTCCTCAGAATAAATACCACGCGAGGTAAATTTTAAAACAACCACACTTTGCTTTTCACTTAAGCCAAGGTTGGTCCAATCAGTAAGCGTGTAGGAATTTGGATTAAATTTTGAAGCTGGAGCCTTATATTTTTTCTTTTTTGAATAATAATTGGAATAGTTTCTTTTCTCAAACTTCTTGTGTGTTCTTTCAAATTCAGCTATTTGTTCAGAATTTATAACAAGAGCTTCTTCCTTTTGAAAAAACATGTAAACACGAGGAAAGAAAATAAGACCTAAGGAAGCTAAAATTAATACCAACAAACCCCTTTTACTTCTCTTTGAGATAACAAATGGGTCTTCGTATTTCATTTCTATATACTATTCCTTTTCGCTCTTTTCTGAAGTAGAATCGTGCTCAGGTTTAGAAGGAATGGTTAAAATCTTATAGAAGAAATAGGCTGTAGCAAAAGTTACAGAACTCCAAGTAAGAATAATTAAGATGAGGGCGGAAGTGCTCATATGAGAATAAATTTCAAGATTTATATAGATTACTAATCATTTGATTCAGGATAAGGGTTTGAGCCTTGGCGTTTTTTAGCAATATATACTAAGATTGCAACAAGTACAAATAAACCAACTAAAAGGAATCGAGCCGTCCAACCATACACTGAAGTAGCTCTTGTAGCATTTTCTAAAATACTAGGAATAGCTCCTACAAAAACAACTATCAAGAAAATTGGGGAAACGTATTTAATGATGAATCTAAAAATCCCTGGAACTTTTATATCAGCACCGGTATTAATTTCTTTCCATCCCTTATCCATTCCAAAAACCCATGCAAATAGAACAATTTCAACCATTGCAAAAATAACGAGTGCAATCGTTCCTGCCCAATAATCGTATTCATTAAAAGCATCTTGAGACAAAACACAAGGAATACCAAGAACAAGAATAATGGCACCAAAAATCCAAGCTCCAGTTGACTGTTTAATTTTAAAATTATCCTCCAAAAAGCCCATTACAGGTGTCCCCATTGCTAAAGAAGATGTTATTCCAGCAAAAAATAGGAGGCCAAACCACATTACACCTGCAAAAATTCCAAAAACTCCCCAATCAGAAAATAAATTTGGTAAAACCATAAAGCCTAAACCTAAACCACCTTGTTCACTAACAAAATTAGTTACTCCCTCAATTCCTAAATAACCTACAGAAATTGGAATTATTATTGCAGAACCGAGGACAACCTCTACAAATTCGTTCATCCAGCCTGCGCTCATCGCATTTAAGGCAATATCTTCTTTTGATTTTAAGTACGATGCATAACAATGAATAGAACCCATACCTAAAGAAAGTGTAAAGAAAATTTGACCTGCAGCAGCAACCCAAACCTTAAAACTCCAAATTGTAGAGAAATCTGGGGACCATAAATAATTAAGACCGACAATACCATCATTGATTGCACCTCCGGGACTTGCTTGCAATGAAATTCCTGTGATTGCTAAAACAATTCCAAATAAGATAAGTAAAGGCATTCCAATTTTAGCAACTTTTTCTACTCCGCCACTTAATCCTCGGGATAAAATCCAAGTATTTATAAACAGGCAGATAATCCAAAAAATTACCGGATGGCTTGTTCCTAATTCAATGTAATTAACGAAAAATGATTGTACTTCTGTTTGGGACATTCCAGTGAAAGTTCCTGCTACAGAATAATACGACCAAGAAAGCGCCCATGATTCAAGATAACAGTAAAACGCAGCAACCGCAATATTTGTAAAAATTCCAAATACACCAAAGTATTTCCAATAAGGAGCTTTTCCCATTGCATCAAATATAAATGGAGTTGAGTGTTGCCCATACCGCCCACCAAATCGGCCCATCGACCATTCCACAAAAAGCAATGGAATTCCCATCAAGAGAAAACAAACTAGATAAGGAATGATAAAAGCGCCTCCTCCATTATCAATTGCTTGTGCAGGAAAACGCAAAAAATTACCAAGACCAACGGCATTTCCTGCCATTGCTAAGACTAAGCCAACGCGTGAGCCCCATCCAGAAGATTGAGTTTTTGTCATTTTTTAATGAAAAATAATTAATAAACGAAGATACTAAAATTTTTAGATTAAATGTCTTTCAATGTTTCTTCTAAAGTCTTTGGCTTGTATGAAAGTTCAGCTTGTGCTTTTTGAAGATCGAATCCTGTTTTTGGAGGACGCTTGGCTTTTTGATTTAGGGAAAGACTATCTGTTTTTGTCAGAGAATCAGTCGAAAAGGAATGAAACTTTGCTATTCTTAGCACCAAATCATAAATCGACATTGTTTCAGGACCAGAAATATGATAAAGTCCAGTTTTATTTAATGAACAAATACGAATACAGGCCCAAGCTAAATCATCTGCCCATGTTGGTGCACGAAATTGATCATCAATAATAGACAGAGGCTGTCCTTTCGAAAGCGCTTCCTTAGCCCAGCAAACAATATTAGATCGAGAGAGATTATTCGCCGTTCCATACAAAATAATGGTTCGCACAATTGAAAATTTTGGATAGGATGACGATAAAACTAAATTTTCTGCAGCAACTTTAGAACGTGCATAAACACTTAAAGGATTTGGCGTGTCAGTTTCGGAATAATTTCCTTTTAAGCCATCAAACACAAAATCTGTTGAAAGCAATTGAAAATGAGCTCCTATTTTTTGAGCAGCTTCAAAAAGTAATTGTGTGGCCTCAACATTTAATTTTTCACATTCCAAAGGAAACTCTTCGCATTCATCGACATTTGTCATTGCAGCAGTATGAATAACATGCGTTGGAATAAAACGATTAAAAACATTTTTAATATCATCTGACGAACAAATATCCATCGTTGAATATGAAGCATCCATGCAATCTGGATTTCTATTTTTACCTTTTGAAGTTGCGATAAAAGGAATATTCTTTTTAGACAAGTGCTTTACAAGCTTTTGCCCTAACAATCCATTGGAACCGGTAATTAATATCATCATAGTTCCCAAATAGATTTTTTGCGTTTAGATTGAAATTTAAAATAGTGTTTATGTTCCAAAATCCAAGCCATTATTAGATAAAGTAAAACTGAAGAACCCAAGGTGCAAAAAGAAAAGTAAATAAATCCAAGGCGAACCTTATTCGATCGAATTCCAAGTTTCTGAGCCCACCATTCACAAACGCCAAATGATTGCATTTCAAAGAAAAAAATTATTTTCTGAAAAAATCTTTTCATTTATTCAAAAGTTTAATGCCTATCGAACAATTCAGACAGCGCTTGCGCATACAAAATTGCTTATAAATTTCCAAATGTGCTTGCGAATCAAACGCATTTTTTGGAACAATACCAATAACAGACCATTTTCTCGTAACATAATTGCTTTCTGTTGGCAAATACTTTAACAATTCAATCGCTTGATAAATATAAGATACCTCATTTTGAAAGTGAGCTTTTCGATATAAAAACAAAGGAATAGCATTGACCAATATATTTTGAAGAATTGATTTATTATTTGAAAGAACGTTTTGTGAAGAAAAAAAATCAACTAAATCTGTTGTAGTAATGTCCCAAAAAGGAAAATTAAAATCAAATTCACTTACAAATTCTGAAAAAAGTTGGAGTCGTTTTTTAGGAAAACTATTAGGGCGAAGGCCTTTTAAGCGCCATTGATAAAATTGAGATTCGAAAAAATTATAATCTTTGTTATTTATAAAACCTGCATATTGCTCCAAACTTTTTGTTCTCAATCCTTTAGGCAAAGCTAAAAATTGTTGAATATCAAAGGATATCGCCAAAGACTCAAATGGCTGTTGGTTTACACTTGATCCAAATGAACGAGCAAAAAGAATATAAAGAAGATGCTGATCATCCAAAAAATGTATTTTTTGAAGTTCCAATAATTTCCGCTTCAATCTTGTTTCTATCGCTCGATCTTTCATGTTAGTTTGATAAATACGAGGGATTTCTAAAATTGAATTCGTACAAGGAATATCAAAAGACATAGCATTAAGCTGATTGAATTTCTCGTAATGTTTTGAATCAATATGCGTTTTCAATTCTATTGTTGGAATAATTCTTCCATTTTGCACAACTTCTTTGTCATTATTATACACAACATGCAAAATAACATTGTTATATGCTATATCTAAATGGTGTTTGTGCTTGTACCAATCTGATGCATTAATATGAATTTCAATAGAACCAAACCATTTTAAATCGTCATAGAGAATAGAAGCCTCCTGAAAATCAGGTCCAGACTCAAATTCATTATACGTCCCAAAGTCTAAAATTGTAAATTCTTTCTTATCGAATAAGGATAATTTTGGAAAAGGCAAGCGTTTCATTTTCCAAAGAAAATGCAAGTATTTTTCGTTCATAAATAATCATTAGATTACTTAAGATACAAAAAAAAAGCGCTTTGAAAGCGCTCTTTAAAAAATTATCGTGGTAAAGGAGTTTTATATTTTCTCCAACTAGGATCTGCTGGAGGCGCAGTATTAGCGTCAAATTCTGTACTTGTAATCAAAACAGTTGTTCGTCTATTTATTTGATGTAATTGTTCAAATTTCGCCTTATCAGAAAGTTTAAATTGGTTGATATATTCTTCTTTTAATATTACTTCTTCTCCATTTTCTAAAATCAAAGTTGCTGGAACACTTTCTCCTTTACCAACTGGCTTTATACGTCTTGGGTCAATACCTTTATCAACCAAGAAATTATAAACTGATTTGGAACGATTTTCTGATAATGCTTGGTTATGAATCTCTGTATCCCTAGCATCTGTATGAGAATATAAGTCAATTGTAATATTTTGATTTTGATCTAATAATTCAAATAAATATTGCAGTGAATCATTAGACATACAAGAAGCATCATTTATAAAAGTCCATTGATCTAAAGGATATCGAACCTCAGGTGGTCTTATTTCTTTAATTGGCAATAAGGTCATTTCGATTAAAAAACTTTGACTTTGATCCATTCCAATGGTGCTGAATTTAGCTCCTCTCAAATCTTCATAATAGCCTTCTTTGCTTGCTTTAAGCGTGTAGCTCTTTTCTGCTAAAATGTATCGTGACTTATCCTTTTTTTCTATCCATTTTTCTGTTTTTCCTTTTTCTTTTCCTTTATCACTAGTTATACCCTCCCATTTATTTCCATCTGAAACAACTACTTCAACTTTTGCTCCTTCTATTTTTTTAGACTTATTGCCGGCTTCATATACTACAACCTTTAAATCGAATAAATTTGGGGGTAAAGTATAACTCCAAATGTCTGATGAATACTCACTACTAGAAGATGTTTTTCTTTCAGAAGTAAAGAATCCAGATTTATTATCAACTGCACAGATACCATAATCATTTCCAGTTGAATTAATTGGATAACCCATGTTTTTAACATCTGACCATTTATTTTCAGTTCCAACTCGTTGCGCCATAAAAATATCTAAGCCACCTATTCCTATATGGCCGTTACTTGCAAAATAAAATTCACCTTGTAATCCTATAGATGGGAAAAGTTCATCTGCAAATGTATTAAATTCAGGCCCCATGTTATTCGGTACAGATTCCCATGTTTTAGTTTTTTTATCATATAAAACATACCATAAATCCTTTCCGCCATAACTTTTTACTCCTTTTGAATTCATTTCCATGTCTGAAGCAAAAATTAGCATACTTCCGTCTTCAGTAATGCAAGGATGCCCGACTGAAATTGAATCTGAAGACTTTAAATTTAGTTTTATTGGATTTTCAAACTCTTCTCCAACAACATCTACTTGCCAAATATCACAACCCAAACTAACTTTTGAAGGATTTGGACATCGTGTAAAAAACATGATTTTTCTTTTAGAATCGAAACAAACTGACCCTTCATTTTGTGAAGTATTTATAATTCCTTTGGTATCAATAGTTTTTATGTCTGATGTATTTCCTTTATCGTCATATGTAGCCATGAAAATATCCATAAATTTATGACCCGTAATTAAATCTCTTGATTCACCAAATGATTCCTCTCTACTAGAAGAAAAGTAGATTACTTTCCCTTTTTTATCAGCAAAAGATGGAGCCATATCATATTTATTGCTGTTAATTTTAGCTTCAACTTTAATTACTAACCTGGATTCATCAGAGCTAAAATCCTTATACTTTTGCAAAGAAGTAATGGCATCCTCAATTTCCTTTGACATAGATTTAGGTGCCACTTTTTTGTATAACTCATACATCTTTAGAGAATTAGAAAAATCCCCCATCATTTTTAACATATTCCCTTTGTAAAAATAAATTTCAGGTATAAACTGAAAATATTTTAATTCTACACATACACCATACCATTTATTTGCTTCCTCGTATCTTGAAAGATTTCTATTGGCTTCTGCAATATTGTATGCCATTGAACCTTTTTCTCTTAATGATCCTCTAGTTCCTAGCCTCTTAAATGCCTTTTCACATTTTTCAATAGAAGAGAAGTAATTACCTGAAAAAAGAGACTTTTCAGCTTCAAATACAAATTTTGGAGTTGCTCTCTGTTTTTCTGATTTTAAATCTTGAGAAAAAAGTAAAGCATCAAAAAAATAAAAAACACAGAAAAAAGTTAGAAATTGTTTCATTTGAATTAATATTTAATCTTGTAAGAATCAAAAATAGTAAAAATAAATTAATTTGCATAATATTTCCTCCATTCTGATAGTAAACCAGCGAAAGAAATAGGCAATTCAGACTCAAAAAATAATTTTTGTTTGGTTTGAGGTTGAATTAGACCAAGTGACTTAGCATGCAATGCTTGTCCAGAAAGCAGTGAGAAACAACTCTCTACAAACTTACGATAAGGCACTGAAATTGTACCCCTTAATATCTTATTGCCTCCATATTCCAAATCATTAAAGAGTGGATGGCCAATGTGCTTCATGTGAACTCGGATTTGATGTGTTCTTCCTGTTTCTAGCTTACACTCAATTAATGTTACCAAACCAAAGCGTTCAATAACTTTATAGTGAGTTTTGGAAAATTTACCATAATCTGAATCCGGAAAAACTGCCATTACTTTTCTATTTTTAAGAGATCGCCCTATATTACCCTCTACAAATCCATCTTCTTTTAAATCTCCCCAAACTAAAGCAATATATTTTCTTTCAGTTGTTCTATCATAAAACTGTTTTGCTAGATGCGTTAGAGCCATTTCAGTTTTAGCAATAACTAGAAGTCCAGTTGTGTGTTTATCGATTCGGTGAACTAATCCAGGTCTTCCATAATAATCATTTGGAGGGTTTGGTAAATTATTTATGTGATATACTAAAGCATTTACAAGCGTACCTGAATAATTTCCGTATCCAGGATGAACAACCATATTAGCAGGTTTATTCACAATCAATAATTCATTGTCCTCATACAAAATTTCAATCGGAATATTCTGAGGAATTAACTCAAATTCACGAACTGGGTAAGGCAAAACCATCGCTACTTCATCCCCAGGTTTCACTTTGTAATTCTGCTTTTCCTTTTTACCGTTTACATGAATATTACCATTTTTTGCAGCGACCTGAATTTTGTTTCTTGAAGTATTTGGAAGCTTATCTAAAAGATATTTATCAATTCGAATTATTTCTTGGCCTGGGTCAACTTTAAAGCGATAATGTTCAAATAATTCTTCCTCTTGATCCAAATCAAATACAGCATCTTCCTCTATCAATTTTTCAGTATTTTCCATAACTTTTGAGAAGCTTGAGGTATTTGAAGAAAAAAGTAACCAGAACTATAATTTGTTAAATCTATTTGATTTTCATTTGTTTTCAGCAATATTCTTCCTGTTTGGTCTAATAGGATTTTTTCAAGATTATTATCTTCTTGTGGTAGAATAATTTGAAAAATGTCGGATGTCGGATTAGGAAATATTTTAATATCAAAAGCTTCCTCATTAATGCCAATAAATTCATCCAATTTAGTAGAAAAAACAGGGCGAATCATTGCAGAGCCAGAAAAAGGTGAAGTTAACCAAGTTGCACCTCCATTTACACTAAACTTAATTTTTGATGAAAAATCTAAATTTCGATCTAAACCTAAATTTAAACGTTCAGGGTCTAACTGACGCCAACCAACAAAAAAACTTGTATTGACTGGGACTTTTATAGTATCAAGAAAATAATACGTCACAAATTGATCGTCGCCAGTTGGATAAATTGGATTTCTAGGATTAAAAACATCATCTTCATACAAAATTTGATCAGGTTCATCATTATTTTCTGACCAAACTGTAAGTAAAAACAATTTATTAGATACATCAACTACTGATGGCACAAATTGAAAACTCACCCCAATTAAAGAATCCGCTTCATAGGCGTCAAATCTTACCGCAAGTCTTGCTTGCGTTCCTGTTGGCCCAAAAGCGGCTTCTGAACTTCCGTCGTCATAACTATAAAAATTTGTAAAGTTTTGGAAAAACCCAGTTGAATCATTTATTAAATCATTGGGAAATTGTGCAGAAGTATTCGCCTTTACAGTAAAACTTTGTTGAATTCCAGGCAAGGTTTTATCAAAGCTATTTCCGCTTGTTAAATTATGATAAGAAGTGTGCACTGTTCGCGGCGAAAAATTAATTTGTTGTTCGGCTAAATTAAATCCAGGCAGGATAAATGAACCAGCAAGCACGCTATTATAAGAAAAAGAGAGCAAGCCATTTTGGTAATTCTCAGCACTGGGACTTCCATTATGTAAATCTATTTTCAGAGAATCTGCCATTTTATTACCTGTTGAATTTTTATAGTGATCCCATGGTACAGATGTATAAGTTTTTAAAAGTGTATTTAGGGGATAGACGAAAGCAAAATCTTTAAAAAGAGTGTCATTGTGACTAGAAGCAGGTCTTAAATGGACATAATCAATATGAAAATGATCGAGTGCACCTGCAAGAGAACCGAAGTTACGAAAGCGAAACTGAAAACCTTTTTTCAAATATTTATTTTCAGTGAGCGAAAGATGTGCAGCTTTAAATGGTGAAAGTGAACCTCCATTTGTCCCCCAAACTCTAAACCATTGATCTAAATCACTCGCATAAAATTCTAAAATTAATGAGTCAGATTGTTCAGGAGCGTCGCCAAAACCTTGAGCTTGATATAAAAAACTTAAGTAAATAGAATCCGAAGCTAAATTAGTGCTCAAATCAATTGGTTTTGATGTTAATTTATCTGCATAATTTGTAATCGAAGTTCCTATTTCATAAGGAAATCCCGCTTCATCTAAGCCGTCAAAAGTAACTACACCGAGTGATCGAGGATTAAGAGCAAAACGATAGTTATGGTATGCAAAATCATCTGCCCAAATTTTGGATGGATCATTAATTGGCATAAAAAATTGCCTTGCTGAATCCTGAAAAAAATCTGGATTAGTTATCCATAAAGTATCTGAAATATCTGGTATTCCAACCGTATCATAAATATAATAAGGAGGAAATAAATTTAGTGTTTCATATTGCACTGGATACGAAGTAAGATCGCCAACTTTTACAGAGGTAGCTTGAAAATTATTATCTACGAAAGTTGATGCAGATGCGTCATAAATACGATTAAATGTCTGCTGATTTGTTAAACTAGTTGAAGCTGAAAGTGGTAAGGAACTAAGCGGGTCAATTAAACGATAATATAAAATACTAGTAAGCCCATTTGCTGAAAAGTCCCCCTGATATTTTTGAAATTTATTAGAAGAAAATTCATCGTAAAAAGGTAGCGAAAGAGTATCTGTTGAAAAAATAAAAGTACTATCGATCGAGTTTGAACCTGACTTTAGTAAGGGTTTTTTATTAAAACTAATAGACGGATTTGAGGTCATTGGTCCTAATTCTAATCCTTGAGAAAAGGAGAAAGTGGAAGAAATTATCGCTAAAAATAAAAGTCTCATTGCTATCATTATAATTATTCTTCCAAAGGATTCTTTTGCATTGTTATCGTAAACTGCGTGGATTTTAAAACTGTTGCACCTTCTATGAACTCTGGAGTTTGACTATAAATAATAGCTGAAATTGAATCTTCAAAGGTAAAACAGTCAGGACAAATTATATTGTATGAAGTTATTCCCATTGTGTCTAAAATGTAAAGCGCCTCATCACGAAATAAACCAACTAAATTCGGGGTATTTATAGGTTCTCCTAAATCATTTTGCCCAACTATTAAAGTTATTACTGCTCCAACAGAAATGCGCATGCCATCTTTTATTCGTTGACCCTTATAAAGTTGTTCAATGACAGATCCGTTTTCCTCACTACTTGCTCTGTATTTTATGATATATCGTAAGCCTCTTCCTTCTAAAATACTTTGAGCAAATTGAACTTGCTTATGAATCAAACTTGGCATTTCTATTAATTCAGTTTTTTTTGTTAGACGCAAACCAATTACCCGATTTGACTTAACAAAAATCAGAGATGAAAATGTTGGTTCAACAAGTTGCTCGTATACTGTACCTTCAGGCTTTTTAAAAAGTGGAGATTTTGGATCATAAACACTGTCAAGTATTTGATACTCCAATCCCAAATCTTCTAATTTTTGTTTTGCTCCCTCAGCACTTAAACCAACTAAATTAGGTACTGCGATTTTTTCTCCATGATTTGTGGCAAAATTCAAATATAGAATTGTGAAAAATATGGCAGACAAGTGAAAAATAATAATGTAGCCAAAATGCTTTAAAAAATGCTTCGAAAAAATAAAACTTTTAATGTTATTAAGAAGCGATATAAAGTTCATAGTTACAATAGCATTACTTGACAAATATAAGGATTCAATAGAATTATATAACTTACTTTTTAGAGAATTATTACTAAAAATTTGGAGATAAAATATTAGACCTATAAAAATCTTCTATATAATCAACCGCTTCTTGAGAAGAATCTACGAGCTTAAATAAATTTAAATCCTCTTTGGAAATATTGTTTTCAGCACTTAGCATTGTTTCTTCAATCCAAACAAGTAGACCCGACCAATATTCTTTTCCAACAAGGACAATTGGTCTTTTGGTAATTTTCTTTGTTTGAATTAAGGTTAAAGCTTCAAATAATTCGTCTAAGGTTCCAAAACCTCCAGGAAGTATTACAAATGCTTGAGAATATTTAACAAAAATCACTTTTCTGACGAAAAAATAATCGAATAATATATTGTGAGATTGGTCAATGTATGGATTATGATTTTGTTCAAAGGGCAAGTCAATGTTTAGTCCAACAGAAGGTGATTTTGCTTCTTGAGCACCTTTGTTTGCGGCCTCCATAATTCCTGGACCACCACCAGAGATTATTCCATAACCAAGACTTCCCAATTCTTTCGCAATTTGAACACCTAATAAATAATATTTATTATCCTCAGAAGTTCGTGCAGAACCAAAAATTGAAACGCAAGGACCAATTTTAGATAAGCGGTCAAATGCCTCAACAAATTCTGACATAATCTTAAAAATAGACCAGCTATCGTTACTTTTAATTTCGCTCCAATCTTTTCTTATCTGTTCCATTTATTTTAAATTAAATATGCTATTTGTTGATCAAATTTTACTAACGATTCTTATTCCATTATATTCCACTAATATAAGGTATATTTTTACCTTGAAATTTGGACTTCAAATAATTTTGACCAATATTTTCCTGTTAAATAAAGTTTTTTGTTTGTAGAATTGTATGCAATTCCATTTAAAACATTTCCATTTAATCCTTGTTTTTGTAAACTAACAAGTTCATCTGCATTTATTATTGCCATTGTTTTACCGCTCATTGGATCAATAACTGCAATAGAATTAGACATCCAAATATTTGCATACACCAAACCCTCAATATATTCAAGTTCATTGAGGTAATTAATTGCCCCCTGATCTGAATAAACTTCAATTGTTTTAATTAATTGAAAGGTTTTAGGGTCTCTGAAATAAAGTCTTTGACTACCGTCAGACATAATTAAATTTTTTCCGTCATTGCATAAGCCCCAACCTTCTCCTGTGTAGGTAAATTCTTTTTTAGATGCAAAGGTTTTTTTGTCGTAAACTAGACACTTTTGATTTTTCCATGTTAGCTGATATAAATCATCTCCTAAAATTGTAATTCCTTCTCCAAAATAAGGCGCAGCTAGACCAATATTCCTTTTAATTTGTCCTGATTCAATATCTACCTCAGCAATCAATGTTGCACCTGTTTGATTTGGATCGCCAGTTCCTTCATATAATATACCAGAATCAAAAGCTAGACCTTGCGTGAAACTTGTCTCTAAATGGGGATAATTATTTTGTATTTTCAAACCCCATTTCGCAGGAACAATGTCTGACAAAATACTCATGTAGCGTTCATCTCTAAGTTCCGTTCCATCCGAGAGTTTAGCAACTAATTCCAAGGAATAAGATCCAACTAATTTATTTTTAGTGTCAAATTTAAATTTGATAATACCTTTTGGATTATTCCAAGTTTTTAAACGTTCACCATTTACTAATAAATCAATAGTCTGAACCTCATTAATTATTTCAAAAGGTATCCTTACAGATTGACCTGATGTCACTAGTAAGTTTTCATTAAACTGAAATTGAAATTTTATTTCGTCAGTAGTGTAATCCGAAAAAAATAGAGGAATAATAAAGGCCCCTATTAATCCAAAAATTAGTACGAAAACAAGTATTTTTTTCATTTTTTTTTAACTATTACTTGCTTTTTCTATTTCTGAATTTTCAATTGAACCATGAGAATCGTTGTAAACAACTTTGCCGTTTTTTAGTAAAATAGCCTGAGGTGATTGATGAATTACATTGAGTTCTTGCGCTATTAAGTTAGATAATTCCCGAAATTGAATAAGATCTAAATAATAACATTCTAAATTAGAAGAATTTTGCAAGCCATGGGATTCAATGCGATTAAGTGCCATACTTGAAATACTGCATCTAGTGCTATGTTTAAAAATCAGTTGGGGAATTAGGGCACTTCTATCTACTATTTCTGCCAATTGTTCTCTTCGCTCAAGTTGAATCCACCCCATAACTAGATTACTGCTTTAAATTGGTTTAAAAATCGAATGTCATTTTCTGAGTAAAGACGAAGATCAGTTACACGGTATTTTAATTGGGCAATTCGCTCAATTCCCATTCCAAAAGCAAAACCAGAATAAATTTTAGAATCAATTCCACTTGCCTCTAAAACACTTGGATCTACCATTCCGCAGCCCAAGATCTCAAGCCAGCCAGAATATTTACAAACATTACAGCCTTTTGAATTACAAAGTGTACAGGAAACATCTACCTCAGCACTGGGTTCTGTAAACGGAAAATAAGAGGGCCGAAGGCGAATTTGTGCTTTTTCACCAAACATTTCACGCGCGAAAAAAAGCAAGGTTTGTTTTAAATCGGCAAAAGAGACGTTCTTATCAATGTATAAACCCTCAAGTTGGTGAAAAAAACAATGAGCACGCGCGGAAATTGCTTCATTTCTGTAAACTCGACCTGGAGAAATTGTACGAATTGGAGGCTTTGAATTTTCCATTACTCTAACTTGCACCGAGCTTGTGTGCGTTCTGAGCGCCATTTCTTTTTCTCCTTTTTCAATAAAAAAAGTGTCTTGCATATCACGAGCAGGATGTTCTTCCGGGAAATTTAAAGCAGAAAAATTATGCCAATCATCCTCAATTTCAGGGCCTTCAGAAACCGTAAATCCAATTCGAGAAAAAATAGAAATAATTTCTCTTTTAACCAAAGTTAATGGATGGTGACTTCCAATAGAAGCATCTTCTCCAGATTTAGTTAAGTCGGTTGATTTATCTTGAACTCCAAGTTGTAAAAAATTTTGTTTTTCCAATTCGATTTTTGCTTCAACTTCAGTACGCAAATCATTAAGCAAGAGACCAATCATTCGCTTTTCATCATTAGGAACAAGTTTCAATTGCGAATATAATTCTTTCATTATTCCCTTTGAACCAAGAAATTGAATTCTAAAGGCTTCCAATGTTAAGGAGGAGTCTATTACAAATTCATTTATTTGTTTTCGGACTAGATCTATAGTATCTTTCATAAGTTAATCGTGTAACTTTAATTCGATTTAGAGCGTTTAAAAAATTATATATTTCAAATCTTATAAATGTTATTACAAATGTAAAAGAAATAACTTGTTATTAATATGAGGAAAGATTCAATTATTGCACTTATTTTTTTATTTCTTTTTGTAATATCCCCCTCTTGTTACAAACAAAAAGATACAACTTTAGAAATTACAGTTTTCACTAATGATGGAAATCCTGTTTCTGGTTCTATTGTTCAAGTGTTTGCAGAACCAACATTAAACAATGGAAATAATTCAACCTTAAACTTTGAAGGACTTACAGATACCAATGGTATTATTTTATTTAATTTAAATACATTTTACAAACCAGGTCAAAACGGCGTTGCTATTGTTAAAATACGAGCAGAAAAAAACCAACTTGTAGGTGAGAAAGTTAAAGAAGTTATTCAAGAAATAATGACAACTGAAAATATTATAATTCAATAAATTGTTTCGAAAAAAAACTGAAAAATAATTTAATACCTTGAAAAAAAAATGTAAATTTGAAATTCAAACTGAAATATGAAAAAAGGAATATCGCTTGTTTGTCTTCTATTTGTGCTTTTAACACTAACAAACTGTAAAAAAGAAGATTCTATTTTAAAGGTGTTTGTGCGTTCTGCAAGCAACCAACTTATAAATGGAGCGAAAGTTATTGTTATCGGTGATCAACAATCAACTCCACCTACTGGAGAATTTGTAGATACTGCATATACAAATTCATCAGGCTTTACAACAATAAATATGGATGATTATTTTGCTTCATCAGAAAATACAACCGGATACTTTGATATAATTGTCAAATACAACTTAAAAGTTGGTACTGGATATTCAAGATGTAGGGTGCATTCGACATCTGTTGAAACTATTTACCTAGAAAATTAATAAAAATGAAATTAGCTTTACTTTCCTTGCTCGTTATTACATCTATTAGTTTTAGTTCTTGTAGAAAAAAAATAGATACAACTGCCAATATTTATGTTCGTGATGAAACAAATGCACTTATAGATGGTGCTATGGTTATTCTTTATGGTGAAAATACAACAGGCTTGCCTAGCCAAATTGTAGTATTTGACACTGCTTATACTAATGCTAACGGAGTAGCATTTTTCGACTACAACTATTTATTTAAACCGGGGCAAGCTGGAGTTGCAGTACTTAACATCAAAGTCGAAAAAGAGGATAAGTATGGAATTGGAATTATTAAAATTGAAGAGGAAAAAGTAAATGAAGAAACTGTCTTCATTCAGCCTTAAGCTCTAATTTGTTTAATAACTTTATCTCGAGAATTTAAAATCTCAGCATCAATACTTTTATCATTCAAATCGTTCAATTTTAATTCGTAAAAATTAAAATTTTCTGAAGATTGAACAATAAGTGAATCCAAAAGTTCTATTTCAGGATTATTTTTTTGTAATTGATTGATGATCAAATTTAAATTAATCATATCCATTAGAATTGAGGATGAAAAAGAAAATTGTGCTTCTCTCACCTTAACTGATAGTTCTACTGTACTATCTAAATTATTAAATCTTAAAGATTCAATTTCGTAGCTTGTTCTCATAATATATTTTTTATAGCCCAAAAGTATTTAAGCAGGTCGTAAACAATTTACGAACATGAAAAAGCGCATGATTTAAGAATGAATGTTAAATTTGTAGAATGGAAGAACAAGGCAATATGCCATTTTTGAATCACTTGGAAGAATTGAGGTGGAGACTTGTTAGAGCAACTGTTGCTATCCTTATTGTCGGCTCCGTAATTTGGTTTTACCAAGAAAGAATTATAGATGTTGTCTTTCTTTCTATGGCGAAGAAAGATTTTATAACCTTTCGATTAATGTGTCAGACCTTTGGTGTTTGCATAAATGATATCCCAATTAAATTTCAAAGTATGACCGTTTCAGGTCAATTTTCATATGCCTTAATGCTAAGTTTTCTTGGCGGCATAGTTGTAACATTTCCCTATCTTTTCTATCAAATTTGGGCTTTTGTAAAGCCAGGACTTAAATTTAAAGAAAAGAATCTAGCGCGTGGAATTGTTTTCTACGTAAGTCTTTTATTTTTTATTGGAATACTTTTTGGCTATTATGTTGTTGCGCCTTTGAGTATTCAGTTTTTTGGCACTTATCAAATGAGTAATAAAATTGAGAATATATTTACTATAAATTCATATATGAGTACAATTCTATCTACTGTTTTTTATTGTGGACTTTTCTTTCTTTTGCCCGTTGCAACTTTTTTACTTACAAAAATTGGTCTTTTTGATTCTGCATTTTTAAGGAAATACAGAAAGCATGCCATAGTTGTAATTTTAATCTTAGCTGCAATAATTACTCCTCCAGATGTGATTTCTCAAATAATTGTGTCCATACCCATATTAATTTTATATGAAATTGGAATAGTTGTCTCAAAGCGTGTTGAAAAACAAAAAAGTAAAGAAGATTGATAAAATCAAGCTAAGCTTGAAATTATATGTAATTTTATCTTGTGAAGTTATTTACTCAAAATATTCAAAAAACATACAAAGGCAGAAGTGTTGTAGACGGTGTTTCTATTGAAGTAAATCAAGGAGAAATAGTTGGACTACTCGGCCCAAATGGCGCTGGAAAAACCACTTCATTTTATGTGATTGTAGGTCTAGTTCGTCCAAATGAGGGAACAGTTTTTCTTGATGAAATAGACATTACTAAAGTTCCAATGTATAAAAGAGCACAAATGGGAATTGGCTATTTACCCCAAGAAGTTTCAGTATTTAGAAAACTTAGTGTTGAAGATAATATCATGGCTATTTTGGAAATGACAGATTTAAAAAAACCTGAAAGGAAAATAAAACTAGAGAAATTACTCACTGAATTTAATTTGGTTAATGTTCGAAAAAATATAGGTGACAAATTATCAGGCGGTGAAAAAAGACGAACAGAAATTGCAAGAGCACTTGCTACAGATCCAAAATTTGTACTTCTAGATGAGCCATTTGCTGGAGTAGACCCTATTGCTGTTGAAGATATTCAAAGTATTGTTTCAGAGCTAAAAAAACGAAATATAGGCATTCTAATAACAGATCATAATGTTCAGGAAACACTTTCTATAACTGATCGTGCTTACCTTTTATTTGAAGGGAAAATATTAAAATCCGGAACAGCCGAAGAATTAGCTGCTGATGAACAAGTAAGAAAAGTTTATTTAGGTCAAAACTTTAAGTTGAGGAAATAAAATTTCTTATTTGCTGAATTTTTATTAAAACAAAATTCTTTTTTTTAGCTGTTCTTCATTAACAAATCCTAAAAAAAATAAATATCAATAGAAATTTATGGTTTATTCAGTATATTTGAAAAAATTAAAACTAAACAAAATGAAAAAACTTTTACTTTCAGCAGCTATTATATGTTTTAGCATGCAGATTATTTTAGCACAAACAAATGCTAATAAGACACAAAACCCGTTGCTTTTACTAGATAAAGAATCTGGAAAAAATACTGTCAATAATAGTTCTCTTTTAAAAGCTGGAGGAGATATTATTTGGCAAGATGATTTTTCTGTAGCAAATACGTGGGATATTACAACAACTGGTCAAGGGGCCTTTGAAATAGGAAACACTGCAAGTGTTGGTACATCAAATCCAGATTTAATAACCTACCTTGGAGCTATGGCTACAACTGGAACAACAGCAACAAATGGCTACGCTTTTTTTGATGGAATACAATATTTACTGACAGCTCCACCTGTTGTAGAAATCCAAAATTCTTCTATTACTTCAAGTACAATTGATTTATCCTTATATGCACAGCCATCAATAACTTTATCATTTAACCAAAGATTTCGACATTTTAATTATGATGAAACCTATGTGGAAATGTCACAAGATGGCGGTTCTACTTGGGTTTATTCACAACAAGTAAATGCTGGAGAAGCAACAAACGGAACTTCTTTGCAAAATAATTTATCTTTAATTGTTCCTGTTTTACCATCAGCTAATACAAAAATTAGATTTAGATGGAGCTCTAACTCTGACTCTGATGACTATGGATCGGGATATGGATGGATGATTGATGATGTGAAATTAGTTGAGCCCTATGCTGATGAATTTACATTAACAAAAGTTTGGACAGGAGATATTGTTCAAAAATATGATTATTATTCAACTCCTTTGACGCAAGTTATTCCAATGACTGTAGGAGCTGTTATTTCAAATATGGGTGGTGTAAGTCAAGCTAAAGTTGTGTCTATCGAAATTTTACAAGGGACAACATCGGTTTACACTGCTACAGAAAATATAACTATTCTTCCAGGAGTAACAGATACATTATGGCACACCTCTACTTTTACTCCGACTGCAAATGGCGTTTATACAGTAAAATTTACCCTTCCTACAGATGCAATCAATACCAATAATACACAAAGCGAAGATTTTGAAGTTACACCGAATATTTACGGGCATAATTTTCCAATTACAGGGACTTCATTTTTTGGTTTTAATACGGTAGATGCTGAAATTGGAATGGGAAATTTATACGAAATAAATGCTAATCAGCAGTTAAATGGTATTAATGTTCAGTTTGCTACTGGAACTACTGTTAGTACAGAAGTAAGGTGTGAATTGTGGGAAGTTTTAACTAATATACAGGGTGATATGAACTTTATTACTGATGTCACTTATACCGTTCCTAGCCCTTTAAATATTGCTACTCCAACAACTATTGCATTTTCTAGTCCTGGACAAATGGAAGCCGGAAAGTTATATATGGTTATTTTAAAGACTTACCAAGATGCAACTAATAAAGTTAGAATTAGATCCTCTGCAAAAGGAGATGATGATTTTTCTACCATAGGTTATGGACCTTTTGCTACAGGAGGCGTAGTAAATTATTTTAGTGGTTGGGGGAAAGCACCATATATTTCATTAAATTTTGATCCTACAATTGGTATCAATGAGAGTTCAACTGAAATTTCTGGAGTTTCAATTTATCCAAATCCAAGTTCATCAAGTGTAAACCTTGAAATGAATATTGCAAATCCTTCAGAGGTAAGCATTCAAGTTACGGATTTATCAGGGAAGATTGTAGCTACACAGAATTTAGGTTTCTTGCCTCTTGGAAAGAATCAAACAACAATTCAATCTGCTTCTTTTAATAATGGTTTATATTATGTTACTGTTTTGTCAAACGGGACTTCAGTAACTAAGAAGTTTATTAAAAATTAATTCGCATTATTATTTTTTAAAGGCCGGTTTATCCGGCCTTTTTTGTTTCTACTATGACAGCATTTGAACTAGGATATTTAGGTTTATTTATAACGTGTTTTCTAGCCGCTACAATTCTTCCAATTGCTTCAGAAGTTTTTTTAATAAGCATGCTAGCTGCAAAGTATGATCCACTAATCTCTTTAATTATTGCTTCCGCTGGAAATACATTGGGCTCTTATTTAAACTTTGGAATCGGTTATATCGGAAATCCTGAATGGCTAAAAAAATTGCGTGTAAAACAAAAAACAATTGAAAGCTGGAAAGCAAGCATTCAGAAATACGGAGTTTGGCTTGCTTTACTTTCTTGGCTCCCGATAGTTGGAGATATAATTGGAATAGCTCTTGGATTTTTTAGAGCAAATATCTTTTGGTCGTTTTTCTTTATGGCTATTGGAAAGTTTATTCGCTATCTCGTTGTTGTTCTAATATATCTTTATTTTTAATTTGAATTCAATTAGCTTTTAATCTAAAATATATTTCTTTTACTTCCTTGATTTTATTTAACTTTGACTCTTAAATTTATACTTTTATTAATGCATTATTTACATCTTTTATTTACCTCTTTGATTCTCTTTTCATGTTCGCAAAAAGATGAAAAATTTTGTGCCTGCATAAAAGAGAGTGAATCTTTAAATACATTGAATCAAAAGATTTTACGTGGCGACAGTATAAATGCTGAGAGTATTAAAGAAGTAAAGGATCAGATTAATCGAAAAAAAAATGCCTGTAAAGACTATGAATATATGATAGGTCCCGAGATGTTAGAACTTAAAAAATCTTGTGAATAGATAATGGATAACAAAAAAGTTTTAATTGCAGGGGGAAGTGGTTTTATTGGTCAAAAATTAGCTAGCCTACTTATTGATAGAGGCTTTGATGTATCTACTTTAACTCGTAAACCTAAGCATAGCAAAGATATTTTTTGGAATCCTATAACGCGGGAAATTAATCTAAGCCAACTTTCAGAAATTGATGTACTTGTAAATTTAGTAGGCGAAAACATTGGCCTTGGCAGATGGACAAAAAAGCGAAAGAAAGAACTTGTAGATTCAAGGGTTGACAGCACTACTTTTTTGTGTAAAATCGCCGAAAATATGCCAAAATTATCCTATTTTATAAGTGCTTCAGCAATTAATTGTTATGGAAAAGAAAGCGATAAAATACACATAGAATCGGATGATTTTGGGAGTAATTTTTTGTCTCAATTAATAAAATCATGGGAAAACGCGAGTGATACATTGGCTTCCAAAATTCTTGTAGCGAAACTGCGCATTCCAATTGTACTTTCTGAAAATGATGGCGCTTTAGTTCGAATAAAAAAGATTACAAATTTTGGTTTAGGAGCTCCTTTAGGTTCTGGAAAACAGACAATGCCCTGGATCCACATAGCTGATTTATGTCGCTTATTTGCCTTTGCTATTGACAAAAAATTAGTTGGTTCCTACAATGCAAACGCAGGTTTAGATTCGAATAAAGACTTTATGAAATCAGTTGCACTTAGTATGAAACGCCCCTTTTTTTTGCCACCTGTACCCTCATTTCTTCTAAAATTATTTTTGGGAGAGCAAGCCTGTATTGTACTAGAAGGAATAAAAGTTTCGAATGAAAAAATTCGTGCTGCTGGATTTACATTTCAAGATACAACATTAAATTCTGCCCTGAAAAAAACGTAGAAATACGCAATTTATCCAATACGCAAAAGATTACCGAAATACATGAACTTATCTGTTTTTGTTTCCATATACAGTTCACTAATTTCCTTTTTCATGCCCTCAAAATACATCTCAGATAGTTCGGTAATAAAAGTAACATCAACCATTGGAGAGTACGTATTCATCACCAAAAACCCTTCTTTATCTAGCACTTCAGATGCTGCACTCATGAGTTCATCAATTTTATCTTCAAGCTTCCATTTCTCACCTTTTGCACCAATTCCCCAAGCGGGAGGATCCATAACAATTCCATTAAATTTATTTCCGCGTTTTGCTTCTCGTTGAATAAATTTCAAGGCATCTTCGTGCACCCAGCGGATGTTTAGCAATTTACTTTCATCCATATTAGATTTTGCCCAAGCTAGCGCATTTTTTGAAGAATCTACGTGAAAAGTATCCGCACCAGTGTTCCGAGCAATGCAAGATGCTGCGCCAGTGTATGCAAATAAATTCAAAAATCGATCTCCTTCATTCAAGCGAGAACTTATAAAATCCCAGTTATTCTGTTGTTCTGGAAATAAACCAACATGTTTGAAATTTGTCAATTCTAAGTTAAACTTTAGACGTTTATAGCCAATGCTCCATTTTTTAGGAGAATCTTTTTGAAGATTTTTCCATTTTCCTGTTTGACCTTTCTCTTCGACAAATTCCCAATGTGCCAAAGTCCGCCACTCTGTATAAGGAATTCCGCTGTGAAAATAAGCTTGCATTTCTGGACGGATGGTAATGATGTTTCCCCAGCGCTCTAATTTTTTTCCACCACCTGCATCCAACAATTCATAGTCTTCCCATGATTTTGAATAGTTACGAAGATTTTCAGACATTTTATAGAATTAAGGCAACAATTAATTAACGCATTTTTGGTGTTTTCTTTCTTCCGCCCATCATTTGAGCCATGCGCATTTGATTCTTAGATGGCGTAACTTGTAATTGTGACTGCATCATTTTTATTTGATCACGCATCATGCCATTTTTATCTAATTTCTTTGCTTCAGCCAAAAGAGCTACAGCCTCTGATTTTCTCCCTGTTTGCGCGCAAATTCCTGAAAGATGCATTCTAGCTACAGCATTATCTTCTGCCGTTCTTAAACCCAATTCCATGGCTTTTCTCAGTAAACTTTCACTTTTCACGAAGCCCAATTCTTGAGCACCCATAACTGCTTTCAAAAATAAAATATAGGCGTGTTGCTTACGCGGTAGAAATTCTGGGTGTGATATACGATCCACATATTTTTTTGCTTTATCTGTATTTCCAATCCTCATTTGATTTAAAGCTAAAATCATATTTTCATTTCTAAAAAATGAAGCAATTATTAAGGCGGTAATAAAAATAAATGAAATTCCCCAGCCCCAATGTCCTGATGTGAATAAATAAATATTAAATCCTAAGGAACTCAACGCTAATGCAATTCTTACTATAAAACCAATCATATTTTTAAGTTATCTTATTTAAAAAAAGTTATTATTCAATCGTTGCAATGCATTTAAGTTCAATTGCTATTGGAGTAGGAAGTGAACTAATTTCAACGGTTGTCCTACAAGGCAAGTTATCTTTGAAATAGTCAGCATAAATGCGATTATACGTTTGAAAATCCCGTTTCATATTAACTAAAAAGACCGTAACATCTACTAATTGTTCCCAACTTGAACCAGATTCTTCCAAAATAATCCGAACATTGTCAAAAACACTTTTGCACTGAGCCTCAAAGTCAAAACTTATGAAATTCCCATTTTTATCTAATGTCAATCCTGGCACTGCTGAATCCGTATCATCTGATCCCGCAATTCTTGGTCCAACACCAGAAAGAAACAGCAGATTTCCAACTCTTCGTGCATGAGGATAGTGCCCAACAGGTTTTGGCGCTTTATTTGTCGATATGCGTTCGTTTTCTGACATTTAACTATTTCTGCAAATATAATAGAAACTAAGCAATTTTTTAATACATTAAAATGATGAAACGCAATTTCAGTTAGTTTTATCTTGATTGCATAGTTATTTGTATTTATCTTCGTACGGATGAATGATGTTTTAAAAAGTCCGGAAATTTCTATAGTTGTACCAACTTATAATGAGGAAGGAAATATCTATAAATTATATGAGCAAATAGTAGAAAATCTAATTGCTAGTTCAATTAAAGAATATGAAATAATTTATGTTGATGACGGAAGTAGCGATGCTTCATTAAAAAATATAAAAGAATTAAATGCCAAGAATCCTAAGGTTAAATTCATAACGTTTAGTAAAAATTTTGGTCATCAAAATGCTTTGCGCGCGGGACTTGACTATGCCAAAGGAAATGCAGTAATATGCATGGACGCTGATTTACAGCATCCACCCGAGTTAATTCCAATATTAATTAAATACTGGGAAGCCGGAAATAAAGTCGTTTACACAAAGCGAAAAGACACAAATGATTTATCATTTTTCAAAAAGTTAAGCTCTAAAATGTTCTATAAACTGGTTTCTTATCTTTCTGAAACAAAATTAGAAGAAGGGACAGCAGATTTCAGACTTTTAGATCGTTCTGTAGTTGAAGTCTTAAAAAAATTCAACGAAAACAATTTGTTTTACCGCGGAATAATCCCAGGAATAGGATTTAAACAACTTGGCGTAGAGTATACTCCAAACGAACGATTTTCGGGTACAACCAAATACACATTTTCAAAAATGGTTCGTTTTGCTTTGACAGGAATCACCTCCTCCAGTGCCAAGCCACTTTATTTTTCAATTTATTTAGGAGCTTTTCTTGCTGTATGCTCTTTTTTCTATGGTCTTTATGCCATTTATGTCTCACTTTACACAACTGAAGCAGTTGCAGGTTGGACATCTACTATTGCCTCCATACTATTTATTGGAGGAATTCAACTAATGATGATTGGAATTGTAGGAATTTACCTTGGGAAACTATTTTCTGAAAGTAAGAAAAGGCCAAATTATATTGTTTCTGAAACAAATATTGAAGCTAATACTAAATGATTTTTTCTAATTTATTTACTAAAAAACACTCGGGAATTATTCTTGTCTTCTCGTTATTTAGTTTAATCTTCGCTTCTATCACTTTTGTAAATCATTACAACTTTCGAACGTATGGTTGGGATCTAGGAATTAATCATAATGCTATTTACGATTATGCCCATTTTCGTTGGAACGATTGCATGGTAATGCAACCATCTTTTACAAATGTTTTATCTGATCACTTTTCGCTTTATCCTCTTTTAGTTTCTCCTTTTTATTGGATTTTTGGAACTTGGACCATGTTATTGTTTCAATTTTTAGCAATACTTTTTGGTGGCTTTGGTATCTACCGTTATGTTCAAGAGCTCACTAAAAACAATACAATTTCAATCATTGCTGTGGCTCATTTCTTTTCCTTTTATGGAATTTATTCAGCATTAAGTTTTGATTATCATGACAATGTTGTAGCCACCATGTTTGTACCGTGGTTTCTTCTTTATTTTGGCAAGAAAAACTGGAAAAAAACTATTTTATTTTTCGTTTTAATTCTAATTGCAAAAGAAAACATGGCTTTGTGGGCGGTATTTTTAGGTTTTGGTTTGGCTTTTAAATCTCTTGTTCAAAAAGATAGAAAAACAGCATTAATTGGCAGCTATTTCGCTACAGCCGCTTTGATTTATTTTTTACTCGTTATAAAAGTTATAATTCCAAGTTTGGCAACTCCCGGCAGAGAATATTTACATAATTCTTTTAATGCTCTAGGTGGAAATTTTGGTGAGGTGCTGATCAATATATTTAAGCATCCTCTAAAAACAGTTGAGTTACTTTTTACAAACCATTCTGGAGATCCAATGTATGATGGAATAAAAGCAGAAACGTATTTTGCTATTTTACTTGCAGGTGGTATAGCATTGTTTCTTGCTCCAGAATACTTAATTATGCTCGTTCCGATTGTTGCTCAAAAAGTTTTCAATGATATTCCTATCCGCTGGGGAATTAGCGACCATTATTCAATTGAATTTGCTCCTATCGTTATTATAGCGCTTTATACTGTTATTCATCGGGTGAAAAAGTGGAAATTAGAGCTTGCTTATGCTTCACTTGCGGTTTGTATATTTAGCACTATTAGCTTTATGGATCACCGAGTTTCTGAGTATTACAAACGAGATAATACCCGCTTTTATAGTTTGGCGCATTGGATGCGTGATTTTTCGGTAAAAGAAGTCCATCTCTTATTAAAAAAAATACCTTCAAACGCAAAAGTTAGCGCACAATCTGCCTTAATTCCGCATCTTTCCTTTCGTGACATTATATACCATTATCCACATGTAGACAATGCTGAATACATTGCACTACTTTTAAAGGATACTAATAAATATCCACAAGATGAAACTTCTTATAATAAAGCTATTTCAGATTTTTTAGCCTCAGGAGATTGGAAGATTTATGTTAAAACAGATGCGCTATTAATTTTAAAGAAAATCACCAACAAAAATCCTACTTCAATAAAAATAAAATAGTATCGTTATTTTTCCATTCGTATTTTTCTAATGATATTTCTGGGTTTTGTATCTAATCTCTTCTATGCTCAAATAGAAACTGGAACTTGGCGTTATCATTTTTTGGCAATTTAAGGGGTGCATTCTTGTGGACAAATCGTTTTCTTATTTCGTATAGACAATCCATGCCCTTCACAAAGAAAACAGTTTTGTTTCTTCTACTTTTG
>JBILPT010000037.1:0-16348 GCA_044373675.1 Crocinitomicaceae bacterium | reverse complement strand
AATGTACATTTCCAAATACTGTACAAAATCCAAGTCAAGTAGTAACAATTTTTAATGAGGGAGTTTATACACAGTTATCAAACCCCTCAGTAGGATATTTGGATGTGTCAATTTTAAACTCAAGCACAAAAATTACTGGCTACCAATTTTCTATACATGGCGCAACAATTTCTGGAGTATCAAGTTTAATTAATCCCCTTACCTATCCTGTTCAATTACAATACAATTCAATAAATGGCCAAGTAGCTGGATTATCACTTATTGATAGTATGATACCAAAACATACAACTTTAACACCATTTATTCGTGTATTTCTTGAAAATATTACTTCAGATTCTTTAATCTGTTTATCAATAAATGCTACTGCATTAAACAATGCTTATGAACCAGTAACTTTTAATGTTTTAAATTCTTGTTCAGGATCACTTGGTGTTTTAGAAAATCTAAATCCAGCAGATTTTATTATTTATCCAAATCCATCAAATCAGGCACTTAACATATCATATACAGGGCAAAATGAAAAAATAGATATACGAATATTTGATGCCTTAGGAAATGAAATCTTTAGAGATAAACTGATTTTAAATTCACAAATACATACTATAAATACTGAAACCCTTAGTAATGGTGTATATTACATGCAGCTATCTAATAAATTTGGGGATTTAAGAAAAAGTTTTACAATTGTTCATTAATCTTTGATTATTCGTCACTTATAATTGTCTCTAATAAGAAGAATTAATTAACTTTACTCCCCGTAGTTACAAATTTATTTCATGTCCAATTCAACAAAGTATGTTTTTGTAACCGGGGGTGTAACATCTTCTCTGGGAAAAGGTATTATTTCAGCCTCTTTAGCTAAACTTCTTCAAGCGAGAGGTTACTCAACAACAATTCAAAAATTAGATCCCTATATTAATATCGATCCAGGAACATTAAATCCTTATGAACATGGAGAATGTTTTGTAACGGATGATGGTGCAGAAACAGACCTCGATTTAGGTCATTACGAGCGTTTTCTGAATGTCCCTACTTCTCAAGCAAACAATGTTACCACTGGAAGAATTTACCAAGCAGTAATAGAGAAAGAAAGAAGAGGAGATTATCTAGGCAAAACTGTTCAAGTTATTCCTCATATTACTGATGAAATTAAAGACCGCATCCAATTACTTTCCAAAGATGGAAAATTTGATATCATTATTACAGAAATTGGCGGAACTGTTGGCGATATTGAATCTCTACCTTATGTTGAGGCTGTTCGACAAATGCTTTGGGAACATGAAGAAGATTGTATTGTCATCCACCTGACACTTGTTCCATACTTATCTGCTGCTGGAGAATTAAAAACAAAACCAACACAACATTCTGTAAAGCAAATGATGGAATTGGGTGTGCAACCCGATATTTTATGCTGTCGAACTGAACATGAGCTAGATTTAACACTTAGAAAGAAAATTGCAAAATTTTGTAACGTTTCTATTAATGCAGTAATTGAGGCAAGAGATGCAAACTCAATTTATGATGTCCCACTACTTATGCAAGCAGAAGAACTTGATAAAGTTGTTTTGCAGAAATTGGGTTTAATCACAAAAACAAATCCAGATTTATCTGATTGGAAAGAATTTCTTCAACGCTTAAAGAATCCAAAAAAAGAAGTTACAATTGGTCTCATTGGAAAATATGTAGAATTAAAAGACTCCTATAAATCGATTAGTGAATCCTTTATTCATGGTGGCGTTGCAAATGAAGCAAAAGTTAATGTGGAATGGATACACTCAGAAACATTGACAAAAGATAATATCCAAGAAAGTCTTGGGCATTTAAATGGCATATTAGTGGCCCCTGGATTTGGAACAAGAGGTATTTCTGGAAAAATTGAAGCGGTTAATTTTGCAAGAGAAAATAATATTCCATTTTTAGGAATCTGTTTGGGAATGCAAGTTGCGGTTATCGAATTTGCACGGAATGTCTTAAAAATGACAGATGCAAACTCAACAGAAATTTCTGAAAAGACAAAATTCCCTGTAATTTCTATGATGGAAGAACAAAAACAGGTTTCTTATTTTGGAGGAACAATGCGTTTGGGAACATATAAATGTCAATTAAAATCAAATTCAAAAGCTTCAAACGCTTACAATTCCGAAAATATTAATGAACGTCACAGACACCGATTTGAATTTAATAATAGCTACCTCGAACAATTCGAAAAAGCTGGAATGCTTGCTTCGGGAAGAAATCCAGAAACAGGATTAGTTGAAGTTATAGAAATCCCAAATCACCCTTGGTTTGTTGGTGTCCAATTTCACCCAGAATATAAAAGCACAGTGGCAAAACCTCATCCCCTTTTTGTTGCTTTCGTACAAGCAGCCTTAACTCATAAAACAAAAAAATAATGGATCGCAATACCTTAACAGGTTTAGTCTTAATTGGATTAGTCTTAACAATTTTCTCAATTATAAACCAACCTTCAGAAGAAGATTTAAAGAAAGCAAAAATAGAAGCAGCGCAAAAAACGGAGCGAGAAGTCGAAGAGAAGAAAAGTGAAGCTCGGGGAAAGACAGCTATAAAAACCTCTACTAATAAAACTGGGGATCTTGCTAAAGTAGTTTCAAAAGGGGAAATTATACGATTAGAAAATGAAAAACTAATCGTTGATTTTAATACAAAAGGCGGTATAGTTGCTGCCGTTTATTTAAAAGAATATAAGTCATATGATGATTTTTCTAAAAAGAAAGACAAGCCAATTTGTCTTTTTAGAGATGGTGATGCGCATAACCAACTTGTATTCCCTTTTAAAAACCAAAAGATTTACACAAAGAATTATCTATTTGATGTTTCACAGCAAACTGACAACAAAATTGTCTTTGAAATGGGAATTGATGGTGGAAAAATTATTCAAACCTATCAGTTAAAAGCAAATAAATTTGACTTAGATTACACAATCCAAGCCAAGGGATTAGAAAATATCAGTAAAGAAAATATCCTGTTAAATTGGAAAACAGCATTTCGTAAAACAGAACGCTTGTTTAGTGAACAAAGAAGAGTTTCAACAATCTGCTACAATCAAAAAAATGAGGGATTCTCCTATCTTAGTGAAACTGCTGACGATTATCTAGAGGCTGAGGATGCACTAGAGTGGGTTGCATATAAACAAAGCTATTTCTCTTCAATTCTTCAATCCAAAGAAGGTTTTGATAAAATTGGCTCTAAAATGGGTGTTAAAACCTACAAAGAAGGGAGTGAAAAAAATTGGTCGCATTTAAAGGATTATAATTCTACACTTGATCTAAATTTTAAAGGTGATAAAGCGTCTTTCTCATGGTATTTTGGACCAAATGACTACCAAATATTAAACTCGTATAAATCTGATTACGATGAAATTTTAAACTTTGGTTGGGGGCTTTTTAGATGGATAAATTTATATGCCGTTCAACCTATTTTTACCTTATTGGTAAACACAAAAATTGGAATGGGGATTGCAATTCTTATTTTAACACTGGTACTTAAATTAATTCTAATGCCGATTCAATGGAAGATGTTTGTAAGCTCAGTAAAAATGAAGATTCTAAAACCTGAAGTAGATGAATTAAATGCAAAATATCCCAAAAAGGATGATGCTATGAAAAAACAGATGGAAATGATGACTTTGTACAAAGAATCTGGCGCAAGTCCACTAGCAGGATGTATTCCAATGTTAATTCAAATGCCAATTTTACTTGCAGTTTTTCGGTTTTTTCCTTCGGCTTTCGAATTGCGACAACGCCCCTTTTTATGGGCAGAAGATTTGTCTTCTTATGACTCTATTTTTGAATTTGGATTCAATATTTGGCCCTACGGAGATCACGTAAGTTTATTTACCTTATTAATGGCTGGTACAACTTTGATTTATACCGTGATGAATAGTGGTAACATGCAACAGCCACAACAACCTGGAATGCCAAACATGAAAGTGATCATGTATATTTTTCCAATCATGATGATCTTCTTCTTTAATAATTACTCTGCAGGATTAAGCTACTATTATTTTATTTCTACTTTAATTTCTATCCTAATGATGTTGGTGATTAAGAAGTTTTTTGTTGATGAAGATAAATTGCGTGTAAAAATGGCAAATAGAAAAACTCAAAATGCCAGCGGTGTTAAAGAAAAAAAGAAATCTCGTTTCCAAGAAAAACTGGAGGAAATGCAGAGAAAACAACAAGAAATGTTAAAAAACAGAAATAAATAGACTATGAGATTTTTTATAGATACTGCAAATTTAAAGGAGATTAAGGAAGCTAATGATCTTGGAATCCTAGATGGCGTGACAACAAATCCTTCATTGATGGCAAAAGAAGGGATTACAGGAGCACAAAATATCCTAAATCATTACCTTGCTATTTGTGAGATTGTTGATGGACCTGTGAGCGCTGAAGTAATCGCTACTGATTTTGACGGAATGATTCGTGAAGGAGAGCAATTAGCAGCTTTACACAAAAATATCGTGGTAAAAATACCAATGATTTTAGAGGGAATCAAAGCGATTAAATATTTTTCTGCTAAAAATATCCGTACTAACTGCACCTTGGTTTTTTCTGCTGGACAAGCATTATTGGCAGCAAAAGCCGGAGCAACTTATATTTCTCCATTTCTTGGTCGCTTAGATGATGTTTCAACTGATGGAATTTCACTGATAGCTCAAATTCGTTTGATTTACGATAATTATGCTTTCGATACTGCAATTCTTGCAGCATCTGTTCGACACCCAATGCATATTATAAATTGTGCAGAAATTGGAGCAGATGTTATGACTGGCCCATTGAGTGCTATAAAAGCACTGGCAAAGCATCCTCTTACTGATTTAGGCTTACAGCAATTTCTTGCAGACTACGCAAAAGGAAATAAATAAGACATGCTACCCAAAGCAGATAAAAAAGAACGCAACGAACTTTTTTGGGCTGGCTTTAAAGAAGTTATGCGCCGAAGAATGTCTAGCTCTGGAAAACGCATTAACTGGATAAATTATCCCACCCAAGTTAAAAATACCTACATCCGATTAATTTGTGATGGAAAACTTACAGCTTTATGTTACGACATTCAATTTAAAGATCCAGCAATTAAAGCTATATTTTGGGAGCAATTAGGTGAACTAAAGAAAGTGATGGAAGCAAAAATGAAGTATCCAACGCAATGGAAAGAACGCTTTTTTACAGAAGAAGGACTAGAGATTTCAAGAATTTCGTGGGAACTAGAAGGATTTAACTTTTATAAGGATGAAGACTGGAAGGAAATTCATAAATTTTTTAAACTTCGCCTAAGTGAATTTGACGAATTTTACCAAGAATTTAAAGACATCCTTATCACTTTGGTCGATTAATCGTAAATTTGAGCTATGAAATTAATCTTTACTTGTTGCCTATTTTTTTTGTCTGTTGAAATATTCGCACAATCATCTATTTTAGATACTGACTTCCAACTTGGAATTCCAACAAATTATTCAATAGTTGATAATGATTTTAATGCTCCAAACAGTCAAGTTGCAAATTTTACAAGTGCATGGATTGGAATAGTTGACCCTGAAGATTCAACAAATAAAGTCGCAGCAGCAACATCTTATTTTTCACTTGAAGATACCGCAAGTCGTTGGTTAATTACACCCGCACTATCTCTTTCTTCGTTTGGAAATTTTATTTCATGGAAAGCAAAATCACACGACCCTTCTTTTCCAGATAATTACATGGTCTTAGTTTCTACAACTGATAATCAAATTAGTAGTTTTACGGACACTATTGGAGATATTGAACAAGAGAATTTTGAGTGGACAGAAAGAGAGGTAAATCTTAGTGAAAATGGATACAACAGCCAAACTATCTATGTTGCTTTTGTTAATACCACATTTGACGGCTACATTCTTTATTTAGATTCTATTCAAGCTCGAATTGAAGATCCAGTTGGAAATAGTGAACTAAATTCAATATCTGTAAAAATGTATCCAAATCCAACGAATGACTTTTGTATTATTGATTGTGAAAAACCTATAAAATCAATTGCTCTATTTGATTTTGAAGGGCGACTTATAACTACTATTGAAGAGCAAACTATTGATCTGAGAAATTACAAAAGCGGCATTTATTTTATTTCATTAAATATTGAAAATCAAATAATTACTAAACGTATAGTAAAGCTTTAGTTTTGAAAAATAAACTAATAGAAAAAGTTCAAAAACACATTCAAAAGCAATTTGAAACAATGGAAGGCAGCCACGATTGGTTCCACATTGAACGTGTCTTAAAAATGTCCCAATTCATTCAGTCAAAAGAAGGAGGCGACTTTGAATTAATTTCTTTAACTGCGCTTTTGCATGATATTGCAGATCATAAATACAACAATAATAATTTTGAAATAGGAGCTACTAAAGCTTTTGATTTATTAATTTCAGAGGGTGCTAATCAAGAACTGGCAGAAAAAGTAGCAAGCTTAATAAATATCATTTCCTTTAAAGGAGGTGACGTAAGTGACCAAGAAACAAGCTTAGAAGGTAAAATTGTGAGGGATGCAGATCGCTTAGATGCAATTGGTGCAATTGGTATTGCTCGAGCTTTTGCATATGGAGGAAGTAAATCTCGACCTCTTTTTAATCCTGAAATTTCTCCAATAATGCACGCAACAAAAGAAGAATATGCTAAGTCAAAAAGTCATACAGTGAACCATTTTTACGAGAAACTACTTCTATTAAAGGATCGAATGGAGACTAATACCGCTAAAGAAATTGCAGAAAAAAGACATGAAATTATGCTGCGATTTTTAGCTGATTTTAAAACTGAATGGACCTTTACCATTTAATTGTTGCGTGAATACTAGAAAGTTTTTTCTCTTTCTGATCCATGATAATTTTATTTTCGAGCACTTTTTTACTTTCAGGATAAAGTGGTATATGATTTTTTCCAAGTTTTATCTGTTTAACTTGCTCACAGACATCAACGTTTTCTTTCGACAGATACGTTTTACAAAAAAAGCTCCAAACATAGTCAATTGCTAATTCGTTTGGATGAATAAGGTCTTTTTTATAAAACCGATAATCCCTCAAATCATCCATCACCAATTCATACGCAGGAAAATAAGAACAATTTTGATTTTTTGTCAATTCTGCAATTACTTGAATCAAACATGCTTTACTAAGATTATTTTCCACATATCCATCTTTCAAATGCCTAACTGGACTTACAGTAAATACAATTTGTAGATTGGAATTAACATTTATTAAATCTCTTATTATCCCTTGCCAAAAGTCAACTAAATCCTTATAATCGGAAAGTTCTTTTTGGAAACTATTACCAGCTTGTTTGTGACAATTTGCTACAAGTTTATCACTTTCTAAATGGCGATAAGCGAAGGCCGAACCAAAGGTTATAAAAAGAAATTTTGCCTTTCCTAATTTATCTTTAAAGGCTTCACGTTCAAGTAGTATTCGCTTCTTTAAATCATTTGAAGTTAAAGCATAAATTTTTCCTGAACTGCCCCAATGAAAGAATAAATCGTCCTTTTTTATACTTTCAACTTCCTTTTCTGAATGAATAGCATCCAAAAGTAATTGACCAAGAGGTCTTGGGTGAAAGATAGTCCCAAAGACATTGCTAGTTGCATCCAAACCCGATAAAATTGCCTGATTTCCAATTTCCTCAGAAAAACAACTTCCTAGAAAGAGAATAGAATCGCCAAAATTTATCTTAGTTTGACTTTCAATTACATCCATTGACAAGCGAAAGGAATCTTTCATCAATTAGAAATTAAATTTTGGGCATTTAACTTTGCAGCATCCGTAATTTTTTCGCCGCTCATCAAACGTGCAATTTCATTAATTCGATCTTGCTCATACAAATATTCGACATTCGTCTTCATTTGCTTGTTTTCAAGTTCTTTGCTCACAAACAAGTGATGTTCAGCTTTTGCTGCAACTTGAGGAAGGTGAGAAATTGCTATAAGTTGAACTTTAGATCCCATTTGCTTCAATAAAACCCCAATTTTTTGTGCAACTTCTCCAGAAACTCCTGTATCTATCTCATCAAATAAAATGGTTGGCAAGTCACGCTTTTCAGAAACTAACTTTTGAAGTGCCAACATCAAACGAGAAAGTTCTCCCCCACTCGCAGCTTTTTCTATTGCTATCGGATCAATCCCAAAATTTGCAGAAAATAAAAAAGAAGAATTTGTTAAACCAAAAGAATTTAATTCATTATTCAAACTAAGATTGAAATCTAATGTCGTATGTGGAAGTTTTAACTCCAATAAAATTCCTTGGAGATCTGAAAGGATAGTTCCTTCTGCTTTTGTTCTTTTTTCATGTAAAATTGTTGCTTTTTCGCGTAAAAGTTTTTCCAACTGAGCAACTTCCTTAGTTTGTTGTTCTACCTCGGTATTTAAAGCAGCTACCGTTTCTACTTTCGTCCGTAAATCTTCTTCAAATAATTTTAATTGTTCCTGATCTTGAACTCTGTGCTTACTTAGAGCTAAATTGAAGGCGTCTAATGAAGTTGTTAATTCCACTAATTGCTTTGGGTCAGCATGTGCATTATCGAAATGACGTAAGGAATCGTTCGAAAGATCTTTTAACTCAAGTAAAACAACATCTAAACGATTCTTAATTGAACTAAGATTTGAATCCAGATGAGTATTTTTATCAATACTACCTTTTATAGTTTGAAGTTGTTCAAAAATTCCATTTTCGTCTGTCAGTGATATTAATTGAGAAAAAACAGCTTTTAGGTTTTCAGAATTCTCCATTCGAGATAACTCACTTTCAATAAATGAATAATCAATAGCATCCAAGCGCAAGGACTTTAATTCACTTAAAACAAATAAGTTGTAATCCTGCGCTTGTAATATATTGCTAAGCTCTTCCTGCTTTTTAGCAAGCAAACGATTTAAATTTGAAAGTTCTTTAAAATCCGTAGAGAAAGCTGTACGCTCTTTTTCTAAGCCCGCAAGAATATCGATTAATTCAAGTTGATACGACTTTGATTTTAACTCTAAAGTATTGTATTGCGAATGAATTTGAATCAGAAGTACTGTCAAGCTTCGTAAGACAGATAATTGAACAGGAGAATCATTAATAAAACAACGCGATTTCCCTTCCTTACTAATTTCACGGCGAACAATTAAGTGTTTCTCAAAATCTAAATCATGCTCCTCAAAAAACAATTTAAACTTTTCAGAAATCATAAACTCAGCTTCGACAGAAGCTTTAGAATTTTTTGTTCCAATTACTGAAAAATCTGCACGTTCTCCTAATATAAGATTTAAGGCATTTAAAAGAATGGATTTTCCTGAACCTGTTTCACCAGTGATTACTGTATATGCTTCATTAAAATTGATTTGAACTTCATCTATCAATGCAAAATTAGATATGCGAAGTATTTGAAGCATTTTAATCTAAAATAGTAGAGTAGAGCGAAGCATTTGAAGAATCTAATTTCTTAAGCAAATTTACAAATTCAGTTTTATCCTTAATTTCTGAATCGGACATTACATTTTTAAATTCTGTTATTTTGCTACTTAAAAAATTTAAAATACTCACATTATTTGGTCGTGTAAGAACTATAGGCATTAATTTATTCAAAGCTTCAAACATTTCTTTCTTAGCTTCAACTTTCTTGTCATATAAATGATCAATTCCTTGTCTATGATACAAATAATTACATTCTCTTAACGGGTCATAAAACTGTTGCATCATGTTATCTACTAACCAAAAGCGATTTTTCTTACCTGGCTCAGCAGATCTCCATCCGGCAGTATTTGATGCCTGAGCATTCGTTACAACTTGCTGGGCTTCCAAAAAATAGGGACTTCCACCTTTTAATGAATAAGAATCATAGTCCATTCCAATTATAAAATATGCATAAAATGCTAAAATTGAAGATAAATTATCCCTGTATTGATTTGCAGAAAATAACAAAGGAGTATTTCTAGAATACGAAAAATTTAAATTGTCATCTTGAAAATTAAACAGCACTGAGTTGTAATTGGAATTAAAAGCAGGACGCGTAGATTGAACTTGAATATAGCCAGTATAATTTCCAAGACTCGGAATAGTTTTTATTTGAATTTGAAGTACACAATTAATTCGCTCTTCCGGCTCAAATTTATCTTTTGTCCAAGAAGTAGTATTCATCAAATCAGTAACGCTCTGCTTCATTTGCTCAATAACCTCTTTTTCAACTGAACTAACCTCAACCCTAGCATCTACAATTACGGAAACTTGACAATTTAATTCTTGCGAAAAAACGTGAGAGCAAAATATCAATAAAAAAAATGTAATAACTCTTTTTAGTATCATATCAATTTTAAAATTGCATCAATTATATCGCTTGCCACTTCTCTTTTACTTTTTGCTGGAAAAGAAAATTTCCCCTTGTTTTTATCTAAGATAGTAATTTTATTTGTTTCTTTTTTAAATCCAGCTTCTTCGTCCTCCATTGAATTTAAAACAATCATATCCATTTTTTTTGATTCCAGTTTATTTAACGCAAATTCAAGAGCATTATTTGTTTCTAAGGCAAATCCAACAATAAATTGTTTAGCTCCTCGATTTTCGGAAGCCCAAGAGATAATATCAGGATTTTTAAGGAGTTGTAGATTTATGATTTTTTCAGTTTTTTTTATTTTTTGGGACTCAATCTTTTCCGGACGATAATCTGAAACTGCAGCTGAAAATATTCCAATATCTGCATTTTTCCAGTTTTCTTGAACTGCTAAAAGCATTTCCTCAGCTGAAAAAACAGGAATTATATTTAAATTAGGATGCACTAAGTCCAAATTAGTTGGACCGCAAATCAAAGTCACCTCCCATGCCTTTGCGAGGCAAATTTCAGCTAAAGCAAAGCCCATTTTTCCACTTGAATGATTTCCAATAAACCGAACTGGGTCAATAGCTTCATAACTTGGACCTGCAGTAATTAGAATCTTTTTTTTGCTGCTTAACTCCTTTGCACTAAAAGGAAAATTAATTTGAATAAAACGCAAAATATTTTCTGGCTCCTCCATTCTTCCCTCTCCCTCCAATCCACTTGCTAAACTTCCATTTGTAGCAGGGATTACAAGAACATTATCACTTATTAATTGCTTTAAATTCCTCTTAAATGTTGGATGTTGATACATGTCTAAATCCATTGCTGGAGCGATAACTGTTTTAGACTTAGATGAATAATAGCAAGCTAATAAAAGATTATCGCAGATGCCGTTAGCCATTTTCGCGATTGTATTAGCTGTTGCTGGAGCAATTATGTATAAATCCGCCCAAAGTGCTAATTCGACGTGGTTTGTCCAAAGACCTGATTCTTTATTCCAAAATTCTATGGAAACAGGATTTTGCGACAATGTTGAAACAACAAGAGGGCTAATAAAATCAGTAGCAGAAGGAGTCATAACACATTTGACTTCTGCACCTAGGTTTTTCAATAAACGAATGAGGTAAGCAATTTTATAAGCTGCAATACCTCCTGAAATACCGAGAAGGATGCGCTTTCCGTACATTAATCCTCTAATTCTGGATTTCGCATGTAGATTTTATCATCTAAAAGCTCCTGCGTAGCTATTGCTGTTGGCTTAGCCATTTTTTCGTAGTGTTTTGAAATTTCGATTTGCTCTCTATTTTCAAAAATCTCTTCCAAGTTATCAGTAGTTGTTGCAAATTCCTGTAATTTTTGAGTTAACTCTTCTTTTACAGAAGCACTAATTTGATTAGCTCGTTTTGAGATAGCAACTAAAGATTGGTAAATATTACCTGTTTTCTCTTCCAAAAGAATTGTATCTCTTGTAATTATAGATTTTTCAGCTGCTGTTGGTTTTGAAATCGTCGACATATTATTTCTTTAGTGTTAGTTTTGTTTTACAGAAAAGCTATTTATTAATGAATTCAATTCCTTAAAGTAAATTGATTTATCATAATTTTTCACAAAGTTAAGGAATCTTTCTTTAGATTGCTCTATTCGTTCCTCTTTTTTGCTTTCAATACTGTTCTTAGCAAGAAAAATTGAATTTTTAACGTAGAGAAAATTAACTTCTTCACTAAATCTTGAATTAATATATTTATCCATAAAAATCTCGCAAGATGTAACTGCAGCTTTGTAATTTTCAGTTTTTGAATACAATTTAACAGCGTCAAAATCCTTTAATTCTAATTTAAACTTAAGTCTATCAATTATTTTATTGCAAGAATCTATTAATACAGATTGAGGAAAAGCGTCTACGAATTGTTGCACGTTATTAATTGCTAACATAGTCTCGCTTTGGTCAAGACCATACTTTGGTGAATTATTCACACTACACAAAGCTACAAGAAACATAGCATCTTCTGATTTTTTACTATAAGGAAAACGATCTACAAAATTATTGAAATAATAACCTGCCATATTATAATCTTCATTTTTAAAATAACTATTTGCCAAGCGGAAATAAGACAACTCACCCTCAGGTGATTTAGGAGAATGTTGATAAACCTGCTCAAAAAGAATAATACATCGATCAAATTCAGCTTTATCATATAACTTATTTGAAAGTTCGAATTTTAATTGATAATCATCCCCTTTGACAATTTTTCGATAGTCAGAACAAGAAAAAAGAGTAAAAAGGAATAAAAAAAAATATAAGGTGACTTTATTTTTCATAATTATTTAATTCTTAAACTTTTACCCAATTGAATTATTGATGTTGGCTTAATTCCATTTAACTGGCATAATTTCGAGACAGTTGTATTGTTTCTATTTGCAATTTCTGTCAATGTGTCTCCTGATTTTACTCTGTAATACTTGATTTTTGGTTTTTGAACAACAACTGGAGGTTTAATTATGGGAAGTTGTATTGAAAGACTATCGTTTGGTTGTGTAAGTTCTGTTAAATATGAATCATCAAAAGATTCTGTAGGCTTTAGACTAGGAGAAAAAAGTGATTTATGGACAAAAAGATTCTGTTGCCTTAATTTTTTACTTTCAAAATCAATAAAAAACTCAGGATTTATGGGAGCTTCATAAAATCTAATTTCAAAATGTAAATGAGGGCCAGAAGAACGACCAGTACTCCCACCTAGTCCAATTGGTTCGCCCGCAACAACATCTTGATCAGGAAATACTAAAAATTTGCTCAAATGAGCAGATAAAGTTTCCAATCCATTGTGATGACGAATAATTACTAAATTACCAAAGCCTCCATCATTGTATTTTGCATAACGAATTTTACCTGACCAAACTGCATAAATTGTATCTCCTGTTTTTAAACTCATATCAACACCATTGTGATTTCGTCCTTTCCTAAAACCATAAGGAGATGTTACTGCTCCGGGAACAGGCATTTTGAAATCCACATTGGACTCATTTTTTAAATTTAACCAAATAGTATCTTTCAACTTACTTAAATCGTTATCCTTGCTCATGAAACAAACTTCATTATTCCAAAATTGTGAGTAAGGAACATCTTGATTATTAGTCATTATTTTATGAATTCTCTGGTTCATAATACCATCAAATATTGGTTTATTAAAAAATGTCCACGTTTTATTTGAATACAACAGCATTTTTCCATACGGAGTATCAACTGTATCTATAACCCTTTGTGCTTCAGTAAAGAAAGAAAAAAAAGTAATAAAAAGTATTAATAAAGCAATAGTTGTTTTCAAGATTTTTTTCTTTTAAAAGATACCAAAGATAGTGAAAACCATTTAGATGAGCTTTAAATCAATAACTTCAATATTGAAAAATACAGACTCTTCCGCTTTAATTATTGTTGAATATCCTCTGGATCCATAAGCCTGTTTACTATCTAAAATAATATAATATTTATCTCCTTTATTTGCGTTCTTTAATACCTTACGTAAACCTGGTACTATATTTTTAGAACCAGTTGTAAATTTAATAGGGAAATTTGTAAGACGGGTATTCATTACAGAACCTTTAGACTCAGTTGACACAATTGCGTGAAATGAAAGTTCTTTTTTTAATTTTTCACTAATTTTTTCTCTTCCCTCTCTCAATTTCCAAGAAGTAATTCCATCTTCATTTATACCTGGAGAAACAAAAGAATGAACTTTAACATACAGCCAATTCACTGAATTAGGAGGTATAACATCTTTAATTCCTTTAGATCCATAAGCCAGTTCAGCTGGTATTTCAATTTTTGCAAAATCACCAACAGAAAGTTCTCTAATTGCGCTATCCCAACCCGGAGTTTGCATGTTGTATCCTAAAACAAAAGGAATAAAAGGTAGATTCAATTTATTATTACCATCTATAATTTTACCATCTGGAAGGGCTAATCGGTATTCCAAAAGAACCATTTCTCCTTTTTTTATTTTTCTTCCTTCACTCTTTACTATCCATTTAATAACAACACCATTGTCTAAAAATTTTGTATTCTCGATTTTTCCTTTTTCAAAAATTTTTAAATTTTCTTTGCCTTCACTGAATCTAAGAACATCTTTTTTGGATGAAAGCTTATTTTCTTTCTTTTTTTCAGACTTCTTAAACTCCTTGTCCTTTTTACTATCACTATTAGTGCAAGCATGATTTACTAGTAAAGTAAAAAAAAGGAAAATTATAATGTATTTCATTTTTTTAAATCAATTAATTCAACATCTAAATACAAAATCGACTGAGGAGGTATATTCTGACGGTCGCCCAATAATCCATGTGCTAGGTGACTTGGCAGAATCGCCTTAGCTCGATCACCAACTTTCATGTATTTAACGAGTTCATGAATACCAAATTCCTTTTCACTTTTTTCAATTCCAAAATACTCATATTCATTGTCAATTGTCTCGTAACATATTTTTCCATCCAGTAAGGAAATTTTAATTTTTATTGTAGCTAGCTGCCCATTTTTTGCTAATTCTTTACCTACGCCATTTTTGTAAATCATATACCTCAGTCCTGAATTGGTCAATTTCATTTTTAAGGATTTCTGATGATCTAAAAAAAGTTTAATCTGCATTTGCTCTCGGATAACGAGTTCTTGATTAAAATTAACCGAATGACCCTTACTCCACTTACTTTTTTCTTCAACGATAGGTTTTTTCTCTTGTCTACAAGATAAAACGATTAGTATGAGAATGAGAAAATATGTGAAGCTTTTAATCATTGTATTAGTTCATCTACTAATGCTTTAAAACGAGAGATAGTTACATTTAATGAATCTGAACTAAATCCTCCTGCAGCATATTTGTGTCCACCTCCAGAAAAGTTTTTCTCTGCGAAATCATTTACAAAATAAGACCCTTTTGACCTAAATGACATTTTTACTCCATCTTGTGATTCCATCAAAAATAATCCGATTGAAATTCCTTCAATTGATAAAATAACATTTACAAGACCTTCAGTATCACCTTTCTGATAATTAAATCGCTGAAGCTCTTCTGAAGACATAGAAATTAGTCCAATTGGAAACCCTGGTAATTTTTCAAATTTATTTGCTATTGCATAAGCTCTCAGTTGAATTTTATCCAATGTATTAACATCAAAAATTTTCTCGTGAATATCAAAATGTTCTACCCCCATTTCGATAAGATGGGCTAGAATAAGATGTGTTTTTGAAGTAACCGATGGATAGCGAAATGAACCTGTATCCGTCATTATGCCAAGATAAATAGCTTCGCAACAGCTTTTGTTCAGAAAATCCTTTGCTTCTAATTCCTCAATACATTCATAAATTAGTTGAGCAGTAGAACAAATTTCTGGACGCGATATTATAATTTCACAAAATTCTACGGGATTTTGATGGTGATCAATCATTACTTTAGAACATTTTGCATTTCCCAACATGAGTTCCATGTTTTTTCCAACTCTACTTGGAGAATTATAATCTAAACAGAAAAGCAAATCAAAATTTGACAAGGAAGCATCAATTTTAGCAGCATCTTTTTCATAGATTAGGAAATCTATATCTTTTAGAAAAGGTACTAAAAAATCAGCTGGTTCGTCAGGCAGGACAATAAGTGCTGCTTTCCCTTGTGCTCTTAAAAAGTGATACCACGCAACAGAACTTCCAATTGCATCTCCATCAGGAGACTTATGAGTAGTGATAAGTATTTTTTTACTCTGGCCTAAAGCTGTTTTTAGTTTATCAATCATGCAGTAAAGTTACTCTTTCTTTTGCATCTGCTCATCCTCCTCCGAATCAGGAAGAAAAAGCTTAGGAGCATCTGTAAAACCCTGTAAACGATCTATTAAATCCTCCATTTGAGAAATAGAAACATGTTTTGCGATGATTTTTTTATCCTTATCGAGAATATAAACCTTGGGCATTGAGAAAATATCATAAATAGTTTGATAATTTAATGATTCTAAAGTTGTAGGTTTTCCTTTTTCGCCAGGATAAACAGGAACTA
>JBILPT010000011.1:0-50377 GCA_044373675.1 Crocinitomicaceae bacterium | reverse complement strand
CTTGGACTAAGTAGCATTTACTGTATAAGTATAAACCAATCCTACATTAGTCCAAGTTCCACCTGTTGTTGGAGTTCCCCCTAAGGAAGCAAATAGTTGCGCATTGGTTGGAGTTGTTCCAGCGCAAACTGTTAATGTACCGTTTGTTCCAGCGTTAGGAATTGGGATAATTGTTAAAACACCACTTATGTAATTTGTTCCATTCCATATTCCTCCCCCAGTTGAACTATACCCTCCATACTGCCAACCACAACTATTTATTTGATAACGGAAGGTATAATAATATGTTCCTGTAGTTAAACCAGAGAAAGTTCCCATATACTCATCGTTATTTCCGACTTGAGTATTAAAATTACCAGTACTCCAATTAGTCCAGGTTGTTGGATTTGTATTCGAGGAACTATAACCAAACTCAACTGTCACTCCAGTTTCTTGGCCAGGATTTGGAGTGTTAATAACTCCAGTATTATAGAGTTGACCGTATATAGTATAAGTCCCACCCTCACAAATGGTCCCACTTCCAGGAAACTGCAAATTGGCCCAATCTAGTATGTCACTAATGGTAACTGTTAGAGTAGTACTACATCCAACGGAATTCGTGTACGTAATTGTTGTTGTTCCTGAGGCAATTCCAGTAACAAGTCCTGTTGATGAAACGGTGGCAACTCCAGTATTACTTGAAGTCCAAGGATTTGAAATCGCTGGAGTTCCTGAGCCTGTAAGTTGGGAAGTTGCATTGATACATAATGTTGTAGCTCCATTAATCGTTGGGTTAGCGTTCACTGTCACAATCACGGTAGCTGAATTCGAACACCCATTAGATACTGATCCAGTTATGGTATAGATAACATTTCCAGTTGCTGTTGTGTTATTAGTTAAAATTTGATAAACAAATAAGAATGAATTTGTTCCGCTACCTATTCCAGAGCCGTTAGTTGCTCCTCCAACGCCATTCATTGACGATGTCCATGAGTAATTTATATTTGAAACAGTACTTGTCAATGTCAATCCAGTTCCTTGTCCTGGGCATATTGTTGGAGGGTTTGGGCTTGCATATATTGTTGGTCCGGCAGTAACTGTAATATTTCGGCTTGAAGAAACAACTGTTCCACATGCATCAGTTATGGTCGAATAAATTGTAAAACTTCCAGGATTTGGAAAATTAAAGACGCTACTAGAGCCTGATCCATTTGAAGGAATCATAGAGCTATTTAAACTCCAATTATAAGAATAAGGTGGAATTCCAAAACTAGCAGCAGTACTAGCAGTAATTGTTCCTCCTTGACAAATAGTGGTATTACTTAATGTGATTGGTGTTGCATTAGTATATTCTAATGTACGACCAGTAATTGTCATTGTCCACGGTGAAATTGCACCAATACATGAATTACTACAACCTCCTCCACTGCTATAACAACGATGAAAGCGCATTGTAAAGTTTAAATTTTGAGGTGTACATGATGGAGTAGGCAAACAAGAAGTTATATCATTAATAATCGATAGATTATTACCAGTACAAGTCCCTCCACTTGGATTATTGCAGTACCAGTAAAAATTTGAGGCTGAAGGGCTTCTACAAGTTCCATAATAAAATGTTACTGCTCCTTCACTTAACCAACATGAGCTTTGAGCTTGATAATTAAAACTCCATTGAACATCTGTAATTGTCGCATTTGCAGGTGTTGGAACACTTAAATTATAGGAACAAAATCCATTAAAACAAGTTGAATTATAACCAGAACCGGTAATTGAAGCTTGAGCAAGTGTATTAGAACTCGTTACTGTCGGATCTATTATCAAAGGGGTGTTTTGAGAAAGATTTTCAATAATCCAAGTCATTGGAATAACAATCCCCATCTTATTTTCAGCGATAGTATATTCTGCATTTATTAATTTTTCTTTTTCAAAACCCTGAGGAAAAATTAAAGCAGTTCCAATTTCTAAAACTGATTCATCTGCTTTTTTGTAAAGCAATTCGCCAATTCCTTTTGAGGCATTTCGGTCATTTGCAAACACAAAAAATCCATCAGTATTTGAAACAAACTCATCTTCAAAAATAAGTGATTCGTATTCCGCATAATTATTTTCTCTAATAATAAAATTAGATTTAATAGATCCTCTACTAAATTTTAGTTCTAAATCTATTCCCTCAAAAATATTTGTAACGCGAATACCATCTTCTCCAATAGTGTAGATTGACCAATTAGAGTTTGCAATAGTTGTCTTATTGTTGTTTTTTATTCCTTTCAGTTTCCATTGATTAAATTGAATTGTTCCAAAAGGGGTTTTGATAAATGAATTTTTAAGTAGTGTATTTATTCCTGTCTGATCGACTTGATTCTCTGCTGCGTATACAGCATTTGATTTTTTTGATAATCTCTCGTCAATTGTCAACCATTTACCGTCCTTGATAAAATGCAATGCTCCGTATGATTTCTGTTGGTAAAATTCATTTGGATTAGTTATTGAAAGAAAGAACTTTTCATTTTCAGTTCTTTTGTCTAAAATTTCGATACAATTTGTGCAGGGAGCGTTGTAACTTAGAATTCCAAATTCAGGATGATTGTACGACTCAATATTATTGTACTTTTTCCATTCATTTAGATTTCCAATATTTTTAGAGGAAGATAAAGTAGAAAAATTTGAAGTTCTACTTTCCATCTGTTGATTTTGCCCAAAAAGGGTAAAATGGGATAGCAATAATATAAAGAGAACTAATTTGTTCATAATTTATTCTTAAAAAGAATTAAATCTAGCGTCGACTATTTTTCTTATTTTTTGTAAATCAAAACAAGACCCATCCTTGTATACCTTCGCATTATAGACTAAGTTAGTTATTTTTATGGATGTTTCAATATTTTAAAACTATTTCCAAATAATCTTCAAAAACAGCTTTAAAGAAAAAGGCCCTAAAAATTTAGAATTCAAAGGTCTCCATAAACTTGGTGGTAAAATTTCCCTTACAGAAATCTTCGTTTTGCATTAGTTTTTGATGAAAAGGAATCGTTGTTTTAATACCTTCAATAATGTATTCATCTAGTGCTCTTTTCATTTTTAAAATTGCTTCATCGCGGGTTTGAGCAACTACAATTAACTTAGAAATCATTGAGTCGTAATTCGAAGGTATCGTATATCCAGCATAAACATGCGCATCAATACGAACCCCATGTCCACCAGGGCAATGGTATTCTGTTATTTTCCCAGGGCAAGGACGAAAATCCATAGCAGGATCTTCAGCATTTATTCTGCATTGTATTGCATGCATCAAGGGATAGTAATTTTTACCAGAAATCTTTTCACCTGCAGCAATCTTAATTTGCTCTTTTATGAGATCAAAATTAATTACCTCTTCAGTGATCGTATGTTCTACTTGAATTCGCGTATTCATTTCCATAAAATAGAAATCGCGATTTTTATCCACAAGAAATTCTACCGTTCCAACACCTTCATACTTTACTGCCTTTGCTGCTTTTATAGCCGCAACTCCCATTCTTTCGCGCAGTTCATCTGTCATAAATGGAGATGGCGTTTCTTCTACTAATTTTTGATGGCGACGCTGAATCGAGCAGTCTCTTTCTGATAAATGGCAAGCATTTCCATATTGATCTCCCGCAATTTGAATTTCAATGTGTCGTGGTTCAAGGATGTATTTTTCCATGTACATTCCATCATTTCCAAAAGCTGCTGCAGATTCTTGTCTTGCAGAATCCCAAGCTGATTCTAATTCAGATTCTTCCCACACTATTCGCATGCCCTTTCCGCCACCTCCAGCTGTTGCTTTGAGAATAACGGGGTATTTGATTTCTTTTGCTATTTTTTTAGCTTCAGGAATTGAAGTTAATAATCCCTTTGAGCCAGGAATACAAGGAACTCCGGCTTTTATCATAGTTGCTTTAGCAGATGCTTTATCGCCCATTCCTGCGATTTGCTCCGGTAAAGCGCCAATAAATTTGATGCCGTGTTCTTGACAGGCCTTTGAGAACTTTTCGTTTTCAGAAAGGAAACCATATCCCGGATGAATTGCATCTGCATTCGTAATTTCTGCAGCTGCCAAAATATTAGGAATCGACAAATACGATTTCGCACTCATTGGTGGACCAATACAAACAGCTTCGTCAGCAAAGCGAACAGGCAAACTATCTTTATCTGCTGTAGAATAAACAGCAACCGTTTTAATTCCCATTTCTTTACACGTTCGAATAATTCTTAAAGCTATTTCCCCGCGATTTGCTATTAATATTTTATTAAACATCCCTGATTTTTTGGTTATATGCTTTTAAGATGGGTCAACCAAAAATAAAGGTTGATCATAATCTACAGGATTTGAATTGTCGACAAGTACTTTTATTATTTTACCAGAAATTTCAGCTTCAATTTCATTAAAGGTTTTCATGGCTTCGATGATACACAGTTTATCTCCTTTTTTAATATCTGTCCCTACTTCTACAAATGCTGGTTTATCTGGACCTGCAGTTCGGTAAAAAGTTCCAATCATTGGAGATTTTATAGTGATATACTTGGAGTCATTTTCTACTTCAACAGTATTTGTTGGAGCACTTGGTGTTACAGGCATCGAAACTGTCGCTGCAGCTGGAAGTATTTGTTGACTTGGCGCTGCTTGCTGCATGTAAATAGGTTGGTCAGCTTGCGTGTTCATGCCCCCTTTGATAATTACTTTAAATCCTTCGCGTTCGATTTCAACTCTCCCAATACCTGTTTTAGATACAAGTTTAATTAGGTCTTTAATTTCTTCTAAATTCATTGCTATGATTTTTTACAAAGTTAAAATTTTTATGAATTGTAAGCCCATTTTAAATAAATTGAGCCCCAAGTAAATCCTCCACCAAAGGCAGAGAGGATAATGTTATCGCCTTTTTTTAATTGTTTTTCATAATCCCACAAACACAAAGGTAAAGTCCCCGCAGTTGTATTTCCATATTTTTGAATATTTATCATGACTTTATCATTTGAAACACCCATTCTATTTGCTGTTGCATCTATAATTCTAAGATTTGCCTGATGAGGAACTAGCCAAGCAACATCCTCGCTACTAAGATTATTTTTTTCCATGATTTCTACTGAAACATCTGCCATTTTAGTAACAGCAAATTTAAAAACTTGTAGTCCTTCTTGTTTAAGAAAATGCATCTTTTTTTCAACGCTATCAATAGTTGCAGGATTTACTGATCCACCGCCCTGCTGAATAAGAAATTCTCTTCCTGAGCCATCGGTTCTTAGAATATGATCTTGAATCCCTAAGCCCTCTTCGTTTGGTTCTAATAAAACTACACCTGCTCCATCCCCAAAAATAATGCAGGTTGTGCGATCGGTATAATCAACAATTGAGGACATTTTATCAACACCTACAACAAGTACTTTTTTATACCTGCCATTTTCAATAAATTGAGAAGCCGTAGTTAGCGCAAATAAAAACCCTGAACAAGCAGCCAAGAGATCAAAGCCCCAAGCATTTGTCATTCCAACTTTATCACATAAAATATTTGCAGTACTTGGAAAGAAGTGATCAGGAGTAACACTTGCTAAAACAACTAACTCGATTTCGAGTGGATCAATATTTTTTTTCTTTAGTAAACTTTTTACAGCTTCAGCTGCCATGTCAGAAGAAGCGCCATTTTTCATGATTCTTCGTTCCTTAATTCCTGTTCTTGTTGTTATCCACTCATCAGAAGTGTCAACAATTTTAGTGAGGTCTTCATTGCTTAAAACATGTTCAGGAACATATCCTTGAACGCCCGTAATAGCAGCAGTTATTTTATTCATAAATTAATTAAAAGCATCGTTAACTTTCATCGCTAAACCAGAGCTTGCAACCTCATGAGCATGCAAAATCATATTTTTAACAGCAATGTCATTGGAAATTCCGTGGCCAATAATAACATTTCCCTTTACACCTAAAATTGGAGTCCCACCATAATTCTCGTAATTAAAACGATCAAAATACTCATCTTTAATCCCTCGTTTTTTCATTAGAGAATAAATACCTTCGGCTTGTTTTAGAACTACATTTCCAGTAAATCCATCACAGACAATTACATCTGCTTTTCCAGAAAAAATATGTCGGCCCTCTATGTTTCCAATGAAATTAATCTCATCTGATTCGGCAAGTAATTTGTAGGTTGCGATTGTCAATAAATTTCCCTTTGATTCTTCCTCTCCAATATTTAAGAGTGCCACTCGGGGTTTTTCAATGTTATGAACATGCTGCGAATAAAGAGATCCTAAAACAGCAAATTGGTACAAGACATCGGCTTTGCAATCTGCATTTGAACCAACGTCTAGTAAAATAGTTTTAGAGCCATCAATTGCGGGAAGGGTTGAAGTTATACAAGGCCGGATAACTCCGGCGATTGTATTTAATTTGTACATTGAGCCAACCAACATTGCTCCTGTATTACCTGTACTAGCAAATGCATTTAATTCTCCTTTTGCAAGGCTATTAAACCCTATAGCTATCGAACTATTTGGTTTTTTACTAAGTGCCCGGGTTGGATGATCGTGAAAAGTGATTACTTCTGGGGCATGAATTATTTCAAATAAACCATCAGAAATATTTCTTTCTCTTAAACCTGAATTTATTTGTTCTTCATCACCAATCAATACAATAATGGCGTCACCTCTTAATTCTTTTTGTGCTAAAATAGCGCCATCAAGATTTGCAGCAGGAGCGAAGTCTCCACCAGAAATATCTATTCCGATTTTCATTTAAGAACTTTTTGTTGATTACTCAACAACTTCTTTTTCGGCTAAAACTTTTCCTTTGTAGTATAATTTGCCTTCATGCCAATGAGCATGGTGAAATAGGTGCGGCTGTCCAGTTGTAGGACAAGTAGCAACATTACTTGCAACAGCATTTATGTGTGTTCTTCTTTTATCTCTACGTGTTTTGGAAATTTTTCGTTTCGGATGTGCCATAACTTTATTATATAATTATCAATTTAAATTTTTCAATGCTGCCCACCGTGGGTCAACCTCATCATCTTTGTCTTTTTTTGGTTCAGGTGTTGAATATTTTTTAATTAATTGAACCATTTCTTTTTCGCATTCGCCTTCTTCATGAATTGGTCTAGATGGAATAGAAACTACAATCAATTCATAAATTGCTTGTTGTACGTTTATTTCATAACTATCGAAAGGAATAACTATAAGATTTTCATCTTCTTCATTCTCATTTCCAAATTTGTAATAAACAGTCATTTCGCCTTCTACTTCGATGTCCATTTGTTCATTGCAGCGGGAACAAGTTCCTTTTACAGTGCCACAAACTTCGAAATCAGCTACAAGCATTGACTCCTTTTTTTCTAAATCCAACCAAACTTTTAAATTACCTTTTTCAATTATAGAAAATGGTAAAGACTCAAAGAACGTATCGTCAATGTCTAATTCAAAATCATGATATCCAATTTTTAATCCAACAAAGGGTATTTCAAATTGACTTTTCACGAGCTGATTTTAAATTATACCAAAACGAAGGGCAAAGATAGTATTTTTCTTTAAAAAGAAAAAATCATTTTACTCATCTCGGCTGCTATTCTTCTTGCTTTTGTCTTCAGGAGTAAAAGCAAGTGGATTTGCATGAATTAATTTTTGGAATTTCCGCGCCCTAAAAATATCAAGCGCCATATAGATCGCACTTCTAAAAGACTGCTCTGAAGCACAATTTTTTCCTGCAATATCAAAGGCAGTTCCGTGATCAGGAGAAGTTCGAACAATTGGCAAACCTGCAGTAAAATTAACTCCATCATCAAAAGAAAGGGCTTTAAAAGCTGCTAGACCTTGATCGTGATACATCGCTAAAACACCATCGTATTGATTTCTCGCTGGAGAACCAAAATAACCATCAGCAGCAAAAGGTCCAAAGGCTAAAACCCCTTCAGCTTTACAAAATTGAATCGCAGGTTGAATAGTTTCTGATTCTTCAGAGCCAAGTTTTCCATTTTCGCCAGCATGCGGATTTAAACCAAAGACAGCAATTTTAGGTTTAGTGAGATTAAAATCTTTTTTCAAGCTTTGCTCAAATGCTTTTATTTTTTCAATTATTAAATCTTTGGATAATTTCTTGCTGATTTCTTTAATGGGAATGTGACTTGTTACCAATGCAACCTTAAGTGTTGGAGAAACTAAAATCATTAAGGCCTCTTTAATACCAGATAAATCTGCTAAATACTCCGTATGACCAGGGAATTTAAATCCTGCTTTTATCATTCCGTCTTTAGAAAATGGCGCAGTTACTAGAACATCAATTTTCCCTTCAGAAATATCTTGTGTAGCAGCTTCCAATGCTTTAAAAGCATATAGGCCTCCTTTTTCCGTGCCTTGCCCCACTGATAATTCTACTTCCTCTGTCCAAACATTTACAACATTCACATTATTTTCAAGTGCTTGACTCGCATTTTTACAGATTTGAATGCTAAAATCATCCATTTCCAATAACGCTTGATAATGCGACAAAACTTTTTCAGAGCCATAAATTATCGGCGTAAAATCTTTAAGGATTCTAGCGTCACGTAATGCTTTTAAAATAATTTCAGGACCAATTCCATTGATATCTCCAATGGTTATCCCAACTTTAATTAAAGCTTGGTTTTCCGTATCTATTTCCATTAAGACGAGTGATTTTTTAAAAATTGATACAATAAACGCACACCTGAACCAGTGCCACCTTGACCTTTATAATCTTCTCGACTATCAAGCCAAGTTGGACCTGCAACATCCATATGAATATAAGGTGCTTTTAAAAAATGCTCTAAAAATTTTCCGGCGGAAATCATGCCTGCATTTGGTCCGCCAATATTCTTTAAGTCTGCAATTTTAGATTCCATGTGTTTTGCATAATCATCCCAAAATGGAAAGCGAACAACGCGTTCATGCACTTCATTTCCAGCCTTCTCTAATTCTTCAAAATAGTGATTTTTAGCATTTCCCATAATTATGCTAGCTTCCGTTCCTATTGCGCGCAATGCTGAGCCAGTTAAAGTTGCTGCATCGATTACAATTTCTGGATCGTACTTCATAGAATAAGAAAGTGCGTCTGCCAAAATCATTCTTCCTTCAGCATCCGTATTTAAAACCTCAACACTTGAGCCATTGTACATAGTGATTACATCGCCCGGAGTGTATGCATTTCCTCCCGGTCGATTATCTGTAGCTGGAATTAATACAATGATGTGTAACTTTAATTTTTGCAAAGCTGCCAAATACAATGCTCCAGCAACTGCTGCTGCCCCAGCCATATCACATTTCATGCAATCCATAGAACCCGGAGTTGGTTTTAAACTTAAGCCACCTGTATCATAAACAACGCCTTTTCCAACTAAGACAATTGGTTTTTTATTAAGCGCTTTTTTGTGCTTGTATTCTGCTATTGTAAATGTTGGAGGATCAATAGAGCCTTTATTAACTGCCAATAAACCTCCCATTTTTAAGGATTCTATTTGGGTTTTTTCTAATACTTGGACTTGAAAATTTGCTTCTTCACCTAATTTAACAACAGCTTCAGCTAATTGCAAGGCATTTAAATCAGAAACCGGCGTATTTACAGCATCTCTCGCCCAGAAAACTGCTTTAATGGTATCATTTAATTCGTCAATTTTTTCTTTTTCTACCTCCTCAGATAAAATAATCTCTGTTAAAGTATGCTTCTTAGGTTTACTTAAGTATTTCAAAAATTGATAATTTGTTAAGGCGATACCTTCGGCAAGGAAACACGAATTTTTTGATTTACCGCTAATTGAAATTGCTTCACAATCAGCACAAATCATATCGTGAATTCGAGAACCAATAACACGCAATTCTTCAGGTTTTTGATCGTCAAAAACAAAAAACACAAAACTATTTGAAAGCCTTAAATAATCAAATTTCTTGGTGCCAGCAATAATTCCGGTAATACTATGAGAAAATTGTGGTTCAAAATCTTTGCTTTTACTTTTCTTATCGATTAAATAAATGCAACTGCTATTTTCTTTATTTGTGGCTTCTTGTTTTACTAAAATCATGGTGGTGTTTTTTGTACAAAGTTAATGAAGTTAAACTTTCAATTAAGAAAAAAGTTGGGCGCTTTCTTCTTCGAGGAATTTTTCAATCAATCGAGGAATTGGAAAGTCATCAATTTGTGAGGGAAATAATTTTTGCTCCCCCTGCTGAAGATTTATTTTTGTAACCCGCTTAAATACAAAAGTTGCAAATATATGCTGATGCGATAAGATGTGTTTGTACTCTTTTGAAACAAAGTCAAATTTATGAGCATGCAGAAAAGTCGTCTTTTTATCCTGAGAAGTAAATTCAAAAAGTGGGAATTGAAATAAGTTTTGCCAAATATCCTTCTCAGTTCTTTTTATCATGATGATTTTTCCTTCAGCATCTTGAGCTATTTTAAAGACAAAATAACGGGGACTTATCTTCACTTTTTTATTTTTCACTGGGCGAATTTTAATTGTAGCAGCAGCAAATGAAAGACAAGAAAATTGAAGGGGACAACTTTCACACATCGGATTTGCTGGTAAACAGTGAAGCGCTCCAAATTCCATGATTGCTTGATTGTAGATATTTGGAACTTCAGAAGAAATTAATTCATCCGCCAAATTTTGGAATTCTTTTTTCCCAATTTCTGAATCAATTGGAGTTTCAATATTAAAAACCCGACTTAAAACTCTGTATACATTGCCGTCAACTACAGCTTTAGATTCGTTGTAGGCAAAAGATGCAATCGCAGAAGCGGTATAAATACCAACGCCTTTTAAGAGAATCAGCGCTGCAAAGTTTTTCGGGAATTCACCTTTTAAATCAATATAAATGTATTTTGCAGTTGTGTGTAGATTTCTTGCTCTGCTGTAATACCCAAGTCCCTGCCATAAATTCAACACTTCTTGTTCATTTGCTTGCGCCAAATCTTTAATTGTTGGAAAGCGCTTTATAAACTTTAAATAATAGGAGGTGCCCTGTTCAATTCTTGTTTGCTGTAAAATAATTTCACTCAACCAAATAAAATAAGGATTAGTGGTCTCTCGCCAAGGAAGATTTCGTTTATTTTGATGGTACCATGAAATTATAGTTGATTGAAATTCAGGCATTTGATAAATAGTTGATAAATATTTTCCGAAAATTAAAAATATATTCTTTCTGAACTATACTTTTGTGCGCAAATATAAATTTAACCAAACTATAAATTACAAATGACGAAAGCAGATATCGTTGCAGACATTGCATTAGAAACAGGATTAGAGAAAACAGAGGCCCTTCGAGCAGTAGAGGCTTTTATGAATTCCATTAAATCATCTTTAAGTAAAGGAACAAATGTTTATTTAAGAGGTTTTGGAAGTTTTATTGTGAAAGAACGCGCAGAAAAAACAGGGCGAAATATTTCCAAAAAAACAACAATTATTATTCCAGCGCACAATATTCCTTCTTTTAAACCTTCAAAAACGTTTGTTGCCGAAGTAAAAAGCAAGGTGAAAATTAAATAATATAGCCGCGTTTATTAATTTCCAAAAAAAAGCTTAACTTTGTTCTCCTTTTTAAAGGATGAATTTTTAATTGGAATTTAAGAAACCTAAAATATAGCATTATGCCAAGCGGTAAAAAAAGAAAAAGACATAAAATGGCTACGCACAAGCGTAAGAAACGACTTCGAAAAAATCGTCACAAAAAGAAGAAATAATCTTCTAATGATTTCATAATGAAGCTCAGTGTTAATACCGCTGAGCTTTCATTGTATAAACCTATAAAAATCATATTGTGAATTTAGAATTAGTCGTTGACGCTCGTAACACTGGTATTTGGCTTGCTCTTTTGCGTGATGGAAAACTCATAGAGTTACACGAAGAAAGAGGAAATACAGATTTCGCTGTTGGAGATGTTTACTTAGGCCGAATTAGAAGAGTGGTGCCAAGTTTAAACGCTGCTTTTGTAGATGTTGGCCACGAAAAAGATGCTTTCCTCCATTACTTAGATTTAGGATTACAATACAATTCTTTTGCAAAATTTGTAAAGGATTCCATTCATGGAAAACAAAATGTTCCAGATTTGATGTATTTCAAAATGGACAAAGATTTGCAGAAAGATGGGAAAATGACGGAGACAGTATCCTCTTCTCAGCAAGTTTTGGTACAAGTCGCTAAAGAACCAATTTCAACTAAAGGTCCACGTTTATCTGCTGAGGTTACACTTGCAGGCAGATACCTTGTTTTAGTGCCATTTTCCGAAAAAATTTCAGTCAGTCAAAAAATTAAAGATAACGAAGAAAGGGCACGACTTAAAGAATTAATGGATCGTATTAAGCCAAAAAACTTTGGTGTCATCATTCGAACTGTAGCAGAACACAAGGCAACAATTGATCTTGAGAATGACTTGCAGAATTTATTAGATAAATGGAAAACTATTCACGAAAACCTTAAGGGAGGGAATGCTCCAAAAAGGATTTTAGGAGAATTAAATACCACAACGTCAATTTTAAGAGATTTATTAAATGGAGACTTTACAAATATCCATGTAAACGACGAGAAGTTACTTGCAGAAATGAAGGAATATATTTCAGCGAATGTTCCAGGGAAAGAGAATATCCTAAAGCATTACGATGGAAAATTGGCGATTTTTGAAAAATTTGAAATCAGCAAACAAATAAAAACACTGTTTGGAAAGAAAGTTCAAATGCCAAGTGGCGCATATTTAATTATTGAGCATACTGAAGCAATGCACGTCATCGATGTGAACAGTGGAAATCGAAAAGGCGCTACAGGTCAAGAAGCAAATGCCTTAGCAACAAATTTAGAGGCAGCAGAAGAAATTGCGCGCGTACTTCAACTAAGAGATATGGGCGGAATCATTTGTGTTGATTTTATTGATATGCATGATAAAGAAAACAATAAAATTCTTTTTGAAAAAATGAAGAGTTTTATGAGATCTGATCGCGCAAAACACAACCTTATTCCTCCTTCAAAATTTGGTGTTATTGAAATTACGCGACAGCGTGTTCGCCCTGAAACAGAGATTAAAACTGCAGAAGTTTGTCCAACTTGTTCGGGAAGTGGTGAAATTACTGCGAGTATCCTTTTTGCCGAAGAAATAGAAAATAACCTAAATTACTTACTTTCTGACAGAGGTTTAAAAGATGTATCCTTACTTGTTCATCCTTATTTAGCAGCTTTTTTCAAAAAAGGAGTAATTTCCAAACAAATGAAGTGGTTCTTAAAACACAAAAAGTGGATTCCAGTGAGAGGAATTACAGAACTTAATCTTTTAGAGTATTCATTTGTTGACAAACACAATGAAGAGATTACAGTTTAATGTTTCCAAAAAAGTATTCAAAAGAACAAATTATCTTAAAGTTGGAAGCGTATTGCGCATACCAAGAAAGATGTTTATTTGAAATTGAAACAAAGTTAGCTTCACTCAATTCATCTCCCTCTGATTTAAGAAGCATATTAACTCATCTAAAAGAATGCAATTTCTTTAATCAAGAACGTTTTTCGACTTCATATGCTATTGGGAAATTCCGAAATAATAAATGGGGCAAACAAAAAATAAAAGCGGGCTTATTGCAAAAAAAAATTAGTGCTGATTTAATTGCAAAAGCATTATCGTCAATTGATATAACAGAGTATAAATCAATGGCTCAAAATTTATATGAAAAAAAATGGCATTCGCTTAAATCAGAAAAAAATGATTTTGAGAGAAAACAAAAAACCCTTCGATATTTACAATCAAAGGGCTTTGAATACGATGAACTTTCGGATTTGTTTTAACTATTTAGCTCAGAGATACTAGATTTTTAATATACTTCTTTTAAGTAGGATAAGAATAAATTATCAAACTATGTTATAGTTTTTACTCAACTAAAATCTAAAAAAGTTTAAGTTAGTTTAAGTTTAATCATTTAATTCGAGCATTAAAAATATAATATATATTTGAATAATGTTATTAACTAAATCTCATATGTATGAAAAATTTTAAGCTTACGAATGTCTTTTTTTTACCCTTAGCTATTACAACTGCATTAATGTTGAATTCCTGTAGCACCTTCAACCACTCTTATAGGATTTCAGATATTGCTGAGGATAATATTGTAGTTACAAATAAAATAGCCGTTGATCTTAAGGTTGATCTTGGGAAAGCCTGTAAAGGAAGATCTGGATCTCATAAATCTGTTAAAGATGCGAAAGACGAGGCTTACTATGATGCAATTCAGTCAAATTCAATTCATGTGTTAGTAGATCCGATTTATAGTGTTCAGACTACTAGATCAATTTTTGGAAAAAGAAGTAATGCTCAAGTTGTTGGCTTTGCTGCATACTATAAAAATTCTAGGGACTTAAAAGCAATTGAAGATGCATTAGCAGCTGAAAAAATTGAAAAAGAGAAACAAGAAATTCAAACTTCAATTAAAAATTATAAAGCATTCGCTAATATTGGTTCCACATCAAGCATTAAAGAAATTGAGTATTACCGACTTGATGAAAACTGCAAGCCTTGCCCAATATATAAAATTGAAGACAGAACAAAATCAACCGAAGAGTTCTTTAAATTTCTTTCAATTAAAAAATAATTAATTACTAACAAAATTTTAAAAACGAACAAAATGAAAAATATTTTCAAAATACTATCTATTGGACTTGGACTTGTTACAATTGTTGCATCATCATCATGCGCATCAAGTAAGCACTCTCACAGGATTTCTCAAATTGCTGATAAAAATGTTACAATTGCTGATAAAATTGGCGTGGAGTTAAAAATTGACGAAAACAAAGTTATTCAAGCTTCGTCCACAAGAAGCCACAAATCATCTTCAGACGCTAAAGATGAGGCCTACTATAATGCGATTACAAATAATAACATTCACGTTTTGGTAGATCCTATTTATAAGACTGTAACAGCCCCTAAAATATTATTCTTTGGTGGAAAAAGTCGTTCTACAGTTACAGGATTCGCAGGTTACTACGAAAACCCAAGATCTTATAAAGAGATTACAGATGCGTTAGAATCTGAAAAAACAAAAAAAGATCAGGAATCTTTCGACTTAGCGATTAAACAAATGAAACAGTTAAAAGATGATGGTATTATAAAAACATCCACCTCTTCCAATGTTTCAACGGAAAAAATTGTAAATACTGATAAAATTGGTAATCTAGAGTCCTTACACTTAACTGCACTTAATGTGGAAGTTGAATATGATGTAACTAAATCTACAATAACTACTTCATTGGTAGATGAATATAAACAATATTTAAAAGGCGTAGAAAATCCATCGTCTGTAGGAAATCAAAGTATTGAAGAAGTACCAGCCAAGGAAGAGGGAAAATCAGTAAAAGCAAATTCATTTCTGAGCAAAGTGATGTTTTGGAAGAAGAAAAAGAAATAAAATAGCATAAAATTTATAAAAAGCAGTAGAGTTTTACTACTGCTTTTTTAATTAAGATGAATTAAAACAATAAATTACATACTGATGAAAAAACTATATACAATATTCCTTATAATTTTTGCTTCTATGCATTTATTAGCTCAGAAAGAATCGACTTCTCCAAAACAAAAAAAGGAATCCAGTTTACCTGAATCATTCTTAAATTTAGATTTAAATTATGCCTGGATTAGTAATATTTCCGATAATCAAGAGATAACATCCAAGCCTTTTGTATTAAAAGCGATGATCGGCTCTAAAAATTCAGGTCTTATTATCGGCTTTCAAACTTGTACATTTAACTTTAAACAAGAATTACTTCCGGGCGGGGAGGTTACGCAAGATGATCTAAGGACATATTTTAGTGACAATGATGATTATTTTAATATTCTTCAAAGTGCCGGAGGTAATTCATACCTATTGGGTGATACTTCAGAGAGCAAATTAAATGGAATAACAATGAGATTAGGATACCAACAATCAATTTTTAAAGGGCTTTATGCAAATATATCTGCAGACTTAACAAGAATTAAAACACGTGTATCAAATGTTTATAATGAGGTTTCCTGCGATTATATTAGTGCATTATCTGGAATTCAATACAATAATCTAATAATTGAAGATTTTTATCAACTTCAACCAGAAGACCTTACAATATTGGGTTGGCGTTTAAATACGGGCATTGGCTACACTTTTAGCTTTGGGCAAGCAAAAAAGATTTATTTGAATACTGAAATGGTTTATTCAGTAATTAATAAATCAAAAACTATCGAAGGAAATATGAGTTTAATGGCAGGATTAGGCTACCGATTTGGAACTCCAGCTAAAACTACGTTTGATGGTGTGAAAACTATTAAAACAATTCCTTAAAAATCCAAATTTTTTTTAAAAATATATTTAGCTGTCTCATAGGGACAGCTTTTTTTTGGCAATTCAAAGAAATCTATGAAGTATAATTAATTTTGTATCCATTTTTTAACAAGTATTGCTAAAAGACATATAGCACTTTGAAAAATTTGCAATTTAACTTACTAAGGCATTAATAATAGACTTATAAAAAAGTTCTTTGGTCTTAAAGTTTAAGCAGTATTATCAGAAAAAAATGATTTTGAGAGAAAACAAAAAACCCTTCGATATTTACAATCAAAGGGCTTTGGATACGATGAACTTTCGGGATTATTTTAACTACTTAGCTTGAATATAAGTGTTTGCTTCTGCAATCCAAACTGAAGGGCCACCTGCGCGATATCCTGTATTCCCAAGTTTTGCTAAGTTAGTTTTACCATCTATTTTATCAGGACGAACAAAATGAATTGTAGGATATCCCTGAACTCCAAACTGTTGTTGCAATAAGTTATTTTGTTGTTGTAATTCTGCACTCTGCTTGCTTTTATTCCTTGGGAAATCAATATCAACTAATATAACATTATCGTTTGCCCATTCAATAAACTCGGGCATGTAAAAAACTTCTTTCTGTAGTCTAATGCACCATCCGCACCAATCACTTCCGGTGAAAAATAACATAAGAGGCTTTTTTTCTTTAGTAGAAATTTGTATTGCTTTTTCAAGGTCTGTATGCCATGTTAATTTTTCAACCTGCGCAAAAAATGAGCTACCTATAAATAATAATGTGCTAAAAAGAAAAGTTTTCATAGAATGTAATTTAATGTGAAATTAATAATTAAATTCTGTATTTCAAAAACCGTCCAATTTTTTTCTATTCTCATAAATAAAATTTCGCGATGTAAAAAGCATTATGTGGGGTTATTTGCGATTTATGCAACTTAAACTATTTAACATACGAAAAGCAATTATCTTTTGTGTTAAAATCAAGTTATCTTTGATTAATTATAACTTATAGAACTATGAAAATATTTACTTTATTATTCTTTCTTTTAGGTGCAGCGACTTTATTTGCTCAAACACAAACTGTTCGCGGAAAGGTCTTCGACAGCGAAACAAACTTTCCTTTAATTGGTGTTAAACTGAGCATCCAAGTTAATGAAACAGATTTACTTCGTGTTTTATCCAATGCTGATGGGGAATTTGAAATTAAAAATGTGCCTGTTGGAAAATATAGTTTAGAGGCAACATATACTTTATATAATCCTAAATCTTCCACAATTGAAGTAGGTTCCGGACGAGAAGTTATTGTCAATGTTCCAATGTCAGAAGTGATTGCTGTTCAAAAAGAAGTAACAGTAACTGCGAAAAAAAAGGGGGAAGTTATAAATAATATGGCGCTTCTTTCTGCACAACAATTTAGTGTTTCAGAAACAAATCGTTATCCTGGTTCGAGGATGGATCCCGCTAGGATGGCTTCAAATTTTGCTGGAGTTGGTGGATCTGATGATTCTAGAAATGACATCGTAGTTCGTGGAAATTCTCCCCTTGGCGTTTTATGGCGTGTAGAAGGTGTTGATATTCCAAATCCAAATCATTTTTCAATTTCTGGAAGTTCAGGAGGTCCAGTTTCTATTATCAACAACAAAATACTTGGCAATTCAGATTTTCTCATGAGTGCTTATCCTGCTGAATACGGAAATAGTACTGCCGGAGTATTTGACTTAAAATTGAGAAATGGAAACAATAAACAGCATGAATTTACCGGTCAATTTGGATTTTTAGGAACTGAGTTTTTAGCCGAAGGTCCTATGGGAAAAAAAGGAAAAGCTTCCTTTTTGGTAATGGGAAGATATTCTACTCTGTCGCTCTTCGAGAAATTAGGCATAAAAATTGGAACGGATGCAGTTCCAGTTTATGGCGATGCTGCCTTTAAATTTAATTGGGTTTTAAAAAATAATGCACAATTATCGTTTTTTGGAATAGGTGGGAAAAGTGAAATTGCAATTAAAATTTCTGATCAAAAAGAAGTGACCTCAGACTTATACGGAGACGGGGACAGAGACCAGTATTTTGGTACAAGCATGTATTTTTCTGGCTTTAATTATAAGAAAACGCTTAGTGAAAAGACATTTTTTACAGCGACGATTGCTGCTGCGATGGAAGATCAACATACTAAGCACGACTATTTAAATGGAAGAAAGATTGTTGGCGAAACAATAGAAATAGATACAATCTACAACATGTTGGCGTATACCTTTAAAATAGCAAAGATTTCTGCTTATGCTGCTATCAATCATAAAATAAATACTCGGCATACGATTAAGGCAGGTGTTAATTTTGACCTTATGCAACTCAATCAAATAGATTCTGTTTTAGTTAATCTTGATACAGCTGGAGTATACAAAGTTCGTTGGAATTACACTGGTTCGGCATTACTTGCTCAGCCATTCGTACAATGGAAATGGCGTATAAATGAAAATATGGATATATCGGCTGGCTTGCATGCTCAGTATTTTTCATTGAGTAATAGCATAAGCCCTGCAGAACCTCGAGTTGGCATGAAATATAGAATGAAAGGATCTCAATCAATTTCTGCAGGTGCTGGCATGCACAGTCAAATACAACCAATTTATACCTACACATTTGATAAATATGGAACAGGCAATTATTACAATCAAAAAATGGATTTTACACGAAGTTTACATACGGTTTTAGGGCATGAAAAATTCTTTGATAAAGGTTTCAGTATTAAAACAGAAGCGTATTACCAACACCTTTATAATGTTCCTGTTGAAGTGAATGCTTCTTCTTTCTCTATGATTAATATGGGAAGTGGTTTTTCAAGAATTTTTGCAGAGAAATTGCAGAATATAGGAACAGGCTATAATTATGGGCTAGAGTTAACTGTTCAGAAATATTTTGACAAATCCTTTTTCTTCTTGTTTTCTGGAACCTTCTACGAATCTAAGTACAAAGGGAGCGATGGTGTTCTGCGCAACACTTCTTTCAATGGAAATTATGTTGCCAATATCTTAGTTGGGAAAGAATTTAAAATCTCTAAAAATCAAGTTTTTGGAATCGGGGGAAAATGTACAGTTGCTGGTGGAAAACGATATGGCTTGGTAGATGTGGATAAAACCAATGCTGATAAAGAATTAATTTTTAAGGACTCTTTGTTTAATAATTTAAAGTTTAAAGATTATTTTCGTGTCGATTTGAAAATAAGTTGGAGAATGAACACCAAGAAAATGACACATGAAATTGGCTTAGATCTTGTAAATCTTATGAATACAAGAAATTTATTAAGTTTAGCATATGCTCCTCTCGCGGTTACAGCCCAACATCCTGAACCAACTGCAGAACGATTCCAGTTGGGCTTTTTGCCAATTTTTTATTATAAAATAGATTTTAAAGCAAAGAAAAAAGAGTAGTGAAAAATACAGATCTTGGTATTTTAATAGCAAAAAAGAACTATTCTGAAAGCAGTTTAATTCTTACCTTTTATACTGAGCTCAACGGACTTTCTAGTTTTATTTTTAAGGGAGCTAGAAAAAAGAAACTAGCTATTTTTCATCTAGGTATTTATGAGCTTACTTTTTTTAAGCGAGCTGAGAGTGAGTTGGGGATTATTAACGCAATGGATTTAGCACTTCCGCTTTCTGAAATTTATTCTAATCCACAAAAAACTATTCTTTGTTTTTTTATAGCTGATGTTTTAAAACAAACATTAAAAGTTGAGGGTGGAGATGCACTCATATTTAAATTTCTTCGAGAAAAGATTTGCTTGTTGGAAGTCAAAACAGATTTATATACATTTCCTTTGGAATTTTTAACAGGTTTAATTGTTAATTTAGGTTATCTACCTCACTTTGAAGAAGCTAATGCCTCTTATTTTGACTTGCAAAAAGGAGTTTTTACAGCAGTCGAATCTCCTCATTCCTATTTTGTAGATGAGCAAACAGTCGAACAATTAAAAACATATTTTGAAGGGAACTACGAGCAAACTTTTGAGAAAGAAACGACGAAAAAATCACTACAGCTGTTGATTGACTATTACCAAATTCATATTCCAAATTTCCGAATAGATGTTTCCTTAGGAATCATAAAAGACACCTTGTATTCTTATGCTTAAGGATTTCTATTTTATTATTATTTTGTAATTTTGATTCTTAATATCACTAAACAAATAAAGATGACTAAAAAACTACTTTTTATCTTAGCAGTAACATTTGCTTTTTCAGCTAAAGCACAAAACATTCCAAATGCTGGTTTTGAAAGTTGGGCGCCAGGTTTTGGATATGAAGATCCAAATTCATGGGGAACGCTAAATGCCTTGGGTCTCCTTGGAGTTCCTGTTTCCGTAACAAAATCTACATCTCGTCATAGCGGTGCTTTTTCTGCAAAGGTAGAAACAATATTAGCAGATCTAGAGATGAGTGGTACCCCTGAGCCATTTCCTGGTATTTTATTTATCGGATCCCTTAATGTATTGAGTCAATCTGCTGTCTTTGGAACGCCTTTTACTGCAAAACCAGACTCTTTGGTGGGATGGATAAAGTATTCTCCTGTAAATGATGATGCTTGTGGTGTAGTAGTTCAATTATCAAAATGGGACGCTGTTAATATGACACAGGAATTTATTGGTTTTGGAATTTATTCAAGCTCATCCCCAAGTAGTTCTTTTTACCGTTTCTCAGTTCCTATTGATTACGAAAGTCAAAGTACACCTGATACTCTACAAGTTACTGTTGTGAGCAGTGCAGAGGAAGGGCAAGGGCAAGTAGGTTCTGCTGTTTGGATAGATGATTTGTCTTTGATTTATAATACGTCTTCAATTGGGGAGTTAAATGGCTCTTCTTTTGAAGTCTTTCCTAATCCTGTAAACGATGAACTTTCCATATCTTCAAAAACAGTTGATAAAATGGAAGTCTATTCTGCAACAGGGATTCTAATTGATCATATTGTAATAGATCCAGGGGCAACTTATATCTATGACACAAAAAAAATAGCAAATGGGCTCTATCTTGTTAAAAATAGTAAGGGCGAATTAAAAAGGTTCATTGTTCAACATTAAGAAATAAAAAATATAAATTACCATTGCAAAAAGTCAGTTTTATATTTATAAATTATTTTTGGCAGTTAATTTTGTTTTTTTAGATAGACGTCGCTATTTTTTTTGATTTTTTTGTCAGTTTTTCTTCGAGCTTCAAGAGCTTCCAAGCATTACTTTTTTGTATAATTTTTAATATTGATACATTGCAGGATAGTTAAATAATTAGATATCCTATTTATCTTTACATTTATTTAGTATTCAATTCGATAAAAAATTAGTTTTTTCTATTTTGTTTGCGTTTTTTTTATTTTCTTTGATTTTTAATTCAAAGTTTCTAATAATTCAAAAATGAAAAAATCTTCACTCATCCTATTTATTTTTATTGTTTTTCAACAATTAACTGCGCAACAAGCGTTTGAAAAAAGGGATAATTTTATCCAAATTGGATATGGACCAGGTATTCTTTATGATCAAGTTTTGGCTGCTTATGATACAAAGTCAGGATATGCATTTTCTGGTTTTGGTCCAGCATATTTGGGTTATGAAAGAGCAATAGGCAATCATTTTGGTTTAGGTCTAGCGGTATCATTTTCACAATATGGAGCAGATTGGGATTCTACCGGGGCTTATACTATATTACCTGTTCCTGCTCCCACAAATCCTCCAACCCCTGCTCCAACTGAGCCAATTGCCACAAAATATTCTATTGGAGTTCAATCACTTTCTGTAATGCTAAGAGGGACATACCATATTGCTTTGTGCAATGATCAGCTAGACCCCTATTTCGGCATTGGTTTGGGTTATACTGCTAATACTTTATCTTGGGACTCAAAACCGACCGGTGATAAATATACAAGCGATACTTCTTTTAATGAAATAAGTGCTCCTGTTGATGCAGGTTCAGCAATTAGTTATCAAGTATTTGCCGGCGCACGCTACATGTTTTCAAGAAGCAAATATAATTTTATTAGTAGATGCGGCTTGATGGCAGAAATAGGATATTTTGGAATTTTTGGAGGCGTTCCTTACGGGAATATTGGTTTTACATATAAATTCTAAAAAAGATAAGTCCTACTCCTTTAAGAAACTCATCGCTTTTTCTACCATTAATTTAGATCCAACATAATACGGAACTCTTTGGTGAAGTTCTCCAGGTTTTAGGTCTAAAATTCTTTTGCGACCTGTACTTGCTAATCCTCCTGCTTGTTCTGCTATAAATGCTAAGGGATTGCATTCATACAATAAGCGCAATTTTCCTTTAGGTGCACTTAATACATCAGGGTAAATATAAATCCCTCCCTTTATAAGATTTCTATGAAAGTCGGCTACCAAAGACCCAATATAGCGACCGGAGTAGGGCATTCCAGTTTGATTTTCTCTACTTTGACAGTAAGAAATATAGTTGCTCAAGCCTTCCTCACATTCATTAATGTTTCCTTCATTCATGGCGTATAAACGGCCAATTTCAGGCATTCTCATATTCGGATGAGACAAGCAAAAACCGCGATCAGGATCCAATGTAAATCCATTTACGCCATTACCAGTGCTGTAAACTAACATTGTAGAAGAGCCATACAAGACATAACCTGCTAAAACTTGTTTTGTGCCTTCTTGTAACATATCTTCCAGTTTTGCTTCTGTTCCAAGTGGTGAAATTCTTTTGTAAACGGAAAAAATAGTCCCGATAGAAACATTTACATCAATATTACTAGAGCCATCTAAAGGGTCAAAAAGAACAACATATGCTGCGTTTTTTGCCTCCTTATTTTGAAAGGCAACAAAATTGTCATTTTCTTCAGATGCAAAACCACATATTTGACCACTTTCCTTAAATGCCTCTATAAATGCTAAGTCTGCTACTACATCAAGTTTTTGCTGTTCCTCCCCCTGAATGTTTTGTAAACCCTTTGCTCCTAAAATATGGTCTACTAAACCTGCTTTTCGAATATCCTCACTTATATTTTTTCCTGCTTTTTCAATAGCCTTAAGTATGGAAGAAAGTTCAGCAGATGGAAATGGAAAATCACTGCTATTTTCTGAAATAAAATCATCAAGGGGAATAAATTTAGACATTTTGTTTTATTTATTTTGGATCCAGCAACTAACTATGTAACTATATTTAGGAATCTGCTCATGCAAATTTAAAGAAAGAAAAGAATGTAAATCCTTTCTATAGTTTATTTTTGTAGTGTTTAGGATAAAACTAACCTTTTTAATGTTTTCATGGCAATAATTGGAAAGCTCATAAAGAAAAGTACGGCAATTGGCTTCAAGCGTAATGCTAATAAAAATAGTGAGTATAAAAATCAGCTATCAAGTTTATCTTCTCTATTGGAAATAGCAAAAATTACTAAATTTGGAATGGTTCATTCATTTCACGACATTCTAAAAAACACAGATGTTGTTTCTAAATTCCAAAAAAATGTACCGATTACCGATTACGAAGAATTTTATGGCAAATGGTTAAAACAAACTCTTTTAGGCACTAAAAATCATACATGGAAAGGGAAAATAAAATACTTTGCTCTCTCATCTGGCACAACAGGATCCCCAAGTAAGAGGATACCAATTAGTATCGAAATGATCCGTTCTTTTCAAAAGACGAGCATAAATCAGCTTACACTTTTACATGAATTAAATTTACCGGAGTCTTTTTTTAGTGCAAGTGTTTTGACTGTTGGTGGCTCAATTGAGTTAAGTAAAAAAGACAAGCACATTGAAGGTGATTTGAGTGGAATTCTAAAAAAACATACATCTTTACTCGCTACACCATTTACAAAACCCGGCAATAGGATTAGTAGGATAAAGAATTGGGATGAAAAAATAAAAGCAATTATTGAAAATGCGCCAAAATGGAACATTGGAATTATAGCAGGAATTCCAAGTTGGTGTATTTTACTGATGGAGGAAATCGTTGAACACTATCAGCTTACTTCTATTCATGATATTTGGCCAAATTTATCGATTTATGTGCACGGTGGTGTTTTTATGGACCCTTATGTTTCTCGTTTAAATAAGCTAACAAACACAGAAATTATTTTGATGGACACTTATTTGGCGAGTGAGGGTTATTTTGCTTACCAAGCAAATCCGAAAAGTCAAGGAATGAAGTTACTCTTAAACAATGGTATCTTTTATGAATTTATCCCCTTTAATTCAGATTTTTTCGATGAAAATGGCGAATTATTAGATAAAAAGAAAGCTTACACAATTAATGAAGTTCAAAAAGATGTTGATTATGCTTTGGTTATTTCTACAAATGCTGGTTTGTGGCGCTATTTAATTGGAGATTTAGTGCGCTTTGAGAATATTATAAAAAGAGAAATTAAAATTACAGGTAGAATTAAGCAATTTTTAAGTTTATGTGGCGAACATCTTTCTTTAGATAATATCTACCAGGCACTTTTACTCGTATCTAAACACTTTAAAATCTCCATCTCTGAATTCACCATTTATGCTGATATTGAAAATCAATGTCATCATTGGTTTTTAGGAATTGATGAAGAAGTCAATCAAGATGAAGTACTTAAGGCCTTAGATAAAAACATAAGTGCTATAAACGACGATTATGCCTATGTAAGAAAATATAATTTAAACACGCCGATTATTAGTATTCTCAAAACATCAAAATTTCATGAATTTTTAGCTTTTCAAGGCAAAAAAGGATCTCAAAATAAAATGCCTCGTGTTTTAAATGAGACGCAAAAAGTTGATTGGCTTTATTTTATTAACGGATAATAGTAATATTTCCCCTTAATTTTTCTGTTTCCCCGTTTGCCTAATGGTCGTTAATAGATTGCTTTTTTAGAATTAATCTCATCGAATTAAAGTAATAAATCCTTGCTTATTCACTTTTGTACCACCAAGCATTACTCCGTTTAATAAATAAAAATAAACGCCATCTGTGTGCGGTTTACCATCTGTGGAGAGTCCATCCCAAACGGCTACACCGGTTTGATCCTCAAGAATTTTTATTAAATTTCCCCAACGATTGAAAATAGAAATATCATACGACTTAAAAGCTGGATAAGGTAGTACAACAAAATCATTGACTCCATCGCTATTTGGTGAAAATACATTAGGGATCCAAATATCTGGATCGCTGACAAAAACCGTTGTTTCATAGTACGAAACACAGCCAAGTTGATCTACTACAGTGAGTGTAATAACATGTGGCCCACCTTGCGCGAAAGAAGTGGTAGGAGCAGTATTGGTATTCCATGTAAAGGAAGAATTACCATCTAAATTCCATGTCCAACTTACAATTGGCGAATTCGTAAAAGTTGATTGGTCCATAAAATCAATGACTCCATTGATGTCTGCATACACAGGATTCGGCACAAAAAAGGCATCTAAATCGTCATCATTTACAGTAATAGGATTCAAGGGTAATAGTATCTGACAACCAATAGAATCAAAAATAGTGACACTTGGTTGATAAGTTCCAGGTGTTGCGTAAATATAGTTGAAATTCAAGGAATCAGAATAAATTGTGCCGTCTCCTAAACTCCAGACCAAACTATCTATGTTTGATATATTACTCAAATAAAACTGAGCTCCCTGAGCACAAATCGTAGCGTCTTGAAGCCAGTTTGGCGTCCCCATTGGCCCGCCTATTGAAATGTAGTCTAAAACCGTTGAATCATCTGTACATCCAAATTCATCTGTCACAATGAAGTTTAAATCAAAGGTTCCATTTGTAACAAGTGTATTGGATGGATTCTGAAGAATGGAGTTGTTTCCATTCCCAAACGACCAATTCCAACTAGTGATATCCCCATACGAAAAAGACGAATCTTGGAAATTACAAAAAATCGGAGGGCAATCGTATTCACCGTTTGCATTTGGAACGGCTCCAGTGAAGAAGAAATTAGGAATGGCTAAGGGAGTAGACATGATTAAAGTCCGATTCAGGGTGTCCTTACAGCCATTTGCATCCGTTGTGACTAAGGTCAAAATATGTGAATTAGACAGCTGGCCATTTTGAGGATTTGTCAAGGTAACTCCTGTATTCGTAGTGGAATTAATACTACTTCCATTTAAAAACCATTCATGAGTGAGCGGGCCATTTCCTGATGAGAAATTAAGTGTTTGATTGGTATCCAAATCACAGAATACACTGTCAATTTCAAATGCCACCGTTGGTTTGGTAATGGTAATAAATACTTGCATTGGAAAAGATGTACACCCAAAAACATCTGTTGCAACAATTGTTGCTGAATAAGTCCCAACATCAATAAAGGTGTGATTTATTGGTTGATTAATGTTAGTGGTAGTTAAAATGCTATTGTCATCAGAAAAACTTGTATTGAATGAACTGATAGGTAATCCAGTTGGAGTGCTAAATGATGTATTCGTAAATGCGACTGTGAAAGGAGAACAGCCATTATTTTGGTCCGTTGATAATCCAGCAATTGGTTTATTTACAACCTTTACTTGCTTTGTTTCGGTAGCGGTACATCCTACACTGTTTAAAACCGACAAGGAAATGGTGTAGTTTCCTGGTGCTGAATAAGTATAAGTTTGGTTTGGCCCAAATAAGATTGGCCCATTCCCCGTGTTGTAATACCACTCAACAATGGGATGAGACATATTCCCATTTGACCATGAAGTACTTATATCTGCAACAGTTATCGCAGTGCCGTTACAAACGGTATCGTTGGACAAGGTGAATTGTCCATCTAATTGTGAAATGTTGATCGTGGAATTTATACTGTCTGAACACCCAGTCGTATAATTGTGTATGACTTGCTCAATATTATAGCTGCCATATCCTGAAAAAGCATGGTTTGTATTTCCACCATTCAGCACATCTAATTGTGCATTACTGAAATTCACATTTGGCGATCCATCACTAAATTCATAGTGCATTGCTACATTGTCCGCTAAAAGTCCATGAATCGAGTTGTCATTAATCGCTACGTTAACTGGGAATGAGTTAGGATTACAAAATAAAAAAGCACTCGGTGAAAATTGGGCAATTGGAGCGAGAATATACACGGCGTTTTCCACCATAAAGGTATCCTTACAGCCCCTAAAGTCTGCAATAAATGTTACATTAAAGTATCCGGTATCAGATTCGAATTGGTGTGTTGGATTCTGATCAATAGAAGTTCCATCACCAAAGTCCCAAAAAAAAGTGACTTCATTCGCATTGTGGGGCACGGAAATATAAGTAGAACTCGTAAAAATCACATCATCATTTGAGCATGCGATCAATGGGGCATTAGTAAAATAAACAGAGTCGATGTGACCGACTGTTACATAACCATATTTAATAATGGTATCCTTACAGCCCGACTGTGTGGTAATGATTAATTGAACATTATAAACACCAATTGGATACGTCTGATTAGGAGGAATAGGTCCATTGTATGTATTCCCATTCCCAAAGTTCCATTCCCAAGAAACTATGGGATTTGATGGAGTAAAGGAGGTATCAATAAACTGAACAACAAGTGGATCACAGCCTGCAGTATCCAAAGCGAAGAATCCAGCTTCCACATTGGTTATATTGATGTAATCATATAAAGTAGTGGAACCAGTACATCCAGCCGCTGTTAAAAGACTCAGGGTAACATCGTAAAATCCACTTTGTGTATAAATATGAGGAGGAGGTGTTACTCCAGTATGGATTTGACCATCACCAAAGTTCCAAACATACGTCCCTGGAATCGTTGTACTACTTGTAAATTGAATCAATCCAGGCGCACAATTAGAAGTTGGATTTGCACTAAATATCGGGTTTGTATTCGCTTGAATGGTGATGGTCTGAGTGATGGTCGAAGTACATCCGGAGCTCGTATTTTGCGAAGTTAATTGAACGGTATACGTGCCAGGAGCATTGAACGCGAAAGAAGGATTTTCTGAACTACTGGCCCCTTGTCCACCGAAATTCCAGCTCCAGGAGTTGGCTCCAGCCGTAGAGTTGTCCTGAAAGCTTACTGGCTGACCGACACAACCATAAGTAGGCGCATTGATTCCGGCTTGGAAATTTGCTACTTGAATATTTTGTGAGCTTGATGCCATACAAGAAGTAATGGTATTCGTAACATTTAAGTTGATTGTGTAACTTCCAGCGGAATTATAGGTTATATTTGGGGGATTAGCAACAGAGGCATTTTGACTATTTCCAAAATTCCAAGCATAACTGAAATTTGCTCCACTAGAGGAACTATTCACAAATGCTAAAGTCAGGGGAACGGTACATCCTAATCCGTTTATAGAAAAAGCAACAATAGGCAATGGATTCACTGTAATATACCCTGTTTTTATTTCAGCATCAACCGTACCGTTTGAATTTGTTACGACTAATGTGACAGTAAATGTGCCGGCTGTAGTGAAAGTGTGAGATGGACTTACTTGCATTGACAGTGCACCATCACCAAAATCCCAAGCATTGGAAACAATTGTACTCAAACCATTAGGCGTAGATGTATTATTGAAATTTACTGGGACTCCCAAACAAACGACCAAAGGATTTGCTGTAAAATTACTTGTAGGAATTTGCGCATGTGAAAAAAAGGTAAAACTAAGAACAAGAAAGACCAATAATTTGCGCATTAATTCAGTTATTTGGTTTAGATATATATAGACGCTAAAAATTAATTTTCAGTTGCTTTATTCAAGATTTTTAAATTCTAATTTGTAAAAAAGTATAAGTTAAAAAATTAATATTGGATTCTGCTTTTCTAATGGGGAAAAATATATAAAAAATTAAAATATATATATAAAAATAAACGACAATTATTATAGCGGATAATTTTTATACTTACGACTTAACATTAATCATTTCAGAATATCTTAAAATAGCAGCTTCTTTTTGTGGCTTATGCAGATTGTCAAGCATGCTTTCAGCCACTTTTTTTGCTTTAATACTGTGGTATTTTTGTGCTTTACCAAGCAAGAATACATCAAAAAAGGGCATGAGTTTTTGAGCTATAAATTCAGCAGGCCTGCTTTCACTTCTTTTCCCAATTAACATGGCTGGCTGGTAGATAACAGTAGTGGGAAAATCTAATTTTAGCACGTCTTTTTCAATTTCTCCCTTCAAGCGATTATAGAATATCTTTGAGGAAACAGCTGCTCCGATTGCACTTACCAAATGCACCTGAGGAACTTGATTTTTTCTTGCAAGATTTGCAGCGGCAAGGACAATCCCATAATCAATTGCTTTGTAGGCTACTAAATCGGGTGTTTTGTTTCGCGTTGTACCGATGCAACAAAACAAGGCATCACCTTGAAATTCGTGTTTAAAATCTTCTAGATGCTCAAAATTTACAAGTATTTCGATTAACTTTTGATCTGTTATAGCGAGTGATTTTCGCACAAAAACTTTAACTGTTTTAATTTTATCATCTCTAAGTAATAACTGCACTAATTCACTGCCAATTAATCCAGATGCGCCAATAAGTAAGACATTTTTTTGCATAGACAAAGGTAGGAATAGTTTATTTATATTTTTGAGTGTCCGCTTTCTTACCACCAATCAAAATTCTAAATAAATTCATTAGTCGAACAATAATCTCAATTTGAGAAATTATTCTATTTTCTTTTCTTTTTTTCTTGACAAAAAAAGAAACCAAAAAGTCAAGGCTCTGAATTTCTATTTTATTCGCAAATCATTATTTTACAACTATTTATAACTCGTAGCGAACAATTTTTACTCCTTTCTGAAACTAAAATTTTTCAAAAATGTTCTTGCAGAAATTTTAAAAATTAACAGTTTCAGTTCAGTAGCAAAAACCATGAAATTCAAGGCCGAATAGTGTTCGCGAATATTCACTAAATAGTTCTCACTTTGAAGGAATTCTTGATTTTTTAACATTAAATTATTTTGCTGGTACGAATTTGAATACTCAATTACGTTTATTAATTTTGTATTTACATCATCAAAATATGAAACTATATACCCTATCTTTTTTATTTCTAATCGTTTCTCGTTTTTGCTTTTCTCAAGCGCTTTATTTCCCTCCAAATACCGGAAATAATTGGGATACTCTTTCTCCTTCAGCTTTAAATTGGTGTCCCTCAAAGATTGATAGTTTGTACGCTTTTTTAGATTCGAATAATACAAAGTCCTTTATTTTACTAAAAAATGGAAAAATTGTTCTCGAAAAGTATTTTGGAACACACACACAAAATTCAAATTGGTATTGGGCTTCTGCAGGTAAAACACTGACCGCTTTTATGGTTGGAATCGCGCAGCAAGAAAATCACCTCTCGCTTTCGGATACAAGCTCTAATTATTTAGGTCTTGGTTGGACAAACTGTTCTCCTACTCAAGAAGAGAAAATCACAATTCGCAATCAATTGACAATGACATCGGGTTTAGATGATGCTTCTGGAGATCCAGATTGCACAATAGACACCTGTTTAGAATTTCTTGCAAATGCTGGTTCACGTTGGGCTTATCACAATGCGCCTTATACTTTGTTGGACAGCGTAATTTCTCAAGCTACAGGAATGAGTTTAAATTCATATTTCACTCAAAAGGTTAAAAATCCAATCGGAATGAATGGGTTTTATTTTTATCAAGATTTCAACAATGTGTTTTTCAGTACGGCAAGAAGTATGGCAAGATTTGGCTTGTTGCTTTTAAATGAGGGCAATTGGAATGGAAATCAGATTTTGACAGACCAAGATTATTTTACTGAAATGACAAGTGCTTCTCAATCTTTAAATCTAGCTTATGGTTATTTAACGTGGCTTAATAATACAAATCAGTTTATGTTGCCGACTTCCCAGTTTGTTTTTAATGGAAGTATCTCACCTGATGCGCCCTCAGAAATGTATGCTGCAATGGGAAGGAATGGACAATTTATAAACATCGTACAAAGTGAGGATTTAGTTTGGGTAAGAATGGGAGATGCGCCCGTCAATGACCTCGTTCCTTTTATATTAAACAACGAAATTTGGCAACATCTGAATCAACTTGAATGTCAAAGTGGAGGTGTTTTTGAAAATGAATTTCTAAGCGAATTAAAACTTACACCTAATCCTGCCTCTGATTATATTGAGGTAAATACTGCAAGTCCTATGGCAAATTTGAGGCTAGAAGATATCCACGGAAAAGTGATTGAACTAAAGGTTGTTAAGGGTACTTATTCTAAGCTCGATCTATCTAATTTAAAAGTTGGCACGTATTTCTTGCGACTTACACTTTTAAATGGCGTTGTTTTAGCAAAGCGTTTTGTGAAGTATTAGCATTAAGAATATTCTGGAAACAAACTACAAATACCATCTTCTGTTGGCGAACAAATTCCTCGTTCTGTAATTAAGCCTGTAATTAAGCGTGAAGGAGTCACATCAAAGCCATAATTTAGAGCTTTTGTAGTTTCAGGGCAGATTAAAATTTGTTCTATTTCTCCTTTTTTGCTAAGACCTTGAAAATAGCGCACTTCATTTTGATCTCTTTCTTCAATGGGTATTTCTGATAATCCATCGCGAATGCTCATATCCAAAGTCGTGGATGGAAGCGCCACATAAAATGGAATAGTATTATCTTTAGCCGCAAGCGCTTTTAAGTAAGTGCCAATTTTATTTGCAACATCCCCATTTCTCGTTGTGCGATCGGTACCAACAAGCACAATATCTACTAATCCATGCTGCATAAGATGACCACCAGTATTATCTACAACTAAAGTGTGTTCTATTCCATGTTTTGTCAACTCAAATGCTGTTAAATTGGAACCTTGATTTCTTGGTCGCGTTTCATCCACCCAAACATGAATTTTTATTCCTTTTTCATGGGCTTGATATATTGGCGAAGTTACTGTTCCCCATTCGATACAACCTAACATTCCAGCATTGCAATGCGTAAGGATATTTACAGCTTCACCCTTTTTCTTTTTAGAAATTTCTTCAAGAAGTGGAAGTCCATGAACTCCAATCATGCGACAAATTTCGATGTCTTCTTCAACAATTCTTGCAGCTTCTTCCCACGATTTTTTTAAATAATCATCACAGTTCTCAAGAGAAGCTTTCATTTTATCTAAAGCCCAAAAAAGATTAATTGCTGTAGGTCGGGAAGCTCGTAGCGCTGAAAATGCTTCGTCCAAAAATTCTTTAGACAGCCCTTTTTCATGCATTTCTTTAGCTGCTAAATAAATTCCATAAGCTGCAGTAGCTCCAATTAAAGGTGCACCTCTAACCGTCATGTTTTTTATGGCATTTTCAGCATCTCTATATGTTTTCAGCTTAACAACAACAACTTTATGGGGAAGTTCTCGCTGATCAATTACCTCTACAAAACGATCTTCAGTTGTCCAAATAGTCCGAAATGTATTTGCCATGCTTTTGGTATAAGTTACAAAGATAAAAAAAACCTCAGATTTCTCTGAGGTTTAGTACCCGAGGCCGGAATCGAACCGGCACACCCGAAAGTACAGGATTTTGAATCCAGCGCGTCTACCAGTTCCGCCACTCGGGCAATTTGGTACACCAACGGGCAACAAAGATATTGTTTTTTTCAAAATAAAAAGTAAATTATTTTGAGTTTACGCTTTCGTACCACCAATCAAAATTCTAAACAAATTCATAATGCGAACAATAATCTCAATTTGAGAAATTATTCTATTTTCCTTTCTTTTTTTCTTGACAAAAAAAGAACCAAAAAAGTCAAGGCTGTGAATTTTTATTTTGTTCGCAAATCATTATTTTACAACTATTTACAACTCGTCGCGAACAATTTTTACTCCTTTCTTAAACTGAAATTTTTTAAAAATGTTCTTCCAGAAATTTTTAAAATTAACAGTTTCAGTTCAGTAGCAAAAACCATGAAATTCTAGGCCGAATAGTGTTCGCTACTATTCACTAAATAGTTCTCACTTCGATTGAATTCTTGATTTTTTATATTAAAATATTTTACTGGTACGATTGCGAATACTCAATAAATTATTATGCCTCACTTATGATATTAATCCAATCGTCCACGGATTTTGCATTTTCTATAGAGAAATCTCCAGAATGTGTCCTGCGAAGTTCGATCAATGTTGCTCCACTGTCAAGTTTTTTTCCGAAATCGTAGGCAATAGAGCGAATATACGTTCCTTTTGAGCATTTTATTGCTACGCTTATTTCCGGAAAATCTTTTGTATCAATAGTAAATGATTCTATTTCAATTTGATTTTGTTTCATTTCAACTGCCTTTCCTTCCCTCGCATAATCATAAGCTCTTTTTCCATCTATTTGTTTTGCGGAATAAATTGGTGGGGTTTGGAGTTGAATCCCAAGAAATGAAAGTCTAACTTTTTCGAGTAATTCTTCAGTAATATGTTCTGTAGGGAATGTTGCTGAATAAGGGGTTTCCAAGTCATAGGAAGCAGTTGTTTTCCCAAGGAGAAATTTTCCGGTGTATGTTTTTGCTGCTCCTGTAAGTCCCTCGATTAGCTTTGTACTTTTCCCAGTACACAGAATTAATAGTCCTGTTGCCAAGGGATCAAGTGTTCCGGCGTGCCCAACTTTGATGTTTTTAACATTTAGTTTTTGCTTGAGATTCCAGCGAATTTTATTAACAACATCAAAAGAAGTCCAGTTGAGTGGTTTATCAACCAAAAGAATTTCTCCAGATAAAAAATCCATCACAAAGAAAAATAAAGTAACAAGGCAAAGCCCACAATTATACGGTAATAGCCCCAAATTTTAAAGCCAAATTTTTCTAGAAAGCCAATAAAAAATTTAATAGCAAAAGCTGCAACAACAAAAGCAATTATATTTCCAAGAATAAAAACGATGAGGTTGTGGTTGCTTGAAAGAATCATTTCATATCCTTTTTGTTCCAAGCCTTTATAATTCCAATCTTTCAAGAAAATGGAATAAAGCGTAACCGCTAGCATTGTCGGAACTGCTAAAAGGAAGCTAAATTCTGCCGCCATTTTTCGCGTTAATCCTTGTTGCATCCCACCAATAATAGATGCTGCTGAGCGACTTGTTCCGGGCATCATAGCTAAGCATTGCCAAAATCCGATTATAATTGCTTTTTTCACTGTAACTTCTTCTTCCTTATTTATTACTGAATTTTTAAACAACCTGTCAATAAAAAGTAGAATAATTCCTCCCAGAATAAGCACAATTGCAATTGGAACTGGTTTTTCTAAAACCGCTTCAATTTTATCATCAAATAACTTTCCAAGAACTAAAGCAGGAATTACAGCTAAGCCAAGTTTTAAATAAAAAGTATATGTTTTAAAATCGAAGAACTTTTTCCAAAAAAGAAATACAACGGATAAAATTGCGCCAAACTGAATAGAAACTTGAAACATTTTAACAAATTCGTCAGATTCATTATGGCTTATTGCACTTGCAAAAATCATGTGGGCAGTTGAAGAAACCGGCAAAAACTCCGTTAATCCTTCAATTACAGCAAGAATGATAGCTTCAAGAAAGTCCATCTTTCTTGTTTATTTTTTCTTTGGGTTCTTATCTTCTGTTTTTGGATCTTCTGAAATAGTAGAGACTTTTACAGCTGATTTATTACTTTTTTTCATTACAGAAAATAAAATGATTCCGTAGCCAAGGACAATTAGAATTGGGGCAACTGTTATGCGTGTAGTGCTAAAAAGCTCATCTGCATTGAACTCACCAGGACTTTCTGCTCCGCCACCAATCATTAATATATAACCAAGAATATTTACTGCTAAACCAATAAACAACAACTTGTAATTTTCAGGATTAAATCCAAAGTGTTTAATTGAATCTTTCATTTTCTATTAATATAAATCATCTAACTTCATACGAAGATACTTGTTTAAAGCAAACCAAGTTGAAATTAAGGTTATAAAAATTCCTATTCCTATTAGAGAAGTTATTAATACGATGAAACTTGATAGCGAATACGTTATTTGAAAAGTTTCTAAAACGTTGTTTAAAGCATAGAAAAGGGTTAATAACAGGGCTAAGCCAACAAGAGCTGAAACAATGCCTTGTAAAATGGCTTGCTTTAAAAATGGCCAACGTATGTGTCCACTTGTTGCGCCAACTAACTGCATTGTTTTTATTGTAAATCTTTTAGAATAAAGCGATAAGCGTATCGTGTTATTAATCATCGCTACAGCAATAATAATTAATAGTAGCGCAACGGAAAGAAAAAGCAGAGCAAATTGTTTGAAGCCTAGATTAACATTTTCAACACTTGATTTATCATAATTTACCTCATCAATTTCTTCTGAAAATTTAGAAAGTAATTTAGACTTTATGCCTTTCATGCCTGATTTAGTAGCATATTTTTCTTTCGGTTGAAATCCAATAGTTGCTGGCAATGGATTTTCTCCTTTAAATAGCGAAAGCATTTCTTTTTCTGATTGTCCTGCCCCACCAAATTCTTGGATTGCGCGTTCTGGAGAAACAAAATACACATCACTGAATTCTTTCCACGATTTAAGCTGCTGTTCAATTTGCTTAATATCAGCATCATTAAGTTCGGATTTAAAGAAAATATCTCCTTGAAGACTTTCTTTTGCTTGTTTTTCTATACTACGAAGCGCTAAAACACCACCCAAAACTAAACCTATCATAAAAAGTACGAGTGAAATGCCAATAATCGTTGAGGCATAACTGCTTCTTAACCCCTTTTTAGTGTATTCTTCGGCTTTGCTAGTCATGATACGAAATTAGAATTAAAACAACATAGTTTGTTGAATTTTGAAACAAGTATTGAACGATGAATTGTGTATTAACATGAGCCGGGAAGAGATAAAAATCAATAGGAGCTGCTTGCACCTCCAACATTTTCAATTGGGTGCCAAGTGGTTTTTATTTCTTGTAAATCGGAGATATAATGTAATCCTTGAGCTTCTTGGCCTGCCCAATTTTCAGTATAATCAAATTTGCGCTTTAAGTTATCAACTGAGAGAAGAGATAAAGAAGTTGAAAGTTTTGTTTCCAAATTTGAAGTAATAAGCGCATTTACATCCATGTGTGAAGCAAGTATTGGTGCCATTTCATCTGTAGATCCTGTAAGGATATTTATTACACCTGCAGGAACATCCGATGAATGTACTACTTCGCCAAAAGTTACAGCGCACAAAGGGAGTTTTTCGGAAGCTAAAACTACCGTCGAATTTCCACCACAAATAGCGGGTAAAATAAGTGACACAAGACCGATTAAAGAAGTGCTTTGCGCAGCAACTACTCCAACAACTCCCATTGGTTCTAAACTTGAAAAATTAAAGTGCGAGGAGCTTACAGGATTTACAGAACTTACAACTTGATTGTATTTATCGCACCAGCCAGCATAATAAACAATTCGATCAATACTTAAATTTACTTCATTTGTAGCTGCTACTTTTGAGCTTCCTTGACGCATTAATTCGTCTACAAATTGCGCCTGTCTTCCTTCCAATATCTCTGCAATACGGTAGAGAATTTGTCCTCTGTTAAATGCAGAACGTTCAGACCAAGGTCCAAAGGCTTTTCGGGCAGCGACTACCGCATTACGAACATCTTTTCGAGAAGAAAGACAGATGTTTGCCAAAGCTTTTCCTTTCGAATCTAAAGGTGTGTAATACCTTCCTGATTCTGTTCTTGGAAATTGTCCGCCAATGAAAATCTTATATGTTTTTAAAACTTCTAGTCTACTCATTTTAGCTTAGTTTAAGGTAAGCACTCAATCCATGCAATCCGCCTTCTCTTCCAAAACCACTTTCTTTGTATCCTCCAAAAGGGGATGTTGGATCAAATTTATTGTAGCAATTTGCCCAAATTACTCCTGCTCGCAGTTTACTTGTGAGATTAAATATCCGAGAGCCTTTATCTGTCCATACACCAGCTGCTAATCCAAAAGGAGAATTATTCGCTTTTTGGATAACTTCATCAACCGTTCTAAATGTTTGAATGGTTAAAACAGGTCCAAAAATTTCTTCTTGTGCAATTATACTTGACTGCGCAACATTCAAAAATAGAGTTGGAGCGCAATAGAATCCCCTTTTTGGAATAGTACATTTTGGCTGGTACATTTCAGCTCCTTCATCTAGTCCAATTTTTAAATATTTTTCAATCGTTTGAAGTTGCTCCTTAGAATTAATAGCGCCGATGTCTGTGTTTTTATCCAAAGGATCTCCCACATACAGACTTTCCATGCGCTGTTTTAATTTTTTGATAACTTTTTCTGCAATTCCTTCTTGAACGTATAAGCGAGATCCAGCACAGCAAACATGCCCTTGATTAAAGAAGATACCGTTTACAATCCCTTCAATTGCTTGGTCAATTGGGGCATCTTCAAAGATAATATTTGCAGATTTTCCTCCTAATTCCAATGTTACTTTTTTCGAGGTTCCCACAAGTGCTTTTTGAATTATTTTTCCAACAGCTGTTGAGCCAGTAAAAGCAATTTTATTGATATCTGGATGATTTACAATCGCTGCGCCTGTTTCTCCAAAACCTGTAACAATATTCACAACACCAGGAGGTAATCCAGATTCCTCAATAATTTCTGCTAATTTCAAGGCGGTTAGACTTGTAGTTTCTGCAGGTTTTAAAACCACAGTATTTCCTGCGGCCAAAGCTGGAGCAATTTTCCAAGCTGCCATTAATAAAGGAAAGTTCCAAGGTATAATTTGCCCTGCAACACCTAAAGATTCAATTTTTCGATTGGGGAAAGCATAATCTAATTTATCTGCCCATCCTGCATAGTAAAAAAAATGATTGCAGGCGAGGGGAATATCAACATCACGTGATTCGCGAATAGTTTTTCCAGATTCAAGAGATTCTATTACAGCAAATTCGCTCGCTCGCTCTTGCATTAACCTAGCAATTCTGTAAATGTATTTTGCTCTTTCAGAAGCAGGCATTTTCGACCAAACATTCGTGTATGCTTTGCGAGCTGCTTTAACAGCTAAATCTACATCTTCTTTTGAGGCAGAGGCAATTTCCGCTAAGGTTTCTTCGTTTGCAGGATTAATGGTCTTAAAATATGTATTTTTAGATGGTGCAATCCATTTTCCATCAATGAAAAGATTGTACTTTTTTTTAAGTTGAATATGATTTATCGCTTCTAAAGAAGAAGAATAGTCCCAGTTGTCGTTCAGTTCCTTTTTCATATTAATCAATTGAAAAGTAATCATTAGATTGATATACTCCAGTTTCTATTTTTAATAGTTGCATTAAAACATCGTTGGCAAGACTACTTGCTCCAAAACGAAACCACTCATTACTTAACCATTTCGTTCCAAGAATCTCTTTGACCATTACTAAATTATGCAGCGCCAATTTTGCAGTTGAAATACCACCAGCGGGCTTCATTCCAACCATGATTCCTGTTTCATCAAAATAATCTCTGATTGCCATTAGCATTGTATAAGTGACTTGCATTGTTGCAGCCGGTTGTATTTTTCCCGTAGATGTTTTTATAAAATCTGCTCCTGCATAAATTGCAATATCACTTGCTTTTCGCACATTATCTAAAGTTACTAATTCGCCAGTTTCTAAAATAACTTTTAATCTTGCTTTTCCACAGGCCTCTTTAACTGCAGCAATTTCGTCAAAAACATAAGCAAAGTCTCCTGTTAAAAATTTTCCTCTTGAGATTACCATATCAATTTCGTCTGCTCCTTGCTCAACTGCAAATTTTGTGTCTTTTAATTTAAGTTCTAAAGAAGTTTGACCTGATGGGAACCCTGTTGCTACAGAAGCGACTTTTACTGAAGAATTTCTTAATTCATTCTTTGCAATTGCTACCATTGAAGGATAAACACAAACTGCAGCTACCTGAGGAATGCCCTCAAAATGATCATGTAAATGCTTTGCTTTATAGCACATTTGCTTTACTTTCCCCTCGGTATCTTTTCCTTCGAGTGTTGTCAAGTCAATCATGCTCAAGACCATATTCAGTCCTTGTTTTTTTGCTTCATTCTTAATACTTCTAGATTGAAACCTTGCAACTCTCTCTTCTACCCCAACTTTATCTATAGAAGGAGAAACTGGAAAACTAGTAGAAATATGACTTTTGATTTTCATAAAGTTAAAAAGAATAGTCAAATATAGGGAAAAGAATTAGGTTAAAAGGTAGCTTAAAGTAGCCTTTATAATTTCCTGATAAAGGCTGTAAGTAATTTTGAAAGCGGTTCAAAAGCATTAAAACTTAGTTCTTCAAAAGTATCAAAGACATCATGGTAATGTTTGTTTGGCCCCATTGTATATATAAAGAAGGAAGGAACTCCATTTTGTGTAAAATAATAATGATCCGAATTTGCCGCTGGTCCTCTTGGCTTTATTTGTTTTAATGCTTTTTTTCTTTTGTTTAATTTACATAGAAGTTGAAATTCTTTATCAAATAGTGTTGAATTTACAACTGTAACACCTTCTTCACCACTTCCCATAATATCTAAATTTAGTAGAAAACGGATGTCTTTTAGTGGTAAAATTGGGTTTTCAACCATAAATTCGGAGCCTATAAGTCCAGCTTCTTCAGCTGCGAAGCCAATAAAAATCACATTGTATTTTTTTAGTGGTTTAAGAAGAAGTTTTTCCGCTAAAGAAAGAAGCATTCCATTTCCACTTGCGTTGTCATTTGCTCCAGGGAAGTAGGTATTTCTTCCCATTCTACCAAGATGATCATAATGGGCGCTTATAATAATTGTCTTATCCGTTTCTTTTCTTGCTTTAATTTCTCCAAAGATGTTACGAGCCTCGAAATTTTTTAAAAATTTATTTTCTATATTTAGAAAAATTGCAGCTTGTGAAGTAGAAAAAGCAGCTTCTTTCAATTGAATATAAGGGTACAAAAATGCTGTTTGACTAACAGACCATGTAAATTTTTCATTTGTGATTTCGACAATTGGTCGGGAGTTTGCAAGTTGCATTAAAGCTGCCCGAATTTCTTTTATTTCAGTGTCTTTACAGCCAATAAGACTTACAATTAGTACAGAATCTTTATCATAATCAAAAACTTTATTGGAATTTAAAAAAAGTATTTTTTTTGCTAAAAAATCAGCGCCTTGAAGATATTGAATTGGAAAAAATCTGCCATCAGGACAAGCGGGGGAGTTACACGTAGAACCAGAGGCAGGGTGAACTAAAAAATCTATTCCAGGTTGCAGAAGGTGGGTATCTAATTTTACATTGCAATTTGCTGGAAAGGTATTAACATCAAAAGTAAATTTTTGAAAATAAGTTCCATTTATAGGTGCTAATCCGATCTCTTGAAATGTTTTTTCAATGAAATCTGCTGCGATATTACTTCCATTTTCAACATATCCTCTTCCGTGGAATTCTGAAGAACATAATGTTTTTGTAAATTCTATTACCTGCCTACTTTGGCTGTAAAGTTGAAAGCTGAGAAGAAAACTAATTCCCCAGATTAGCTGCATAGCGACTACAAATTTTTAGCATAAAATCTTCAACAACTTCACCATCTAAATCCCAGTTGTTTTCTGCAGCATATTCTGCAATAACAGAACGCGCTGAATCTCTATTATCTAAAGAATCTAATCGTTTTATGGCGCTTGAAAATAAATCACTAGAACCGTCAAATAATTCATTAATAAACTGAAGTCGTTCATTTAAGGTAAATGATCCAATTAATGTCTCTAGTGTCATTACTTGGTAATTCTGCGCTATGGATTTTTCTATTTTCATTAATTTTGGAAATAAGTCTGAAGCATCTTCAGCTATTTCTTTAGAAGTTTCAGCATTGTCATTTGCTGTATTTTCAATTTCTTCCACAGAATCTAGGTTTTCTTCAACAAGTTCTTCCTCTTTAATTTCTATTTCTGGTAAAACATGCTCTTCTTCTATAGATTGCTCGATTTCTTTTTCTACTTCTGGTAAAACTTCATCTTCCTCAACCTCAGATTCAATTTCAGGAGTAGCAAATAAATCAAATCGAATGATTGAATCTTCTGCTATGTCGTTAGTTTCCTCTTCAAAAATAATTTCAATATCTTTATTTTCATCGGGAATAGTTTCTTCCTCTTTTTTTACCTCTGTTTCTTTGTCAACAACTTCAAGCTCTTCACTTTCTACATTCGCTAAAATAGAATTTTCATAAACCTTGTAACGCACAATCAGAAGACGTTCATATAATTCTCTTGAAGAGGCAACGGTTTCCTCCAATTCTATTAGTGATATATTGCCTTTTGAGATTTTTTTGAGTCCATTTTCAATGGCTGAAACAAGTTCTTTCATAGTTTAATTCTACTTTTTATCAACATTTAGTGTAAGTTGCTAACGACTATTTTGTAATATTACGCAATCTAACGACTTTTAGAAATCAAATTTAAAAAACAACTTTGAGATTGCTCACAAAAGACGTGAATTTTCTCCTATAAAAACGTTAAAAACTTAAAAGAATATGTTTTTAGAACAATTTCCAGCTAAAGAAAGGCAAAATGGATGGATAGAAGTAATTTGTGGCTCCATGTTTTCTGGAAAAACGGAGGAACTAATTAGACGCTTACGTCGTGCAGCGTTTGCGAATCAAGAAATATGTCTTTTCAAGCCAGAAATTGACGTGCGATTTAGCAAGGATAAAGTTGTAAGTCATCAAGGGAATTCTCTTGAGGCAAGGATCATAAATAATTCAAGAGAAATTACTGCTTTGTGGAACAAAGAAAAAATCGTTGCAATTGATGAAGCGCAGTTTTTCGATGCTGAGTTACCAAAAGTTTGTAATGAATTAGCAAACAAAGGTGTTCGTGTAATTATTGCAGGTTTAGACATGGATTATCAAGGAATTCCATTTGGACCAATGCCGCATTTACTTTCCATTGCAGAATATGTAACAAAAGTGCATGCAATTTGTGTATCATGTGGTAACTTAGCTCAGTTTTCACACCGAACTGCAAACGAAGAAGGTCAAGTACTTGTTGGAGCACTTGAGAAGTATCGACCACTTTGTCGTTCGTGTTATTTTAAAGGATAAACTTGAAATTAAACCTTTCATATTCAGAATTTTGTTCCATTGTTGATGGTAGCATTCTCAGTGGACCAAGGAATGGGGTCGTCCAGCAAATTAGCTATGATTCGAGAAAATCTTATAGTAAAAAGGAAACTGTCTTTTTTGCTCTTCAAGGAAATTTTCGAGATGGACATAATTTTATTTCAGCGGCACATGAAAATGGAATCTCCTGTTTTATAATTTCAAAAAGTCCAGATCATTTTTATGACGATGCTACTTATATTTTAGTTGATGATACGCTCAGAGCACTACAAAAACTCGCTCAAAGTCACAGACAAAAGTTTTCTTATCCGATTATTGCCATAGCCGGTAGTATTGGAAAGACAACTATTAAAGAATGGGCCTATCATTTTTTTAGTTCAAAATTTAGGGTCAGTAGAAGTCCAAAGAGTTATAATTCACAAATTGGAGTTGCAATTTCTTTATTGAATCTTCATGAAGAGTGTGACTTTGCACTCATTGAAGCAGGGATTTCAAAACCGGGAGAAATGGACAATTTAGCACAAATGATACAGCCGGATTATGGTATTTTGACTTCTCTTAAGCTGTCCCACAAAGATCACTTTGGTTCGTTAGATGAAATGATTCAGGAGCAAATCAAGCTTTTTAAGCATGTAAAACAAACCATTATATCTTCAACTATTCAACTTTCTTCTTCTGATATATCGGCTATTAATGCTTCAAAAATAGTGGACAGCGATTATTCAAAAGAACTACTTCAATTTCCCTTTTCAGATAAAGGAAGTATTCAATCGGGTATTCTCGCTATGGCAACTGCAAGATTTTTTTCTTGTTTGGATCTCGAAGCTATCAAAAGTCTTCCTCGTCTTGCTTTGCGTTTGGAAACTTTTGAAGGAATTGACAACTCACTTATTATTAATGACACATATAACTTAGATTTAGAGGCCTTAGTTTATTCTTTAGAACATCAATTAGCGCTGGCTGAAAAAAAGAAAAGAATTGTAATTGTTGGCCTAGATAAAGAGCACCTTCATTTGGAAGAACTTATTATCAAGAAGATTAATTCATTTACACCAGATGAAATTCACATTGTGCATCCTGAAGAAACTCCAGAAATCTCTGTAAAAGATGCTGTTGTATTAATTAAAGGCACCCGCGCTTCTGAAATGGAAAAATTTGCAAATAAATTGAAGTTAAAGCACCATAAAACCATTTTGGAAATTAACCTGAGCGCTTTAAGACACAACATATCGATTTTTAAAAGTTTCCTTCTTCCAAAAACAAAATTATTGGCAATGGTTAAGGCGCAATCCTATGGAGCAGGACTAGAAAAAATAGCATTATTTTTAGAGAAATTAGGAGTTGATAAATTAGGAGTAGCGTATTCTGATGAAGGGCTTGAATTACGAAAAGCGGGTGTAAAAATCCCGATTTTAGTAATGAATCCTGAAGAAGATGGTTTTGAAACGTGCATTCGCTATCAACTAGAACCAGCGATTTATTCCTTCGAACAATTAAATGATTTAACGCATGAACTAATTGCTTCAAATATCCAAGATTTTCCAATTCATTTAAAATTCGATACTGGGATGAATCGTTTGGGCTTTGAAACTTCAGATGTTCCTAAATTAGTAGAATATATTCAAGCACAACCCGAAGTAAAAATCGAAAGTGTTTATTCACATCTTGCAGATGCTGATAACCAAAAAGATCCTCACTTTACACAATTTCAAATAAGTCAATTTAATTTAGTTTGTGAAGAACTCAAGCATTATTTTCCAAAGTTTTGTAGGCACCTTCTCAATTCAGAGGGAATTATAAATTATTCAAGCGCACAATTAGATATGGTTCGGGTAGGAATTGGAATGTATGGCATTTCTAAATCACCTGAAATTGCAAAAAAAATAGTTCCAGTTCTAAAGTGGAAAAGTGTAGTTTCACAAATAAAAACTATTGAAAAGGGAGAAAGTGTAGGGTATTCTCGCACCTTTATTTCTGACAAATCCTATACTATTGCAATTATTCCACTGGGTTATGCAGACGGCTTTAAAAGAAGTCTAAGTAATGGAAATGGGGGTGTTTATATTCGAGGAAATTATTGTCCAACAATTGGGAGAGTTTGTATGGATATGATTATGGTAGACGTAACAGGAATTTCTGCTAAAGTAGGAGAAGAGGTTGAAATTATTGGTGAAAATCAAACGCTAGAAAAGCTTGCGGTAAAGTTAGAGACAATTCCGTATGAAATAATGACATCTATTTCTAACCGCGTTCACCGGGTTTACATCGAAGAATAATTTTTAGACTAAATTTTTTATGAGTACAACACAAGAAGAATTATTTAAGCTAATTAAACTAAAATTAATTGGAAAAGAATCCTTAGCTAATTCCTTGTCTGATATTTTGCATATTAGTCCAGATGCCGTTTACCGTCGTTACCGCGGAGAAACGAGTTTAACAATAGACGAGATTAAACGCCTGTGCATTCATTTCGATATTTCTTTTGATTTCCTTATTCAAGCAAATAGTGGGCAAGCAATTTTTAATTATCAACCACTCGATTCATTTGATTTCCGATTGGAATCTTATTTGGAAGGTATTTTAAATTCTTTGCGAAATTTAAAAAGTTTATCAGAACCCCATTTTATACTCTCTATAAGCAATAATCATATTTTTCAATTGGTAAACTTTCCTCAATTAATGCGTTTTCGATTGTTTTTTTGGGCAAAAACACATCTTCTTGTCCCTGAATACCAAAAAATCAAATATTTCCATCAGAAAACAAGTGAAACGGCATTTGCTATTGGAGAAGAAATACTTCAGTTGTATACATCAATTCCTTCTACAGAAATTTTTGACCCAGAATTAATGCGGGGTTTTATGCGGCAAATTTTATATTATTATAAATCTCATTTATTCGAAGACCCTAGTTATGCGCTTTTTTTATGCGACAGAATGTTGCTGTTTTCCAAGCACCTTCAAATTCAAGCGGAAATCGGTAAAAAATACATTTATGGACAAGAATTACCAAGCGAAGGAAATAAATTTGAAATGTATTTGAATGAAACTATAAATACTGACTCAACCATTTATTACTCGGGTAAAGAAACTAGCGGGATTTTTCTGACTCATAATATCATGAATTATTTGCAAACAATTGATAAAAAATATGTTCTAGATTCTAAGCAAATACTTGATAAGCAATTAGCAAATTCTAGTTTAATAAGTGAGGTCAATGAGAAGGAACGAAATAATTATTTTTTTGAATTTGAAAAAATGATTTTGTCTTTTAGGAAAAAAATCGAAGCAGACCTAGAGTTTTAAGATAAACTCTTGTAAATTTGTAAAAAAAATCCAATGAACAATCGAGTAGAAAAAGCATTAAACGAGCAAATTCACAAAGAAGCATCTTCTTCTCAGTATTATTTAGCTATGGCATCTTGGTCAGAAAATAATGGTCTAAATGGAACTGCTAAATTTATGTACACGCATTCTGATGAAGAGCGTTTTCACATGTTGAAATTGGTGAAATTCGTAAACGAGCGAGGAGGAAAAGCAGTTATTCCCTCCGTTGAAAAACCACCTTTGGAATTTTCTACTTTAAAAAATGTATTTGAATCTCTTCTTAAACATGAGATTGGTGTAACGGAAAGCATCAATAATCTTGTGGATGTTTGCTTGCAAGAAAAAGATTATACTACTCATAATTTTGTGCAATGGTATGTTGCAGAACAATTAGAAGAAGAGGCCTTAGCAAGATCTATGTTGGATAAGTTAAAATTAATTGGCGCTGACAGCGGTGGAATGTATATGTTTGACCGTGATCTTGAAAATGCTGTAAATCCTGAGCCTAATCAAACTGCTTAAGATAAAACCAAAACTTATTTACGAATGCGCTTTTTTCTTAGATTTTAGCTTGTAATTGTAAGAAATCGAGACAATGTGTTTTTGAAGAGGATCAGGTAGATTTATTTGTTGATCTAAAATGTAAGCAAATGTTAACTCATGGGACCCTTTGAGCTCTAAATCAAACCCTAAAATGTAACGTGCTTTTGTAAATCGATTTCCCAATGCAGAATTTTCTGGGTTATAGAAATATTCGACACTCATAGTTGGACTAATTATACTGTTATTGATATCATACGAAATGCTTGGTCGAAAACGGTATGCTAAATCAAATTCTGGATCGTTTTGCTGCGATACTAATTTGGAAAAAGAATATTGATGGCGTAAACGCAAGCCAAAATCAAAACGTTTTAGCTCCTTAGAAAAATGAATATTTGAATTTAATCGGTTGCTAAATTGATAAGCACCATTTTCTTGGCGATTACTAACCAAACGATAATCAATAGATGGTTTAATCCAATCTAATAATTTATATTTTACTGAAAACTGCGAGAAATTTGTTTGAATGCCCAAATCGTCAATTCGGTTTGTCATTCCCAAAGAAACATCAAGTTTTTTAGAAAATTTCTTGCTAATACTAAAATCTACCCAAGCTAGAGATAATCTTCTTTGAGAGTTAATAGTATGGCTTATAAAGACTATAAAAAATAAGAAAAACCAAGATTTATGCATTATATTTTTCTAATATCAATTGTGTCTAGATCAACAGTCTGCTTTTTTTTAGTGATTTCAATTGTACGCAATATTTCTTTTTTCCCACTCAGACATGTAGCACAATCCTCATAAACAAAAACAGTGTATTTCCCTTTTTGAAGATAAGGAAAGACAAAAGAGCCATCATAGCTTGTTTTAATATTATCATCGTAAAATGTATCCTCGTTCCCATAGATAATAAATACATCCTGATCTGCTGCTGCATAACGAGAAATAGTGTCTCCTAATATGTTGAGTTTATATTCATAAACAAACCCTTTTATTGAGCTGGAACCGCCTTCTCCTTCTTCTTTTGTGCAAGAAGTTATTATTAATCCAATAAGTACAAGTAAAAATATATTTTTCATTTTTTCATTTTTTTTGTCACAAACATACAACTTTTACCTCCTTTTAAGTGTCTTATACTATGAATTGTGATAATAATTTCATAATATTGCTAATCTAAATTTAATTTAATTAAATGAAATACTTTCTATTTTTTGCGCTTTTTAGTTCTCTTTTTAATCTGAGTGCTCAGCTTAAAATAAATGAATATTCTTGCTCAAATATTGCAGGTCCAACGGATGCTTATGGTGAAAATGAAGATTGGATTGAGTTGTATAATACAACTGCAACAAATATTAATTTAACAGGATGGTATCTTTCAGATAAAGCTAGTAATCCAACAAAATGGCAGATTCCAAGTGGAACAATCAATGCAAACGGATTTAAAATGGTGTATTGTTCAGGTAGAAACACCGTTAATGGACAAGAATTACATCCAAACTTTAAGTTGACCCAAACCGATAATGAATGGATTCTTATATCCAATACCTTAGGAACTATTGTTGATTCAATTAAAATTGTTCGTTTGACAAAGAGTAATCACTCTGTTGGCCGTTCGACAAATGGTGCTATTGATTGGAAATTATTTACTACCCCAACACCGAATGCAAATAACACAGGAGCAGTAAATTTTTATACTCCAACTCCTGTAATGAGTTTGGCCTCTGGTTTTTATCCTGGTGCACAATCTGTAACATTAACATGTTCTGATCCAGCAGCAACAATACGATATACAACAGATGGTTCTGTTCCTGTAAACACATCAACATTGTATTCAGGGCCGATTGCAATAAATGCTACTACCATGCTCAGAGCTAGAGCTTTTTCCGTAGAACTAACTAGTTTTACAGCATCTGCTACATTTTTTATTAACGTTAATCATACCGTCCCTGTCGTTTCAATTGCTGGTGCTGGAACGGGAAGTCTTGCAAGTCTATTAGCTGGAAACGCTAATTTAAATCCACAAGGGTTTTTTGAGCTTTTTGAAGAAAACGGAACTTTTGTAGATAAGGGCGAAGGAGAATTTAATAAGCATGGAAATGATTCATGGGCCTATCCGCAACGAGGCTTAGATTTTATTATGAAAGATCAATTTGGATACAATGGCGATATAGACCATCAAATTTTTCCTAACAAAACACGAGATGAATTTCAACGGATAATTTTAAAGCCAGGGGCAAGTGATAACTATCCATTTGAAAATGGAGGTGCACATATTCGCGATGCTTTTGTTCATACCTTATCTCAGAAAGCGGGCTTAAAAATGGACGAAAGAACATGGAGACCATGTGTTCTTTATGTAAATGGTCAATATTGGGGGGTTTATGAACTTCGTGAAAAAGTGGACGATCATGATTTCACGAATTACTATGCTGATCAAGATGAATATAACCTGCAGTATTTGAAAACTTGGGGAGGAACTTGGCAGGAATATGGCGCTCCTAATGCGCTAACAGATTGGAATGCATTGCGAAATTACATTGCTTCAAACAATATGGGCAATGCAGCAAACTTTACGTATGTTGACGGCCAGTTAAATTGGGAGTCTCTTGTAGATTATTTTGTTATTAACTCATATATTGTTAATCAAGATTGGCTGAATTGGAATACTTCATGGTGGAGAGGATTGAATCCACTTGGAGATAAAAAAAGATGGAGGTATACATTGTGGGATATGGATGCTTCTTTTGGGCATTATATAAATTATACAGGAGTGCCTGATGTTACGGCAAATGCAGACCCATGCAATGTGGAGAATTTACCCAATCCTGGTGGTCAAGGCCATACTGATATATTACAAAAACTTATTAATGAGAATCCTATTGTTGAACAATATTACATTACACGTTATATTGATTTGGTGAATACCTATTTTTCTTGCACATACATGAATCAGCTCCTAGACAGTATGCTCAACGAAATTATTCCTGAAATGCCTGGTCATGTTGCAAGATGGGGAGGAACTATGGCTGGTTGGAATAATAATGTGCAAGATCTAAAAGATTTTATAGATGCTAGATGCTTGGCTCTTGAACAAGGATTGATAGATTGTTATACTTTATCAGGGCCTTATGCAGTTACATTTAACGTTTCGCCTCCTCTAGCAGGAGAAATTAAAGTAAATTCTTCATGGGCCCCAACTTATCCTTGGAATACTGAGTACTTCGGAGGTATTAGCACCAATGTTATTGCTAAAGCTAATCCAGGGTTTGTATTTGATCGTTGGACATATACTACTGGGCCAATGTCTCTTGCAATAACTGAGGATACCAATGGAATAAATATTATGGGTCCAGAAAACATTACTGCAGTTTTTATAGTAGATAATCCTGATTTAGATGGAGATGGCATTACTAATTCTGACGAAACAACCATTTATGGAACAGATCCAAACAATCCAGATTCTGACGGAGATGGAATAAATGATGGTGTTGAGGTTGCAAGTGGATCAGACCCACTTGATCCGTGCAGTCCAAATACAAATGCAGTAAATTGTGATTCAGATGGTGATGGTATTCTAAATGTAGATGAAATTAATATTTATGGCACTGATCCATTTAATCCAGACACAGATGGGGATGGAATTCTTGATGGTATAGAAGTTATTAATCTGTGTTTAAATCCTCTAGTTTTTGATACAGATGGGGACGGCTTATCAGACGGCGTTGAGGTTTCTCAAGGTTCAGATCCGTGCGATGAGTGTAGTCCAGACGATAGTTCGCCAGATTGCTCGATAGGGATTCATATACCAACTGCTTTTTCTCCAAATGGAGTTGGTAACAATTTAAATAATGTCTATCAGATAATTGCTGGAAAAGACATTAGTTCTATAAAATTTAAGATATTTGATCGCTGGGGAGCAGCAATTTTTGAGTCTGAAGATAAAAAGTTTCAATGGAACGGGAAGTACAAGGGCCTTGATTGTAATTCTGGAGTTTATGCATATTTTGTAGAAATTTTATATTTAAGCGGTAAAAAGGAAACTTTAAATGGCAATATTACCTTAATTCGTTAATATGCTTAAGTTCATTTTTTTCATTCTTTTTTTCCAGATTTTAGTACTAGAAAGTTACTCTCAAGATTTTCATTTATCTCAAATAGATAAAACAATTGCCATGATAAATCCTGCATTAACTGCAAATTATGATGGTTGGGAAAAACTTAGTTTTCAGCACAGAAATCAATGGATTGGCTCTGGAACTCAATTTACTACCTCTTATGGAATGGCAGAGTTTTCAATAGGGAGGAACAAACTTATGACAAAACCATTCAT
>JBILPT010000056.1:0-5127 GCA_044373675.1 Crocinitomicaceae bacterium | reverse complement strand
CACCAGATCCTTCAATTGCTTTTGCTACGTCATTTATTGCAGTTAATTGTGGAACACCAACACCTGCAATAACTCGTGTTGTACAAATTGAACCCGGACCAATACCCACTTTAACGGCATCTGCTCCAGCTGCTACCAAAAATTTAGCAGCATCTGCAGTAGCAATGTTTCCTACTACAACATCTAAGTTAGGATAAAGCGCTTTGACTTCTTTTAATTTTTCGGCAACTCCTTTTGTATGACCGTGAGCTGTGTCTATTACTACAGCGTCAACACCCGCTTCTACTAATGCTTTTACGCGATCAAGAGTGTCTGATGTAACACCAACTGCTGCTGCAACTCTTAATCTCCCAAGGGAATCCTTGCATGAAAGTGGATGTTCTTTAACTTTGATAATATCGCGATAGGTTATTAAACCGATTAATCGATTGTTGGAATCAACGACAGGTAATTTTTCAATTCTTGATGCTTGAAGGATTTCCTCAGCACTTGCTGAAGTTGTTCCTGCAGATGTTGTAATAAGATTTTCGGAAGTCATTACTTCAGAAATTGGGCGTTCTAAATTCTTTTCAAATCTTAAATCTCGATTTGTAACTATTCCTTTAAGAATGCGCTTTGAATCGACAACTAAAATACCTCCAATTCCATGCTCTCGCATCAAGGATAAAGCATCGTTTACAATTGCTTTTTCAGAAATTGTTATGGGATCCAAAATCATTCCGCTTTCAGAGCGTTTTACTTTTCGAACATTTTGAGCTTGTGACTCAATTGTCATATTTTTGTGAATTACGCCAATGCCACCTTGTTGAGCAATTGCAATTGCCAACTCAAATTCTGTAACAGTATCCATTGCTGAGGAACAAATTGGTGTATTAACATCAATATTTCGAGAGAATTTGCTTTTTAATTGAACATCACGCGGTAGAACTTCAGAATATGCAGGTAAAAGCAAAACATCATCATATGTTAGGCCTTCTGTGATTAATTTTAAATCCGATTGATGTGTAGAACTCATAATAATAAATTCATGCAAAAATAAGCATAAATTCCTATAAATAGGTGAATAGAAACGCATAAAAATGTTAATTATTCGTTATTTCAAAAACCTCTTGAATTAATTTAGTAACCTTGTGGTAGTTTTATAAAGCATGAAAAAACTTTTATTTCTTTTTCTTCTGTTAAATTCATTTTCTTTCATTGCGCAAAGATTTGATATAGACACGAGTAAAATGCTTCAATTATCTGGAGTTGTTGTTTCTGAAGAAGATTTAAATCCAATGTCTTATGTCACTGTTTTTAATAAATCAATTCGAAAAGGTGTTATTGCTGACTATTATGGATTTTTTACGATGGTTTCCTTTCCTGGCGACACTATTTATTTTTCAAATTTTGCATATAAAACATCTGTATTCGTCGTTCCAGATTCACTTACAGAAAATAGATACAGTATTATTCACATGCTTCAAAAAGATACATTAAACCTACCTGAGGTAACTGTATACCCTTGGCCGTCGAAAGATGAGTTTGAAAATTATTTTGTTAATATGCGACCGTATGATGACGCCATTCGTCGTGCTCAAAAAGAACTATCCGGAGAATCTTTGGCCTTTGTTGCTGCCCGTTTAGATGCAGATGCTTCATTGGCATTTGGAAATGTAGCTAATCAACGAGCTACACAATTGTATACAAATGGGCAATTACCAGTTAATAATTTATTAAACCCCTATTCTTGGGCAAAACTTATTAAAGATTGGAAAGAAGGAAAATTAAGTCGGCAATAACAAACTATTGACTTAATTTCGTGTTATAGATGCATCGACTTCACCTCTTTGTTCTTATTTTTGTAGAAATTATTATCCATGAATAATCGAAATTGGCAAAATATTAAATCCTATGAAGATATAAAATTTGAATTCTTTGAAGGAATAGCAAAAATAACAATCAATCGACCTCACGTTTACAATGCTTTTCGACCAGAAACAAATTTTGAAATGTTGGATGCAATTAATATCTGTCGTGAACGCCCCGATATAAATGTTGTCGTTTTTACAGGTGAGGGAGACAAAGCTTTTTGTTCTGGCGGCGATCAAAATGTAAAAGGAATTGGCGGCTATATTTCAGAAAATGGAGTGCCAAGACTAAATATTTTAGATTTACACAAAGCAATTCGTTCTTTGCCAAAACCTGTTATTGCAATGGTAAATGGTTACGCAATTGGCGGTGGACATGTATTACATGTTGTGTGTGATTTAACAATTGCTTCAGATAACGCTCGCTTTGGGCAAACAGGACCTAAAGTCGGTAGTTTTGATGGCGGATTTGGATCTTCTTACTTGGCAAGACATGTTGGACAGAAAAAAGCGCGGGAAATTTGGTTTTTGTGCGAGCAATATACTGCTGAAGAAGCAGAAAAAATGGGTATGGTCAATAAAGTTGTTCCACTAGCTGAATTGGAAGATACAGTTGTTAGTTGGTGTCAAACAATTATGAAAAGAAGTCCCCTTGCTATTCGCATGATTAAACGTGCAATGAATGCAGAACTTGACGGTCAACACGGCTTAATGGAATTAGCAGGAGATGCCACCCTACTCTATTATTTAACAGATGAAGCACAAGAAGGAAAAAATGCTTTTTTAGAAAAAAGAAATCCTAACTTTTTGCAATATCCAAAATTCCCTTAAATCTTAAAATTATGTCTATTCGCTCATTAGAACCAAAGTTACTTTGGAATCATTTCGCTGATTTAAATGCTATTCCTCGACCATCAAAAAAAGAAGAAAGAATTTGTCAATTTATGATCGATTTCGGAAAAAATCTTGGTCTAGAAACGCAGCAAGATGCTATTGGAAACATTATCATCAAAAAACCAGCATCTAAAGGAATGGAGGAGCAGAAAACAATTATTTTGCAAGGGCATTTGGACATGGTTCATCAAAAAAATTCAGATACAGTTTTTGATTTTGATACGCAAGGAATTGAGATGCTTGTTGAAGGTGATTGGGTTCGGGCAAATGGAACTACGCTAGGTTCAGATAACGGAATTGGAGTGGCTTCAATTATGGCTGTTTTATCTTCTAATGAAATTTCACACCCGGCTATTGAAGCACTTTTTACAATTGATGAAGAAACAGGAATGACAGGTGCGATTAAATTAGATCCTTCTTATTTTGATGGCGAAATTCTACTGAATCTTGATACTGAAGATGATGATGAGCTTTCAATTGGTTGTGCTGGCGGAATAGATACAAATACCACATATTCCTATTCTGAAGAAAATCCAAATACAAATTCTAAAACTATTGAAATTTCAATTCTTGGCTTACTGGGAGGTCACTCTGGAATGGACATTGATAAAGGGCGAGGAAATGCAAATAAAATACTTGCTCGAATTATTTGGGAAATAAACAATGTAATTTCAATTCAACTTGTAGCTTTTGATGGTGGAAGTCTTCGAAATGCTATTCCTCGTGAAGCAAAAGCACATCTCATTGTGAAAGATTCCGATTCTGCTATTTTTCATGAGCTTCTCGATAAGCAAATAAAAATAATCTTGGAAGAATATAAAGCTATTGAGCCAGCTATTAATATTCAAAGTTCAGAAATTAACGCTGCTCAAAAAGTAATGAATTCAGGTGACTTTAAAAAAATTATCAATCTTTTATGTTCTATACACAATGGTGTTTATCGCATGAGCCCAGATATTGAGGGTTTGGTTGAAGTTTCTTCAAGCTTGGCAAGAGTTATCATTCAAAATGGAACTTTTACTTCACAATCTTTACAAAGAAGTAGTGTAGAATCCACAAAAGCTGAAATAGCAATGACTATTCGCTGTGCATTTGAAAATAGTGGCTGTGAAGTTATTCAAGGTGGAGATTATCCGGGATGGAAACCTAATCCTAATTCAGCTATTTTAAAATCTATGGAAAATATCTATAAAAAAATATTTGATGAAGAACCAAAAGTTAAGGCTTGTCACGCTGGATTAGAGTGCGGTATTCTTGGAAAGCATCTTCCAGAAGTTGATATGATTTCATTTGGACCAAATATCCGTGCTGCACATTCGCCGGATGAGAAAGTGCAAATTTCTTCCGTTCAAAAATTTTGGAAATTCTATTTAGAAGTCTTAAAGCAAATTCCTTCGAAAAACTAATAAGAAAAACAAACTAAATAATAAACTAACTTTGCGCTTATAATTCAGAAAATGACATCAGTTTTAAATACGATAGAGGAAGCAATTGAAGAAATTCAAAAAGGAAATGTAATTATCGTAGTAGATGATGAAGACAGAGAAAACGAGGGGGATTTCCTTACTGCAGCTAGAAATGCGAGTCCAAAACTAATTAATTTTATGGCGACTCACGGACGAGGATTAATCTGTGCTCCAATTAGTGAAGAACGCTGCGATCAATTAGGTTTAGAGATGATGGTTAGAAATAATTCTGCGGCATATGAAACACCTTTTACTGTAAGTATTGATTTAATCGGCCATGGATGTACAACTGGAATATCTGCGAGCGACCGCTCAAAAACCGTTTTAGCCATGATTGACCCAGAAATCCGTCCAGAAGAACTAGGGAAACCAGGGCATATTTTTCCCTTGAGAGCTAAAAAAGGTGGTGTTTTAAGAAGAGCTGGTCACACAGAAGCTGCTGTTGATTTATCGCGTTTAGCGGGTTTTGAAGAAGCGGGAATCATAGTGGAAATCTTGAATGAAGATGGATCAATGGCACGTTTACCAGAATTAATAGAAATAGCTAAAAAATTCGATTTAAAAATTATTTCAATTGAAGATTTAATAAAATATCGAATTGCTAATGAAACCTTAATTGAAAAAGTACTTGATGTTCATATGCCAACTGTTTTTGGGGATTTTGAACTTCATGCTTTTAAAGATAAAAATAGTGACCAAGATCATTTAGCGCTTGTTAAAGGAACCTGGAGTAAAGATGAATCTATCTTAGTTCGTGTGCATTCTTCCTGTTTAACTGGTGATATCTTTGGCTCTTGTCGCTGTGATTGTGGAGATCAATTACACAAAGCAATGGAGATGATTGAAAAAGAAGGGAAAGGTGTAATCATTTATATGAACCAAGAAGGACGTGGAATCGGATTGATTAATAAATTAAA
>JBILPT010000036.1:0-17397 GCA_044373675.1 Crocinitomicaceae bacterium | reverse complement strand
ATCATAGCTACCGCTAATGTCAGTTGTTACTACACCAATAGAAGCAATTGCAACATCTCCAGTTGTATATGTTGCAACAGGGTCTGTTGGACAATGAACGGCACACATTGGAACATCTCCAGCTTCTAACCAACTTAAATCACCCATTCCGCCTCCCATGCTACAAACCATGTGGATATCATTTGAGTAACCCAAATTACTTTGCATGTTACCAGCTCCAGGGATAGAGTTACCTCCATAGCCATCCCAATCACCAATAGCAACAGTATCTATAAGTGGAACTCCAGCACCATCTAAAAATTTAGGTAATTGTATTTCAGCTAATTTATCAACTGTAGCGTAACCTAAAGCTACCCAGCCTCCTGAACCTTGTCCACAAAGTATGATTCGAGAAGTGTCAATTCCCCATTGATTTCCGTTTGCGTAGTCTTTTCTAAAGAAACGCACTGCGCTTTTAGTATCTTGAATTGCACGGTACACTGCCTTCATTAAACTTGCAGCTCTTTCAGCTTGTGTAGCAGCAGTTGGATTCCAACCTAAGCGGTATTCTAAATTAGCCACTACATAACCTCTTTTTGCATAACTTTTACAGATATTTGTTGTGGCAGCATCATTTCGCATTCCGGTTGCATTACCATTGTAAATGATTGGTAAAAAAGTACCAGTATGTAACATAATAACTAAAGGCCGCTCTGCAACTGTATCTCCAGCAGGCTCATATAAATCAAAGACCAATGCAGGAACTTGAGGAACTGCGCCTGTTGGTACGTAAGGTAATCCTTGAGATGCAGCTATGACAGAATAATTTGTAGAATAAAGAACATTATTCTCTTGAGTGAAGTTTGTAAAAACTTCGTCTACATATCTTTCCTGAGAAAATAGAGCAGTAATTGATATGCAACTAAAAATGATAGGTAAAAGTATTTTTTTCATAAAGTTGTTTTTAAAAAAAGTTAATATTGGATACTAATTTAGGTATAATTATTTATAAACATATAGTTTTCATTCATTTTTTATTTCTAAAGATATAGAAGTATAAATCATTCTTCCAACAAAAGGACCTCCATATACCTGAAGTACTTGATTATTTAAGAGGTTAGCTGCTCCAATTTTCAGTGTTAATTTTGCTTTCTCAATAAACTTATTAATTTGTGCATCTAACAATCCATAAGTAGGCACACTTCCTGTAAATTGAGGTGAACCTTCAGACATGAATCCTTGAATCCATTTGTAATTAATATTAAAACCAATACCACTAAATTTTTTAATAATAATATCTCTTCCTTGAAATCCAATATTGAATTTATTCTCAGGCGTATTGTAGGCAGGGATAATTGGATCAGTTGATTTTTTTGTCAAGGCATTCCAAGAATAATTTCCATTTAAAGCATAATTATTTCCAATGTAATAATTTATACCTAAGGATAGACCTTGTGTAGTTATTTTTTCACGAGAATTAGTTGCAATTCGAAAAACATCATTAATAATTGGAGTATTCAATGGTGTAATAAATATATCAGCCCCATTTACATAACCAATAAAGTTTGAATAAGAATTAAAATAGTAATTAACATCAATAAATAATTTTGTAAAAAATGCCCCTTTATATCCTAACTCAATGCATTTTACTTGTTCTGGAGCAATTGGATCCAAATTAAAATAGCTTAAAGTATCAGAATTTTGAGTGTAATAGAAATTCCGAAGGGATTCAATTGTTACTAATGAATCATATCCACTGATGTTTCCAACTAGTTTTGCTCTTCCAACATTGTAATACATGTATTGATTCAATAATGTCGGATTTCTAATAGCAGAGGTAAGCGTAGTTCTGATTGAATGCTTTTTAGATGGTTGCCAGATAATGGAAGCTGCTGGAGATGGTAAAAAGTCAAAATTTTGATTTTTATCTACCCTCATACTCGCTTTTAAAATCCATTTTTCATCAGCAAATTGTTTTTCTATGCCAGCATAAAGTCCAAATTCCTTATTTACTATTATTCTGCCATTTGTGTCACTAAATAGCGATCCGCCTGATTGAGGGTTGTATATTCGCCCATTACCTCCAAATGTTATTTTACCAAACTCGGTATTATATATTTTCTCAGCATGCAAATGATAGAGAGCAGATTTATCAACAATTCTTGAACCTCCTTCTAAAAAAGATGTCTTCGTTGTGATATCTGTCATTAAAGAATCAAATCGTTGGGTTCCTGGTTCAAAATAGTCCAGCATTTCTGTATTACTGTATGCATTGTTAGCATATGCACTTGCTTGAGCATGCCAAACATTCATCGAATCTTGGTTAGCATTAATTACTGCATTTATTGCTTCGTAATCCGCAGGAACTCCAACTGTAGGAGTCCATTGAATACTGGGGTCTAACGCTCTTACACGGTTTGTTATTTGGCTCGACCAATACTGTCTGTATCTATTATTCCAATCCCAATCATCAGCTGCTGCATCCTGCAATAAAAATGCTGTAAGAACAGCATCATATGATTTTCCTGCATCTTCATGAGTAGCGTATGCTCGTATAAAGAAATCGTCTTTCTTCTGAATCTCAATTCTATTTTGGAAAAAGAGAATGTCTTTCAGGCTAAAGCGATTATCCCCTTGGTAAACGGTTGTTCCTGTTCCGAAATTTGAAGCGAGGATAAGTTCAACTTTTGGCTTCAACATAAAGTGCAAAGCCGCTGCCGTTTTCAGATTTTCAGTTTTATAATCAACAATATCTTTTTCCCAGTAGCCTGTTCGGTGCCATCTTTTTAATCCAGGGGTTTGCCATAAAGCCGCTTGATCAAGGGCATTGTTAATATTTGGAGATAAATTCTCGTCGCCATAACGGTTAACAGCATCGTAGCCACCGGGATTGTTTCTGTCTGTATCCAAGCCCTCAACAGAATTAGCGTTATTTGCCTCCCAATCGTCGGCTTTCATGTATGAGACATTTAGTTTAAAAGCAAAAATATCTCTACCAGTTTTAAATTGAAATCCTTTAGCATAACGAATAGCATATTCATTTAGTAGTCGCTCTCCTCCTTTAATACTTGCGCTAAAACCTTGAAATTTAAAAGGATTTTTTGTTTGCATACTTATGACACCATTAAAAGCATTTGGTCCGTAGAAGGCAGAACTTGCACCCGATACAATTTCTACTTGCATTAAATCTAATTCTGAAGCCCCCAAAAAATTCCCTAAAGCAAAGTTTAAACCAGGCGATGCATTATCTACACCATCAATAATTTGCAATGTCCTCACTGGAGATGTTGAATTAAATCCTCTTGTGTTTACGACTTTAAATCCAATACTTGCCGAAGTTAAATCGACACCTTTCATGTGACTTAAACCATCGTAAAAATCCAAGGCTGGAGTTGCTTTTATTTCATTTAAGGACATTGTTTCAATAGATAATGCCGCTTCTTTCTCTTTTTCACTTCCAAAGCCGCGAACATTTACAGTACTTAATTTTAAAATCGTATTTGATTTCATTTTAAGCACCAAGTTATCTTCGTTCGCTGATAAAAGTGTTTCTAGGTTGTCGTAGCCTAAATTAGAAGAAACCAAAATAATAGGAAACTCTTTGTTTAATGTGATTGTGAAATATCCTTTTTGGTCTGATATTGCACCTATGTTTAAGTCTTTGACTTTAATCTTTACATTTTCTAAGGGTAGACTGGTATATTCGTCAATTACAGTTCCAGATATTTTTGTTTGAGAAAAATATGATTCTAACCCAATAAAAAATAGGAGTATAACTAGAAAAGTTTTTTTTTTCATATTTCAATATAATTTATTTAATGTTAATGTTTTAATTATATAAAAACTAAAAATACACAATTTGTTTTCTAAGCAATAAATTCTAACTATTTTTTTTAATGAAATTTTAAAAAGTAGATGTAAAATTAACTAACTAAGAATTATTTCCGTTTCATTTTGAATTCTTTCTCTTAGTTTTTCTGAAACAGGAATTAGCGGGAGACGCATAAATTCTTCCATTATATTGCGTTTTGCTAGTGCTACTTTGACACCGCCTGGATTTCCTTCTTCAAAAAACATTCTTGTTATTGCTAATAAATCATAATGTTCTTTTCGTGCACTATCAAGATCTCCATTCATGGAAGAATGAACCATTTGTGAGAATTTCTCAGGAAATGCATTTGCAACTACTGAAATAACACCGTCAGCACCTGCGGTAATCAAAGGCATTGTAATGGCATCATCACCAGAAATTACTCCAAAATCTGGCTTTCGTAAGCGAATAATTTCCATTATTTGATCCATATTTCCTGATGCTTCTTTTATAGCAACAATGTTTGGAATATCAGCTAATTTTAGTGTTGTTTCAGCTAACATGTTTGAACCTGTTCTTCCAGGAACATTATATAAGATAATCGGCAATTCTGTACAGCTTGAAATGTATTTAAAATGCTCAATAATGCCATTTTGTGTTGGTTTATTATAGTACGGTGAAACAGAAAGAATACCATCAACTTTTGAATTGAAAGAAAAACTTTTTAGAAGTTCACCAATCGCATGAGTGTTGTTACCACCAAGACCATAAACTACTTTTAATTTCCCAGAGTTTTCATCAATAACGGTTTTGAGAATCTCCATTTTTTCTTCTTGAGAAAGGGTAGGGGATTCACCGGTTGTACCTTGAACAACTAAAAAATTTGTACCTCCGAGAATTTGAAGCTGTACTAATTTTCTTAGTGCATCAAAATCAATAGTCATATCCTTTTTGAATGGTGTTACAAGTGCAACACCTACTCCTGAAAATGGATTATTCATAAATAGCTATTTTTTGTAAATTTTTGATTGCAAAATCAAGCATTTCGCTAGGTTCTGTAGACTCAGTATTTAATAATAAGTCAGCGGTTTTACTGGAAGCATTTATCGAAATTCTTCTTTTAATTTTTGTTTCTTCTACAACTTTAACAATGCCATTTTTATTTTCACCAAAGCACATTAATAGATCAAATTCTTTTTTTAATTCTGATTCTAATTGTACGTCTTTTAATTTCCCCCAAAATGAGAAATCTAAAGGTGAACAGTAGTAAATTAAGAAGTGTGGAGGCAAGGTTTTTTTATCAACTTCCTTCCCAATGTTTACGACAATTATCAAGCGAGTCACTTTACTTGAATTTAGAATTTTATCTAAAGACTTTCTAAACCCTTTTAGTTGTTCGTCGTTTTCGTAGTTAAAGATAACTAATAAGGATTTTGTTGCATCCCAGCTATTTTTTTCTTTCATGAACTTATCAGTTTTATAAATTCATCTTCACTTAAAATTTGTATTTTAAGGGAAGTTGCTTGTTTTAATTTTGCAGGCCCCACATTTTCTCCTGCTAAAAGGTAACTTGTTTTACTTGAAATTGAGCTAGCATTTTTTCCACCATTTTTTTCAATTAATTCTTTTAATTCTTCTCTTGAAAACGTAGTAAATGTGCCAGAAACAACTACAATTTTATCAATTAAAATGGATGATAACATTTCTTTCTCTTCTAATTCGAAACGCAGTCCATTATCTTTTAAACGTTTAATCTGTTTTAAATTATTTTCATCCTTAAAATAAGCTTGAACAGAAACGGCTATTTTTTCTCCAATTTCTTCTGTTTCAATAAGTTCATTTAATTCTGCATCTTGTATTTTATCAATAGTAATAAATTGTTTGGCTAATTTCTTAGCAACTGTCTCCCCAACAAAACGAATGCCTAGTCCAAATAGTATTCTCTCAAAGGTACTTTTTTTTGAGTTTTCAATACCTAAAATTAAATTTTTTGCAGATTTTTCTGCCATTCTATCTAAATTAATTAGTTGTTCAAATGTTAAATCATACAAGTCTGCAGGATTTTTAACGAGGTTTTTTGTATAAAGTAAATCAATAGTTTCGCTTCCTAGACCATCAATATCAAGTGCTTTTTTACTTATAAAATGTTCAATTTTTCCCTTAACTTGTGGTGGGCAATCTTGCTCGTTGGAGCAATAATGATGTGCTTCTCCATCGAGTCTGATAAGTTTAGTTTGACATTCTGGGCAATTTTCAATAAAAATAATTGGAATCGTTCCTGTCTTTCTTTTTTCAACATTGACACCTACAATTTTTGGTATTATTTCACCACCTTTTTCTAAAAAAACAGTGTCGCCAATATTTAAATCTAGTTTTTGAATTTGATCAGCGTTGTGTAATGAAGCTCTTTTAACAGTTGTTCCACCCAAAGAAACCGGAGATAAATTTGCCACCGGAGTGATTGCACCTGTTCTTCCAACTTGATATACAACACTTTCAAGGATGGTTTCTACTCGGTTTGCTTTAAATTTGTAGGATATAGCCCATCTTGGAGATTTTGCAGTAAAACCCAAGGACTTTTGTTGCTGGTATTTATTTACTTTAATAACAATTCCATCAATATCAAAAGGGAGATTTTCTCTTTCGGTATTCCAGAAGTCGATAAAGTCCATTATTCCTTCAATTGATGATGTTTTTTCTATAAATCTATTTTGTTTTTGAGGGATTTTAAATCCCCAATTAGCTGCTCTTTCAACGGATTCAAAATGCCCTGCATCTGCTAATGATGATGCATAAATCCCGTATAAAAAAGAATCAAGACCACGTTCTGAAACAATTTTTGAATCTAGTAATTTAATAGATCCAGCAGCAGTATTTCTCGGGTTTGCAAATAAAGGGTCGCCATTTTCAAATCGTTCATCATTAAGGCGTTTAAATTGTGCATGAGGCATAAAAATTTCTCCGCGAATTTCAAAGTCTTTGGGATAGTCGTTTTTTAGGATTAGTGGAATTGATTGAATTGTTCTAACATTTGCTGTAACATCCTCCCCTTTTTCTCCATCACCTCGTGTAAGTGCACGATTCAATTGCCCATCAGTATATTTAATTCCAATTGCAACACCGTCGTATTTTAATTCGCAAACATATTCTATTGGTCCATCAACAAGTTTTTTAATTCTATTTTCCCACTCAATTATTTCTTCTTGAGAATAGGTATTGGAAAGAGAAAGCATTGGGTATTCGTGTTCAATAGTTTCAAATTTTTTGCTTATGTCTGCTCCAACCCGCTTTGTTGGGCTATTTGCTGATGATAGCGTTGGAAATTCTGCTTCTAATTCCTGAAGATTTTTTAACAATGTGTCAAATTCAAAATCAGAAATTTTCGAACTTGTTTCAACATAATACGAATAATTGTATTGGTGAATCAATTCTGAAAGTCGTTCTATTTCGATTTTAGCTTCTGCAACTGTCATGTTATAAAATTACGCATTTTGTGCTTTTATCATGCGATTTTTACCTTGTAAATCTTTCCTCAGTTCAATGTTTATAAATCCCTTAAGATTTAACAAGTCACTAATATCTGCTGAAAAATCAGGGTGTATTTCAAAAAACAAAAAACCATTTTCTGAAAGATTTGATTTAGCATATTTAACAATTGCTTCGTAGAAGATGATAGGATTTTCATTTTCAACAAACAAGGAAATTTCCGGTTCAAAATTTAGTACATTTTCTGCCATACTTTCTCTTTCATTAGTTGGAATATAGGGCGGATTTGAAATAATACATCCCCATTTTTTATCTAATAAATCCCCATTGATATTAAGTACATCTGCATGATTGAATTCGACATCTAGATTGGTGAGTTTAGAATTTTCTTTTGCAAGACTCAAAGCATCCGAAGAAATATCAAGGCCTGTAACATTTGATTCAGAGAATTTCGACTTGAGTCCTAGTGCAATACAGCCAGAGCCGGTACATAAGTCTGCAATTGTTTTATAAGGACCAAATTCTACTGCCCAAGCTACTAATTCTTCTGTTTCAGGACGTGGGATTAAGGCACGTTTGTCACACTTTAATTCAAGACCAAAAAAAGTAGTTGTCCCATGAATGTGCTGAAAGGGCTCATTATTTTTTAATCGATGAACATAGGATCGAATGAAAAGTAAATCTGATTCTGAAAGTCGAAAAGTAGTATTTAAAATAAAATCACTTGGATTCCAATTAAAACGGAAACATATAATTTCTTTCCACATTGAATATATTTCAGTGGATGTGAACAAGTTTTCGAGCTGTTCAGTGAAATAATTTTTTACTGTTTTAAGTTGATTGTCGATTACAAACATCAGTTTTTCCGAAGTTCAATAAATTCTTTGATCTTTTCATTTTCTATTAGCACGGTAAGGTTGTAGTAAGATATTGACCATAAACCTTTGGTTTTTATACAAACCCCGCTTCCTCGGCATCCTTGCATCCATGTTGCAAGATCTTCATCAAACCAAGCTATTTTTCCGTCTTTTGAGAAGTTCCAGATTCTATTTGACGCCTTAAAATCCCATGCTTTTCCTCTATCAAAAAATGGTTTTGAAAATCCTTGGAATTCTTTTTTTGTCCAACGTTCACCGGGTGCCGTCCCCAAAAATATAAAATCGTCTGTTAAGCAATTAAAATAGCTTTCAAATTTAGCATCGCTTGCGGCTTTATGCCAATTTTGAATTAATTCATCTAGTTTTTTTACATCTTCTTGCGCACTGAAATAGTGTGCATTTAAAGCAAGAAAAAAGAAAATAATTACTCTCAATTTTTACTAGTTTTTTGTAGCCTCAAGCTTTTGACAAGATTTTACAGCATTATAGACATTTACGACTTTTCCAGTAGCCGATAATTTCTCAAAATCACCTTTGTATTTTGTCCCAGAAGATAAAATTATGCTTTTTATTTCAGACATAGACAAGCTTGGGAAGTATGATTTTAGCATCGCTGCAACTCCTGCAACCATTGGAGCTGCCATAGAAGTCCCTTGTAAATTTTTATACTCACTTTGAGGGACAGAATTGTAAATCTCAAAACCAGGAGCAAAAATATCTACCCTGTATTTGCCAAAATTTGAAAATGTTGCAGTTAATGCATCTCCTTTATCTTTGGTAGATGCTCCAATTGTCAAAAAATGATCAAGAGGCACCTCTTGAAAAGAATAAAGCGATGTTGGGTAATTCGGTTCAACATCAATGTCTTTCGCATCGTTTCCTGCTGCATGAATTAATAATACACCTTTAGAGTCTGCATATTGAAATGCCTCGTATACCTTTTCTTGGTGTGGTGAATAGGCTTTACCAAATGACATATTTATAACGCTAGCCCCATTATCAACAGCGTATTTAATAGCTAAATAAATATCTTTATCAAATTCATCGCCATTTGGAACGGTTCGAATTGACATGATTTTTACATTGTCAGCAACGCCATCACCTCCTAAATTATTTCCGCGAATTGCTGCGATAATACCTGCAACATGTGTTCCATGAAGTGCATCAGGGCCTTCTACATCGGGATTACCATAATGAATATCATTAAAATCATCTGGATTATCTCCAATTAAAGCTCGGTCATTAAAATCTACATTCAGATTATAATTCATTTGGTCTTCGATATATTTTTTAGTTTCAGCATCAAATTGTTTTAACATTTCCATATATGGTTCAAATTCAGCGCGTGCCTCAGTAACTTCTGATTTTACTTTTAGGTACAAATCATATTCAGTATCTTTCTTTATGCTTGAAGGATCAATACCGTTATATTTCAACATTAATTTTGCTAATATCCTTGTTTTTTCAAGTCTAGCTGATTCTAAATTCTGCCCTTTTTGATTTCCGAGAAAATTCCAGCCATGAACATCGTCGATGTAGCCATTTTTATCATCATCAATTCCATTATTTGGAATTTCTTTTTCATTGCTCCATATTTTTCCTTGTAAATCTTCATGTTCAATATCCACACCAGAGTCAATAACAGCTACAATAACTGCTTTTGGTTTTTTATTTTTAAGTAATTGATATGCTTTATCTGTTTGCATTCCAGTTCCTTCTCCGTTATACCAATTAAGTGTTCCTGGAAGCGCTTGTGAAAAAATAGTTGCATTTAAAAGTAGACTTAGTCCAAAACCTGCAATTAGTTTGTTTTTAAGATACATAGATTTTTTTAATTTAATTGGCAAATTTAGTGAATATATCAAGAACAAAAATTACTTAAAATGTTACTTTTTTGAGTGAAAAAAGATTATTCTTTGTTCTTTTCAATGATGTAGCTTAAAATTTTCTCCATTAAATGCACGCGGTCTTTTCCGCTAACGTTGTGTTTATGCATTGGATAAGGAAAGAAGTCCATTTGAATACCTAGATCAATAAACTTTTTCACAAGAGCTAAATTATTTTGCATCACAACAACATCATCAACTGTTCCGTGAATTAAAAGCAAATCGCCTTTTAGATTTTTTGCGTGAGTCATCAAGGAAGCTTTTTCGTAACCTTCTTTATTTTGTTCCGGGCGATCCATGTATCGTTCTCCATACATTATTTCATAATATTTCCAATCAGTAACTGGTCCACCAGCAACACCAACTTTAAAAACATCTGGTTCTCGAAGCATCAATGAACTTGTCATAAATCCACCATAAGACCATCCATGCACAGCAAGTCTTTCGGCATCTACAAAAGGAAATGATTTTAAGAAATTTATTCCTGAAAGTTGATCTTCAATCTCGTAATCACCTAAATTTCTATGAATTTGTGATTCAAACTCAAAACCACGTTCTCCAGACCCTCTATTATCTAAGGTGAAGATTAGGTAACCTTGATTTGCCATCCAATGCATCCAAAGATTAGCGCCACCTAACCATGAATTTGTTACCATTTGAGCATGTGGCCCGCCATAAACATAAACTAAAACAGGGTATTTTTTTGAAGCATCAAAATTCTGTGGTTTTATAAAACGGTAATACAAATCGGAGCCGTCTTCTCCCTGTATTTTTCCAATTTCTGTTGTTCCTATTGAATAATCATCTAATTTATCTTTTGAATTGATTAACTGTTTGATTATTTCGCCATTTAAAGTAAAAATTTTTGCTGAATGAGGAACATTCAAACTTGTGTATGAATTCATATAAAAGTTGCCATTTCTAGATATTGATAATGAATGCGTCCCAGATTCTTTTGTTAAAAGCTCATTTTCACCATTCATATTACAGCGATAGAAAACAGTGTTTGTTGGGTTTTCTCCAGTTGCAGAGTAGTAGATTTCTTTACCATCACTACTTGCGCTTAGAATATCTTTAATTACAAAACGGTGCTTCGTTAGTTGCACAGGAAAATTAGTTTCACTTTCTAAATTGAAAGTATAAGCATACAAATTATTGAATCCGTCTTTTTCTGAAATCCAAATAAAATTATTTGATTTTGCATCAGGGAAAAAAGCTGCGTGTTCAGGTTCTACCCATTTATCATTTTTTTCTTCAAAGAGTGTTTTAACAAATTTTCCAGTTTTTGAATCGTAAACATTCAAGTGCATATGATTTTGATCGCGATTTACTTCAGCAACAAGAATATATTTTTCATCAGGCGTGAAGCACAAATTCGTAAAATAATCATCTTTATTTCCACGAGGATTAATATAAACAGTCTTGTTGTTTTTGAGTGAGTAAATGCCAATTTTTGGTTCTTCAGAGCTTTGTCCTGCCATGGGATATTTAATTGACACTAATTCACCAGGGGTTGAATTGATATCCAATAAAGGATAATCGTGAACATTGCGCTCGTTTTTTTGATAAAATGCCAAATAAGAACCATTGATAGACCAAAAAATCCCCGCTGAAATTCCAAATTCATTTCGAGCAATAGTTTGACCTGAAACGATGTTTTTATCAATGTTTTTTGTAATAGCTTTCTCATCAACATAGATATTATTAGCAATCGTGTAAGCTAACTGATTGCTTTTAGAATGGTAATTCAAATTTTCAGATTCGCTTACTGCTTTTTTTAAGATTTTTCCAGTATTTTTTACTACATTATATTCAGAGATTGTTTGACCATCATTAAGAAGTATTGTGGTTTCATTGATCCATTCCATTCCGCCAAAATTTTGATAGGATGTTTGAAGAACAAGATTAAGATTTTCAATTTTTAATAATTCTACATCTATATTGGCATTAATATTGTTCTTAAAAAGTGTTTTCCAATCTTTACTGCAAGTAGAATATTCAGTATCTGAAATCCATAGAAAATTTGAAATTCTATCAGGAGAAAGACTTCTTTGCAACATAACAGCATCTTTTAAAGAAAGCTCTTTCTTTTGAGAAAATGTATATGAAAAAGTGGCGAAAATGAGTAAGATAAATATTAAATAAATTTTCATGGTTTTGATATTTTTTACTTAAAATAATGATTTGACTTTAATTTTTTTTAAAAATTGAATGTCAAAAATAAACATTTATGGTTTAAACGCTAATAAGCACAAAGAAAATCTTAAAATCAGTTTGTCTCTATGAAATAAATACTTATCTTTGCACCCTTAATAATACTAATTTTAATTTAATAACGTATGAATTCTTACGAAACTGTTTTCATTTTAACTCCCGTTTTGTCTGATGATCAGGCAAAGGAAGCAGTGCAGAAATTCGAAAGCGAGATTAAAGCTACAGGAGCAAAAATCACGCATTCGGAAAATTGGGGTTTGCGAAAGCTAGCTTACCCAATCCAAAAAAAATCGACAGGTTTTTATTTTTTAATTCAATTTGATGGAGATGGCACTTGTGTTGCTCCTTATGAATTAGCGATGAAACGAGATGAACGTGTTTTGCGTTTTCTCACCATGAAAATGGATGTTGACCATTTAGCTTATGCTGAAAAGCGCAGAGTTAAAGCTGGAAAAGGAGCACAAGTAGAAGCTTAATTTATTAACCCTAAAAAAATCAAAAAATGTCAAATGATGTTCGTTATCTAACCCCGATAAATATTGATATCACCAAAGATAAATATTGCCGTTTCAAAAAAAGCGGTATTCGTTTTATCGATTACAAAGACCCCGCTTTTTTATTGAAATTACTCAATGAGCAAGGAAAAATACTTCCTCGTCGTATCACTGGTACTTCAGCAAAATACCAAAAAAGAGTTAATAAGGCTATAAAACGTGCACGTCACATTGCTGTATTGCCTTATGTAAGTGATATGTTGAAATAAGTCGTTTGTTGAACTTTAATAAGTAAAAAAAATCATGGAAGTTATTCTAAAGAAAAATGTAGATAAATTAGGTTACGCAAACGAAATAGTAAACGTAAAACCTGGATATGGTCGTAATTTTCTCATTCCTCAAGGTTATGCCTCATTGGCTACTGCTAGTGCAAAAAGAGCGCACGTGGAAATGATGAAACAGAAAGCTCACAAAGAAAATAAATTAGAGATTGAAGCACAAGAAATTGCTGCCAAACTTGCTGATGTTACAGTTTCTATTGTAACAAAAGCTGGTGAGAACGGAAAAATATTTGGCTCAGTTAATACACTTCAGTTAGCAGAAGCGCTTCGAAAAGAAGGTTTTGATATCGATCGTAAATCTTTAAAAATTAAAGACGAACCAATTAAGGAAATCGGAACATTCGAAGCTGAAGCAAACCTTTTTAGAGGTGTTAAGCAAGCTTTTAAATTTGAAGTAGTAAGCGAATAATTTTGCTTAAATAAAATTATTTAATCCTCTCAAGAAATTGAGGGGATTTTTTTTTGCTAAGAATTTAGGTGATTTGTTATATAATCGTGAATTCCCTCCTCTAAACTATAAAAATCTTTATTATAGCCAGTTTCAAGCAATTTAGACATGTTAGCTTCAGTAAAATACTGGTATTTGTCACGAATATCAATTGGAGTATCTATAAATGATATATTGGCTTCTAATCCAAGAGATTTAAACGTTAGGCTTGCTAAATCTAAAAATGTTCGCGCTTTACCAGAGCCAAGATTGTAAATTCCAGATACTGGTTTCTCGGTCATTAAATAGGAACAAACATTTGCTACATCTTTTACATATACAAAGTCTCGTAATTGACCGCCATCCGTATAATTTGGATTGTGAGATTTAAAAAGTTTGATTTCTCCGTTTAATTTTATTTGATTAAATCCGTGTAAAATTACACTTGCCATTCTTCCTTTATGGTTTTCATTAGGACCATAGACATTAAAGAATTTAAGTCCTGCCCAAAATGGAGGTTTTTCTGTTTGTTCAATAACCCATTTATCAAAATTATTTTTTGATTCACCATAAGGATTTAAGGGAACTAATTTAGAGATTATTTCGTGCTTATCCTCATAGCCAAATTCACCTAGACCATAGGTTGCTGCACTGCTCGCATAAATTAAAGGTATATTTTTTTTTGAGCAAACTGTCCAGATTTTTTGAGAGAAAAACAAGTTTAATTCATCAAAAATTTCCACGCTCATTTCAGTGGTATCTGTTCTTGCTCCTAAGTGAAATACAATGTCTATCGTTTCATTGGTATTTTCTAACCATACAGCAAATTCTGTTCTTTCTATTTTTTTTAAGAATTTCTTTGTGCTATAATTAGAAATTTTATCGGCTCTCGAAAAATCATCTACGAGGATTAAGTTTTCATAGCCTAATTCATTTAAATGTCCAACAAGATAACTAGCGATAAAGCCTGCAGCTCCGGTAATAACAATCATAGGATGTATTAAAATAATCCGTTGATCTCAGCATCAATCGCGTTAATTATTTTACCTAAGTCTTCTTGACTGTCTGGAAAACGATTGTTGTCAATATCAATAATTAATAATTTGCCTTTATCGTAAGTTGAGATCCAGGCTTCATAACGTTCATTTAAGCGTTTCAAATAATCTAACCGAATACTTTCTTCGTAATCTCGCCCTCTTAACTGAATTTGATTTACTAGAGTAGGAACACTTGCTCTCAAATAGATAAGTAAATCTGGAGCGGATACAAATGTGTCCATAAGATTAAACAGCGAAAAATAATTTTCGAAATCACGGGTGGTCATCAATCCCATTGAATGAAGATTTGGAGCAAAAATAAATGCATCTTCATAAATAGTCCTGTCTTGTATAACTGTGTGCTTTGTTTCTTTGAATTCCTGAATTTGTGTAAAACGACTGTTCAAATAATAAATTTGCAAATTGAAGGACCAACGTTGCATATCGTCGTAAAAGTCATTTAGGTATGGGTTCTGGTCTACATCTTCGTAATGTGTTTCCCAACCATAATGTTTTGACAAGAGATTTGTCAAGGTTGTTTTTCCTGCTCCGATATTTCCAGCAATTGCAATGTGCATGATTTAAAATTTAAAATGCTAAAATACAAAAAGCAAAGCTAATTTATAAGCTTTTTAGTGCGAATCTCAAAATTTTATTTTCTATGTTCATATAAAGAAACTTTCCTTTGATTTTTATGTCCTTAGGATTTCTATCTGTACTTGTATAAGTCTTAATTTCTTTATTTATCAATGAGGTAATCAATGTTTTATTTCCTTCGATTTCAATTAGTTGATTTTCATAAAATGCTATTTTTTTCGAGTGTTTTTTAAATTCGCCACTTAAGGTCATTAATTGATCAAATTCGTAGATTGTTTCTTTTGAATCAAAAAGATACAAGTGATTGTTGAATTCTTGAATTCTCTCAACTTCATTTTCTTCTTCACCTTTTAAGATCAGACCTTTGATATTATCAACTTTTTGAATTGTTTTGTTAGAAATAATATCAATTAGAAGTAGCGTTGAATTAAATTGGTCGTAAATCCAGAATAGATTTGAACGATTGGAACGGGCTATTAGTTTTGCATTTCTAATTCCATATTTATCTAAATAGTTACATTCACCATTTAGTGTTAAAGTATTGTCAAATAAGCAAATACTTTGTTGTTCTTCAGAAAAAACTGCGATTTTAAGTGCATTTATCGGTTCAATTTGTGCTACATTTCCGATTGATTTGATACTTTGGGAGAATAGTTGTTTTCCACTTGAATCACATTTTATCAGCGTATTTCCTTGAATTAAGTACACATTCTGTAATTCGTCTATATTCCATACAGAAAAAGCTTTCAAGAAGGTATAGTTTTTTTCTTCAGTATCTTCAATGATAATTTGACTGTGATTTACAAAAAAAATAAAATAAACAAAAAGAATTGTAACTCTGATTTTCATTGTGATAGATTCTTGTAGAAAGTTACGAAATGATTTCCAATAGCTGTTCAATAACTTTTCGATCATTTGTCAAACGAGGAATTTTATGTTGACCACCCAGCTTTTTTTGCCTTTTAAACCATTCATAAAAAGTGCCTTTTGGTACAAAAACAAATCGTGGAAATTCAATGTTTATGTTCTTTATGCGTTTTGCTTCATAATCTGCATTAGCAATTTTTAATTCTTCATCTAAATCTATTTCAAAGCGCTTATAGTCTTTTGGCTCCTCCTCAAACTCAATGATCCATTCGTGTCCGCCAGTTGCTGATTCAAAATTAAAAAACGGAGCAACTGTGTAATCTTGAATACGCGCATTGTTTGCTAAACTCGCTTTTGCAATTGCTTTTTCTACATGATCAACAATCATTTTTTCTCCAAAGGCATTCATATAATGTGAAATTCGTCCGCTTACGTTAAACCGATAAGGATTAATAGATGTAAAACGTATTGTATCGCCGATGAGATAACGCGATAAACCTGCGGATGTAGTAATAACTAATGCATATTCTGTATCTACTGAAACTTCTTGAAGGCTTATTGTTTCAGATTCTAAATTTTTAAATCCAGTCATAGAAATAAACTCATAAAAAATGTGTGAATTTGTTAAGAGTAATAATTCATCTTTGTCGGTTTGATCTTGCATTCCAAAATATCCTTCTGATGCATTATAAGATTCAACATAGTTTATATCTCCACCAATTAATTTTTTAAATGTTTCTCTGTAAGGACTCAGGTTCATTCCTCCGTGAATGTATAATTCTAAATTTGGCCAAACTTCGTGAATTGTATTTTTTCCGGAAATGTCTAAAACTTTTTTAAGTAGGAGGGAGGTCCAACTTGGAATACCGGCAATTATGCCGATATTTTCATGAATAACGGAATGCGCCATTTTTTCTAGTTTCTCTTCCCAATTTCCTAATAGCGCGATTTCTTTTTTAGGAGTTCTTCGGACCTCAGTCCATGCTGGCAGATTATTAATAATAATAGCTGAAAGATCTCCAATGAATACACCCCCAGCTTTTTTAGTTATTTGCCCACTTCCACCAATAATTAGATGTTTTACATTGTATAATTTTCTTTTCGGATGATTTGCATAGTATTGCGCTAGTAAATCTTTCCCACCAGCATAATGATTGAATTCAAGAAGTTCTTTCGTTATTGGCAATTTTTTTACGCGGTCTGCTGTAGTGCCGGAAGATTTCGCAAACCATTTGGTTTTACCTGGCCATAGTAAATTTGTTTTACCTTCTATTGATAAATCAATTAACGATTTTAAGGTACCGTAATCTTGTAGTGGAATTTTCTTTTTGAATTCTGAGTAATGAGTATTTATATTTAGCTCTTTTTCAAGACCAAATT
>JBILPT010000035.1:0-17463 GCA_044373675.1 Crocinitomicaceae bacterium | reverse complement strand
TAGTTCCGATGAAGAATAAACGTTAATACCTGCAATTCGAGCTCCTGTTAATTTAGCATTGTCATCAATGAAGCCTATGATTTTTTGATTGGATTTTGGGTCGCTTTCAATAGCGTTTTTAGTCATCATTCCCAATGAACCAGCGCCATAAACAAGAGTATTCTGCAATTCTTGACTTAAATGAATTGTGTTATGATAGACTGTTTTTACCATCAATCGAGATCCAACTAACAAAAATAAACTTATACAGAATTCTAAAACAATAATTGATCTAGGGAAGAAATATGTGTTATCAAAATAATAATATCTAAGTATTCCAATAAGTGAAAGAAGTAAAGAAAATATAATTAATGTTTTAAATATTCTTGAAATATCATGATTTGAAGTATGTCTAAGAAGTCCTTTATGAATTTTAAAAAAGTAGAAAACTAAAAACTTGAGAATAAGAAAGATTAGTAGTTGATATTTTATAATGGACCAATCAGCATTCCAAATATTTTTGTCTTTGTGAACGTCGAAACGAATCATGAAAGCTAATGCTAGTGAAATAAAAGAAATAAATAAATCAAAAATGATAATTAACCAACCAGGAGTTATGGTTCCAAATTTAATTTTATTTATACTATACATTTTACTGGTTCAAATACATACGAAATTACAAAAAAAAACGTGAATTCTTTAAATAAGTTATTTCAACTTTAGGAAATAATTTTAAATTAAAACTCATGTAATATATAAGTAATTCTTATGCAGGTATTTATTTATTTATTTATTTATTTATGTTTGTTGTAGATCATTTGACACACTTTATCCATAGCTTTAAAAATTGAAATGTCAAAATCTGAAGCTTTGGAAATACTCGTTAAGGTAGAAACAGCATTGAATAGCATGTCATTTTCTTGTCGCCTAATACGCTCAATAAAGTTTATTTTATTACTTCCTTTTGGGGATTCTGAAACAATTACTTCCTGCGTATTTAGATCAATTGCAAATAGTAGCGTCATTTTTTATTATTTAAAAAGGTTAATAAACTAGTTAGTGTAAATGACAGCGTCCACTCGAATCCTTTGTTCGATTTTTACATCTAGCTCCTTTCTGCGTTGTCCCAGTGCATTGACTCGAAGTAACTGAGCTTTTATTCGTTGTATTGCCATCACAACAATTTATACCTACTTTCCTATTGTGCACCCTGCAATAACAACTATTTGATTTACTACGATTGCATTGTAAACAAAGAAGCTGAATATTAGAGACAGAACTAGTGCCTCCGCATGAAAACGGCATGATATGATCATACTCTAAGCTTTGAGAACTACCACAGCATTGACAAATGCCGCCATCTCTCGTGTAAACAACTTGTTTTGTTCCTACAGGAATATAGCGACTCTGAGAAAAAAAACTAAGGTTTATTAAAAGGAATGATAAGATAAAAAATAATTTTTTCATTTCGTTACTTGATTTTAAAAACTGGGTTTAATAAAAAATTGTATTTGCAATAACTATTAACTTAACTCAAATATAAGATAAAGCTTTAATAAAAGTACTAATTCAGAACTTTCTTGCATTTTTAGATTATTTAGTCTTGTAATAACTAGCATGTATTTATGCTTATTTTTAATTTCCTTAACTTTGTCGATGTCTTTATTAAATAAATCAATGATTCGTTATAAAACTGCAGCAGAAATTGAAATCATGCGGGAGGCTGCACAAATTGTAAGCCGCACGCTAGGTTTAGTTGCAAAGTTCATGAAGCCCGGAACAACGCCTCGTGAATTGGATAAAATGGCTGAAGCATACATTCGTTCTCAAGATGCACTTCCAGGATTTCTAGGCTTGTATGGTTGTCCCAGTACTTTACTTATATCAATTAACGAACAAGTTGTTCATGGTTTACCTACCGATATTCCCTTTAAAGATGGCGATATCGTCTCTGTTGATTGCGGATCACTTTATAAAGGTTATTACGGTGATCATGCTTATACTTTTGAAATTGGAGAGGTTTCCGCGGAGGTGAAGAAATTGTTGCAGGTTACAAAAGAATGTTTGTATCTGGGAATAGAACAATGCACCACTTCCAATCGAATAGAAGATATTGGTTGGGCAATTCAAACGCATGCAGAGAAACATTCTTATGGTGTTGTGCGTGATTTAGTGGGACATGGATTAGGAAAACAACTTCACGAGGAGCCTCAAGTTCCAAATTATGGTAGAAGAGGGCGCGGAAAGCAAATTCAGAATGGTTTAACTCTTGCAATTGAGCCAATGATAAACATGGGAACAGAAAAAGTTAAAACCTTAGATGACAAGTGGACTATCGTAACGGCAGACGGACAGCCAAGTGCACATTTTGAACACAATATCGCGGTTGTAAATGGAGAACCTGTTATTCTCTCTACTTTTGATTATATCTATGAAGTTTTAGGGAAGTAGATGTCACGGGAAAAAAGAACGGTTTTTATTGTAATCTTAACCCTTTTAGTTTATGCACTAACTCAATTTTTAGAGTCTGGAGTATTTCTTTTTCCCTTTCCTCTTTTTGATGCCATTCTTCTTCTTATTTCTTTTCAATTTATATGCTGGAATAGAAAAATCATATTTGAAAAAAAGAATCTGTATTTCCTTTTCTATTTATTAGCATTGATTTTTAAAGTTATTTCTAGTCAATTCTTCTTGGCGCTAATCTATAAGGACCAAGATTTAGAGCAACTTAATTCAGGAATTTTCCTAGATGTTATATTGCTATTTAGTGCTTTTTTCTTGGCTTTATTTTTTATTCTATGGAAATTAAAACATGATAAAACAGTGAGTTGGGTACTTACACTACTTTTTATTGCACTAAGTTTTTCTGTTTTCTTTGAAAGCACAAGTCTTTTATCATTTTTTACAATACCTGTGTTCGCTTGTTATTTATTTTTTAAGAAAGTGCAAACTGAGTTTACATATTTATTCTTACTTCATGCTTTTCTCAGCATTATGACTTTAACAATGGTTTTACAGTTAAACTAGCGGCTAATTACGCGAATCAATCCTTTGATTTTATCTCTTTTAGCTTTCAATTCATCTATGTTCTTTCCAGTGATGGTAATATGTCCCATTTTTCGGAAAGGCTTGCTTATTTCTTTTCCGTAGAGATGTGGAAAAACGCCGGGAATCGACAAAAGATTTTCTAAGCCATCATAAATAACAGGTCCATGGAATTCTTTTTCGCCTACAAGATTTATCATTGCTCCAGCTTGAATTAAGGAAGTATCGCCAAGTGGAAGATTTAAAATAGCTCGTAAGTGTTGAGAGAATTGTGAAGTTGTACAACATTCAATTGTGTGGTGACCGCTGTTATGAGGTCTTGGGGCAATTTCATTTACAAGTAATTCATTTGATTTTGTCAGGAATAGTTCAACTGCTAACAAGCCAACCATGTTGAGTTTTTCTATAAGTTGGCTTGAAATTTCTTTCGCTTTTAGCTCAATTTCAGGACTTACATCTGCTGGTGAAAACAAGAATTCAACAAGATTTGCTTCTGGATTAAATTCACATTCAACTAGTGGAAAAGTCTTAATTTCTCCCTTTTCATTCCTGGCTACCAAAACAGATAATTCTTTTTGGAAGTCAATTTTTTCTTCAATAACAGAAGGTGCGTCAAATGATTGATCAGCTTCAGATGAATTCGAGATGATTTTCACTCCTTTCCCGTCATAACCACCTGTTCGAAGTTTATGAACGAAGGGAAAATCAGTTTTTAAAAGTAATTCAGCTTTGGATGAAATTAGTTCAAAGGCTGCAGTTGGAATATTGTTTTTTTTGTAAAATTCTTTTTGTAAACCCTTGTCTTTTATTAATTTAAGTACATTTGATTGAGGAAATACTTTAACTCCTTTTTTTTCTAATTCTACAAGTGCTTCAACGTTTACATTTTCAATTTCAACAGTAATTAGATGTTTATCACTTCCGAAATTAAGAACTGTATTATAATCTGTTAGACTTCCACACGAAAAAGAATGTGCTATTTCTGAACAGGGTGCATTTGGATCAGGATCAAGGCAATGTATATGAATATTCAAATCGTTTGCTGCTTGTATGAGCATTCTTCCGAGTTGCCCTCCACCAAGAACTCCTAAGCGCAAATCTTTACCATACCATTTTGAAATCATGCAACAAAGATAAGGGAAGTGAACTTCTTACAAAGGAAACTACTAAAATTTTACATTTCCGGCTTTAAATTGTAAATTTGCAAAATCATAATGCAATTAGATCGCCAAATTCACGATAAGGTTTTTTGTCCTTTTATTTCTAAGGATGAAATAGCACACAAGGTTAAAAATCTGTCTTCCGAAATTCAGAAAGATTATCTTGGAGAAGAAATCTTATTTATCGCTATTTTGAATGGTGCTTTTATGTTTGCCTCTGATTTATTAAAGGAAATCCCAGGTAATATCCAAATATCATTTGTAAAAGTTAGTTCTTATATTGGTGCTCAATCGAGTGGTCGCGTAGATGAATTAATTGGATTAAATACAGATTTAAAGGGTAAGCATGTTGTTATTTTAGAGGATATTGTGGATACAGGCATTACAATCGATAAAGTAATTTCCTTGTTGAAAAGTCAAAATCCAGCTTCAGTTGAAGTTTGCACACTACTTTTTAAACCGGAAGCTTTTTTAGGGAAACAATTACCGAAGTACATTGGATTTGAAATCCCCAATAAATTTGTTGTAGGTTATGGCCTAGATTATGATGAATTGGGAAGGAATTTAAATGAAATTTATCAATTAAAAGAAGAATAATATGTTGAATATTGTATTGTTTGGACCTCCAGGAGCAGGGAAAGGAACTCAATCTGAGCGCTTAATTGAAAAATATAATCTGGTGCATTTATCTACCGGTGATATTTTCCGTGCAAATATAAAAATGCAGAGTGAACTGGGAGTTTTAGCAAAAAGTTATATGGATCAGGGCTTGTTGGTGCCTGATTCTGTGACAATTGAAATGCTACGTTCTGAATTAACCAAAAAACAAGAAGTTTCAGGGTTTATTTTTGATGGTTTTCCTAGGACAAATGCTCAGGCAGCTGCACTTGACGAAGTCTTATTAACCTTTAAGACCTCTATTACGATGATGGCGGCTTTGGAAGTTGAAGAAGAGGAATTAAAAAGACGCTTGTTAAATAGAGCAACTACAAGTGGTAGAGCAGATGACGGTGATATCAGTATTATTGAAAATAGAATTTCAGTATACAACAAGGAAACTGCTCCCGTAAAAATGTTTTATCAAAATCAAAATAAATTTATTTCCATAAATGGTCTTGGAACAATCGACGAAATAACAACTCGTTTGTTTTCTGCCATTAACACTAAATTAGCCTAAGATGGCTTCAGATAATTTTGTTGACTACGTAAAAATTCATTGTACATCTGGAAAAGGTGGTGCTGGATCTACGCATTTTAGACGTGAAAAATACATTCCAAAAGGCGGTCCAGATGGAGGAGATGGAGGTCGTGGAGGACATATTATTTTACGTGGAAATAAGCAATTGTGGACTTTACTCCATTTAAAATTCAAAAAACACATCAAAGCGGAGCATGGAGCCCACGGAGCAGGGAATTTAAAAACAGGTTCTCAAGGATCGGATGTTTACATTGATGTCCCACTTGGAACGCTTGCTCGAGATGCTGAAACCAATGAAATAGAGTTTGAAATAACTGAAGATGGCGAAGAGCGAATCATACAGCCAGGCGGTCGAGGAGGTTGGGGAAACAATCAATTTAAATCGCCAACAAATCAAGCTCCGAGATATGCTCAACCGGGCGAAGACGCTCGAGAAGGTTGGAAAATATTAGAATTAAAAATTTTAGCAGATGTTGGATTAGTTGGTTTTCCAAATGCTGGAAAAAGTACCTTATTGTCAGTTATCTCTGCTGCAAAACCCGAAATAGGCGCTTATCCATTTACGACAATTCGGCCGAATTTAGGAATTGTATCCTACCGCGATCACCGTTCATTTGTTATGGCAGATATTCCAGGAATTATTGAAGGTGCTCATACAGGAAAAGGACTTGGATTACGTTTCTTACGCCATATTGAAAGAAATTCACTTTTACTCTTTATGATTCCTGCAGATAGCGATGACATTAAGAAAGAGTTTAACATTCTTTTGAATGAGTTAAAACAATTTAATCCAGAATTAGTACATAAAGAACGCTTGCTGGCGATAACAAAATCTGATATGCTCGATGAGGAATTAACAGCAGCATTAAAAAAAGACCTTCCAAAAATCCCCTATATCTTTATTTCTTCCGTCGCTCAAAAAGGAATAACAGAATTAAAAGATATGATTTGGAAACATTTGAACAATGATGAATTGGCTTGAAACCTTAGACCGTGATTTCGTTCTTTTTGTGAATGGCTTTCATTCTCAAACAATGGATGAAGTAATGTGGTTTTTTTCCCAAACTTACTCTCTTTTACCGCTCTATTTATTGGTGCTTTATTTTCTTTTTAAAGAGTATTCTCCAAAGGTTTTCTTTGGACTAATCATTTTCTTGGTGCTCACAATTTTTTTAACAGACTTTTTATCTGTTCATTTATTTAAAGAAGTTTTTCAGCGCCTAAGACCTTCTCATAATCCATTGATAGAAGATTATTTACATTATTATAAACAAGCTGATGGAACCTTTTATAGAGGTGGTGAATACGGATTTATTTCGTCACACAGCGCAAATTATTTTGGTATGCTTTCCTTTCTCTTTCCACTTTTTTATACGAGAAAAAATTGGCTTTTACTTCTTTTATTTACTATTGGTATAGTAGTTGTCTTTAGTAGACTTTATTTGGGTGTTCACTATCTAAGCGATGTTGCGGCAGGTGCATCTTTTGGAATTCTTATTGGAAGCTTAGTTTATTATTTTTTGTTCCGTAAATTCTTTATTAAGAAAGAAGAAATACTATGAAAAAGTTGATTATATCTCTATTCCTCCTGCTATTTTTAGTAGGAGGGAGTTTTTCTCAAAAATTGATTTCAAATCAAAACAATGCGTGGGTTTTGTACACCGGAAATCATAAAATAAGCGAGAAATTTGGAATTCATACAGAGTATCAATGGCGTAGGGCAGATTTATTTAATGACTGGCAACAATCCTTACTTCGTGTTGGTTTGGATTACCACTATAATTCAACTATTTCTTTTACTGCTGGTTATGCTTCCATTTTAAGTTATAAATATGGTGAGCAACCCATCAGTCACGAAATCACTGAAAATCGTATTTGGGAACAGGTAAATTTAAAGGCCAAATATGGTCGTTTTGATATGCAGCATCGCTACCGTATGGAACAACGATTGATTGACAATTGGAGTAATTCTTCAGGAGAATTTATTCAAGGGAAAGATGATTATCGGAACCGTGTTCGTTATAGAATGATGATTAATGTTCCCTTGAGTCGAAAAGAAATGGCCAACAACACCTTATTTTTAAATGTAAATAATGAGATATTCTTAGGTTATGGAAAAGGAATTTCAAAAAATATTTTAGATCAAAATAGATTTATCTCAGCTTTGGGTTGGAGGTTTAATCCTAATTTTAATATTCATGTAGGTTATTTAAATCAAATGGTTTTTAAAACTGATGGAATTAAAGTGGAGCGCAATCATACACTATGGCTCTCTACAAGCTATAATATTGATTTCAGCAAGAAAAAGTGAACTAATTTCTTTTAGTTATAAATCAAATAAAATACTCCCATTTTTTAAACTTCTTTCTCCTTCAATCCATGGCATTTTAACGCTATTTTTTTCCGTGAAAATTGTTTTATTAGAATAAATAAAAGGGATTTCCCGACCGTTTATTTCTAATAATTTCCCGCTTGCTGTTTTTGTTAGTTTGATTTTATCAGCACCAAAATGAGAACTTATGTTTTTTTTGTTGATGGAAATGTAGTTAATTTCTCCTGGATAGCATTTTAGATAAGACGCCAACATAAATTCTACTTTATGCTTTTCATTTACTTCATAATCATAAAAACAAACAATTTGCGCCCCTTTTTTTAGGGTAAAAACTAAATCATTGTTGTTAAAGATACACACGTGTTTACTGTTTAAATTATCCCATCTTGTATAAATAAGGTTTGATAGTGCAAGAAAAAAAAGAAATCCAAAGGCCAACCAAGTCTTTTTAGTGATTTCTATTTTTAATAAGAAGTAAATACACACGCTTAAAATTAGAACCATCGAAAAAGGAACGGTAAATCCGTAAGCAACGGAACCAGGAAGTTTCTCCACCCATTGAATAAAGCCAAACATCAGCCAAATAGAAATAAATAGTAGTAAGCCGTTTAATTGTCCAATCAAGGGAATAAAATTTAGTAAAAATAGAAAGACACCTAAGCCAAGTATTATTCCAGAAAAAAGCATGAGTCCAAGATTGCTGAGTATGAAATAATTTGGAAATTGATGAAAGTAATACAATGTTAGCGGGGTTGTCATGGCTTGTGCTGCTAAACCAATTGCAGTTCCTTGCCAAAAATAACGCAGAATTTTATTTTTTGTGGGAAACCAACTTTCAACTTTCTTGTAAAAAAGAAATATTCCTAGCATTGCTAAATACGACAATTGAAAGCCCACATCAAACAAATAAAGTGGTTGAAATAAAAGAATCACAAAAGCTGTAAAAAATAAGGTGTTGATTGGATTGTATGTCCTGCCGCTCAGTTGTGAAAGAGCTAATACGGAAAACATAAAAACCGCTCGGATAACGCTTGGTGAAAATCCAGTTATTAAAGCATAAATCCAAAGAAGTAAAACAATTAAAATCACTGCTATTTTCTTTGAAATGAGTCTTGAAAATAGTTTTGCAACACCTAAAAGTAGTTGTAAAATTAGTCCAATGTGAAGCCCAGAAACAGCTAAAACATGCATTGCTCCGGTAGCGGTAAAAGAATTTCGGGTTTCACTATCTAAAAGGGATTTATCTCCTAAAATTAGTGCTTTGGCAATCGAAAGTTCTCCATTTTGAAGGTGCTTTTCCAATATAGCATTAAAGGATTTTTGAATTCCACGAATAAATTGTTGAAAATAACTGGCTTTTTGTTTGTCGACTAACTGGTAATTTTCAAATTGGATAAAAGAAATGTGTTGAATTCCTTTCGTTTGCCAATAACGTTTCATGTCAAATTCCCCAGGATTATTTTTATTCTCAATTCTCGAAAGACTTGAATTAACTAAAAGTATGTCGTCAATTTCCCCTTTAAATTTTTCGTCTGTAAAAAACAGTATTTTAATTGGATTTTTAAGTGCTTCCCCAGTTTTTGGAAAGGATGTAATACTTGCTATTCCTTTTGACCAGCCCTGTTCTTTTTTTTGGAATTCAATTATTTTAGCTTCAAAAACTTCAGAATTAGAAATCGCTAGCTCGGATAAATTATGTTTTTGAAATTCTCCCATACTCGAATTTCCAATTAGCACAAAAGAAATAGCTAGAAGTAAGATGAATGTTGTTCGCTCGAGGTGCTTATTCTTTGCTGCCCAATTTACAAGAAATATTGGTAATATAAAAAGAATAAAAGGTGTCAGATTATAGTTAGGAAAGGAAAGATAGGAAAGAATTCCAAAGGAATAAAAAAAGAATAAATAGGAAAATGATTGCTTATAAAATGGCGGTAAAATTAAGGTCGTTTCTTCCAAAGCTTGCTTCATTTACCGAAGATAATATTTTCCATTTTTAAAGCTAATTTTTTCTTTAATAAGTAAGGGGCGAACGAAAGTATTTATTTCATTTTCCGAACAAGAAAAATATTCAGCGCAAATGCCAATTGTTCTTTCTTCTCTTAGGAATTCCTGTAAAGATTTCTCACTTAACTTTACCTTAGACTCATTTTTTTTACACCAGTCACAGATTCCACAATTACTTGTTTCTTGACCGAAATAGTTGATTATTTGCTTTGCTCTACACTCTTCACTTTCTACTAATTCTATAACTTTTTCAACTCTGTTTACTGCATTTTTCTTTCGGTCGTGGTAAATTGTTGCAGCGAGTTCAAAATTAAGATCGTTTACTCTTTCTTGTATAAAAGTTACGGTTGGAAGACTGCTTCTAAAATTTACGTCGATTATTTCATTCAGCTTTAATGCTTCAAGATAGTTCTTTAATTCAGACTCAGAAATACCAATTCTTTTTGCTATTTCTGCTTCGAAAATATTCTGCTTAATTTCAAAAATTCCTAAATATGAGCGTGTCAATAAGGTTGTTAATGCTCGGTATTTTTCGTGCTTAACTTGAAAATTATACAATTCTGCATGGTCAACGAGAAACTTGACTTTTGTTTGATGGAAAAACCCTTCTGAAAATTGAATATTTTCATTTAATTCAAGAATTTTTAATGAATTATACGTCTGTGCGTAATCCAATTTAAAAGTTTCACACATACTTTTTAAATCGATGGGATATGTTTCGTCTTTTCCTGAACCGAATGCTAAATTTAAATAATTACACAAGACTTTGTAGGTATTGAAAACAACTTCTTTCTCTGGGAATTTCTGTACGACATTATGCATTAACTCTTTTGTATCATTGGGCTCAACAAAAGCAATAGCTCGCGCTAATTCACCATCTCTACCGCAGCGACCTGCTTCCTGGAAGTAAGCTTCTAAGGATTGTGGAAGTTCGTAATGCAAGACAAAGCGTACATTTGGCTTGTCTATTCCCATTCCAAAAGCATTTGTTGCCACCATGATTTTAATATCTTCTTTCAACCAACTTTGGAGCATTTTTTGACGTTCATTGTTTTCGAGTCCACCATGGTAAAAACCTGAAGAGATTGAATTAGCCAATAAAATTCGTGCAATTTCTTTGACGCTTTTTCGTGTTTGACAGTAGATTATTCCAGTTGCTGAATTCGCTTTGCAAAAGTCAATCATGCGTGCAATTTTATTCTCGGTTTTTAAAATTTCGTAGCTTACATTTTTTCTTTCAAAAGAAGCTTCGTGAATTATAGCCTTTTTTAGTGCTAGCTGTTCTATAATGTCTTTTCTGACTTTTTCAGTTGCAGTAGCCGTTAAGGCAAGAATTGGCGTATTCGGATGATATTCGCGTAAATTCTTTATTTTCATGAAAGATGGTCGGAAATCATGTCCCCATTCTGAAATACAATGCGCTTCGTCAACTACAATTAATCCAACTTGCATATTTTTGAATCGTTCTATAAATAAAGAGGATTGAATGCGCTCGGGCGAAGTATATAAAAAGTCGACACCTCCAAAACGAGTATTGTCTAATAATATGTCTATTTCTCGATACGACATTCCGCTTGTCAGGGCTTCCGCACGAATACCTCTTTGCTTAAGATTTGCAACTTGGTCTTGCATTAAGGCAATTAGAGGAGAAATAACAAGGGTAATTCCTTCGCGGGCAATACCAGGAACTTGGAAGCAAATTGATTTTCCTCCTCCTGTTGGTAAAAGAGCAAGTACATCAGATCCATTGATTGCATCATCCACAATTTCTTCTTGTTGCGGACGGAAAGAGTCATAGTTCCAATACTTTAATAATATTTCGCGGCTTTGCTTCAATTTTTTTCTTAATTTGGTAAAGTTAAGGAAAACAAAAAGCAATAAAAATTAGTTTGAAAGCTTAATTAGAAATAGTATATTCGCAATCAATTTTTTAACTATGTCCGTGAGCACAATTTCATTTTCTGTAGAAAAAACACAGAATTCCACTATATCGCAAGTTGATTTTGATAATTTAGCTTTCGGAAAGATTCTTTCAGATCACATGTTCATTATGGAATATGAAAATGGCGAATGGGGAGTAGGGAAGATTGTTCCTTTTGCTCCAATTCCAATGCATCCTGCACTTTCAGCTTTGCATTATGGTCAATCAATATTCGAGGGACTCAAAGCATATCGAACTGAATCCAATGAGATTAATATTTTTCGTCCACAAATGAATGCAAAACGATTTGCGGAATCAGCAGAACGCATGTGTATGCCTCCAGTTCCTGAAGATATTTTTCTTGAAGCCATCCGAAAATTGGTAGAAGTAGATCAAGATTGGGTTCCAAGCAATGAAGGTTATTCGCTTTATATTCGTCCCTTTTTATTTGCTACGGATGAAGGAGTAGGAATTAAGCCTTCCGAAACTTATAAATTCATGGTAATTACAGCTCCTGTTGGAGTTTACTATTCTGAGCCCGTTCGTGTTAAAATCGAGGAATATTATACGCGTGCAGCAATTGGTGGAGTAGGTAGAGCCAAAGCCGCCGGAAATTACGGTGCTTCTTTGTATCCTGCAAAGCAATGTCAGTTGCAAGGGTTTCACCAATTAATTTGGACAGATGCCGCAGAACACAAATACATTGAAGAATCAGGAACCATGAATATTATTTTTCAGATTGGTGGTAAGTTGATTTCACCTTCCGAAGATGCTGATACGATTTTACGCGGTGTAACGAAAAAAACAGTTTTTGACATTGCAAGAAGTTGGGGTGTAGAAATTGAAGAACGAAAGATTACTGTTGAAGAAATTGTTACAGCAGCAAGAAATGGAACTTTAGAAGATGCTTTTGGAGCTGGAACTGCTGCAACTATTGCTCAAATCTTAATAATTGGTTTCCGTGATGAGCGTTTAGAACTGCCACCTTTAGAAGGAAGAACTTTATCTAATAAAATAAAGAATTACCTCAGTGATATTAAAACTGGAAAGGCAGAAGATATCCATTCTTGGAATTATAAAGTATAATTATTTTAGAGAAATACTGATTGATACTGGCAGATGATCGCTGTATCCTCCTAAGTAATTTGTACCACCATATGTTCTAAAAGGAACAATATTCCCTTTGTATTTATCTAATAAAAATGCTGGCGAGTAGATTTTCCCTGAACTTGGAACAACCTTTATTTTTCCAGTACTTAATCCTGTAGAAACAAAAATATGATCCATTATTTCCCATTGCCCTTGGTAGTTGTAGGTGCCTCCAAATTCTCCCGATGACTTAATAATCATAGGTGTTAATTTACTTTCGATTATTTTTGGTGCTTTATCACTTGGATAATCGTTTAAGTCGCCCATAAAGATTATTTTAACATTTTGATCCTGCTTCATTAATGAATCGATAAAGCGATCTGCACATTCTGCGGCTTTCACTCTTTTTGCTTCGCTTACATCGGTTCCTGAGCGCCTGCTTGGCCAATGATTAACCATGACAAAAAGCATTTCTTTCTTGTGATTAAATTTTGCCCATAAAATATCCCGAGAACTTGGTAGTGAGTCGCCAGGTAGGACAAAGCGAATAATTCCATCAGATACTAAAGTTAATTTAGACTTGTCGTAAATCATCGCAACATCAATTCCACGCGCATCTTTACTATCATGATGCACCAAGGCATAGGACTTAAAATCCTTTTGATTCATATAAATATCTCGAACAACTTCGGCGTTTTCGATTTCACAAAATCCTGCGATAAGTGGTTTTTCTGCAGTATTTAAAACTTCTCGAATGTGCTTTAGTTTTTCCATATAACGTTTGCTATTCCAAGCATTTTTAGCAGATGGAAGAAATTCAGCATCATCATTTGTACCATCTATTGTATCAAATAAATTTTCAACGTTGTAAAAAGCAATTGTACTGGATTTTTGAGCACTTAAACTTATGCAACACAAGAGAAAGATACTTGAAATAATAATTTTAATCATGCTTTAAATCTTTGAGTTAAAAAATAGCTGTTTATTTTTTCTAATTACTTATTACCAGCTTCCGCCAGAACCACCTCCACCAAAGCTACCTCCGCCAAATCCACCAAAACCTCCACCAGAACTACCACCGCCGAAACCTCCACCAAATCCTCCACCAAATCCACGGCCAAATCCGCCGATAAACCCTGCTGCACCAATTGTCGTTCCTCCACCTCCTCTTTTTATAAGAAGGATAACCAAGATTAAAATAAATAAAACTGAAACAATACCGGAAGCAAACTTTCCTTTTTTATTTTTCTTACTGTATTTATTGTGGCTGTATTCGCCTCTTGATAATTCAGAAAGGACTTTTACAGCTTGCTTAACACCCTCAAAATATGCTTGATTTTTAAAATTTGGGAGAAGTTCATTTTCAACAATTTCATTTGCTGTTAAATCGGGAACAACTGATTCCAATCCTCTACCCACAGCGATAAAAACTTCTCTTCGACTTGTTTTTTCAGTAGGTTTAATAAGGAGAATTATTCCGTTGTCTTCCTCTGCTTTCCCAACTCCCCATTTTTCTCCAATTTCAGTGGCGTATTCCCATGGCTCCAAATCATTTAAATCATCAACAACAATAACTGCAATTTCATTGGATGTTTCAGCTTCAAATTTCACTAAAATAGCTTCTATCTCTGCTTCTTCAGAATCGCTTAAAATTTTAAGAGTAGAAAAATTATTGTAGAGTCTAGCAGGTGAAAGTGGCTTAGGAAATTGCCCAAAAATGATTTTACTTGTTGCTAATAAGAGAATAATGCTTAAAAGATATTTCATTCTTTTTCCATGCTTATTTCGTTACTCAATTCATTTTTATCATTTTCTTTGAGGGGAAAGAAACACGCTAGTTGTTTTCCAGCTTCTGATATTGCAGAACATATTCCCTGCGTAAATTCTTGCTTTTTAAAGGCAGCAATCATTGTGTTTTTTGTACTTTCCCAAAAATCTGATGGAACAAGTTTATTGATTCCTTCATCTCCGATTATTGCAAGCTTTGAATCTTCAAAGGAAAGGTAAATTAAAACACCATTTCTGTCTTTGGTTTTGTGCATTTTTAATTGCTGAAAAATTATTACAGCTCTATCTACTGGATTTGATTTACATTTCTTATCGATGTGAACGCGAATTTCACCTGCTGTTTGCAGTTCTGCTAATCGAATTTCTTCTTGAATTTCTTGCTTGTCAGCTGAGGAAAGCATTGGTTTTAGAATTTAACTTCTGGCGCATTTTCAGCTCCTGCTTTTGCAGAAAAACCTTTTTTGCGAGGAAAAACTTCTTTGTTTAAAAAGATTCCTGCAAACAAACCTCTAATATGCGTATTATACGATTTTATAGCTTCATTGAATAAGTCGCGCTCTCTGTTGATTCTATTTTCTGTTCCTTCTAATTGTTTTTGAAATTCTTGGAAGTTTTCTGTTGATTTAATTTGTGGATAGGCCTCATAGGCTAGATTTATCGCTGTTTCGATTTTCCTCCCCATTATTTCTAAGTCATCTGGTGTTTTGGCTTCTACAATTCCTGCTCTTGCTTGTGTTACCTTTAGCAAGATTTCTTTTTCATTTGCAGCAGCGCCTTTGACAGTTGCTAGTAATTGTGGTACTAAATCAGCTCTTCTTTGGTAAGCAGATTGCACATTGTTCCATTTTTCGTCAACATTTTCCTGAAGGGAAACTGCATTTGAATAAACGGAATAATATCCCATAAAACTAATTAGGATTATTGAGCCAATTGCGATTAAAACAATGTAAATGGGTTTCATAGCTTAGAATTTTTTTTCAAAGTTAAGAGATTTTATAATACTGCAGTAAAATAAACTTTCTAAAAAGAAATCAATTTTAAGGTTTTAGCTTCGCTATTTTCAGAATTTTTAATTTCTAATAAATACGTTCCTTTTCCAAAATCCTGTAAATCGATAAGTTCATTTTGAGCAAGCTGTTTATTTAAGATATTCTTTCCTTGCATGTTGAAAACGCTAACCCAACAATTTGCTTGTTGATTTCCGATGGTGAAAATTCCATTGTTTGGATTTGGAACAATTGTTAAGGCAGTACTATTTTCATTCACTTCGGTCAAGTTTACTAGGGAATTGTCTTGAATAATAGTTCCTATATTGTTGATTATCCAATTTTGTGGATCTACAGTAATTGTAGAGGACAATGTACCGAAATTTGAAATGTAAAATTGCTGTGAATTTGATGCTACATCAAAGCGAATAAGGGTATCACTCATTCCCTGTCGTATGAAACGAAGATCTATTGGATTTGTGAAAGTTGGAGTTACGCTTGGTTTTGATGCTGTGTGCTTGAGTTCTAATAAAAGGTCTTGTCCAATTTGTTTCCAACGAATAGAGTAGGTGGGATATCCCTCGCCAAAATACCATTGCTCGAAAAAAGGTGTGTAATTTATTCCAGAAATTTCTTGCATTTTATTTCTGAGATCAATGCCTCTTGCAACACTGTCTTTAAAATCATTTTGAAATTCTCTTAATCCTGCGAAAAACAAACTATCGTTGTTCATTAAATAGCGAATAGAATGAATAATTCCAGAACCTTTATCGTAGGAAAGTCTACCGTTGAATATTCGATTTTCATTTAAAGTATCCGAAAACCAAACGCTTCCTCCAGTTTGCGAAAGAATGTTGTCGTGTACATCTAACATGTGTTGCGCCTTTTCTGCGGGATATAAATTTTCAAGCATCACGTATTCGCTGTAGGAAGCAAAACCCTCGTTTATAAAAATATCACTCCACGATGCACAAGTCACACTATTTCCCCACCATTGATGCGCTAATTCGTGAGCAGTTAAACCTTTTGAAAAAGATCCTTGTGTTGTCATTGTTTGATGTTCCATTCCTCCTCCAATTGGTGCCATACAATGTCCATATTTTTGATCTTCGAAAGGATAAGGACCATATAAATCATAAAATAATTCAATAAAATCTCCAGTTTCATTGATCTCATCTTCAAAATAAATAAATGTTTGGGGATTGTCATAAATAAAATTTTGAATTAAAATAGGATTTGGAGCCCCAACAGGATTCGCATAAAATGAATATTCTATGTATTTTGCTACAGCCACAGAAATTAGATAATAGTCAATAGCATGCTTGTTTTTCCATTCATAGCGTGTAAATCCATTTCCGAGAGGAACTGTGTTAATTAGGACTCCGTTAGAACCTGCTTTGCAAGTATCTGGAACAGTTACTGCAACAAAAGAACTATCTGCTTTATCCCGTAAACTTTGCTTGCATGGAAACCATTCGTAGGCAGAAAAAGGTTCTGAAAGCGACCAAACTACTTTGTTTCCCCAGCTTGGTGATGTTCCTGCAGTCATGCCACTTCCGCCCAGAGGATTTGTTTGTGCCGTTGGAGGATTTCCAGAATATGAAATTTTTAGAACAAAATTTTGATTTGCTGAAGAATTAACAGGTGCTTTTACAGCTGTGCCAAGTCGCGAAAAATTTACAACTAAGCCATTAACACGAACTTCAGATATTATCATACTTGGATACAATTCAAAAAGCGCAGAATCTAAGTTTGAATTTGCTTTTGCGTGAATTTCAGCTGTGCCTGATAAATAGCTAGAAGTATTTGTCATGTTCAAGTTTAAACTGTAAAAATGCACATCGTATTTCTCCGTTTCTAGAATTTGAGAAGCATTTAGTGTGGCAGTTTTTAATAGATTATGTTGCTTTGTTTGTTTTGAACAAGTTGTTGCATTTTCTTGCCCAAATAATAAGATAGTG
>JBILPT010000034.1:0-17816 GCA_044373675.1 Crocinitomicaceae bacterium | reverse complement strand
GCTTTCCCTTCTTTATCAATACCATGATTTTTCCATGATAGAAAATCATTTTTTATAGCTTCCTTCCATGCTTTTTCATCACGATCTAGTGAAACACTAAATACCTCAAAACCTTTTGCATTTATGAACGTGCCTTTTTTATATTTCTTATATGCTTCAACAACTTTTGGATTCTCCTGACGGCATGGTCCACACCAAGATGCCCAGAAATCTATCAAGACAATTTTTCCTTTTAAATTTGATAGTTTAATTGTTTTGCCATTTGGTGAAATTAATTCAATTTCGGGAGCGCTTATTACTGAATTAACACGAGCTTTTTTTTTCATGGTTAATGCAAAGCAAGCATAAGCTACAACTAAAATAGAACTTAAAATTATTTTATATTTCATTAGCTAATTCTTCTTATGTCAGCACCGATATTATTAAGTCTCAATTCGATATCTTGGTATCCACGATCAATTTGTTCAATATTATGAATGGTGCTTTTTCCTGGTGCTGATAGAGCAGCAATTAAGAGGGAAACGCCAGCACGAATATCTGGTGAAGTCATGCTAATTGCTTTTAAATCATGTTCTCTTCCCAAGCCAATAACTGTTGCTCGATGTGGGTCACAGAGAATAATTTGAGCTCCCATATCGATTAACTTATCTACAAAAAACAAGCGGGATTCAAACATTTTTTGATGAATCAAAACGGATCCTTTTGCTTGTGTTGCAATAACTAATATAATCGAAAGTAAATCTGGTGTGAAGCCTGGCCATGGTGCATCATAAATAGTAAGAATTGACCCGTCGATAAAAGTATCAATTTCATAACTATCTTGAGCTGGCACAAAAATATCATCTCCACGTCTTTCTAGTTTTATTCCAAGTCTTCTAAAAACATTTGGGATAATCCCTAGATTCTCATAACTCACGTCTTTGATTGTAATTTCAGATTTTGTCATTGCTGCTAGGCCGATAAAACTACCAATTTCAATCATATCTGGAAGTATACGATGGTAACAACCTTTTAAAGATTTAACCCCTTCAATGTATAGTAAATTCGAACCAATTCCTGTGATATTCGCTCCCATTGAATTCAACATGCGGCACATTTGTTGAATATATGGTTCACAAGCTGCGTTATAAAAGGTTGTTTTTCCTTCAGCAAGAACAGAAGCCATTAATATATTTGCAGTTCCTGTAACAGAAGCTTCATCTAAATGAATATATGCACCTTTTAATTTCTTTGCTTCTACAGAATAAAAATGTTCTCCAGCATCGTAATTAAATTTTGCTCCTAGAAGTGCAAAACCTTCAAAATGAGTATCTAGACGACGTCTTCCAATTTTATCTCCGCCAGGTTTTGGAATAAAACCTCTTCCAAAGCGCGCCAATAAAGGACCAACAATCATTATTGAACCACGAAGCGATGCAGCACGTATTTTAAAATCTTCCGATTCAAGGTATTTTAAATCGATTTCTTTTGCTTGAAAGCTATACGTTCCTTTTTCAATTTTCTCAATTTTCACACCCATAATTTGTAAGAGTGCAATTAATTTATTTACATCAATTATATCAGGAATATTAGATATTGTAACTTTTTCTTCCGTTAAAAGAGGAGCACACAATACCTGTAACGCCTCGTTTTTAGCGCCTTGAGGAATTAATTCTCCTTTAAGTGGTTTTCCACCATAAATCTCAAATGAGGCCATTTTATTGCTTTTTGAATTTCTTTTTTTGCTTAAAATTGTTATTGGGTTTCGTGAATTTCTTATTCAAACCCATTTCACGTAAAATAGTACTTGTATTTACCAAATCATCTGGGTTTTCCAATATTAAGTCACCTTTTGATAATTCTTTTAAATTTTCAGCAATAACATTGTTTTCTACAGCATCGTTGTTATGAGAGAGATACTGTTTTTTCATGAAATTCGCCATTGAAGTCTTTAAATATTCTTTTTCTTTTGGATCAGTGGTTTCCCTTGAAGCTTCTAGAATTGCTTGCGTATATTTCCCGTAATGTCCATATTTAATAGAGCTTGAAGGATAATCCATAATGGATGGTTTTTCATTTAACGCTTCAGGTTTTGGAATATCATAAGGAGAATCAACATCGAGCATAAAATCAGACATAACAAATAAGTGTGTCCATAATTTATGTCTGTAGTCATCAACATCTCTTAAATGCGGATTTAGTTGTCCCATAACTTCAATTATAGCTTGAGCTGCTCTATTTCTTTCAATGCGATCCTCAAGTTCCATTGCGTGTGAGATCATATTTTGAACATTTCGACCATATTCAGGCAGAATTAGTTTTCCGCGTGTGGTATTGTATTCCATTTCTTCCATAATTAATTTTCTAATTTTTGTGCGAGTGCATTATCATAAATATTTTTTGCTTCGCTTATAAATCCAAAATGTTCCTCGTCTATTTGAAGTTTTCCTTTGGTTACATGGCCTAAAAGCGTAATGTTTACCATTGTTTTTATCATGTATTCCAGAAAAGATTCAGCTTTTTCTTCACTTACAGTTACAACTACTCTTCCTTGTCCTTCTCCGAATAAAAAGGCATCTTCACGAATTTCAGAGTCGCTTACAATATCAAAACCAAGTTCTCTAGGAAGAGACATTTCTATCAAAGTTACATATAATCCTCCATCTGCAACATCGTGAACAGCATTTACAATGTTTTCTTCGATTAAACCTTTTACTGCCTCTTGCATTTGAAATTCTTTTTCAAGATCAAAATAAGGAGCTGGCGAGGCTTTTACACCCAAGTATGTTGCAAGGTATTCTGAAGACGAAATATCATTTTTATATTCACCAATTAAAAAAATTAAATCCCCTTTTTCCTTAAAATCCAAGGTCATTACCTTGTCTTTATCGGGAACAATGCCAATCATTCCAATAGTTGGAGTTGGGAATACAGGTATTTCAACACCATTTTTAGATGTTTGGTTATAAAATGACACATTTCCACCAGTTACAGGTGTCTTAAATTTTAGACAGGCAGTAGACATTCCTTTAATTGCTCCAACAAATTGCCAATAAGATTCAGGATTATAAGGATTTCCAAAATTCAAGCAGTTGGTAATAGCACTCGGAATTCCGCCAGCACATACAATATTTCTAGCTGCTTCAGAGACGGCAATCATAGTTCCTATTTCTGGATCTGCATTTACAAAGCGCGAATTACAGTCAACTGTCATTGCTAAAGCTTTATTTGTTCCTTTTATATTTACAACTCCTGCATCTGAAGGGCGATTAGTAGTCATATTCCGTGTTCCGACCATTGAGTCATATTGTTCGTAAATCCATCTTTTAGATGCGATATTTGGTAATCCAAGCATTGCAAAGCCAACTTCTTTTAAATTACTTGGCATTTCGATACTATCAATATTAAATTTCTTGAATTCAGAATAGTATGCAGGTTCAGAATATTCTCTTTTATATTGCGGTGCTCCACCTCCTAAAACAAGTGATTCGGCAGGAACATCGCCAACTAATTCATCATTTGTGAAATAGCGAACACGACCTGTATCTGTAACAAAGCCAATTTCCTCGGCATGTAAATCCCATTTTGTAAATATATCTTTTACGATTTTTTCTTTGCCTTTTTGAACAACAACAAGCATGCGTTCCTGAGATTCTGAAAGTAAAATCTCATAGGGAAGCATATTTTCTTGTCTTGTTGGCACCTTATCTAAAAAAATATCCATTCCTACGTTTCCTGCGGCACTCATTTCGCAAGTTGAACAAGTAATTCCAGCGGCTCCCATATCTTGCATTCCAACAATAGCATCTGTTTCTGCTAATTCCATTGTAGCTTCAAGGAGTAATTTTTCCATAAAAGGGTCACCAACTTGAACAGAAGGCAAATCGTTTACGGAATCTTCTGTTATGTCTTTTGATGCAAATGCTGCACCTGCGATTCCGTCTTTTCCAGTAGCAGACCCAACAATAAAAACTGGGTTTCCCGGACCTTTTGCAGTTGCTGAAATCATTTTTTTACTGTCAATTATTCCCGCTGAAAATGCATTAACTAGTGGATTTGTATTGTATGAATCATCAAAAAAGACCTCGCCACCAACGATTGGAATTCCGAATGCATTTCCATAATCTCCAATTCCTTTAACAACTCCTTTGACCAACCATTTTGTTCTGGCATTTTCAATATTTCCAAAGCGCAAAGAATTTAATTGAGCAATTGGTCGCGCTCCCATGGTGAAGATATCCCGATTGATACCGCCAACTCCAGTTGCAGCTCCTTGGTATGGTTCTAAAGCACTTGGGTGGTTGTGTGATTCAATTTTAAAAACGCAGCCTAAACCATCACCTATATCTACCAAGCCAGCATTTTCTTCTCCAGCTTTAACAAGCATATGTGGACCATCTTTCGGAAGTGTTTTGAGCCAAAGAATCGAATTCTTGTAAGAACAATGCTCCGACCACATAACAGAATAAACAGCAGTTTCAGTAAAATTTGGTGTTCGTCCTAAAATTTCTTTTATCTGATCAAATTCATCCGTTCTGAGACCTAAATCGATTGCTTGTTCTATGCTTGCTTCTTTTTGCAAATTACTTTCCATGCTTTAATTTTTCTCAACAAAAGTAAGTATATTCTGATGAAATCAATACTAAAAAAGTGCTTAATTCTTATTTTTTTACAAATCTCAAGTGAATTAAAAAAACACATAGAATCCGTATAATTTTATTAATTTTGCAAGATAAATTAGTCTATATGAATTACGATATTATTGTTTTGGGAAGTGGACCTGGTGGATATGTAACTGCTATTCGAGCTTCTCAGTTGGGGTTTAAAACTGCTATTATTGAGCGTGAAGCTCTAGGTGGTATTTGTTTGAATTGGGGTTGTATCCCAACAAAAGCTTTACTAAAGTCTGCGAATGTTTTTGAATATATTTCTCATGCATCCGATTATGGAATTACTGTAAATTCTGCTTCTGCCGATTTTAATGGGATGATTAAAAGAAGTAGAGATGTTGCTGATGGTATGAGTAATGGAATACAATTTTTAATGAAAAAAAATAAAATTGATGTTCTTAAAGGAAATGGCGTCTTAAAAGCAGGAAGAAAAGTTGCTGTAACTGATGAGAGCGGAAAGACAATTGAGTATACTGCGGATAAAGGATTAATTATTGCAACAGGTTCTCGCTCAAGAGAATTACCAAATTTACCACAGGATGGAGAAAAAATAATTGGTTACCGACAAGCAATGACTTTGAAGAGGCAACCAAAAAAACTTCTTATTGTTGGTTCTGGAGCAATTGGTGTTGAATTCGCTTATTTTTATAATGCTATTGGAACAGAGGTTACCGTTGTTGAATATTTACCAAATATTGTCCCTGTAGAAGATGAAGATATTTCAAAGCAACTAGAAAAGTCCTTTAAAAAAGCGGGAATTAATATAATGACGAATGCTTCAGTTGAAGCAGTTGATACTAAGGGTAAAAATTGTATTGTATCAATAAAAACAGAAAAAGGCGAAGAAAAAATAGAATGTGATGTTGTTCTTTCTGCTGTCGGAATTCAAGCAAACATAGAGAATATTGGATTAGAAGAACTTGGAATTATAATTGACAAGGGTCGAATTCTTGTAAACGATTATTACCAAACAAATTTACCAGGTTATTATGCAATTGGCGATATTGTTCCTGGTCCTGCATTGGCGCATGTTGCCTCAGCGGAAGGAATTATTTGTGTTGAGAAATTAGCTGGACATCATCCTGAGCCATTAAATTATGGAAATATTCCGGGCTGTACTTATTGTTCCCCTGAAATTGCGTCTGTAGGAATGACAGAGAAAGCAGCAAAAGAAGCAGGATATGAGGTGAAAATTGGCAAGTTTCCATTTTCGGCCTCAGGAAAAGCAAGTGCAGCTGGAGCAAAAGATGGTTTTGTAAAATTGATTTTTGATGCAAAATATGGCGAACTTTTAGGTGGACATATGATTGGAGCAAATGTTACTGAAATGGTTGCTGAATTAGTTGCTGTTCGAAAGTTGGAGATAACGGGAGAAGCATTGATTAAAACTGTTCATCCACATCCAACAATGTCAGAAGCGATTATGGAGGCAGCTGCTCAGGCTTACGGAGAAGTTATTCATTTGTAGCAATAAAAATTATCTTTTAGAAATTTTATTATTGCTTATAGGTCGTTGAAGCTGGCATTTGAAGCGATTAATTTCTTGATTACGAATTTTTTGATGTTTTGTTTTGCAATTTTCTACTCGTTCTCGCCATAATTTGTAAGAGGAAAATTTAAGTTCTTTTTTCATTAATTCCTTAACTTGATCCTCACGCAAATTAAATTGCATAAAAATGGCGTCAAAAGGAGTTCTGTCCTCCCACGACATTTCAATTATTCTATTTATGTCTTTTTCGCTTAAAATCATTTGATAGATGACATCCCTCCGTCTAAATGTAGAATTTGACCAGTCATCCATTTTGATGCATCAGAGAGCAAAAAAGTAGTCATGTTTGCTAAGTCTTTCGGATCGCCAACTTTCTTTAAGGGATGGCGCAATGCGCTAGCTTCTATTTTTTCAGGTGAACTTAACAAGCGACTTGCCATCGGAGTATTTGTAAGTGATGGAGCAATACAATTTACACGAATTTTTGGAGCAAATTCTGCTGCAAGTGATCTAGTAAGTCCTTCAATTGCACCTTTGCTAGCTGCAACAGAAGCATGAAATGGCATTCCTGTTTGAACAGCTACTGTACTGTAAAGAATTATTGATGCAGAATCGGAGAGCGCTAGATTTTTCGAATAAGATTGAATACTTTTTATTGCGCCAAGAACATTTATTTGGAAATCTTCCAAAAAGTTTGTGCTTTTTAGGGACTGGAAAGGTTTTAAATTAATTGTTCCTGGAAAATATACAAGACCGTCTACACATACGTCAATAATTGGCACTAAATCATCAGAAGAAATGTCATATTGATGGAAAAAATCAAAAGGTGCATCAGGTTCAGACCTTGAAATTGAAATAACTGTATGCCCTTCTGTTTTTAGTTGTTTTGCAACTTCTTTTGCTACTGCTGAAGAAGCTCCGATTAATAAAATTGTTTTCATTTAAGAGAAACATTCATAATTCTAAAATGTTTATTCTCTTTCTATGTTTTCTTTTAACAAATCGTGAACAATTGTTCCTAAACTTAGATCGAAATATAGACTAAATTCTTCTTCACTAGAAATAATAGGAATAATTTCATCTTTTGTGCACAATGCATTAAATTCTTGTATTGAAATTTTCTTGTAGTATTTTTCAATTACTTTTGAATCCTCCCAAAAATCATCTTCTACAAGATAAATGGATGGTTCAGGATTGATCGTAAAGAACTGATTGTCATCGGAATGCTTAGCAGCCCAAGCAATAAATAATGGAGTTGGAGTTACACAAATAAATCCTCGATTGATTATTTTCATTTTACTTCAGTTAAAACAAAGTTAGAATAATTAAACCATTTTGCTTTTTGTTGCTTTTGTTGAACTATAATAAATTTTATTGGGTATTTATTATTTGAGAATCTAAGTAAATTAATCCATTTTATTGGATTTTGATTGATTTCAGATTCAATTATATGTATAGATTTAGTTGAAGCAAGAAGCATAAAGAATGTTTTTGAAAATTTTACTTTCTGGAATAACTCGATACTTTTGCAGTCTTTACCATAACAATCTAAAAAATTGAAAAAAGCATTTTTCATAGAATTAGAATCTAAATAGTCAATTTGTAGATGTTTTATCCAAGAATTTTCAGAATCTAAAATAAAATTTAATGCTTTTTTATTTGGAAAACGCTCAATAAAGGTTTTTTCTAAATTTGGACTTATTTTCATAATATTTAGGTCAACGGAATCTTGATTATATCGATCAAATAGAATAATTAAGGTGTCTTCCTCTTTATTAGGAATTAGTTTTTCAGGTTTATTATACTTTTTTTTATTGAGTAATTTTACTTTTTTATCATTCGTATTTGAACCACATCCTAGAATAAACTGAAAGACTAAAAAAAATAAAGGAATGATAAAAACACGCATTAAAAAATTCTTTATGAAAGCTAATTTAAAGAAACAATTTTAATCTTTTTTTATTTTTATCATCAAAATAAAAACTAATTTATCTGATTTGTTAAATCGAAGTATTTTTTTGAATGAAATTACTAAATTTGTAACATAAATATCATTTTTATGAAAAACACTATTTTTTTATCTTCTCTTTTATTTTGTCTCATTTCCTGTGGTGTGAAAGTACCCTTTACAAATGAATTACGTGATGAGTTTAGTTTAGATTCAGATGAAAAAATGAGAAGCGTGCAATTTTCTACTTCACATACAATTATATTAGATCAAGAATTAGAATCAGACAGTCAAAATACAACAACAAATGGCACACTGATTTCTAGTTCAAATACAAAACAAGAATCTATTATAATTCCTGCTGGTACAAAGTGTATTTTCGATGAATTTGGAACTAAGGGGGAAATAATTGTAAGATTTGAACTTGGAGATGAAAAAGTATTGGTTTTTTCATCTAAAGTTGAAGGTGCTAAAAATAGGCGCTACTATTTTCAAGCTGATTGGTCTTCACAAGGGGGGCCGAAAGTTAATTATGGAGGAAATACTTTTAAAGTTAATTTGATTCGTGGCTTCGCGCGATCTGCTCATCTAGTTGTAATCAAGAAAAACCTTCAAAAAAATAGACGCAAGGATCGTGTTATAAAGGGCTTAAAAGTGTAAGTCAGTGCACTTTTAAAAACAGCTAAATGAAACAAAAAGAAATACAACAAATTGAATTCAATAGAGATGGATTTGATAATTCTGAATTACTGACTATTTACAAAAAATTACTACTCCCAAGATTAATAGAGGAGAAAATGCTTATTCTTCTTCGTCAAGGAAAAATCACTAAATGGTTTTCTGGATGGGGGCAAGAGGGTATTTCTGTTGGTTGTTCCTACGCAATGGAAAAAGAGGAGTATATTTTACCGATGCACAGAAATCTAGGTGTTTTCACAACACGCGAAATCCCTTTAAACAGACTTTTTTCTCAGTTTCAAGGTAAACTTTCAGGTTTTACAAAAGGCAGAGATCGGTCCTTTCATTTTGGAACTCAAGAATATAAATTAGTAGGAATGATTTCCCATTTAGGACCTCAACTTGGAATTGCAGATGGTATAGCACTTTCTAATAAAATAAAGAAGAATAAAAAATCAACACTTGTTTTTACTGGAGATGGTGGAGCTTCTGAAGGAGATTTTCATGAATCTTTAAATGTGGCTGCAGTTTGGGATTTACCCCTTATTTTTTGTGTTGAAAATAATCAATGGGGCTTATCCACACCTTCCGAAGAACAATTTCGCTGTAAACAATTTATCGATAAGGGAATTGGATATGGAATGAATGCTATTCAAGTCGATGGCAATAACATTTTAGAGGTAATTCGAACTGTCCGAAAAATAAATGAGGAAATTCGTGAAAACCCTAAGCCTTTTTTACTGGAATTGATGACTTTTCGCATGAGAGGACATGAAGAATCTTCAGGCACGAAATATTATCCTGAAGGATTGCAAGATGAATGGGCGAAAAAAGATCCTGTTTTGAACTTTGAATTGTATTTACTTGAGCAAGGAATTCTCACAAAAGAGTCCATTGAAGAAATAAAAAAAACCTTTAAGGATGAAATTCAAGCAGGATTTGACAAAGCAAATGCTGAAGACGCAATTATTCCAAATATAGAGCTTGAATTAGCAGATATTTATGCTCCATTCCAACAAGAAGTTCAAAAACCGAATGGACCTCTTGTTGAAAAACGATTTATTGATGCCATTCAAGATGCTTTAATTCAATCTATGGAGCGATATCCAGATTTGATTTTGATGGGGCAAGACATTGCAGAATATGGTGGTGCATTTAAGGTTACTGAGGGCTTACTCGATAAGTTTGGAAAAGAAAGAGTAAGAAATACACCACTTTGTGAATCTGCAATACTAGGTGCAAGTTTGGGCTTATCAATTTCAGGAATGAAGGCAATGGTGGAAATGCAATTTGCAGATTTTGTAACCTGTGGATTCAATCAAATAATAAATAATTTAGCGAAAATTAATTGGCGCTGGGGCCAAAATGCGGACGTTGTTGTTCGAATGCCAACAGGTGCAGGAACAGCAGCTGGACCTTTTCATTCTCAAAGTAATGAAGCCTGGTTTTTTCATACGCCGGGATTAAAGATTTTATATCCTTCAAATCCTTATGATGCAAAAGGCTTACTAAATGCAGCAATTGAAGACCCAAATCCTGTCCTATTCTTCGAACACAAAGGACTTTATAGAAGTATTAAAGAAGAAATTCCTTCGGATTATTATACTGTTGAAATTGGAAAAGCAGCAATCGTTTCTGAAGGAAAGGATTTTACAATTATAACTTACGGAGCCGGTGTTCATTGGGCAAAAGAAGCTTTAACAAAGTTTCCGGATACGAGTGCCGAAATAATTGACCTTAGAACATTGTTGCCTTTAGATACTGAGAGTATTTACACTGCAGTTAAAAAAACTGGGAAAGTAATCGTTCTTCACGAAGATTGTATGATGGGAGGAATTGGTGGAGAATTGGCTGCTTTAATTTCAGAGAATTGTTTTGAATACTTGGATGCTCCAGTTATTCGTGTTGCGTCATTAGATACTCCAGTTCCATTTGCAGTTACTTTGGAAGAACAATTCTTGCCAAAAGAAAGATTAATTTCAGCTATTTCAAGCTTATTAAATTACTGATTTGAAGCTAAAACTTCTTTTAGAGAAAAACATATTTAACTTACTTTTTAAACTGAGTTTTGTTTTACTTATTTTAGAAGTTTATAGAATACTTCTCCTATTTTGTAATGGCGAGTCCTTTCCTGATTTTGGTGTTAAAGAACATATTATCGGACTTTGGTTTGATTGCATTACAATTGCACTTTTTTTTCTTCCGTATATCTTTCTTAGTGTAATTCCTCTCCCATTAATTACTGAAAAAATAAGATCCATTATTTTATTTATTGTTTTTACTCTTAGTAGTGCTATAGTATTTTTATTCAATGCGCTCGATGTGGCCTATTTTTCCTACACGCATAAACGAACTAGTTATGATTACTTAAAATTCATGTTAAATAGTGACGAATCAGGAAGTCTGGCAGGAGATTTTATTCTAGAATTTTGGTGGCTTATTTTATTCTTTATTATTTCTTTTGGGTTATTACTTTTTACATATTTTAAGTCTAAATCAGTTCAAATAAGTTACAGGGAACCTAAAAAATGGATGTATTTCTTTCTAACTATAGCTATAACAATCGTAATTGGTCGCGGTGGATTTCAATTGAAGCCAATTGGAATTCTAGAGTCTACTAATTATGTTAGCATTGAAAATTCCCCAGCTGTTTTGAATTCAGCATTTACGCTATTAAAAACCTATCAGTTTAAGGGAGTGGAGAAAAAAATATTTTTTTCGGATGCTGAAATAAAAAAATATTTTAATCCTATTCAGAATGGGAATCCACAAAATTTAGTGAAAGACTCTCAAAATGTTGTTTTCATCTTATTAGAAAGTTTCGGCTCTATGTATTGTGGCCCAAATAATCCTGAGAGTTTTACACCGTTCTTAGATTCTATTCTTTTAAAGTCAATGTATTTTGAACACGGAATTGCAAATGGTCGCACGTCTATGGATGCCTTACCTGCCGTTATTTCATCAATTCCAATGTGGATGAATGAAAGTTTTATTCTCTCTTCGTATAGTTCAAATCAATTTCAGGGAATTCCAAGTATTTTGAAAGGAAATGGTTATTCATCCGCTTTTTTTCATGGAGCGACAAATGGCTCTATGCGCTTTGATGCGTTCACCTCAGCAGCTGGATTTGATAGCTATTATGGACGAACAGAATACAACAATGAAGATCACTTTGATGGAAATTGGGGGATTGAGGACCATCATTTTTTAGCTTGGTCTTTAGGTCAAATGGATAAAATGAAAAAACCTTTCTTTTCAATGGTTTTCACACTTTCTTCCCATCATCCTTTTACAATTCCAAAAGACTATCTAAAAAAGGTGAAAAAAGGACCTGAACCGCTTTGTGCTACGATAAGTTATGTTGATATAGCATTGAGGGAATTTTGGAATAAAGCACAGAAAAAATCTTGGTTTAAAAATACGATTTTTGTTTTTTGTGCTGATCATGTTGGTCCAACTGGTAGATCTGATAGAAGCGATTTAGCTTGGTTGCATAGAGTTCCTATTGCGTTTTATCATCCAACAGTTTCTTTACCACATATTGATTCTTTAGTACCATTTCAACAAATAGACATTTTACCAACATTAATGGACCTTTTGAATATTCGATCAAAGTATTATGCATTTGGCACTTCTTATTTTAACAAGCAGAAACAGCCAAAAATTATTTATGCACAAGAAAATTTAATGGCATATCAAGGCACAAAGGATTTATTAGTTTGGAATTTATCTTCAATAAAGAAAAGAAGTAAATCAGATGATTTAGAAATAAAAAAAATGAAAGCAATCTATCAACAATACACAAATGATCTAATTGAAAATAAAATGACTCCGTAAAATTTAATTATTTTTTAATATTTAATTAATGTAAATTTGTTTTTGAGATTAACAATAAAATTATTTTCAGGTTTTAACCACAAGTTTTATTTTATTTTTAGTCACTTACATTATATAAATGTTCCATATGAATAAGAAAACATCTCTTTTATTTCTTCTATTTTTTATTTCACTTTCATCAATTGCGCAAAATTTTTATGACAGAGCGACTGTTCAAAAAATAGAAATTTTCTTTGCTGCTGCAAATTGGGATGCACAATTAGATGCCGCATACGCATCAGATGCTTTTATAATTGCAGATTCTGTTCGTATTAATGGCGTTAATACCTATGATAGTGTTGGAGTAAAATACAAGGGTAACTCATCCTATAATCCAAATAATAATAAAAATCCACTTCATATTGAGCTAGATTATATTAAAGGAAGTCAAGATTACCAGGGATACACAAATATCAAACTTCAAAATGGTTACCAAGATCCTTCAATGATTCGTGAGGTTTTGTCGTATGCAATTTTAGAACAATTTATGGATTGCTCAAAAGCAAATTTTGCAAATGTTTATATCAATGGAACTCTTAGAGGACTTTATTCAAATGCTGAGAGTATTAACAAAAAATTTAATGGAGATCATTATTATTTAAGCAATGATTCTTTTTTTAAGTGTAATCCTACTAGTGGTGCTGGACCTGGAAATACTGCAAGTCCAGATTTAAAATATATCAATGCAGACAGTAGTTCTTATTTCTCTTCCTATGAATTAAAATCAGATTTTGGATGGAATCGCCTAGTAGATTTAATTAATACGCTAAATAATAATGCGAGTTTATTAGAAAGCAAGCTAGATGTAGATCGCGCACTTTGGATGTTGGCTTTTAATAATGTACTTGTTAATCTTGATTCTTACAATGGTGCATTTCGTCAGAATTATTATTTGTCTTGGGATTTAAACAATCGCTTTGTACCAACAGTTTGGGATTTGAATATGAGTTTCGCTTCTTTTCCTGGAGGAACTGGCTCAGGAGCATATACTGCAACAACGTTAGACCCAATGTCTAATAGTACTTCCGCAATTCATCCTTTGATTGTAAAACTGATGGCAAATCCAATGTACAAAAGAATGTATTTGGCACATATTCGAACTATTGTACAAGAGATTTTTATTACGCAAGAATATCTTACTCTAGCAAATTCACTCAGAAGCACTATAAATTCGTATGTTCAAGCAGATATTTATAAATTTTTCACCTACACACAATATCAAAATAGTTTAACAACTGCTGTAACAGGTGGAGGAATGGGCGGAGGATCTTCAATTCCAGGAATTCAAGCTTTAATGGCCGCTAGAGCGACCTATTTCAGCACAAACTCAAATTATTTACTTGCTGCACCTTTAATTTCAGCATTTGGAGCGAGTAATACTTCTCCTAATTTTAATCAATCAATTTATATTTCAGCAACTTGTGTAAATGAATCATCCGTTTATTTAGGATATCGCTTAAACCATCAATTAAAATTTAACCGCGTTCAAATGTTTGACGATGGTCAACATGGAGATGGGGCAGCTGGTGACCATATTTTTGGTTTTCAAGTTACTTTAAGTGGTACAGCTTTCGAGTATTATATTTATGCTGAAAATTCAAATGCAGGATTGTTTAGTCCAACAAGAGCAGAGCATGAATACCACTCTATTCAAATAAACTTTCCTTTTTGCACAAATGGAAATGTCGTAATCAATGAAATTGTCGCTAGTAATTCTTCTTCATTATATGATTCAAATGGAGAAAGTGATGATTGGATAGAATTATACAATACAACATCTTCAGCAATAAACTTATCGGGAATGTACCTTTCTGATGATATAACAAATCTTACACTTTGGCCATTTCCACTTGGAACGATAATTCCTGCAAATTCCTATTTAATTGTTTGGTGTGATGATGATTTGGAGCAATCTGGCTTGCACACAAATTTTAAATTAAGTTCATTGGGTGATCTTTTAATATTTGGAAATGGAGCTATTGCATACAATCAAGTTGCTTTTGGAGTTCAATCAACTGATATAGCTTATGCAAGATGCCCGGATGGTGGAGCGAGTTTTAACTTGGTGAATCCTACACCAAATGCAAATAATAATTGTATAGCAGGTTCGAATGAATTGGAAAACTCTTTTGATCTTTCCTTGTTTCCAAATCCATTTAATGAAATATTAACAATACAAATTTCAGATTCTAAGATATATGAAATCAGCATTTATGATCTACAAGGAAGAGTTGTCCTTGAAAAACAAATTTTTTCAAATATAAACACGCTTTCAACCTCAGCTTGGAATAACGGTATTTATCAAGTAAAAATTACAGATTTTGAAGGTAAATCGATTAACAAAGCGCTTGTAAAAATCTCAAAGTAAGATTCACTTACTCTTTTTACTAGTAGATAAGTAATTAAGAATTTTCACATCCGCTTCACTTAAGGACAAAGATCTTCGCTCCATCATGTTATTAGCTGCCTCGATGGCTTTTTCAAACTTAAACTCAACAAATGGTTGACTAAATCCCCATGAAAATGAAGGTATAAATTTTGGTGGAAAATCAGCGCCAAATACCGTCACTGAAACACCAACTACAGATGCGGTATTAAAGAGTGTATTTATAGCACTTTTTGAATGGTCTCCCATAAAAAGCCCCATAAATTGTTGCTTTGTTTCAACTTCAGCTAACTTTTCGTAGGAGTAAGAAGAAATTTCACCATAATTATTTTTAAGATTGGAAGAATTTGTCCCAGCTCCTAAATTGCACCATTCTCCAATGACAGAATTCCCAATAAAACCATCGTGACCTTTGTTTGAAAATGACTGAAAAATCACATTGCTAATTTCTCCGCCAATTTTACAATGAGGACCAATTGTAGAAGCGCCATAAACCTTTGTGCCTAGTTTTAAGGTACTGTTATCACAAAGCGCAAAAGGACCGCGAATTAAAGATCCTTCCATTATTTCAGCATTATGACCAATGTAAATCGGACCAGTTGTTGTATTTAGAATTGCTCCTTCAATGATTGCACCTTCTTCAATAAAAATAAATTTAGAATCTCCAATTAGTGTATTTGTTTTTGAGATTTTTTGAGATTTCCTATTATTTGTTAGCAAATCAAAGTCCTGTATTAAAACTTCTTCATTCATTAGGAATAAATCCCATCGTTCTTTAATTATAATTGGTGCTTCCCCTTTGAATTGCAGTTTATTTAAACCAGTTCCGCGCTTTGCTATCCATTGACTATCTAAAAATAAAGTTGAATTATCTTCTAAATTAAAAACTGCTGCAGCAATCTCTTCATTTGGTATAACTGAGGCATTTACTTGAATTGCATCAGTAAGTTGCATGAATTTTTCCTGTAAATATTTTTCAGTGGTAAAGCCGATTTCAACTTCTGGAATGTACATTTTCCAACGTTCATTATTGCAAAGAATTCCCATGCGGAGATTACCAAGAGGACGAGTTAAAGTCAAAGGTGCAAAGCGAAGGTGTAATTTATTATCGTCAAGATTTATTTTCATAATCAATTCGATTTTTTTGAGGTGAAAAATGAACTTAGGTACAAAAATACAAAAGTTAATGTTCCGTTGATAATCAACATCTCATATCCGAATTTATAAGCTCCAAAGAGATTTGCAGAAAATTTGTCGAGATAGAAGCAAAGAAAAGGAATCAGAACACAGATAAATGGAACTAAAATTGCTTTAGGATTTCTTTTAGTGAAAATACCAAAAGCAAATAATCCAAGTAATGGACCATAAGTATAACTTGCAATTTTTAAAATAAGTGAAATTAAATCTGTCCCTGGATTTGCGGTAACATACATTTTTGTCAACAGAATAATAATTAAGAATAATAGTGAAAAGCCAATATGAACTATTAATTTTAATTTCTGTCTTTGTTTTTCTTCTCGCTTATTGAAATTTAAAAAGTCGATGCAAAAGCCAGTAGTTAATGCTGCTAAAGCACTGTCTGCAGATGCATAAGATGATGCTGTTATTCCTAGTAAAAAGAAAACGCCAGCTATTTTTCCGAAATTATTAAGAGCCAAGGTAGGAAATACATGGTCTGTAATAACTTTTCCATCGTTCAATGGTAATTCTATACCTTTAGAGTTAGAATAAACGTACAAGGCGCCACCAAGTAATAAAAAAAGAAAATTGGTGAATACTAAAATGGTCGTGAATGAATACATGTTCTTCTGAGCATCGCCAATTGTCTTGCAGGTAAGATTTTTTTGCATCAAATCCTGGTCTAAGCCGGTCATGGCAATTGCCAAGAACATGCCACCAAAAAAGTGCTTTGGAAAATAGTTTTTTGCCATAGGATCATCAAAGAAAAATACCTGTGACATACTGCCGCCGCTAGAAGTTTTTGAGGTGCTAATCTTTTCAAATAAACCAAAAAAGTCAAGATTTAAAGCTTGTGAGATAATAATTGTACAGATAACAACGGAGCTGATTAGAAAAACAGTTTGAAATGTATCTGTATAGACTATTGTTTTAATTCCACCTTTGAAGGTGTAAACCCAAATTAAAGCGATTGTTATAACTGCCGTTAACCAGTAAGGAACTCCGAGATCATCAAATAAAAATAGTTGTAAAACTATCGTTGCTAAATATAGTCGAATCGCTGAACCAAGCGTGCGAGATAAAATAAAAAAACTTGCTCCCGTCTTGTAGCTTATTATACCGAAACGTTTTTCTAAAAATTCATAAATCGATGTGACATTTAATTTGTAATATAAAGGCATTAGAACCTGTGCAATAACAATGTATCCAAGCACATAGCCTAAAACTACTTGAAAATAGCCCATTCCATCGTTCATGACTTGCCCAGGAACTGAAATGAAAGTTACGCCAGAAAGTGAGGCGCCAATCATTCCAAAAGCTACAAGATACCAAGGACTTTGTCGGTTTCCAGTGAAGAAAGTTTCACTTGTAGCATTTTTTGATGTAAAATGGGCAATAAGAATTAGAACAATAAAATAGCTCGATAAAACTAAAAAAATTAAAGTAGTCGACATTTGTATATTTTGAATGTAAAAATAAAGAAAGGAATTCATCTATTTTCAAAGATTATAGCTTTCTTCAACATCTAACTTTATATTTGTAAAAAAAAAATAAAGATAATGGGCCCAATATTTTTTCTTACAATTTTAGGTATTACATCTATTTCAATCA
>JBILPT010000033.1:0-17972 GCA_044373675.1 Crocinitomicaceae bacterium | reverse complement strand
CCAATTAGACGTGAGTTGTATGGAAGTTTATCATGGGTTGCATATCCTATGCTTAGAGAAGATCAAACCTTACTTTCTACAGATGCAGAGATTAAATTACGGATTAACAAGGAGTACAAGGACTATGTTGGTTCAGGCGAAAACAACGGAAGACCAATGTATTCATGGTCGATGGATGAAATAGCAACAGTAACAGCATCGAGTGACCAATTGAAAGAAGCCTTGGATTTAATAAACATTGTTCCAAATCCCTATTATGCATTTTCAGATTATGAGCGAACACGACTTGATACGCGGGTAAAGATCACGAATTTACCGGAAAAATGTACCATTAGGATTTATTCTTCAAATGGAAAATTGATCCGTTCTTTCAAAAAAGATAGTCCGATTACCTCGCAAGATTGGGATTTAAATAATTTTAAGGGAATTCCTGTTGCAGGTGGCGTTTACATAATTCATATTGACGTTCCTGATATAGGCCAAAAAGTATTAAAATTCTTTGGAGGAATGAGGCAGGTTGATTTACAAGGTATTTAATTTATTCTTTTATCATGAAAAACATAGTTTATAAAATTTCTATAGGGTTTATACTCACAGCATTTTCAGTAAGTGCTGGAAATGAAGATCGAGTTGGCTCAGCTGGTGCATCTAACTTGCTAATCAATCCATGGGCAAGAAGTTCTGCTTTAGCAGATGCCGCTTATGCCAATACAAATGGTTTAGAAGCTACTTATATGAATATTGCTGGCTTAGCATTTACAGATAAGACGCAGATTAAATTTAATCATACAAATTGGATGGGAAGTTCTGCTGGCATTGGAATAAATTCTGCAGGTATTGCCCAACGAATTTCTGAATCAAGTGTAATAGCAATCAGTATACAATCGATGAATTACGGAGATATTCCAATAACTACTGTTGCTAATCCCGAAGGCAATATTGGTTTCTTTTCACCTCGTTCAAATATCTTTAGTTTGGGATATGCAAAGGCTTTTTCTTCTAGTATTTATGCAGGGATTAATGTAAAAATTATTTCAGAAAGTATCTCAAACTTGAAGACTTCAGGCGTTGCTCTAGATGCAGGAATTAGATATGTTACAGGTGAAAATGACAAGATTAAGTTTGCGATTTCATTGAAAAATATTGGACCAGTCATGCGTTATAAGGGAGATGGATTAGCGCAGCAAGTTTCGTATATTTCAAATGAAAATATTGCCAGTTTAGAGGAGCGTTCAGCAACTTTTGAGCTTCCTTCATTGTTATCTGTTGGAGGTTCTTATGATTTTATTTTTGATCCCAAAAGCAAATTAAACGTTGCATTTGGTTTTACAGCAAATTCATTTATGAAAGATCAATATAGAATTGGCTTAGACTATGGAATGACCAACGATAAATATGCCTTTAATATCCGCGCTGGTTATTGTTATGAAAATGATATTACTTCTGATGAGAATCGTTCAAACGCACTTATTGGACCATCAGCAGGGTTTTCTGTAGATGCAATAGTTGGGAAGAACAAAAATGCTTTAGGACTAGAGTATTGTACTCGTATTGCAGGTATTTTTGGATTAATTCATACAGTAGGATTAACAATCAGTCTTAAATAAAGTTATTTTTTTTCGTTTAAAAAAGAGCTCGAAAGGCTCTTTTTTAGCATAAAAATTTATGATTATGTCACAAATAAATTATTATACAGCAGAGGGGCTCCAGAAATTAAAGGATGAATTAAATCATTTAAGAACTGTTGAACGTCCATCAATTTCAGAACAAATAGGTGAAGCAAGAGATAAAGGAGATTTATCAGAAAATGCCGAGTATGATGCGGCTAAGGAGGCACAAGGAATTCTAGAGATGAAAATATCTAAGATGGAAGCTATTGTTGCTAATGCTCGTCTCATTGATGAAACACACATGGATAACTCTAAAGTATTTATTCTTTCTAAAGTAAAAATTAGAAATATGTCTAATGCTATGGAGATTGAATATACGCTTGTTGCGGAAAATGAAGCAGATATTAAAGTCCGAAAAATTTCAATTGATTCTCCAATTGGAAAAGGCTTATTAGGTAAAAAAGTAGGGGAAATAGTAGATATTCAAACGCCAGGTGGTCTTCTACAATTTGAAATAATCGATATTACTCGATAATGCCTAGTATTTTCTCACAGATTATTACAGGAAAAATAAGCTGTTATAAAGTTCAAGAAGATGAAGAATTCCTAGCTTTTTTAGATGTTAATCCAATTGCTTTAGGCCACACGCTTGTAATTCCAAAGATTGAAATTGATTATATTTTTGAAATCGAAGATGCTCTATTGGCTAGAATGATGGTGTTTTCTAAAAAAGTTGCTATTCAATTAAAAAGTAAAATTGCTTGTAAAAAAATTGGTATAGCAGTGATAGGCTTAGAAGTGCCACATGCACATATTCATTTGGTTCCGATGAATAATGTTGATGATTTGAATTTTAGTAGGCCAAAGTTAGCTGTAACAAAAGAAGAATTAGTGCTTATGCAAAAACAACTTTTGAGTTGAGGCTTTATTCAAAGAATTTCCAATAATTAACTATGAGCTTAAAATCTCTTCTATTTTTCTTCATTTTTTATATTCCATTAATAGTATTTCCACAATTGGTAAATAAGGAAATAAATCCTATGAATGTTCTTTTTATTGGAAATAGTTATACCCATTATAATTCTATGCCATTTATTTTTCAAAAAATGGCTACTTCAAAAAATATAAAAATTAATGTTGAAATGAATGCAAAAAGTAATCATACTTTTAAAATGCATTCGCAAAGACTTGATATGTACGATGTTATTCGATCTAAAAAATGGGATTATGTTGTACTACAAGGATTTAGTAGAGAATTAAAGTACGACAAGGAACAAATTGACACTGCATCTCTTCCATATATCAAACAAATTCTAGATTCAATTTATATTCGTAATTCGTGTGCAAATGTTCTTTTGTTTATGACATGGGGATATGAGAATGGTTATACTGAGTTAGATTCAAGTGCTACTTCGACCTATGCAGAAATGCGTCAGAGTATTGAAAATGGTTATCAATATATTTCGAATCAGTTTGATATTCCAATCGTACCTGTTGGATTTGTTTGGAATGCATTTCGACAAAAATATCCCAACATTAAGCTTTATCAAGACGACCAACAACATCCAACCATAAATGGCTCATATTTGTCTGCAAGTACATTCTATACCTCTATTTTTAAAGGAACAGCTGAAAATAGTTATATTCCCACAATGGATTCTGTAATCGCAAAAAATATCCAACAACTTAGTTTTATAGAAGTGAGTAAAAACTTAGACACCTTTAAACTTAATTTGAATACACTAAAGGTTTTCTCTGAACGATCTAAAAATGGATTGTATATTGTTCAGGGAATCTCTAATTTTAAAAAGGCAGATTCATTAGAATGGGATTTAGGAAATGGAATTAAATTTAAGACTACTGACTTTAATTATGTTTTCAAAAATTCAGGTACATATTTCATCAAGTTAACAGTTTATGATACATGTGGAATTCGTGAGATATACCGCAAAGTTGTTTTTAAACCAATCATAAAACCAAAAAAACCAATAAAAAAGAAAAAAAATTAGTGTTTTATTTTAGTCTTTGATGTAGAATAGTTTGTTAACTAATTTTTTAATCGGTTTTAAAATAAAACTAAGTTTAAGTTTTATTTCTTCTAAATAGTAGATAAGAATTATAAAAAACAGGATAAAACAAATTGTTGCTGGTAGAATTTGCCATGGTGTCAGATTTTTATGAATCACTCTATTTATTCCAAATCCTGTAATACTTCCGTATAATAAAACCATGTGTAAAATATATATTGTAAGTGTATTTTGACCAATTTTCAGAAAGAGATTAGATTTTATTTCGCCAATAAATTTTTCTAGTGTAATTAGTATGCTAAGTATCATTAAAACCATTCCTAAACATTCATAAAGCCAATCAACTTTATATAAATGGTATATTGGATGCGCAAAAATACCATCTAGAATAAGCAATATATCTTTTAGGAAAAAATAGAGAAAGGCGCCAATTAAAAATACACTTAAAATAAAACCCCATTCTTTTACTTTTGATTTATAAGTATATAGAATTACACCTATCATGGCTCCATACATTGTGTATCCCATTCTTGGAAGGATTGGAAATATAGAATATTTTCCGTGAAACATGTTTTGTATGAAAATTGGAGCAGATTCTGGCCAATAATATTCTTTCGGCCAGGTGGATATGACTATATAACTTGAAAATATAATTGTACCTGCAAAAAAGAAATAGACCCACAGTGGTATAATTTTAACCGCTTTATAAATGCCGTAAAGTATTAAAATTGACAAAATGCCAATTCCTATACATTGAAGAACATGAAAAGCATAAACTTGTACTACATATCCCCAAAAAAGTAACTCTACTACTCTTTTGTATCCTTTTTTAATACGATTATTTTTAAAATATTCAAGGTGATTGTTTCCTACTAAAAGATAAGTAAAAACAATTCCGGTAATTGTTAAAAAAATGGGAGAGGTGAAACCACGTACAAATAACCATGCATTATAAATATCATTGTTAGTATCGCGGTAGACATCCATTAATCCATTGTCAACAAAATGTCCTTCAAGCATTAACAATATAGCTATTGACCTTGCAATATCGATAAAATATAATCTAGTCTTTTGCATTTCTTTTATATTTCATAATTGAAATAAACCGAATAAATATTTGAAGTACTTTATTTAATGATTGATGAATGATTGCATCAAATTTTAAATACAGCGCAAAAATAAAAATAAATAATCCTGCACCAATAATGGCTTGCATTGAATTTAATTCATCTTTCAAAATATCTTTTAAGCTGTATCCAACTATTGCACCATAAAGTACTATTACATGAATAATATAAATCGAAAGTGTATTTTGACCGAACTTAGTAAAAAGACTATCCTTCCATTTAAAAATTTTGGTTAGAATCATCAGAATACTCATTAATAAAACAACTTCTCCTAAACGATCATAAACCCATGCATCCTTTTGAAAGAAATTATTATTGGTTTGCATCAAAATATCTAAAAAATAGGCGACACTTCTTCCATAAAAAACAAGTAAAATTGATAATGCTACTGCTGAAAATAGAAACCATAAACTTTGAATTTTATTTTCCCATCTAGCAATCAAACTTCCTAAAAATCCTCCAAAACAAACAAACCCTAACCAGGGAGAAAGTGGAAATCCAGAATTTGGTCCATGAAACATATTTTGAATAAATTCAAAAGTATTTTTTGGAAAATAGTCATTCACAGTTAAAGCATCCAAAAAGGGAAAAGTTGAAAAAATCAAAGTCCCAGCAATAAGATAAATGAGTGTTAAATTGACCTTTAAAGTTTTGTGAATAAAAAAGAGAAGTATAAGCAAGAAAATCCCAAAACCAATACACTGAAGAATATGAAACGAGAAAACATGGGGATTAAAGTGCCCCTTGAGATAGTAGAAGAAATATTTTAGATTTATTTGCAGAAAATACCCCCAAAAAATTAATAGTCCAGAGCGTTTCAAACCTTTTATTACTCGTTTATTTTTCCAAAAAGAAGTATTTTGCTCTTCCTTAAAATTTTTGGTAAGTAGGAATACAAAAACTACGCCGGTAATTGTAAAAAATAAAGGAGCAGTAAACCCTCTAATTTTTACCCATGTATCAAAGATCAAAGATCCTGATGTTCCAGCTGATCGCAACTCCGCAACCATAGAAGTGTAATCTTCAAAAGTTAGTGTTATAAAATGCCCCTCAAGCATTAAAATAATGGCAATACTCCTTGCTAAATCAATAAAAAGAATCCTTTGAATATTTTTAGATTGAGTAAGATTTAAATTTGATTCTTGCATCAAGTGCAGTTATATTTAGGGTATAATTTCTGCTGTTATAAATAATTCTAGTTTTTCTTTAAATCCTTTCAGCGATAAAATTAATGATTTATATATCAATCCTTCTAATTCACTAGGATTAAATATAAAACGGACTTCGTAACTATTGTTTTGATTCTTTTCAATTGTACATTCAAAATTAGAATCCTCATTAATTATTGCAATTTCCAAATCCTGATTAGAGGTGCTTTCCACTATAAAAGATCCTGTTATGAGCGCCTCTTTTTTTACTTCTCCAAAATCTACTAAAGGTATTTGGCAAAATAACGGAAAAGTAATATTCTTCTTTTCGACTTCAATTTTTTCAATTTCTATTTTTCTTTCGATAGCCGCCTCTTTTGAGAAAACAGAATTTTTCTGATCTAAAATATCATCACTTGTTTCTTGATTAGCTACATATTCTCCAAATGATGCAAATGAAAAAGACAGCTTTCCTCCATTTATTGCTTGTCCATCTATGTATTTTTTAAATTCTCCCTCGTTGCATTCATTGAAATAATTTACGAGTGACGAAACTCTTCTTTTAGTTAGTGCAACATTGTAGTTTGTCTTCGCAAGAGGGCTTGCAAAACCTTTTAAATGAATAATAATTTTTGAGCCATTATTAAGTTCTTTTAGTAGCACATCTTTGAATATAACTAAATCTTCAAACCCTTTTTCCACTTCATCTTTAAAGAATTGTTGTAGTTCTATTTGTTTGCTTAATGCGCTAGCAGCGCCCAAACTTTCACCTACCTTTGATAGATAGGTTGAAAAATCTTTTTTATATAAATTGAATGTTTCCTCATAATTTTGAGTTGTGAAAATAGCCCAAGATTTTGCATCGGGTTCATCATTTTTGAAGTAAAGTCTAATTGGTGTATTTAATACTGTATTTTCATCAATTTCTTTTTGTTTCAAGGAATCAATTATATTATCATTTGACTTTCTGATTGGAAATGAAGCATAAATGTCACTGCAGCATGTTGGATTTTTAGAATATAAACTTCCGATTCTATTTGATGAAAAATAAATTGTGTCATTGTGTTTGAAAAAATATTGATCATTTGCAGGACTATTAATTGGAATCTTTAGGTTCTTTGGGGCTGAAAAATCTTTATTAAAATCACTATAAAAAATATCTTGCCCTCCAAAACCGTAATGCCACGAGGACGAAAAGTAAAGCCGATTTGTTATACTGTCGAACCAAGGGCTTAATTCATTATCTAAGGAATTTATTTTACTACAATTTATAGGCTTTGTAAAATCCCCATTTTTTATTGCGGACATCCAAATATCCATTCCTCCTTTTGTACCTTCTCTATCTGAAGCAAAAAATAGCATTTCTTTACCACTTATTTTAGTAATAAAAGGCATTGTTGTATTTTTTCCAGGCTCATTTATTGTTTCATTGAGGGTGTCAATAGTTGACCATTCACCATTTTCGAAATTAGCAACAAGTATTTTACATGAATAAGAGTACCCGATATCTGAACACATACTAAAATAAAAACGCTTGCCATCTGAAGAAAAACTTCCATTTCCAGTATTTAATTTCTTGCTTTCGAGGGCAGTAATTTTTTTGTTTGCTTCAAAAATTCCATTTTTTATTTCTGAGGTATAAAGTTTGGTTTTATAGGTTTTTGAATATACCTCCTCATTGATGTCATTTATAGAATCTGCTCTTAATGATGAAAAAATAAAGGAATTACCATGTACAGTATGTCCAAATTCAGAATTATTAGAATTTATATTTTCTGGAAGGCGAATAATTGCTTGGTCAATAGCACTACTATCTCTCAAATTATTTAGAACCCACGCTATTGATTCAACTTCTTGAGTTGCCTTTTTATATAGATAAGTTGTTCTATCATCTGAGTAATTTTTTTTTGCGAGTTTCATTGTACTAAATGCGTTTTTATAAGCTCCCATCTGTTTTTCCATCAAGGCTAGGTATAAGATACTTTCAGGATAAACAGCCCCCTCATCTCTTGCATAAATTCGTTCGTAATAGTCAGCGGCATCTACATAATTTTTATATGCTCGTTGTGTTTCTGCATATTTCCACATTAACTCTAAAGAAGTTGAATCTCTATCCAGTGCTTGTTTGTAATATTCTAAAGCATAGTAATAGTCACCATTTTTATATTGCTCGTCAGCAAAATCCACTAATTTTTTTAACTTTACTTGAGCACTTCCTTGTGTACTAAAAAGCCCCAAAAAAAAGATTAAATATAATCTGGACATATGCGATGTATGATTTTTTTTGGCTTGAATTTATTTATGATATATCGTATAGAAATTTCTACTCCTCCTCTCTTATTACTAGCAGGAACTAGCTTGGAATGATTTATATCGTAACTAAGTCCAATAAATAAATTTGAATAGTCATAACCCAAAGTAACAAAAGCAGCATCTTTATTTCTATTCCAAAGTCCAAAGTAAAGAGCTTTGTTTAAATTAGAATTCCCAAGATTTAATCGTGCACTTGATCCAAGATTTAGTTCTCTATAGATTCCTTGTTGCGTATAAGAAAGACTTGGAATAATAACCCATTTCTCAGATAATTTAATACTTATTTTAGAAAAAAGATTCCAGCGCTGATCTCTTTTTACAACTTCGTTATAGAATCCTTGATTTGGTTGGTTTAAATTAAATAAGCCAAGGCCTGAGGTGATTTTTATGCGCTGATTTTGTTTCCATTCATGGATAAATCCAATTCCAATGTTGAGGTTTGTCTTCCGTGAACTTTGAAAATTTTCATTTGTAGCCGCATTTGGGTCAAAAATATAGCCAGTATATTGACTATTAAATGTAAATGCATCCCAATTTACTTGCCGATGATTCATACCAATTGAAATTCCGGGTCTAAAAATATGTGGTGAAGTTTCTCTGAATTTTAGTAAGTAAGAAAGTGTCCCCTGTACTTCCGTTGTACTTAATTTTCCGTCACCAGCTTGATCATTAAAGATTTGTAGCCCAAAACCAATATTTTTACGGTGAGCATCTGCAGAAACCGCAAAGGTTGTAAATGGAACGCTTACACTGCGCCATTGATCTCTATAATTACCAATAAAACGATAATCTCCATCAAAATGACCAGCATTTCCTGGGTTTTGAAAAAGTTGGTTGTCGTTGAATTGTGACCAATGGATATCTTGCCCCCAACTACTTTCGATGAAGGAAAAAATGGCAAAAAGACAAAAGGTTATTTTATACATTTTCTAATACAATACTTAAAAGTAAGAAATTACTAGCGAATGTCAAAAGTTATGGGGTGGTTAAAGAAACAGGAATAATTTTACCATTCATCCATGCGCTTTTTGTTAAGGCAAAATCTATAATATAAATTGCCATTTCTTTAGGACTTACAACTGCTTTATAACCTGGGAAAGCTTCTTCAAGCATTTCTGTTTGAACTGATCCCAAGCACAAGCAATTTATTCTGAGTCCTGTGTTTTTGTATTCTTCTGCAAATAGTTCAGTAAAATTGCATAAAGCAGCTTTTGACGAAGAGTATGCTGCCAATCCCGGAAATTTCATACTTCCTTGAAATCCACCCATAGAACTTATGTTGACGATATGTCCTTTCTTCATTAGTGGAAGAAAAAACTGACAGGTTTCCATAACCCCAATAACATTTATTTGATATGATTTGGTGAATTCTTCGTGCGTAATTTTATCAAATGATTTATTTACAAGCCATCCAGCATTGTTAATTAGAATATCAATCTGAGGCTTAACTGAAAAAATAGTTTGTAGCTGTTGCTCAACTGAATGCTCAAGGTCAAATTTTGCAGAAATCACATTTTTGCAGCCCTTAAAATTCACAGTTAATTGCTCGATATTTCTAGACAAAGCATAAATTGTAAATTCTTTATTTTTAGCTAAAAGTTCAACTAATGCTTTTCCAATTCCTCGACTGGCACCAACAACAACAATTGTTTTATTCATCGTAACTTACTATTAAGGTTTCACTCGTCGGATGCGCTTGACATGTTAATATATATCCATTTTTAATTTCTTCTTCTGTTAAAGAATAATTTAAGCGCATACTTGCTGTTCCTTCAAGAATTTTTGCTTTACAAGAACAACAAACTCCACCACGACAAGAGTAGGGGGCATCCATTCCATTTTTCTCAGCTGTATCCAAAATAGTTGTCCCACCAGCTTTTATATCAAAACAATCGCTTTCGCCATCAATAATTATCGTGACTTTACTTGTTCCTGAGAAGGAGGTTACCGGTTCAGCGATTTTTGCGAGAACAGGAGTTGTAAATAATTCAAATTTTATTTTTTTATCAGCAACACCAAAAAATAGTAAGGTTTCTTGGATATTCATTATCATTTGTTCTGGACCACAGATATAAAAAATACTAGATTTTAATAAGTCTAAATCTGCTTTGATTATTTCTGTAAAAGTTGATTTATCAATTCTTCCTGAACTAAAGCCGTCTTTTTCTTCTCGGCTAAGAAAATTTGTCATTTTAAGTTGAGCTAGGTTTTTTAAGTCATCTAAAAACAAAGCATCTTCTTCAGATTTATTTCCATAAAATAAGTGCATTTCTGTATTATTAGACAAAGATTTTGCAATTGAAATTATTGGTGTAATACCACTTCCAGCAGCAATTGCCACGATTTTATTTTCACTAGTATCTATTGTAAAATTTCCTTCAGGCTTTGACACAGAAATTAGATCGCCAACTTTTGCCTCTGTGTTGAACCAATTTGATGCCTTTCCTTTTTCGACAGCCTTAACAGCAACAGAGAGTATTTCATTAGGCGCACTACAGATTGAGTAGGATCGTCTTATTTTCTCGTTATTTAAGAATAATTCAAAAGTTAAATACTGCCCGGGAAGAAAAGAAAAGATACTTTTAACTTGCTCAGGAACTTCAAATGAAACCTTAACAGCACTTTTGCTCAAACGTTGAATTTCGAAAATACGTAATTCATAAAAACCTTTACTTAAAACAGTATTTTTTTCCTTATTCCCAAAAAGCTTAAATAAACCCATATTTTTTTAAATTAATCGTCAAATGAAATCACAACATTTTTACTTATAGGATGAGCTTGACACGTTAGAATATATCCTTGGTCTAATTCTTCGGGACTTAAAGCATAATTTACATCCATTCGAATTTCACCCGTTATAGTTCTTGCTTTACACGTGCAACAAACTCCTCCTTTACAGGCAAATGGCAAATCTGCCCCTGCCTTATATGCCGCATCTAAAATACTTATACCGTTAGAATCTAAATCAAACTTAAATGAATCTCCATCAATAATAATTTCCACTTCAGTTCCGATAGAAGCCGTTTTGATTTCTTTTTCTTTTGGTTTTAGAGCAACACCAAAAAGTTCAAAATGTATTTTCTCTTTCTCAACACCATGTTCAATTAGGGAGGCTGTTACTCCTAATATCATAGACTCAGGCCCACAAATAAATACATCATCAATGCTTTGATTTTTTAGGAATGATTCAAAGAGTACATCGCATTTTTCTTTATCGATTCGTCCTTTTTGAACTTTATTCCCCAGACTTTCCTGCGAAAATAAGTGCACAATTCTCAAGCGATTTAAAAACTTATTCTTTAATGCTTCCAATTCTTCGCGAAAAATTACACTGTAAAACCCTTTGTTGCCATAGAACAGTGTGACATCACTATTTTCATCTGATAATACAGTTTTTAGAATCGAAAAAATCGGAGTAATTCCACTACCAGCAGCAAAAAGAACATAAGATTTACTGCATCCTTTAGTTGTTTTTAGTTTAAAGTTTCCAGTGGGCATCATCACTTCTAGCACACTACCTTTTTTTAAGGAATGATTTGCAAATCGCGAGAATTTTCCATTTTCAATTTCCTTAATCGCAACACGCCATTCGTTTTCATTTGGTGAAGAACAAAGCGAATAGGATCTTCGGACTTCCTCCTTGTCTATTAAAGTCTTAAAGGTTAGGTACTGCCCAGCAGAAAATTGAAAATCTTGAATAAGTTCAGTTGGCATCTCAAAAGAAATTGAAACAGCATCTTTTGTCTCTTTTCGAACGTCTTTAATGGTAAGTGAATGAAATTTTGGGTTCATTTGTGCAACTTTCTTCGGTCAAAGATAAACATTAGAACGTTAAAAGTGTTTTATTTTCTTTACAGTTTTGAGATTCAGCTAACGCTAAAGTGCCTTATTATTTAGTATATTTGTTTTATATTCGAACATATGAAAGTTTTAAATACAGAAGAACTTAATCGAAAATTCCAAGAGAAAATCGACAATGATATTAAAATTGAGCCGAATGATTGGATGCCGGATGCATACCGTCAAACCTTGATTCGTCAAATATCACAGCATGCACATTCCGAAGTTGTTGGAATGCTTCCAGAAGGAAATTGGATTACGCGTGCTCCAAATCTACGCCGAAAAGCAGTGCTTTTAGCAAAGGTTCAGGATGAAGCCGGACATGGATTGTATTTATACAGTGCTACTGAAACATTGGGCGCAGATCGCGAAGATACGATAGACGATTTACATTCTGGAAAAGCCAAATATTCATCTATTTTCAACTATCCAACTTTGTCCTGGGCAGATATGGGCGCAATTGGCTGGTTGGTTGATGGTGCAGCGATTATGAATCAAGTTCCTTTATGTCGCTGTTCATTCGGACCTTATGCGCGTGCAATGGTTCGTGTATGTAAAGAGGAGTCTTTTCACCAGCGTCAAGGTTTTGAAATAATGATGAAATTGGCGAATGGATCTCCTGAGCAAAAAGACATGGCTCAAGATGCTCTAAATCGTTTTTGGTGGCCTGCTTTAATGATGTTTGGACCAAGTGACGACGATTCACCTAACTCTCAGCAGTCGATGAAATGGAAAATAAAGCGTTTTTCAAATGATGATTTACGCCAACAATTTGTTGATGCAACAGTTGCACAAGCTGCCTTAATTGGCTTAACAATTCCAGATCCCGACTTGAAATTTGACAAAAAAAGCGGACATTATATATTTGGCGAAATCAATTGGAATGAATTTTACGAAGTAGTAAAAGGAAATGGCCCCTGCAACAAAGAACGCATTACTGCCAGAAGAAAAGCAAAAGAAAACGGACTTTGGGTTCGAGAAGCAGCAATGGCTTTTTCTGCAAAAAGAGCAATAAAGAAATCAGCATAGTAAATACAAGGAATATGACAAATAAAGATTGGCCTTTGTGGGAAATATTCATCCGAAGTAAGCAAGGATTGAATCACAAGCATGTTGGAAGTTTACGCGCTGCGGATGCTGAAATGGCTGTAGAAAATGCGCGTGATGTTTACACTAGAAGATCAGAAGGTATTTCAATTTGGGTGATTGAATCAAATAATATACATGCTTCAGATTCCAGTGATGCTGATATGCTTTTTGAGCCATCCAACACAAAGGTTTACCGTCACCCAACTTTTTACGATGTGCCTGATGGCATTTCTCACATGTAAAGTATGACAAAAAACGAAGCACTTTTTAATTATACCCTTCGCTTAGGCGACGATAGCTTAATCTTAGGTCAGCGACTTGCTGAATGGTGTGGCCATGGTCCAATTCTTGAGGAAGATATTGCAATAACAAATATTTCTTTGGATTTAATTGGACAAGCAACAAATCTCCTTAATTACGCTGCACTTATTGAAAATAAAGACCGAAATGCAGATAACATAGCTTTTTTAAGACTTGAAAAAGAGTATTGTAATATTCTTTTAGTTGAACAATTAAATGGGGATTTTGGCGATACAATGATGCGTCAATTTTTATTTGATGCTTTTAGAAAGCCATTGTTTGAAATGCTGCAATTTTCAAAAGACAAGCAATTAGCTGCAATAGCTGAGAAATCCTTAAAAGAAACAAAGTATCATCTTAAGCATTCATCAGAATGGATTATTCGACTGGGAGATGGTACAGAAGAATCTCATCAACGTGTTCAAAATTCATTGACAAACTTATGGCGCTATACAGATGAACTTTTTTTTACAGATGAATCAGATACTTTATTAGGGGAGCTAGGAATTATTCCAGAGTTTAGTAAAATAAAAGAGGTCTGGTCTGCCAATGTTACAGCTGTTTTTGAACAAGCAACACTTCAAATTCCTGCTAATAATTGGCAATTCGAAGGTGGAAGAAAAGGACGCCATTCCGAACACATGGGCTATCTTTTGGCTGAATTACAATACATGCAGCGCGCATATCCTAATATGGAATGGTAACAAAAGAAGAAATTTATTCGTGGCTTGAAGAAGTCAGTGATCCAGAAGTTCCGGTATTATCAATCATAGATTTAGGAGTTGTCAGAAACGTTTCTTTTGAGAATAACTCATGGCAGATTACCCTTACTCCGACTTATAGCGGATGCCCAGCAATGCAAACGATGGAAGAAGAAATTCTTCTTAAATTAAAAGAAAGGGGACTTAGTAGTGTTAAGATTTTAACAACACTTTCACCAGCATGGACAACGGATTGGTTATCAGAAAATGGAAGAAAAAAATTAAAAGCGTATGGAATTGCACCACCAGAAGATGAACAAGATAAAAGTCTTCTTTTTTCATCGCCAACCATTGTTCCTTGCCCTGTTTGCAATTCAAAAAATACGCGCTTAATCAGTCAATTTGGAAGTACAGCATGCAAAGCTCATTATCAATGCTCGGCGTGTCAAGAGCCCTTTGATTATTTCAAGTGTTTGAAGTAAAATAGCGTATTTTTTTTTTCAATTTGCCGAAGACACAAAAAAAGCTGTATCTTTGTAGGCGCAAGTTATATCAATACTATAATAAAACAAGATATATTGCGGGGTGGAGCAGTTGGTAGCTCGTCGGGCTCATAACCCGAAGGTCGTCCGTTCGAGTCGGGCCCCCGCTACTAAAAAGAAAAGCGCTGTTACGTAAGTGACGGCGCTTTTCTTTTTCACCTCATTCTCACTCTGTTTCTCGCTCTTATATTTTCGCTTTTCTTTCAGAATGAAAATGAAAAAGAGAGCGATGAATTTATTTTCCTATCGAATAGTAAAGTCCATCCTGACCAAGCGATGCGCGTGTCAGGGTATTCCGCATATCACTTATAGAAATTTAAAGAAGTGTTGGAAGCTTGCTTTCACAATCGAATGGGAATGTAAAAAGGAAGATCACGAAGTGGTCTGAGCTTTTCCGGATCATGACATCTTTCTGTGGAGCAGAAAAAATTCACATTTGAATAAAAGCAACCATTAACATAAAACAATCGTCTGATATATTTGTTATTAAGTTAAAAGTTGTGATGTGAAAATAATTTTAATGTCAATTTTCCTTTTGGCGTTTGGATTCTGTTGGTCTCAACAACTTGAGTTTCAATATACGTATCAGCAACTTAATGCCTACAACAATTTAACATCAGACACCCCAATTTTCACACAAAATTTTGATGATCAAGTTTCCAGTGCTATTTCCATTGTTCCTTTTACCATAGGGGGGCAGGCTTACAATACCCTTTTTGTGAGCACCAATGGTTTTATTACTTTAGGTCAGGCAGCCAGTATAACTGATTATAATCCTATTTCACAGCCACAAGGAATGCCAGTTATTGCTCCGTTTGCGGGTAATTTGGAAAGTGCAAATAATACAGCACGAATCAGCTACACCATGTTGAATGGTTTTGGGAATGTTCCATATGGCATCATCATTCAATGGAAGAACGTTAGACGCATTGGCATGCAAGGTGAGTCGTTTTCGTTTCAGGCTCAACTCAAATTTACTTCTTGGATTTTGCCCTCAATTGATTTTGTTTACGGTGATTTTAATTCAGTTAATAATACTCAAACTCCTATAGAAGTGGGAATACGAATTGGGACAGGGAATGCACCTACGGAATTTCAAAATATTCAAGTAAATAATGGAGGAACATGGGTGCCACAGCAATTTGGGACAAATACCAATTCAAACTGTTTATTTCCATCGGCCAATGGTGCAGCAGGTGTGCCTCCTTCAGGGATGACACATCAATGGTATCTTCTTTACAACAATAATCAACCCACAGTGAACACCTCTCCCATTTGTAATCAGGATGGAAATGTGGTTATTTATTCCAACTATGACGGCGGAACACTTAATATCAATTGCGACCAAAACATCCCCAACCTAAAAATTGGAATTTGTACGTATGAACCAGTAATCGTAAATATTAACGGTCCGTTTGTAGGGAACATCACAGAAGTCTTGTACGCAGGGTTTAATTCCAATCAAAACAATAATCATTGTGGTTTGGGAAATTTTACAACCAGTATATCAGGTGTGAATCCTGCACTGGTTCAAATACTAACTGCACCGCCATTGGAATACTCGCCAACTCATCAAAATGGACAAGCCTTTACAAGCAGTTTAATGGTTGGAGTCAGCGGCCAATGCGATACCATTTATTATGCAGGAGGAGGAAATACTCCCGATGAAGTGGTAGCTTATTTCTTAAATGCGTTTAATGGTAATTTGCGATTTCATCATACGCAATACAATTGTTGGCTAACTGAAATCTACGATTTATCCGATGGTGGAACGTGTTGCACCAATCCATTCGTGACTATACCAAATTGGCAGATTTCTATTTCAAATGATACGTCTGTCTGTTTCGGTGAAAATGTATCTCCCACGTTACTTACTAATACCGGTGGCATAGCACCTTTTTCCTACGAGTGGTCCTACAATGGAAATGTAGTTAGCAGTAATGCTCAATTTACGTTTCAACCACAAACGAGTGGAACAGCCTGTTTAATTGTTACAGATGCCAATGGTGACACGCTTTCTGAATGCCTAAATATTACCGTCGCTCCCTTGGTCAATCCGCAACTTTCCTTGCTAGACACCCTGCTTTGTTGGCCAGAATCTTTTACACTACTTAATCAAACGGATCAGAATACCTTTACCTCGCAATCTTGGTTTGTAAATAATGTTCTTTACTCAATTCAAGAAACCGTTGTTTTTACGCCAATTCAGCCAGGAACTTATTCCGTTGAACTTCAATTGACCAATTCACTTGGCTGCGTATATGATACACTCATTTCGAATGCGTTAATTTCTCTTCCAAGCCCACAAGCTGGATTTTCGACATCTCCTACAGTTGTTCAAGTGGACAATCCTTTGGTATCTTTTACAGATGAATCTTCGGGTGAGATAAGTTCATGGAATTGGACCTTCAATGTACCACCTTCAATAGAAACAAGTACGTTACAAAATCCTGAATTCTTATTTCCGAATACTACTGGAGGAGATTATGAGGTTCAACTGGCGGTAAGCAATGCTATCGGTTGTTCGGATACATTGACGGGAATTATCACTGTTTTTGAAAATTATACCCTATTCATACCGAATACATTTACTCCGGATGGTAATGAGTTTAATAATCTGTTTTTAATCTATGGCTATGGTATTGAAACAAGAAATTTTCAATTAGAAATTTACAACCGATGGGGAGAATTGATATTTGTGTCAAACGACCCAGCAATGGGATGGGATGGAAGTGTTGGGTCAAAAGGTGAAAAAGCAACTGTTGGCACTTATACGTATAAGCTTAATTACACGCTTAAAAATCAGGATAAATCAAAATCAACTTCTGGACATGTAAATTTAATTCGATGAATCTACTGATCACTCTCATATGTTTGCTCTTTGTTGGCGCTTCATTTGCCCAAAAGGAGGCCAATGTTTGGCATTTTGGAATAGGTAACAGCTTGGATTTTAATAGTGGATCTCCCGTACAAACCTCAGGCAGTCAGATGTATACTAACGAGGGATGTGCCTCCTATTGTGATGAAAATGGCAACTTGCTTTTCTATTCAAATGGCGGAGGAAGACTTCCTGCGAGTGGTCAAGACGGAGGTAAAATATGGAATAAGAACAACCAGGTCATGTACGACATGCAAGGCCAAGAAGGTGGGGGATGGAGTGCGGCGCAATCATCGGTTGTGGTTCCTGCTCCTGGGGAACCTGATGTTTTTTACCTTTTTACCATGGAGGAGCTTGAATTTGATTGTGACGGGGTAGTTCCTTCAGAACCAAACGG
>JBILPT010000010.1:0-53855 GCA_044373675.1 Crocinitomicaceae bacterium | reverse complement strand
ACCTATCGTAGCCATGGTAAGCCGTTACCTTACCATCTAGCTAATAGGACGCATGCTCATCTCATACCGCCGAAACTTTAACTGAATTACCATGAGGTATATCAGTACTATGGGGGATTAATCCGAATTTCTTCGGGCTATACCCCAGTATAAGGTAGATTGCATACGCGTTACGCACCCGTGCGCCGGTCGCCACCAAAATAGCAAGCTATCTTTATGCTGCCCCTCGACTTGCATGTGTTAGGCCTGCCGCTAGCGTTCATCCTGAGCCAGGATCAAACTCTCCGTTGTAAATAACTTTGAATTTTAATACAGGCTTCAAGGATTTTTGTTTAGTTTTCTTAAATTGTTGTTTCCTTATTTCTCAATACTTCAAAGAACTTCTTTAGTCAATTAATTTAATCTTTATTAAACTAATTTTTTCAATTATTTACTGGTTTTAGATAACGCGTTCGTTATTTCCGGGGTGCAAAGTTACATATACTTTTTATTTAAACAATATTTTTTTAAGATTTTTTCAAAAAAAAATAAATGTTATTCTTAATCATTTGATTTAATGAATAATAGCCATATAAATTAAATACAATTTATAAAACTATTGATAAAAAAATAAATATTAGAAAGAATTTAGATTTTATAAACTACTCAGGAACCCACTTATCATTAAGCATCTCACCTTTAATCGTAACATTCTTTGATCTTGCATAATCTTCTGCTGCAATTACCATTTGTTCACGCGTATCACGTCGAATTAATATCGCACTTGAACCTTGAGATTTAACTTCAATATAAAAACCATTTTTTAGTCGAGCTGGTCTTGTTGGTGGTCTACCCATTGTAATCTATAATTATTAAATATTTTTAAATATAACATAAAAAAACGATACATGTTGCACAGATATTAAATTATATATAAACATTTTTAAAATATAAATTATAATTAATAATATATCATAGTTTAGTAAAGACTTTTAATTAAGCAAATACGGAACCAATTTATTTTATTTAATTTCATTATTAATGTAAAAAGGCAACTTTCTAACTAAATCATTAGATAAAAAAAATTGTCTTTGACCTTAAGCTTTTAGATTCAGATGAATTAAAGCAAAAACTGAATAATTTAGCATATCGAAATAATTGCCTTCAATTCCCTCGCTTACCAAGGTAATACCTTTGTTATCTTCAATTTGTTTGATGCGTAAAACTTTAGTTAAAATTAAATCAGTCAAAGAGCTAACACGCATATCTCGCCAAGCTTCACCATAATCATGGTTTTTTTTACACATTAATTCAAAAGCCTCCTTTTCAATTAAGGAATAAAGTTGAATTGCTTCCTTTGAAGAAATTTCTACCTCAATAGTTGGAGCATTCCTTAGTTGAATAATTGACATGATGCAATAATTTACAATCGCCATAAAAGCATCTTCAAAAGATTCGCCAACCTTATTTTCTCCAGTCTCTTGAATGGTCCTTATTCGTTGTGCTTTAATAAAAATTTGATCTGTTAATGAACTTGACCTTAATATTCTCCATGAAGTTCCATAATCAATTGATTTTTTTTCAAAAATCTCTCGACAAAGATTCATTACATTTGTATACTCTTTTGTAGTTTTTTCCATTATTATGACAAAAATACAGCATTTTAATCAAAGTAAGTTTCTTTCCTTCAATGGAATTTTACATGATTTTCAAGTGCCCCATATAATGGGTATAATAAATGTAACGCCAGATTCTTTCTATGCAAAAAGCAGAAAGCAGGATAAAAATACTATTTTGAAAGAAGTTGCTAAGATGATTGATCAGGGCGTAAATAGTATAGATATTGGAGGAGTTTCATCAAGGCCTGGTGGAATTCCACCAACTAAAGAAGAAGAAATTGATAGAATACTTAAGCCTATAATTGATATCCGAAGAGAATTTCCAGAATTAATCTTGTCTTTGGATACATATCGAAGCGAAGTTGCACTATTAGGAATAGATAACGGAATTAGTATTATTAATGATATAAGTGGCTTTGGGATAGATCCAAAAATTGTAGAAGTAGTAGCCAGAAATAAGACTCCTTATATCTTAACGCACAGCAATGGACTCGCAGTGAATAAAATTGTAGGGGAATCAAAAGATTCTATAATGTCAAGATTACTTCATTTTTTTTCAGAAAAAATTGCGTTTCTGCATTTACATGGTGTTAAGGATATCATTATCGATCCTGGATTTGGTTTTGCAAAAACACTTGACGAAAACTACGAAATAATTCGCAATTTCGAAATGCTACACTTACTTGAAAAACCTATCATGGTTGGTGTTTCAAGAAAATCAATGATTTATACTAAACTTAAGCTAGAAGCTGATCAAGCTCTAAATGGGACAACAGTTTTAAACACCTTCCTATTTTCAAAAAAACCCGCTATTTTCAGAGTGCATGATGTACAAGAAATGAATGAAATTCGAACTCTGATTAATTCTTGTCTGTAAAAATACCTCCAGTGTGAATAAAGAGGACTTTTTTATTCTTAACTGCATTTTTCTCCAAATAAATCCTTAAAGCATAAAGAGCTTTTCCGGTATAAACTTCTTCAATCTGCATCTCATTTATTTGATTTATCTCACTTATAAATTCCCTAAGCTCATTTGTTGATTTTGCATAGCCTCCAAAGTGAAAATCATCCAGCACAATAATTTTATCTTTAATGACATTCCATAAATCGACATTATTAAGTACTGATTTCATTTCAGATTTTGAATTAAATCCTTTAAGAACAGGTACAACAATTATTTTAGCAGAAGGCGGTAAAGCCAATGCAATTCCTATACTTGTAGTTGTTGTCCCTTGAGCTACAACATAGTAATCGAAAATTTCTTCATTCTCAAAAACAATTTCTTTACACCCTTCAATCCCCTCTAAATTTGCTCCGCCTTCTGGAACAAACCAAGTTGGAATTCTGTCTTTAACTAATAAACCATTCATTTTTTTTTGCTTTGAAAAGCTACTACGAGAAACAAAATTTAATTGCATACCCAAAGAAGAACATTTTTTTAAAATACCATTAGAGTTTACATTCAATTCTTCACCACGAACAATACCAACACAGTCAATAGAAAGCTCATTACATAAGGCTGCAGTGGCTAATAAATGATTTGAAAAAGCACCTCCAAAAGTTACTAGTTTCTTACATTTATTTTTGTAAAAGGAAAAAATATTTTGATTCAGCTTTCTAATTTTATTTCCAGAAATATATTTGTGAATTAAATCGTCTCTTTTGACAAACAATTCCAAATCTTTGTTGTTACTTTTGTTTAAACGAAACTTTTCAATTCTAGACAATTGAATGAAGTTTTTAAAACAAGTTTTTAAAAAAAAAGTATGTATGTCTGATGATTTTTCTTCTTTTTCCAAGCGTTCAAGTTTAGACAGTGATGATTATTACATTGGAAAAGATGGTTACATAATTTTTACAGAAAAGTACCATTCTAAAAGAGGTTATTGTTGCAAAAGTGGTTGTTTGCATTGTCCATTTGGTTATGATCAAAAAAGTGATAAAATAGAGAAAAAAGATTAATCAATTCCTTTCTCTGGAAATCTTCCTTTGTATTGCTTTAAAATATTTTTTATATAAAGTATGTCTTCATTCACATCTCCAGTTGGATAAAATACACTGTGAAAACCACCAATTTTTTTGAAGTAATCAACATAGCAAATACAAATTGGGACTTCTGCTTTTTGAGCAATGTAATAGAATCCTTTTTTCCAATTAGGATTATAACTTCTGGTTCCTTCGGGAGAAAAAACAATGAACATTGTATCCGTTTCCTTAAAATACTTTAAGGCTGTTTCCGTTAGGTTATTCCGTTTACTGCGATCAACTGGAAGTCCGCCAAGAGCTTTTAATAACCAAGAAAGTGGAGGAAAAAATAACTCTTTTTTTATGAGAAACTTAGCATTCACGCCATACATCACAAAGGCCAATCTTCCAAGCACGAAATCCCAATTAGATGTATGAGGACCGACAACAATAACACATTTCTTTATTCCTAAAGGAGTTGTTTGATCAATTTTCCATCCTATTAGCCAAAAAATAAAACCTGCAATTTTTTTCACATTCAAAGTTAATCAAAACATCTTTCATGTAACTTTACAAAAGAATGTTAAAAATAAAAGAAATCTTAAGTTGTTTAGTTTTAGCTTTTTTGCTGCTTGCTATGATTTCTATTCCTGAAAAAAAAGGGGGGCAGAATACCCATTTGACATTTTCTCTTCCAAACAACACTAGCAATCATTTTTATATCGATGCATTTTCAATTATTACAAACAGTGTTTTTGATGAACTATTTGTTGTGAAAGATGCTCAAGTTGTTAAAGAAACAATCAATTTTTTAAAAAAGGCGCAAACTAATTCAAAAACAAAATTTACGACTATTGGCATTGACTTCTTTTCACCAATAGAAATTATTGGAATGTCGTTCAAAACAGAAAATATTATAATAGTGCGTGCAAATCTTGCATCAAAAGAAAAATTCGAGAAGAATTCTCAAAAATTAGATCTTAAAAATTTTGTATTAAATAACGAATGTTACATTATTTTAAAAGGTGACATAAACACACAAAATTTAAAATCTGATATAAAAAATAATCTCTTTAAATTTTCAACTAATCGAAAACAGGAGGATATCATTTGGTCACAATTTGAAGGCAATAATTTAATCCAAGATCAAAAATTGATCATAACATCCAAAGAAATTATCACAAAAATAAGAGGCATTAAAAAAAATAAACAAGAAAGTCAAAGATTAAAACCCTCAGGAATTCACAGTTCCTTTTCACTTCAAAAATTAGTTTCTGAAATTCCAAACGACTATCTTAAGAATTTAGCCCTCCTAAAAAAAATTGAATTTGTTTCTATCAACTACCGCGGTTTTGAGCTTGAAGATGAAGGAGACATTCTTGGAGTGCCAAAATTTGATGTTCTATTAACATTCAAAAAGCAGCAAAATGCTGAAGAATTTATAAAAATAATTCAAAGTAAATACAATCTTCCAATACTAAAAAATGACAATGGCTATTCAATTGGTTCAAAGAAGATATTTTTACAGCAAGTATCTGATAAAATTATTTATCTCAGCACTCAAAAGACACAAGCATTATTTACTAATTCTTATGAACCCTTTCAATTTGAAGGAGATCTAAAAATGCTTACAAAAATTGATAATTCAGGATGGTCTAGCTTGGTCTTAGACCTTATTCCTGGTTACCAAGCGAGCAAAAACTTATTCGAATCTACTGATCATTTAAATATGAAAAGGATTACAGATAATACAACAGAAATTAAGTTAAAATTTAAAAAGGAAGAAAATGTATACCATTCCTTTATAAAATTATTTCTTCTCCTTACAGTCGAATAAAAAAAATCTTAGCGCGTAAACAACAATTCTCTAAATTTTGGTAAAGGCCATAATTCATCATCAACGAGAAGTTCTAATTTATCCGCATGATAGCGAATTTCATCAAAATGAGACTTCACATTATCACAATAAGCAAAGGCTTTGTGTTCAGTGTCTTCCATTTTATTCGCTAATTTTCGTTGCTCCAACATTGCGTCAGAAGAAGATTTCATTTTATTTATATGAAGAGAAATCCGTTCTATTAATGTTAATTGTGCTTTTGATGCTTCTCTTCCAGCTTTATCACCCAAAACACTTATTAAACCTTGAACATTTAGAATTAATTTATTTTGGTATTCTACAGCGGCAGGAATAAAATAATTTTGAATAATATCTCCCATTAAGCGCGATTCAATTTGAATTTTAAGAACGTAATTTTCAAATTCTATTTCACGTCTTGCTTCTAATTCTCGTGGTAAAAGCACACCCATTTCTTCAAATAATTTGGCTACTTTTTTATCGTGCCAAACTTGCAAAGCTCTTGGAGTATCTTTAAAATTTGATAAGCCTCGTTTTTCAGCTTCCCTTACCCACTCTTCACCATAACCATTTCCTTCGAAGCGAATTTTTTTGGATTGCTTTATTAAAACCTGTAATTCTTTTAATATAGCTTCATCTTTTCCGTCGCCTTTTTCAATTCTTGCATCTACTGTTTTTTTAAACTCTTTGAGTTGTTTTGCCATAATTGTATTCAGAACAATCATTGCTGATCCACAATTTGCTGAAGAACCAACGGCTCTAAACTCAAATTTATTTCCTGTAAATGCAAATGGGGAAGTTCTATTTCTATCAGTATTATCCAATAATATCTGTGGAATTTTACCAATATTTAATTTTAATTCCGTTTTTGCCTCTGGCGTCATTTTTCCAGCTTTCACATTGATTTCTAAATCATCTAATAGCGCTGATAATTGTGATCCAATAAATGCAGAAATTATCGCAGGTGGAGCTTCGTTTGCACCCAAGCGATGATCATTTCCTGCAGAGGCGATTGCCGCTCTTAGTAAATCTGCATTATCATGAATCGCTTTGATCGTATTTACAAAAAATGTTAAGAATTGTAAATTTGATTTTGGATTCTTTCCTGGAGCTAAAAGATTAACTCCAGTATTTGTGCTCAAAGACCAATTATTATGCTTTCCCGAACCGTTGACACCTGCAAAGGGTTTTTCATGTAATAAGACGCGAAAATTATGCTTTCTAGCCGTTTTTTCCATCACGTCCATTAAAAGTAAATTATGATCATTGGCCAAATTACACTCCTCAAAAATAGGTGCACACTCAAATTGATTTGGTGCAACCTCATTGTGTCTTGTTGTAACTGGTATCCCCAATTTCAAAGATTCGATTTCAAATTCACGCATAAAAGCATTTACACGCTCTGGAATAGAGCCAAAATAATGATCCTCCAACTGCTGACCTTTAGCAGGAGCATGACCGAAAAGTGCTCTTCCTGTTAGCATTAAATCTGGGCGTGCATTAAACAAGGCTTGATCAATTAAAAAATATTCTTGTTCCCAACCCAATGTTGCAATAACCTTCGTTACATTTTTATCAAAATATTGACAAACATCACTTGCAGCAATATCTACTGCATTTAATGCTCTTAATAAAGGCATTTTGTAATCCAACGATTCTCCTGTATAGGATATAAAAATTGTAGGTATACACAATGTTTTTCCAATTACAAATGCAGGTGATGAAGGATCCCAAGCTGTATAACCACGTGCCTCAAAAGTATTTCGAATTCCACCATTTGGAAATGAAGAAGCATCCGGTTCTTGCTGAACAAGCATATCACCATCAAAGCGCTCAATTGCTTTTCCAGGTCCTATAGGCTTCAAAAATGCATCGTGCTTTTCAGCTGTTGCACCAGTTAAAGGTTGAAACCAATGCGTATAATGTGTAGCTCCTTTAGAAATTGACCAATCTTTCATCGCAGATGCAACCTGATCGGCATTTTTACGATCCAATTGAGAACCATTTTGAATAGATTCCATCATGTATTTATATGTTTCTGAGGGTAAATATTCCCGCATTACATCTACATGAAAAACATTTTGACCGAAAAGATCTGATAATTTCCCATCATAATCCACGTGTTTGGGTTCGCGGTTGAGAACATCTTGATACGCTTTTTGTCTTTTAGTAGCCATTTTTATTTTTTTTTACAAAAATAACCTCTTTTTTACACCAATTTTAAAAAATTATAATCTTTTTTCAACAATACCCCCTATTTTTAAGGGGTAAATCAGAAAAAATTAGTTTTTAATAAGAAATCAAGAAAAATTTATAGTTTTGAATAAATACTTATGCAGGAATGATAAAAAAGGAATGGTCTAAGGAAGAAATTTTTACATTGCTACAAAAAGTAAAGCCAGGAATTGATGCTCAGCTCGTATTTTATCCTGAACGAGAATTTGGGAATTACACAAATATAGAATTACGAAAAGCTGCTGTAGGAATTCATCTTTATAACAAAGGGCAGAGTACCTATTTTATTTTAATTGAACGCTCAAAATATGATGGCGTTCACAGTCAGCAGATTGCATTTCCTGGAGGGAAATTTGATGAAGATGATAGGGAATTAGAATACACAGCAAAAAGAGAAAGTCAAGAAGAAATCGGAATTCCTGTCAATTCAGGAGAACTGTTAACAGAACTAAGCGCTGTCATAGTTAGAGTATCAAAATTCATTATTTCTCCTTTCGTATTTTTTCATGAAAAAGAACCTGAGATTCTTATTAACCAAAGAGAAGTAGCAACTATTCTAAAAGTTAAACTCTCTGATTTCTTAGAAAAAGATCATTGTTATCGAGACATTAAAATTTCTGGAAACATGAATCTAAAAAATATTCCTTGCTTTGAAATTCAAGAAAAGATTGTTTGGGGTGCCACGGCTTTAATTCTAAATGAACTTAGGATTTTATTAAGATAGAAATAAAATATAAGTGATTCAACTATAGAATATGTCACAAAAAATTAATCCTTGTGTTTAACCTTATAAAAAAGATGCATAAGTAAAAAATGAGGCAAACTAATACAGGATAAAAAAATAAAAAGTGTAGCAATAAATTCATTTAGATTTAAAACAGCAACTGAATTATAAAATAGCATAGCACAGAGAAAAAAAATGGCGGAGAGTGTAAATGGTAAAGCCTTTTTATACAATGAAAAGTCATCTATTTTTAGACCTTGCTGTAAATGCCCCCATGCGTTTAGACTATGTTGAAATATAAAATAAAGTCCAAAAGCTAAAATTAAAGGTGTTTTAATCCCCAAAAGCAATAAAAATAGTAATCCAAAGTGTACATATTTTTTTGAAAGAATACTTTGAATTAAAATATACAGGAAAGAAATCGATGCAATCCAGACTGCATAAATTGACTGATCAAAAATACGAAGCGACAGAGGAAAGTTTACGTTAAACAATGATATTATTTCTTTCGATTCTGTGTGATGAGTAAAAATGATAAATAATAAAATACACAAGCCAAAAACAAAGGCTTTAGCGTACAAAAGAAGAGAAGATAAATTCCATCCTTCTTCTTCTAATTCAGATTCTCCAAAGTGAAAAGCAGAAAATAAAATAAAAAATAATAAAGAAACCATTGGGAAAAATTGCCACACCATAAAATAGATTCCCATGATTAAAATATACTTAATACAAAATTGCAACAAGGACTTTTCTTTTCTCGAAATGAGTATGTGATCTAAGGCACCATGGGGAATACCAACATATAAAAAACCAGGGATTAGAATTAAACCAATAACTAGCGGACTTAAAAGTGTAAAATAGTCAAAAACCCAATAAGTAACAACAGCTAAAAATGCAATGATATAACGTAGATAATTATACTTTTTAAAAAAAATAAAAACTGCTTTTAGAAATGGAAGAACAGGTAAAGATGCAAAGATTTTTAATTCTTGAAGAAGTGTTGTTTTCTCGTCTAAGAATGAAAAAATTGTATGGATACCTTGCTTTTTATAAAGCTGTGTAAATATTTTTTTTCCTTCTCCCGGCCAATAAAGTAGAATTATTAATAAAAGTCTATCATACAAACGAAATCTTTTTTTGGTTTCAAGAGAAAGCTTGTTAAATTGCTTATAATTACCCTTAAGAATTTCTTCAGATATTAGATTTGCAAAAGCATGCATTTTTTTAAATGCATAACCTGTACTTGGCTTTATTAAATTTGCTCGAGCTCCTGTATGCAAAATTCCTTCAGAAGAATTCGCTGAATTTCTAAATGTAGTCATTGGAATACAACCATCTTCATCCGCTAAAATCTCATAATTCCCGTAATCTTTTGAAATAATTTTATTTAAAATCTCCTTAGCATAAGCAACATCAATTTTTTTTTCGCCAAATCTGGTGAGTTCAACTAAAGCCTCTTTTTTAGAAAATGGCAGAATATAAACAAACTGGGTATAAGCATCCTGCTCCACTTGAAAGTTCATCATTTCAAATTCATCTTCATTAAAAACCTCATTTTTGCACTTAATTTGTAAGCCATAAAATGATTGATGCAGATAAATTTCTTTTTTACCTAAATCACTAAGAGATGGCGGACGGCTATCAAAAATATAAGATGCTAAATATCTTGTGCTATTGGAAGAAACAGTATATATATCACCTTCAGAAGAAATATGATTAACAGTGTCTCTAAAAATAGTTGCATTGTCTATTTTCAATGCTGATTGAGTATGATTATATAAATCAATACTTTTAATGTAATGATAAGGTTGGTCTTCAATGTTTTGAGATGTAGACTGATTTACCTCAATTTTAGTATAAGAATGAGAAATTATTGGTGCAAGTTCAAGTACAATTGAATCAGATGGTGCAGCCCAAAAGCAATAGGTTTTATCATTTGTATCTTTACCATCTGCCTCAATAATTGCAACTTTTTTATTCGATAAGCACTTTTTTTTGAGTAGGGATAATAAAATTAAACTATTACTTGCTCCCAAGCCTATGAATAAAAAATCATACACCTTACTTTTCTCAATTGTTGAGGCTTCCAAATCTACTTTTTTTGTTATCGTTAATTATTTGGCTAAAAAAAAGAGGCTAAACTTATCGTATTAGCCTCTTTAAAAATTGTAATTATTAGTTATTAGTCGTTATTTCTGCTCAATGCATAAATTACTAAACCAAAACCAATCTTGTTAACTGCATCACCTATGTTGTAAATGATGTCCATATCCCAACCTAAATTTGCCATAAAAGAATACCACTGTCCGTCAGCAGTTCCTATCATATAACCTATTGGATAAATAGCCCAACCAATAACAACAAACTTCAATAAAGAGTTTACTGCTTTTTGAACTGAAGGACTGCTCGCTTTAGAAAGTTTTGCAACATCTCCCATCCATACTTCATAAACAATATAGAAGTAAGCTAGACCTGAAACTAGACCCCACATTGCTGCATGACCTTTGTCTACTGCTTCTCCAAAATAACCAGTAACTAACATAATTACAGAAGCAAAAATCAATTTCCATAACAAGTTAATTTTCGCACCCGCTTTTTTGGTGATTAAATAAAACTCAACGCACATTAATGGAACTGTAAGAATCCAATCCACATAACGGAAGAAGATTGGTGATTCACCAGTACTTAGGTTGTAATCTCTCATGTAGTAGTAGTGAACTGCTGCAATGAAAGTAATTAAGCCAGAAACAAGAATGGAAGTTCTCCACTCTGGTTTAGTGTTACTTAGCTCAAAAAAGAAAAATACTGAAGCGGCCATCATTGCCATTGTTCCGATAAAGAACGTAAAAGCAACATAGTTGTCAGTTGCAATAGGTAAAACTGATAATAACATAATAAAAAAAGTTTACTTTATCCTACTCTATTAAAGGCTTTTCGGATTCCGCCTTGACAAATTTAAAAATGTTTTTAAATAAAACAAATTATTTAAAAAAAAGTTTTAAGACCTTACCCTTGACTTATAGTATACTTTACAATAATATTTTTTAAAGGACTAGTAAATACCTTTAAAAAAAAAAATTTATGGCTTCAACGTTTCATTAGAAATTTTTCTTTCAAATTTATTGTGAATTACAAGAATTAAAAGTCCAAAGGTGATTGCGCATATAATTAATAAATTATTTAAGCCTCCACTAATGGAAAATGATATTCTAATTAATATAGTAGAAATAATAAATCCTGAATTACGAATTACTTTGTGAAATTCGTCAGTTATAAAGAAAGAGAAGAGAAGCAAAAGAACATCAGCAACAATTAAAATAGTAAAGAATTGCTCAAAAAAGATATTGTTGATATTCGAAAAGGAATTAATTAAATCTTCTTTAGGTAAAAAAATGTTTAATAACCAATTAGATAGGGAATAAATTGCTAATATTAGAAATACAGGGACTAAAAAAGTTGCTATTTGATTTTTGATTTTAATAAACGAAGAAATAGCACCAACATGATTTTCATCTTGTTTAGCAGGAGCAAATCGAATTTTACTCTGGACATAAAAAAGGTAAATTAAAAAAAACAAGAGTATTGAAGTGGCTAAATCGTAGGTAAATTGTAAATCCTGCTTATTACTAAACCAATCTGAAGTAAGCTTTAAATTTGAGAGATCTTTAAACAACCGTCTTATTACAATTAAAGTAATAATTTCATACTGCTTACTTATATATGTAGTAAATGATTTAGGGAGATAATAAATTAAAAGATATACTTCATACAAAAGTATAAAAGAAAATGGTGTATAAATGGCTACTATTGGATTACTCAAAAGATCTGAGGATTCAACTGTAATAATTCCAAAATCAACTAAAAAAATAATAAATAAATGCAAAGCAAAGCTTGCAATAGCTATATTTAAGATTATTCTTTCACTCTTTATTTTTGTTTTTTCAGAAAGAAAATTTTTGTTGAGTCTATTAAAATAATCTAGTATTAGCATATTTAAAGTTTAGTATTTATAACAATGTTACTAAAAAAAAGTTCTAAAAATTTATTTTTCAACAACTTGCATTTTTTTAGACTGTTCTATCATTAAAATACATGCAAAAGAAATAAAATTAATATTTCCCTTTTCTCGAATTTAAAGTTAAATCATATTTCCTTAATTTTTCTCGAAACCATAAGTCCATCTCGAATTGGAAGTAACACCTCCTCCACTCGTTCGTCTTCGTGATTCAGTAAATTATATTCCCTAAGTAGCTGCGTATCTTTGTCATATTTAGTCGGATCAATCACTTTTCCAGACCACAGTACATTATCTGCAATAATATAGCCACCAATTTTTACCATGGGAAAAACCAAATGATAATAATTGATGTAATTATCCTTGTCTGCATCGATAAATACGATGTCCCACTTTTCATTTAAAGTAGGAATTAGTTCCATCGCAGTTCCAATTTTATAGTCTATTTGTTCTGAAAATTCTGAAGCAGAAAAATAAGAACGCACGCGTGGGGCTAATTCTTCGTTGATATCGATCGTAACTAATTTTCCATTAGGCGTCAATCCTTCCGCTAAACAAAGTGCGGAATAACCGGTATAGGTGCCAATTTCCAATATTCTTTCAGGCCGAATCATTTTTGAAAACATACTCAATACTCGTCCTTGAAGATGACCACTTAACATCCGCGGTTGCAGGACTTCCAAATGCGTTTCACGGTTTATTTTCTTTAACAAGTCACTTTCATTTGCAGTATGCTCGCAAACGTATTTATCCAAATTGGGATCTAGAAATTCCATGTTTAAATTTTTTATAAAAGTATTGAATTTGTTTCTTTATCTGATATCCTAATAGTAGTTATCGAATTACACGAAATTTTCTAACTTTGTATGAATTAGTGTAAAGCAATGACGGTTTCTGAAATAAGACAGCAATTTTTTGATTTTTTTGAAAGTAAAGGACATAAAATTGTTCCATCAGCGCCCATGGTTGTGAAAAATGACCCAACCTTAATGTTTACAAATGCAGGAATGAATCAGTTCAAAGATTTTTTCCTCGGATATCAGGTTCCAAGTGTTAAACGTGTTGCTAATTCACAAAAATGTTTACGCGTATCTGGAAAACACAACGACTTAGAAGAAGTTGGGGTTGACACCTATCACCATACGATGTTCGAAATGTTAGGTAATTGGTCTTTTGGAAATTATTTCAAAGAAGAGGCGATTTCTTGGGCTTGGGAATTGTTAACGGAAGTATATAAAATTCCTAAGGAAAATCTTTATGTTACCGTTTTCGAAGGAGACGCCTCCGATAATGTTCCGCGCGATGAAGAAAGCTATTCCATTTGGAAAAAATTCATTTCGGAAGACAGAATTATATTAGCTTCAAAGAAAGATAACTTTTGGGAGATGGGCGATACGGGTCCGTGTGGTCCGTGTACTGAAATTCACGTGGATTTACGAGATGAGGCTGATAAAAAGAAAATACCTGGCCGTGATTTAGTAAACAACGACCATCCACAAGTGATTGAAATTTGGAACAATGTTTTCATGCAATTTAATCGAAAAGCTGATAGTTCTTTAGAAAATCTTCCTGCTACGCACGTTGATACTGGAATGGGTTTGGAGCGCTTAGCAATGGCATTACAGGGCAAGCAGTCCAACTACGATACTGACTTATTTCAAACCTTAATTCAACATATGGTTAATGTCTCTGGGATTTCCTATGGAAAATCTGAAGAAACTGATATTGCCTTGCGCGTTATTGCTGATCACATTCGAACCATTGCTTTTTCAATAGCTGATGGTCAAATTCCAGCAAATAATGGTGCCGGTTACGTAATCCGAAGAATTTTGCGAAGAGCGGTTCGTTACGGCTACCAAACATTGGGATTGAAAGAATCTTTTTTGAGTGACTTATCGCTCGTATTATGTAAATTAATGGGAGATCCTTACAGTGAACTGATCTCACAAAAAGACATTATTTCCAAAGTTATTCGCGAAGAAGAAAATAGTTTCTTTAGAACGCTAGAGCTAGGAATTAGAAGAATGGATTTGCTAATGCACGAATGCAAGTCACAAAACATAACTGTAATTGCTGGAAATTCAGTTTTTGAATTGTACGACACCTATGGTTTTCCTGTTGATTTGACATCGTTAATTGCACGAGAAAATGGCTTAAGTATCGATGAACAAGATTTTAACAGCGAACTACAAATTCAAAAAGACAGATCTCGCGCAGCAACGGCAGTAGAAACAGATGATTGGGTACAAGTAAATCCCGACGAAACAAGCAAATTTATTGGTTATGACCACACAAGTGCTGAAGTCCGAATTATCAAGTATCGTAAAGTTTCTCAAAAGCAAAAAGAATTTTTTCAAATAGTATTAAATCAAACACCTTTTTATCCCGAGGGCGGAGGGCAAGTTGGCGATAAGGGAATTCTTCGCAATGAAACAGCAAGCATTGTAATTTTTGACACGAAAAAAGAAAATAATTTAATCATCCATTTAACAGAAAAAATTCCTGGCGATTTAAGCGGGAACTTTACTGCTGAAATAGATGTCGAAAAACGCCAATTAAGTGCAGAAAATCACTCGGCAACGCATTTACTGCATCACGCTTTGCGAAAAGTAATTGGTAAACATGTTGAGCAAAAAGGATCGCTTGTAAATCCTGATTATTTGCGCTTCGACTTTTCACACTTTTCTAAAGTGACAGATGAAGAAATAGAGCAGATTGAAACAATGATAACAGACGCAATTCACAAAAATATTTCCTTGGAAGAAGGTCGGGCAGTTCCAATTGATGAAGCAAAAGCAATGGGAGCAATGGCCTTGTTTGGAGAAAAATACGGGGATGCTGTTCGCGTTATTAAATTCGGTGAATCCGTTGAATTATGCGGTGGAATACATGTGTCAGCAACTGGAAAAATTGGTCTTTTCAAAATCACCTCAGAAGCCGCAGTTGCAGCCGGAATAAGAAGAATAGAAGCTATCACAGGACCGAGTGCTGAAAAGTATTTCAAAGAAAAAACAGAGAAATTTGATGCTATTAGTTCTCTTTTAAAAAATCCACCTGATGTACTGAAATTTATTGACGAACTTCTAAAAAAGAATCAACAATTAACGAAGGAGATTGAAGTGCAGCAGAGAGAGAATGCAAAAAACATCAAACTTGAACTCAAAACAAAAATTACCGCAATTAATGGAATTCATTTTCTTGGAGAAATTCTTGATTTGAAGATGCATTCGATAAAAGATATTTTATTTCAATTGAAAGAAGAAAACCCCAACTTTATTGGAGTGATCGGAAACTCGGAAGGTGATAAATGTTTCTTGAGTCTAATTGTTTCTGATAATTTAGTGGCAGAGAAAAATTTAAATGCCTCGCAAATAATTCGTCAAGTTTCAAAACACATTGAAGGCGGCGGCGGCGGACAAGCATTTTTTGCAACTTCTGGTGGAAAACGGAAGGAAGGTTTGACAGCTGCTATTCAAGAAATAAAATCTCTTTTTTAATTTTTCCCTCTAATTTTTTTGATTAGAAAATCCATAGAATTATTCACATAATTTACGGTTTCTTTTTCTAACTTAAAGAAATAGATACTGCCAAAAAATAGTATGGCTACGAAACTTAACATAAAAAGCATTTGAATCCATAAATCTTGGAATATATTTTGGAGATAATGACACAAGAAAAAGGTCAATAAGCCAAGTGCTATAATTACAAATTGACCTTTTGTAAATGGATGGATTTTATATACCTTATACACAAAAAGCAGACGGCCTAAATTGTAGCATACTAAAGCAATTGAAGTTGAAATTGCAGCTCCAGAAATACCATATGCAGGAATAAAAAGTAGGTTTAGACCATAAACAGTTCCAATTAAAAATAGGGTGAAAATCATGTCGTATTTATACTTCTTTGATGTGGTGAATATCGCACCATTCAATCCAAAATACATATCCGTCAAACGCCCTATCATTAGGAAGAAAAACACCCAAATTCCCGCTTTAAATTCGGGCTTTAAAAAAGAAAATAAGAAGTCAATATTGGACCAAATTAAAAGAAAAGAACCTAAACCAATAACCAATGCTACAGAACTAACTTGAGTGTATAATTCTTTCATTTTATCCGTTTCGCGTTTTTTCCAATGATCAGCAATTAGCGGAGAACTAATTCTTACAATTGCTTTATAAGGAACTTGAAGGGCGCTTGTAAAAAAAACAACGGTGGTATAAACACCTGTTGCTTGAAGCCCTAAATAGGAAGCTATCATTATTACATCCAGTGAAATAACCAAAGTACTTCCCAAGGTATTTATATAATTAAAAGCCGAAAACTGGAAAATTATCTTGCGAAATTTCTTAGAAATATTGAAATTCGAAAGTCCCAAATGCAATTCATCTATACGATACATGTAAACAAGTAAAATAATGACAGGAATAAAATAAACCAAGCTGTGTAGCACAACAAAATCGTCAAAAGTGATGCATTTAAACCATAGCAAGAAAAGAATACTCGTAACTGCTAATCTTAAGACCAGCTCCATAGCAAAAACAGAAACTATGTTCTTCAGAAGACTTCTCAAATAAACTTCTAGAACAAGGTATAAAACATAGGCAATTCCAAGTGGTATTAACCAAAAATAATAGTTCGTAAAGAGCTGAGATTTTTCAAGATAAATGGACTCAATTTCAGAGCGAAACCACAAAGCAATAAAAGTCATAAGAATTACTCCAATTAAGACTATGGAAATACTAAAAGGCAAAAATCCGTGGTGCTTTTTTTCCTTGTTATTAAAAAATGGGAAGAATTTCCAAACAGAATAGACCATTCCCAAATTTGAAAGTTGAGCAAATAAAATTCCCAAGGAAAAAATAAGGTTTACGACACCAATTTGTTCAGTTGATAGAATCAACAAGAATAAAAAAGCCTTGTTAACATACCCGAGAAACAATCCCAAATAGGAAATGAGCATTGTGCGCAAAGAATCTTTTTGAACTATTCCCATAATTGATTTGAACAAAGATAAGTGTTAACGGCCAATAAATTAGAGTCTTTAATTATTGTTACTTTTGTTGTAATTAATTCGTGTGAAAAAAGTCCTAATTATAACGTATTATTGGCCTCCAAGTGGCGGGAGTGGTGTGCAACGCTGGCTGAAGTTTGTTAAATATTTCAGGGATTTTGGAATTGAACCAATCGTTTTAACTGTCGCTCCTGAATTTGCAGCTTTACCAAATATAGATGAAAGTTTAGAAGACGAAATACCAGTTGGAATTGAAGTACATAAAACACGTGCTAAAAGTCCCTTTGGATTTTATAAAAAAATCAAAAAAGGCACTATTCCAAATAGCGGATTTGCAGGTGAGGGAAAAGCGAATTTATTTGATAACTTATTTCGTTTTATTCGCGGGAACTTTTTTATTCCTGATGCACGAATTGGATGGAATAAATTTGCCTTGGAAAAAGCACGAGAGCTAATTCAACTGCATGGAATCGACACCATAATTACAAGCTCTCCACCCCACTCTACCCAATTAATCGGACTCCAATTAAAAAAAGAATTTAACCTTAAATGGCTTGCTGACTTAAGAGATCCTTGGACAGAAATCTATTACAATAAGCTACTTTTTAGAACAAACTGGGCGAAGAAAATCGATTATCGCTATGAACAAGCTTGCTTGCAAAATGCAGATACATTAATCGTTGTAAGTGAAGATATAAAACGACGATTTGGAGAAGCAAGAGAAACTATTTTAGAAAAAATACACGTAATACCAAATGGATTTGATGAAGAAGATTTTTCTAAGGTGCAAACTAAAAATGATGCAGGCGTAAAATACATTTCTTATGTTGGAAATCTTGGATTGCAATACCCAATTGAACCCTTTTTAAAAGCATTTTCCGAGTTAGTTAAAGTCGATCAGCAATGGAGAATTCGTTTTGTTGGAAATGTGAGTGATGTCGTTAATACTGAAATACAAAAATTGGACTTAGAAAAATGGGTGGAATTTATACCTTATGTAGAACATAAAAAAGCAGTTGAATACATGATTAATTCTGATTTACTCTTGCTTATTATTCCAAATACTGAAAACAATAAGGGAATTTTAACTGGAAAATTATTCGAGTATATCGCAACAGGAAATCCAATAATTTACATTGGGCCTGAAAATGGTGATGCAGTAGAAATTTTGAAAAAAACAGAGGGTATTTCTTATTTAAACTTTAATTCTGAGGAAAATATTATTCCGTTCTGCTCATCAGTTTTGAAGAAGTCTGAAAAATCAAAACAAATGAACAATATTTATTCACGCAGAAATTTGACAAATAAAATCACTGAACTGATTTTTCAAAAAAAATAGTTGCTTTGTGATTATTTTTTTTATATCTCATCTATAATTTCCTTAAATAATTTAGAAATATAATCTTTAGAGAATTTATTAGTGATCTGATCAGAAATATTCATTCTAGAATATTTTATTTGAATAGATTTTTCAAGAGAAGCTACAATTTGAAAAGTATTATTTTCAACAATTTGTCCATTTGTATCATTTATATATTCTGGTAATACACCTACTCGACTCGCAATAACTGGGCAACCACAAGCAAGAGCTTCCAGGGGGACAATTGAAAATGTCTCAAAATCTGAAAAATGTAGTAAAAAATCGGCTTTATTATAAAATTCAGGGAGATTTAAATTATCTACGGTTTCGATTCTTTCAGTCTCAAACTTAATTTGATTTTCAATATCTTTTGTAAGCAATGGCCCAGTTCCAATAAGTATTAATTTAAATTCTATTGTCGGATTTTCATGCTTGAGCAAATTTAAACTTTCAATAACTAAATCAAGACGCTTTGGATATCTCCAGTTTGCAACTGCAAGAAAAATAATTTGCTCATTTGTTCTAGCTACTTGCTTGTATTTAAAATAACTTGAAATGACATTTGGAACGACAGAACTATTTGTTGAAACTTCTAAAAATTTTAAAGTTTCCTTCAATTGATTTGAAACTACGATAATTTCAGAAGAATTATTTAGCGCTTTCAATCCTTTTTTCCGCAAGAAATTTCCACGAATAAATTTTTCAATGCCAGACCAATGCTCAATATGAACTTGTTTCAACTTCATTTTCTTTGAAAGAAAATACCCAACTATCCCTGCATTGAATAGTACATTGGAAACAATTATATCAAACTTGGTTTCGGGTTGAAAAGCCCTAATTTTTTTTTGAACTACAAAAGAAACAAACCTTGGCATGTAGTAAAGGAATTTATATAGAATTCCAGAAAATCTTATTACATAAGTATTTTCATTTATATCTGATACATGCGCAGTTATCTTCAGCGGTAAAGTTCCATTCTCAAATAACAAATGATAAACTGTAACCTTATAATTTTGAGCTAAACACTCAGCGTGTCTCTTTACAAAAATTCCAAAACTTTGATTTTCTCTAGTTGGATACCAATTGGTCAGAAACAATATATTTTTTTTATTTATCAAACTATCTATTTAGGCATCATTTTTTCTATCAGCAGGAAAAAAAAGATAATTGCCATATTCAATATCTTCTTTGAGATTGTTATTTGGTAATTTTCTTCCTCTAAATAAAGTAAAAGAAGAATAATTAATTTCATCAAAAAAGCACATTACATCCTTCACATCGTATCCAGCGTTATTAAATGTTTCTTTATTTAATTCAACTAAAACAATAGGCTTAAATTTTTGTAACGATTGTTTCATCCCTTGCAGAGCAGATAATTCTGCACCTTCGATATCTATTTTAACAAAATCTATTCTTACTAATTTATTCAAATAGATATCGTCAAAAACTTTCAAATCTATTACTTCCTCCAATTCATTTCTTGATTCACTTTGATATAACGAAGATAATCCTTCATGAATTCCTGAATGAGGCTTTATATCAGTTGAAGTATATACCTTTAGTTGACAAGATTTATCAAATAATCCATAATTATTAATTTCAACATTACTGAAATTATTTAATTCAACATTATCTTTTAAAAGTCCTAGTTGAAAACTAGTTGGTTCAAATGCAATAACTTTTCCGTTTTTTAATAATGAAGCTGCATAAAGAGAAAATTCACCTTGATTAGCACCAACATCAATAAAAGTCATATCACTTTTTAAAAATCCCTTTAGAAAAAGTAATTCATTAATATGGTGAAATCCATTCCAATAAATGCTTCCACCCATATAACTGTTTTTATCAACTCGCATTTGAATATTTCCCATAAAATTATCAATGACAACAAACTCTTTTTGATAGGAGATGAATTTCTTTTTTAATTTTCTAGAAAGACGAACCAACACCATTCCAAATAGATAAGTTATTGGATTCAGAATGAGCTTAGTTGTAAGAAAACGATAAATTCTATGCATTTGATTTGTTTGAACTGTTACTTTTTATTTCCATAAACACAATTCCGATAAAGCCAAATAAAAGCAGCAGCGATCCAAACATAGAAAAACCGCTCGCTTTTTTAAATGAAATAGGTTCAAATTTCCAGACTATCTTATGATTTCCTGCTGGAATCAATGCTCCTCGAAGAATGTAATTCGCTCTAAAAATCTTGTCTGTTTTCTTACCATCAATGTAACAATTCCACCCGTCTGAATAATATATTTCACTAAAAACAGCATTCATCGGGATTGTTGAATTTGAAGTATATGCCAATTCATTCACACCGTATTTACTGAGAGAAATTGTTGCTGTTGAATCAATTTTATCAACAGGAGCTATATACTTTGAGAATTCCTTGTTTACAATTGCAGTATTACTGAGGTTATTTTTTCCCAAAGCTTTCATTTCTTCATTGCTATTATTAACTTGTTTTACAGCAGATACAAACCAAGCTGCTCCATTTGCATTTGGATTGGAAGTCGCCTTAACCCCTTTTCCGGAGATAAAATACTTGGTATTTAACATATTCAAAACTGGTGTAAAATTCTCTTGTAAGACAACAGAATCAAAATTTGTTGCTTGGAAAAAACCCTCAATAATTTGCATTTGAGCTTGAGGATCTTTTGTTTCCTGATACTGCGCAATAATTTCCGGGCGCTTTACAATCTCTTTATTGATGAATTCTTGGCGAACTTTCATCATTTCATCATTGATATAAAAATCAACAAGCTCCTGATAACGCTTTAACTTAGCACCATGATATCCGCCAATACTTTTATGAAAATAACTTGTATTTGTCTCGGCAAACGGATTTGAAAACGATAGCACACGGAAATTGGTATTCAAATTTAAAATGCCAAAAGCCGCTAATGATTTTATATTTTCTGAAGCTATATTTTTATAGTGAATAGAGGGAAGCATTTTAGTTTCCAAAGAATTTACTTTCTCATTAAAATTTGGAATTGTGGACTTTTCATTCTCCAAAATTGAGAAATCTGCAACTTGCACAGGATTTGGTGTTGCAGCAAGAGAATTTTCCTCATAACTCTTGTATACTCCATCTTCCTCATCACTATTTAGATAGCGACTACAGACAGAAATGTTATCAAAAGCAACAAGTGCAATTGCAATACCAATCAATATTTTATTTGAAACCTTGGAATAAACTGCTGCCAAAACAATTCCACAAGCCAGAATAACCAAAAAGATTGAACGCGCGAGATCACTTTTGTAAAGCGAAATTCTTGTGTCAATTAAAGCTTGTTTTAAACCATTTAATTGAGAAACATCCTGGTTCCCTTTCATTGCATCGTTGAATTGTTTTACTTCATCTATACGTAAAAATGAACCTGAAAGCGAAGGGAAAACATAAAATAAGATCACACTGAATACGACACCACCAGTAACATATAGGTAAACTTTCTTGTTTTCAATCAGTTCACTTTTCTTAAATAGACGATCTAGAAAAAGTATTCCCAAAGCTGGAATCATCACTTGAAGCAGTGATAAAATCATCTTTGAATCTCTAAATTTATTGTAAAGAGGGAATTTATTTATGAAAAAATCATTAATTCCTCCGGGATCATTCGATGCCAATAAAATCGCCAAAATACTCATTGCTAAAAATGACCACTTTAAACTGTCCTTTATTAAAATCAATCCTAAAATAAAAAATGTGAGCATGAGTGCACCGAAATAAAAGGCACCACCACTACTCGACTGTCCACCCCAATAGCGATTCATCTGAGCAATTTGTTCAGAATACTGGCTGTCTACATTTTCCATAGCAAGTTCATCATTTCCAAGATAATCACCTTTTTCTCCTTTCGCATTTGGCGACAACATTGAAAGAAACTCTCCAGGTCCAAAGTTGTATTCTAAAATATAATTTTTATTCAAACCTTCTTGCGCTTGAGAATTTCCAGGAGTTTTTGGTTTAATTGTCAAATCTGTTGCACCGCGTGTGGTATGCTTGCTGTATTCCAAAGTTGTCATAAGGTTACTTGCAGATGGTAAAACAGCTAGAATTGTTCCTATAGACAAAGCAGCAATAACTTTTCCCAGCGTAATAAATTCTTTTTGTATAAGTAATCGGATACCTTCTCCAATAGCTACTGCAGTTAATAGGAAAACCAAATAATAGGTCATCTGAAGATGGTTTGCCGTTAAATTCAAACCGAAAAACAAGGCAAAAATGATACTTCCTAACAGCCACTTCCCACGAAAAGCCAAGAGCATTCCACCAAGTGCTGGAGCCATATAAACAATGGCATTGACTTTTGTCATATGTCCGCCAGCTAAGTACAAGATATTGATTGTTGAAAATCCAAAGGCAATAGCACCTAGTATTCCGAGCCAGGGATTTATTCTCATGCAAAGCGCAAAAATATAAAACCCTAACATCGCCATAAATAAAATTCCAATTGGTCGAGGCAATCCTAACTTGAGAATAGAATCTACTATAATCAAGAAATTTGAAGAGTGTTCAACAGAAATTTGATAGGCCGGCATTCCACCAAACATGGAATTTGTCCAAAGTGGATCGATATCATTTTGCAAACGGCAATCCACAATTTCCTTTGCCATTCCTTGAAATTGCTTTACATCATTTTGCTTCAAAGAATAATCACTATAAAGTGGGGAAAAGTAAGCAGAAGCTAAACCTATAAAAATAACGACAGCAATAAAATGTGGTAAAAGGTTTTTTAATAATGCTTTCATGAGTATTATTTTTTTTGTGAAAGTAATAAGAATCTCCTAATTATTGATTCAGCTTGTACATGATTTAATGAGAAATAATTGATTATTCACATAAGAACTTGCTAAAAATTATTTTACAGTTCGTTCAAGCATTGGAACAAACTTAAAAGTCCCAAATTCTTGAAGAGAATATTCAGTTTCTTGGGTTTTAATTATTTTCAACATTTTTTGTTCTTTCCCTTCTCCAACAGGAATAATCATAATTCCACCGATTTTTAATTGCTTTATCAATTCATTTGGAATTTCTGGTGCTCCACAGGTAACCAAAATCTTGTCATAGGGAGCATACGATAGATTTCCTTTGTAGCCATCTCCAAAATACATTTTTGCACTAAAATTAAAGAACCCAACCATCTGTTTTGCTTTCATAAAAAGTTCTCGATGGCGCTCAATTGAAAATACTTTGGCGCCTATATGACAGAGAATACAGGTTTGAAATCCAGAGCCAGAACCTATTTCTAGTACTTTCTCCCCTTTCTTTAGTTCCAATAAATCAGTTTGAAATGCAACAGTGTAAGGGTGAGAAATTGTTTGCCCTGAACCAATTTGAAAAGCCATATTCGTATAAGCTTGTTCATCAAATGCTAAGTCTAAAAAGAAATGTCTTGGTATGGCATTAAAGGCTTCCAGGATTTCCTTGTTCTTAATGCCCATATCAACTAATTCTGCAATAAGAATCTTTCTTTTTCCTTGGTGTTTAAACGTATCTTTTAGATGTTGCATTATTTAACTTCCTTTAATTCTATCCCAACGGGACAATGATCTGAACCAAAAACATCATTATAAATCGTAGCTTCTGATATATTGTCTTTAAATGACTCCGAACATAAAAAATAATCTATTCTCCAACCGATATTTTTTGGTCTTGCTCCAGCACGATAACTCCACCAAGAATACTTTAGTGTTTCTGGATATTTCCATCTAAATGTATCAACAAAGCCATTTTTTAAAAAATTTGACATGCCGTCAATTTCTGCTTGCATATAACCAGCTGCTTTATTGTAATTTTCTTTAGGACGCGAAAGATCTATTGCTTGATGGGCAACATTAAAATCGCCACAAACTATTACAGGCTTATTTTTTTCTAGTTTCTTTAAATAAATCAAGAAATCTGAATCCCATTTTTGTCGATAGGACAAACGTGCAAGCTCACTGCCAGAATTTGGAACGTAAACACAAACAAGAAAAAATTTATCGTATTCTGCGCATGTTATTCTCCCCTCCTGATCGTGCTCTTCAAGACCCATATCGTAGGTAACTGAAAGAGGTTTTATTTTTGAAAAAATCGCAGTTCCTGAATATCCTTTCCGTTCTGCACTATTCGCATAAATATGATAATTAGTTAGACTAGCGATAGCTTCATTCACTTGTTCTGGTGAAGCTTTAGTTTCTTGTAAGCAGATTATATCTGCAGCAACTTCTTCCATGTCTTGAACAAAGGTCTTTCCTACAATTGCACGAATGCCATTAACATTAAAAGAAATAATTTTCATAAAAAAGAAAAGCTTATAAATTTTGAAAAAATAAAAGTACTAAGAAAAATTATCCTTGGCACTTTTCTTCAGGACGAGCGCCACACAAACCACAGGATTCACCTTCTTTATTTAAAAGTGGATTATTCGATGCACACGTGCCAGCAAATTTTCCGTCTTTTTTTAGCAAGAGTTTGATTGAAATTCCAGCAACTCCAATTCCTAATAAACCAATGGTTAATAATATTACAGCAAGCATTCTACTTAAATTTTAACAAAAATAGGAAACTATATTAGTTTTTGTCGATAAGTCGCCCAGAATTATAATAATTGGTCAAAATAAGTGAAGGTATTCCAAAGTAACCAACATCTCCTATTCCGGATAATTCTGCTTTCAGTTTGCAATTATTACTCCTTAATTCAGAGTATAAAAAAGAATGGTAGAACAAATGGATAGAATCTTTAACATATAAATTTTTGGAGAAAAATGAACTATTTCCCTCGAATTCAACTCTAAAAAAAGAACACGAGCCTGCAAGTGTTATATCCGAAAAACCACCAGGACTGGACAATGAAATATTATTTGCTTTAATTTTTAAATCAATAGATCCTGAGCCATCGTCGAGTACAATTGATATGTTTTTTTGAGAAAAATCCAAAGTGTCAAGTGAAATTAATGGTTCTGATCCATGATAAAAAATAGAGTTTAATTCTGAAAAATGAATTTTGACAGTTACTTTTTCTTTTCTGTAGCGCAAAAATCGACACTTATTGTTATTTTTAATTATCAATGTTCCTCCTTCTATATCACTCGAAATAAAATTCATTAAATTTTTACCTGCACTAATTTCTATAAAATTTATAGTATCTTGTATTAATTCATACTGAATATAAGGCCCTAAGTTTATTTGAGAGAAACTTCCAAGTGGTATAATTTTATTAATTATGCTTCCTGTTGTTTTATAACATGACCGATCGCTTGGTTTTTTACATGAGCCAAATAAAATGGCAAATCCGAAAAAGAAAAAAAGTCGAATAACCATACTTATTTGTAGTTAAATGTATAACCCAATCCAAATTCTAAATAATCTGCTCGTCCGGCATGTGTTTTTAAGGCATATGATGCGGTTAAACCATTTAAAAACTGATGCCTTCCTCCGATACGAAAGTAGATTGGAAGATCAAAATTATATGTATCCTTAAAGTAAACACCCATTCCTAAAACAAAATTAAAATTGTTCAGAGGAACCAAATAAGCAGAATAAAGACCGAGTTGTAAAATACTCCATTGAGTTTTCGGAATAGAGGGTTCGTATGAAAAAATTACTTGTTTTGAAATAATATCCAAGTCAAATTCGATTCCAGCTCTTTGTCCAAAATACCTTCTAGCAGAAAACCCAGTGCCAAAAACAGAATAACGTTTGTCACCAATCAACCTTGTAGTATTCTGTGTATACATTCCAAAAACATTATATAGCCATTTATTTAATGGCAAATCTGAACTTCTCTTTTCAATGTAATCTTGTTTTTTTCCAATTCTTCTTCCGTAACCAATTGAAACGTAGGGGATATTTATTCCAAAATTTGGCATCTTGTAACCTCCATTACTAAAATGTGTTAAATCGACTCCAAGACTAATTGAGCTATTTTTAAATCGTTGGATACTCTTTAATCCAAAACACATCATTGTATTCCAGTTAGTGCCAATAGCCACATTTTTAGGATTTTGGTAGTAGGATAAGTTAGAATAACCTAAACCACTGGAAAATTTAAAATTTAACTCAAATTTTTTGTATTTAATAAGTGGTAATTCTGCAAATCCATAAATACCTTTATATGTTCCAAGAATCTTTGTATTTCCAACAGATCCAATAAAAAGTGTGGCGCCAATTGTTGGATAGCGATAGGCTTTATGCCATAATTTATTACCGCGAGTTTGATTAAAATAAGTAAACTCAAAAGCTTTTGCAGTTTCTTTTGGAAGATGGGACATTGACTGATGCTGAATAGCTAAAAATCCTATTTTTGATTTGACTTCAAATCCTTTTTCATTAGTTCCTTGACCAAAGAAAAAAAAGGGAACTAAGTTAAGTATAAAAAAATATTGAATTTTAGTATGCATATTTATCAAAGATAAACAAAGGTGAAAGACTATAATCTATACTTTTACAAAAAAATGGATTCGCGACTACAAGCATTTGAAAGATTATTGACAATCATGGATGAGCTCCGTGAAAAATGCCCCTGGGACAAAAAACAGACCATTGAAAGCCTTCGCGAATTAACAATTGAAGAAACATATGAATTAGCAGATGCAATTACAGCAAATGATTTGAACTCCTTAAAAGGCGAATTAGGAGATTTATTCTTACATCTTGTCTTCTATTCAAAAATAGCTGAAGAACAAAAAGCATTTACTTTAACAGCTGTTTTAGATGGGATTTGCGATAAATTAATTTACCGACACCCTCATATTTACAGCGATACTATTGTAGCTGATGAAACTGAAGTAAAAGCAAACTGGGAAAAATTAAAATTAAAAGAAGGAAAAAAATCAATTTTGGAAGGTGTTCCTACTTCGCTTCCAGCATTAGTAAAAGCAATTCGAATTCAAGAAAAAGTTAAAGGAATTGGATTTGAATGGAAAAAAAAGGAAGATGTCTGGAATAAAGTGAAAGAGGAGTTGGAGGAGTTCCAAGTAGAAATTGCTGCAAATTCTAAACACATTGAAGAAGAATTTGGTGACTTATTATTTTCTTTAGTAAACTATGCTCGATTCATTGATATTTCTCCAGAAAATGCCTTGGCAAAGACAAATCAAAAATTTATTCGACGCTTTCAATTAATGGAGGAAACAATTCGCGAAGACAAGAAAAAAATTGAAAATATGAAGCTTGAAGAAATGGATGTATATTGGGAAAAAGCAAAAATTAACTTAAAAAATAAAAAATGAACATAATCGAAAATCAGTTGCTACTAACATTTGGGCTCTTAATTGTTGCAGTAATCATAAAACTAATTAGTCGAAAATCAGTCAATCGCTTTTTAAATCATTTTGACTTTGACGCGAAAAGAAAACGAATTGCACACAGAATTATCAATCTTTTTCTATTTATTTTTATTACTGTAACCCTTATCTCTATATGGAATATTGACAAAAAAGATTTAATTGTATTTCTTACTTCTGTTGTTACCGTTTTAGGGATTGCATTTTTTGCACAATGGTCAATTCTTTCAAATATTACATCAAGTTTAATCTTGTTTTTTAATCATCCCCTAAAAATTGGTCAAAGTATTCGTGTTTTAGACAAAGAATATGATGTTGAAGGAAAACTCGTAGATATTTCCTTTTTCTTTATGTACATTCGGAATGAAGAAGGTTATTTAATTACAATTCCAACTTCTGTAGCTTTGCAAAAAACGATGGTAACAAAAGAAGAAGTTAAAAAGAAATAAATCAGGCAACTGGATAACATAAAAAATACTTTTCGACTGGCTGAGCCAATGCTGAAATATTTAAGTTATCAGAAGCTTTTGTGAGATCAATTATTTCTCCAGTCTTCATTAAAATATTGATGTTTTCCTTATCTTGATTATACGCTTTATTAGTAAGAATATCTGAATACACAAAGTAATCAAGAGCTTCAGGAGTCAAATTGTATAATGACTGCACTGTCTTTTTTTCATTTTCAATTCTAGCTTTACTAAATGGCTCTTTTGAAATTTCAATTTTAAAAAGTTTGCGGTTCACAAGTGCCTTTGAAAGAATCGATATTACTTGATCTGAATTATTCTGCCACTCTTTGATTGCTCCCAAAATATCATAATCATCGAGCTGAGCGAAAAAATCTAAAACTTTAGGGTTTTGCTCAAAATCTTCTTGTTTTATATCATTTTCAAGAAAAAACATTAAGGCAGAACTTGCAAAAATCACCTCTCCCTTCTTTACCAACTCTTTTGCCCTTCGCAAAGTATAAATAAGCATGTATTCCGCTGCAACAACCGTCTTGTGAAGATAAACTTGCCAATACATCAAGCGCCTAGCAACGATAAATTTTTCAATTGAATAAATTCCTTTTTCTTCAAGAACCAGATGTCCATTATGTACATTCAGCATTTCAATTAAGCGCTCACTACCAATAATTCCTTCACTAACGCCAGAATAAAAACTATCTCGATTTAAATAATCCAAGCGGTCCATATCCAATTGACTAGAAACCAACTGATGTAAATACGGCTTTTCATACTTATTTTGAAAAATTAATAGTGCTCTATTTAAATCCTCTCCAAATTCTGTACTTAAGCGATCGATAAAATAACCAGATATTTTCTCGTGACTAACTCCGCAAACAATATCGTATTCTAATGCATGACTAAACGGTCCATGACCGATATCGTGAAGCAATATTGCTAAATAAACAGCGCGTTCCTCCTCCGAAGAAATGTCATTTCCTTTTCTGCGAATTGTTGAAACTGCCTGAGACATCAAATGCATCGCTCCCAAAACATGATGAAAACGCGAGTGAATTGCACCGGGATAAACAAGGTGGCTTAATCCTAATTGCATAATACGACGGAGTCGCTGCATGAAAGGATGTGCTATTACATCAAAAATAATTTCATCAGGTATGGAAATAAAACCATAGACTGGATCGTTTACTATTTTCTTCTTGTTATTTCGATTTAAGTTCGGTCGCAATTGTGTAACTTTAGAATAATTATTCAAAGCTATTAAAAATAAGGCAAATGCAAGGTAAAATTCTTTGGGCAGATGATGAAATTGAATTATTAAAGCCGCATATTCTTTTTTTAGAGAATAAAGGTTACACAGTAGACGGAGTAACAAATGGTTCTGATGCAATTGATAAATGCCATGAAAATAGCTACGATATTGTCTTCTTAGACGAAAATATGCCTGGACTTTCTGGGCTTGAAACCTTATCTCAAATAAAAGAATCTTTTCCACTTGTGCCGGTTGTAATGATCACAAAAAGTGAGGAGGAACATATCATGGAAGAAGCAATTGGAAGTAAAATTGCAGATTACCTCATCAAACCTGTAAATCCAAATCAAATTTTATTGAGCATCAAAAAAATTCTTGATAAAAGTAAATTAGTTTCACAAAAAACAAATTCTAATTATCAGCAAGAATTTCGACAATTAGGAATGCTTTTAAACGGGAGATTGGATGCCGAAGAATGGAAAGAATTATACGCAAAACTAGTTTTTTGGGAAATAGAACTCGATACAATTGAGGAATCTGGAATGCGTGAAATTCTAGAGATGCAAAAAAAAGAAGCCAATAAACTTTTTACGGATTTTATAGAAGATAACTACCTTGATTGGCTCAATGGGACGGAAGAAGCTCCCTTGATGATCCAAAATGTCATAAAAAACAAAATTGCACCAATAATTGGAAGCGAAAAAATAGCAGTTCTACTAATTGACAATTTACGCTTTGATCAATGGAAAATGATTGAACCTATTTTTGCAAAGTATTTTGTTAAGGAGGAAGAAGAAATTGTTTATTCTATTCTTCCAACCGCCACTCACTATGCTAGAAATGCATTTTTTGCTGGTTTACTTCCATCTGAAATTGAAAAACGCTTTCCAGAGCTATGGAAAAATGAAGATGATGAAGGTGGAAAAAACATGCACGAACAAGATTTCCTAGAGGCTAATTTAAAACGTTTGGGCAAAAATGTAAAATGGAGCTATAATAAAATAACAAAAGTTGAAGCAGGAAAAAAATTAAGTGAGCAATTTCATCTAATAAAAGAGAATGACGTAAATTTCATTGTCTATAATTTCGTAGATATGCTTTCTCATGCTAGAACCGAAATGGAAATCATCCGTGAATTGGCAGAAGATGAGGCGGCTTATCGTTCTATCACAGTTTCCTGGATTGAACATTCTCCACTTTTAGAAATTATTAAAAAAATTGCTGAAGCTGGAATAAGACTAATGATTACAAGTGATCATGGTACAATAAAAGTAACTAATCCCGTACGAATTGTCGGTGAAAAAAGCACTAATTCTAACTTGAGATATAAAGTGGGAAGAGGTTTAAACTATAATAAAAAAGAAGTATTTTCTGTTCAAAATCCTCAGGAAGCTTTTTTGCCAAAACTAAAAATGTCCTCTGAATTTGTTTTTGCAAAAGGTCAAGATTTTTTTGTTTACCCTAACAATTACAATCATTTTGTTAATTATTACGAAAATACTTTTCAGCATGGAGGAATTTCAATGGAAGAGATTTTAATTCCATATATCGATCTCAAACCTCGCTAACTAAAATTTCAATTTTTTTTAAAACTCTTTTCTGTTTAGAACGTTTCAAAATAAGGGAATGCTTAACTTTGTACTAGACTATGACAGAAATTATTAGAAAACCATTTAATATTCGTGAAATCCGGGAAGAATTTCCTGCATTAAGGCAAGAAGTTTACGGCAAAAAATTAATCTATTTTGACAATGGTGCAACTTCTCAAAAACCACAAATCGTTTTAAATGCAATAAATAAATTCTACTCGAAAGAAAATGCCAACATTCATCGCGGTGTTCATTTTATGAGTCAGAAAGCAACTACAGAATTTGAAGAAGCACGAAAGCAAATTCAATACTTTATTAATGCACGAAAAGCAGAAGAAATTATTTTTACGAAAGGGACAACTGACGGAATAAATCTTGTTGCATCATCTTATGGAGAATTATTGACCGCCGGAGATGAAATTTTAATTACTGCAATGGAACACCATTCTAATATCGTTCCATGGCAAATGCTTTGTCAAAGAAAAGGTCTGATACTTCGTGTAGCTCCAATTAATTTAAAAGGAGAATTAATCGAAGAGGAATTTGATAAATTGCTTTCGAAAAAAACAAAATTATTGGCAATTACCCATATTTCAAATACACTTGGTACAATTAATCCAGTTAAAGAATTAACACAAAAAGCACATGCTGTTGGAGCTAAAGTGCTACTCGACGGGGCTCAAAGTATTCAACATATGAAAATCGATGTGAAAGACCTAGATTGCGATTTTTATGTTTTTTCAAGCCATAAATTATTCGGGCCAACTGGCATTGGAGTTTTATATGGAAAAGAAGATCTGTTGGATCGAATGCCGCCTTATCAAGGTGGTGGAGATATGATTTCACGAGTTACGTTTGAACACACAAGTTATAATGAATTGCCTTTCAAATTTGAAGCTGGTACTCCACATATTGCTGGTGGAATTTGCTTAGGGACTTCTGTTGGTTTCTTAAACTCAATTGATCTTAATGGAGCTCATAAACACGAAAGTGAGTTGACAAAATATGCTGAACATCTTTTAGATACATTTGAAGGCTTGCACATTATTGGAGAAGCAAAAAATAAAACAAGTGTGATATCATTTTCTGTAGATGGAATTCACCCTTTTGATATCGGAACCTTACTTGATAAACAAGGAATTGCTGTTCGCACTGGGCACCATTGTACTCAACCACTCATGGATTTTTACAAAATTCCCGGAACAACCCGCGCTTCCTTTGCTTTTTATAATACCAAAGAAGAAATTGACTTATTTGTGGAAGCAGTAGAAAAAAGCATAAACATGTTGAAATAATGGCAATTCAAACTATCCAAGAAAAACAAGAAGAAATCGTTTCAGAATTTGAGATGTTTGACGATTGGATGGCTAAATACGAATACTTAATCGATCTTGGGAAAGATTTACCCCTGATTAAAGAAGAATTAAAAACAGATGAGCGATTAATTGAGGGTTGTCAATCTCGTGTTTGGCTAAATGCGGCCTTTACTGATGGGAAAATGCAGTTTTCAGCAGATTCTGAAGCTATTATTACCAAAGGGATTATTGGTTTATTAATTCGCGTTTTAAATGATGAGCATCCTGAAACTATTCTAAAAACTGATTTAAAATTTATTTCTGATATTGGACTTCAAGAACACCTTTCTCCAACTCGGGCTAATGGATTAAATGGCATGATAAAGAAAATGAAAATAGAAGCACTTAAATACATTCAACACTAAAATGGAAGACCTAGAAAATAAAATTGTAAGTATGCTAAAAACAATCTATGATCCAGAAATTCCTGTTGATGTATATGAATTGGGTTTGATTTACGAAGTAAAAATAGATGATGAAGGAAATGTTACAATTGAAATGACGCTAACTTCCCCAAATTGCCCTGTTGCTGAAAGTATGCCGAAGGAAATCGAAGATAAAGTTGCAACTGTTGAAGGTGTTCTAAGCTCCAAAGTGAACATTGTATTTGATCCACCATGGGACAAAGACATGATGAGTGAAGAAGCAAAATTAGAATTGGGCTTTCTGTAAACTACTTTTTTCTGAGCGTAAATCGTTTGAGTTTATAGCCTGAATAATGATAGTATTCAATAACTAAATAATCTTTAGTTAAATCTAAAATCCTGAATTTGTCCGAAGTTTCACCAAAACCGCTTGGAAATACCTCTAACTCCTCTGAATTATTTAATGAAAAAGCAGATGAATTGTATTCCAAGGTATCATAAATAATATAGGGGAGTTCTGATAAATTTTCGTAGGAAAAAGCAAGCAAAGCAGTGCAGACTTTTTCCTTAGAATCAATTTTCATGGTGCCAGACACTGAACTTGTATAAAACGAAAATCCCTCTCCGTCTTCAATGCGAGCATTGGTAATTTCCCAAACTCCATTTAATTTTTTTAGCGTGCTTTTTTCTTTTGAGCAAGAACTAATTAAAAAAAGTAAAAAAATTAAACTTACGCGAATCATAGCACAGCTTGAATCATTGCAAGCATCCCCGTTTTTAAACAAGCTGAATCTACATCAAACTTAGGATGATGGACACTATAAATAATTCCTTTTTCCTTGTTTCCAACCCCCAAACGAAAAAAACAAACTGGAATAGTTTGACTGTAAAATGAAAAATCTTCAGAAGTCATGCGAAGTGATAATCCCTCAATCTTTTCGGTACCAAAGAAAGATTCAAATTTTGTTTTTAATTTTTCTGTAAGTTCTTCATCATTCTTTAAAAAAGGATAACCTTTTGAAATGATCAAATTAACATTTCCTTTGTACTTATTTTCCAAGTTATTTGCTAAATCCATTAAAAGAATGGCTGCCTTTTCCCTCCATTCTTCATTCATAGTTCGAAAAGTTCCTTTTATTTCTGCACGATCAGGAATTACATTTGTAGCACCAAGAGCGTCAAAATGTCCAAAACTTATTACACATGGAACTTCCTTAGGGCAAGATTTATGAATGATGTTTTGTGCTTCAATAATAAATTCTGAACCAATTAGAATTGGATTTATACATTTCTCTGGCATAGCCCCATGACCACCAACTCCAATAATTTCAAGATGAAGTTCATCACTAGATGCCATATACAATCCAGATCGCATTCCCAATTTGCCAACTTCTAATTCTGGGAAAACATGAAGAGCATACATTTCCTTAACTTTTGGGTTGTCTAAGACTCCTGCTTCAATTAGTAAGCTTGCACCACCTGGATTTTTTTCTTCTCCTGGTTGAAAAATTAGTTTTACAGGATGCTCTAAGTCCTCACGTAATTCAAAAAGAATCTCTGCAGCACCAAGCAAAATAGATGTATGAACATCATGACCACAAGCATGCATTATTCCATCAACTTTTGACTTATAAGACGCTGTGTTTTGCTCCTGAATTGGCAAGGCATCTAAATCTGCACGCAAACCTATGCAAGCTTGATTTTCTGAATGTTTAGAGGAAGAAATAATGCCAACAATTCCAGTTCCAGCAACACCTTTTTCATAAGGAATTCCAATTTCTTTGAGCTTTGCTGCAACATATTCCATTGTATTAAATTCCTGATAAGAAAGTTCTGGATTTTGATGCAAATGCTCCCTATAGCCCTTTATTTTTTCATAAATAGCAGAAACTTTTGTAGTGATTACTTCTTTTAACTCATGATTCATTTGAAGAAATTGAAGTGTAGCCTGAAAGAATCATTCGAAAAGAAATATATGCCATTAAAATTCCAAAAAGTAATTGCACAAGACCTGGGGATATTTTTAAAGACAATTTTGATCCAAAAAATGCACCTACTATAAATGTCATTGCGATTACTAGTCCATATTCCCATTTAACATTTCCACTTTTCCAATAATTTAATACTGCAAAAGAAACAACTGGAAGCATTAACACAAATAAACTTGTTCCTTGTGCTTGATGCTGCGTTAATCCCAAAAGAAAAACAAGTGCAGGAACAATGATGATCCCGCCACCCACTCCAACAAAGCCGCTTAACAATCCTGCAAAAAGACCAATTGAAACGAGCATAAAAATTGTCTGTGGAGTCATATGAATTATTTTACCAAAGGTATAAATGATTTTTAATATTTATCGTTTTCAAAAATTGAAAGAACTAATCTACCATTAAATTGCAGCCACGCAAATCTGATTGTTCCATTCTGCCCTCCAAAATGAAACCGCCAGGCACATTTCTTCCTAAATCTTGTGTAGCAATAAAACTACAACTGTGAATATTTGCTAAATCAATAACATTAATTGCACCCTTCCCACTTCCTTCAATTAAAGTTAAAGGATCATGTACTTCTCTAAAAAGAACTTTCATCCATGGTGGACATGAAAATATACCCTCCTCGAAACTATAAGCCTGAGAAAGTAATTCTGTCATACCGTATTCTGAGGAAACAAAGGGAACATTTAAACCTTTCATCAATTCAAGATGAAGTGATTTTTTTGATATTTCTTTTCGGCGCCCTTTCATTCCACCGGTTTCAATAATGATTGCTTCACTCAAATTTATATTTTTTTCTGCTAAATCCAATAAGGCATATGAAACACCAAAAATCACAACTTTTTTACCTGAAGCGCATGCTTTTTTATAGCGAATTTCGATTTCCTCAGGTTCATTTAGTAAAAATCCTGATAAATTATTTCCTGAATCACTTATCAAAGTATCTACCATGTAAACCAAACTTGAATTCCCTTGCTCTTGATAATTTGGTAATAAAGCTAAAATAACATGGTTGGAAATAGCACCAAAAAATTGATGATAAATCGCTCTAAAATTAGATTCATACAAATTGATGTCACGTACAATGTGTTTACTACGAACACTATTTCCAGTTCCACTACTTAAAAACAAAATATCTTTATCGCTTTTTTGACCGCAATAAATTTCATTGGTCTTAAAGAATTCAATCGGTAAAAATGGGATTTCTTCTAAAGACTTTGCATTTTGACGATTTAATAGGTGAACATAATCTCTATAAATACTACAATTTTTTAGTTGATAATGAAAGACCTCCAAGGTAATTCTCTCGAAATTTGCATCAGATTTTATTGCTAGTAAATTTGAAAAATCAACCATGTAGCAAAGTTAGGAGAATAAATTGTTCGAGAATGTGATTACCTTTGAACTTTCAAGAAACAAACTTGTTCTAAAATAGGATAAAATAATTTTAAAATGAAAAAAACAGGAGTTTTACTCTTACAATTAGGAACACCGGATAGTCCAAGCACAAGAGATGTGCGGAGCTATTTATCTGAATTCTTAAATGATGGAAGAGTAATCGATATTCCCTGGCTCCTAAGAAAAATATTGGTGAATGGAGTCATTGTTCCTTTTAGAGCTCCAAAATCAGCAAAAATCTATAAAGAATTGTGGGAGCACGGAAAAGGAGTTTCACCTCTTTTAGAAAACTCTCTTGCAGTTCAGGAAAAAGTGCAAGAAGCATTTAAGGGTGAAAATATCACAATAGAAATGGCTATGCGCTATAAAAATCCTTCAATGGTATCCGTACTTGAAAAAATGCGCTTAGCAAATTACGACCAAATTATAATTCTTCCTCTTTTTCCTCAGTATGCCAGTGCATCATCTGGTTCAGCAATTGAAAAAGCAATGCAAATAATCGGAAAATGGTGGGTAATTCCAGAAATTAAAATTATTAACCAGTTTTGGGACAACGAAGGATACATTGACTCTATCGTTGAGAGGGCAAAAGAATTTAATTTAGCAAGTTTTGACCATATACTATTCTCCTATCATGGTCTCCCAGAAAGACAAGTTGATAAAGTATATGAAGGAAAAGATTTATGTGGCGATCAACCCTGCGAAAGTGAAGTAAACGAAAAAAATAAATTTTGCTACAAAGCAACTTCCTTTGCAACTACTCGACTCATTGCTGCAAAACTTGGTATTACTGAATCGCAGTACACCGTTTGTTTTCAATCACGCTTAGACAAAAAGTGGCTGACTCCATTTTCTGACAAAATAGTAGAAGAATGGGCTAAAAAAGGTGCTAAGAATTTACTGGTTTTTAGTCCTGCTTTTGTTGCAGATTGCCTAGAAACAATCATCGAAATTGGCACAGAATACCAAGAAATTTTTGAAAAACATGGAGGCAACAAAGTTCAGCTAGTTCCAAGTTCAAATACTCACCCACTTTTTATAAATGGCTTAGTTCAGCTAATTAAAGAACGGATTTAATAAAAAAATATCTTAAATTTGCACCCTACTAAAATAAAAAATAAATGAACAACACTTCAGAGAAATTAGCACACAAGGTAAAAGACATAAGTCTTTCTGCTTGGGGAAGAAAAGAAATTAGATTGGCAGAGGCAGAAATGCCCGGCTTAATGGCCTTACGTGAGGAATATGGTGCTTCTAAACCCTTAGCTGGAGCTCGTATTGCAGGTTGCTTACACATGACCATTCAAACGGCTGTTTTAATTGAAACTTTAATTGATCTTGGAGCAGAAGTTTCTTGGTCATCTTGTAATATTTTCTCTACGCAAGATCATGCTGCTGCTGCAATTGCTGCTGCTGGAATTCCTGTTTTTGCTTGGAAAGGAATGGGAGAAGAAGAATTTGATTGGTGCATAGAGCAGACAATTTTTGCTTTTAAGGATAATCAACCCTTGAACATGATTTTAGATGATGGTGGGGATTTAACAAATATGGTTTTTGACCGCTTTCCAGAATTAACTGCAGGAATAAAAGGACTTTCTGAAGAAACTACAACCGGTGTTCACCGTTTATACGAACGTGTTAAAAATGGTACGCTTGTAATGCCTGCGATAAACGTAAATGATTCTGTTACGAAATCAAAATTTGATAATAAATATGGCTGTAAAGAGTCTTTAGTAGATTCTATCCGCAGAGCAACCGATACAATGATGGCAGGAAAAGTTGCTGTTGTTTGTGGTTACGGAGATGTTGGAAAAGGTTCAGCTGCTTCTTTAAAAGGTGCCGGAGCTAGAGTAATTGTTACTGAAATTGATCCGATTTGTGCACTTCAAGCTGCAATGGATGGTTTTGAAGTAAAAAGATTGGACACTGTTGTACATTTAGGAGATATCATTGTTACAACTACAGGAAATAAAAATATCGTAGTCGGAAGACACTTTGAAAAAATGAAAGATAAGGCAATCGTTTGCAACATTGGACATTTCGACAATGAAATTGATATGGCTTGGTTAAATGGAAATCACGGACATACAAAAAATGAAATTAAACCTCAAGTTGACTTGTACAACATTAATGGAAATGACATTATTGTTTTAGCAGAAGGCCGTTTAGTAAACTTAGGTTGTGCTACAGGACACCCCTCTTTTGTGATGTCTAATTCATTTACAAATCAGACATTGGCACAAATAGAATTATGGCAAAATTCTGCTAATTACAAAAATGATGTGTATACGCTTCCTAAATACTTAGATGAAAAAGTAGCTCGTTTACACCTTGCAAAAATTGGTGTAGAATTGGAAACACTTTCAAGCGACCAAGCTGATTATATTGGAGTTGCTGTTGAAGGACCATTTAAAGCAGAGCACTACAGATATTAAGAATCAATTGGGAACTAATAATTCCTGATTTTAATCAAAAAAAGGCGAGTGTAACTCGCCTTTTTAATTTAATAAAGCTAAATACTCTTATGCATTTGCATTCATTGTATCCAATACATTCATAACACCTTTTACCGCTTCTGCTGACTCTGCCAACAAGGCTTTTTCTGCTGCATTTAATTTCAATTCTATAATTTTTTCGATACCGTTCTTCCCAAGAATAACTGGAACACCAAGATAAATATCTTTCATGCCATATTCACCTTGCAACCAAGCGCAAACTGGAAATATACGTTTTTGATCGCGAACTACAGCTTCTACCATTTGTGCAGCTGCAGCTCCCGGAGCATACCAAGCAGATGTTCCTAATAATTTAACCATCTCGCCTCCACCAAACTTAGCGCGTTCGATAATTTCATTTAATTTACTTTCTTCAATTAATTCAGTTACCGGAATTCCACCAACAGTTGTATATCGCGGTAATGGAACCATTGTATCTCCATGTCCACCCATCAATACAGCTTGAATATCTTTTGGAGAAACATTTAATTCTTCTGCTAAAAAAGCTCTATAACGAGCTGTGTCTAATACACCCGCCATTCCAAATACTTTTCTAGAATCTGTTTTTGCGTGTAAATAAGCGCAATAGGTCATCACATCCAAAGGATTAGAAACGATAATTATAATTGCATTTGGAGAATATTTTACAATGCTTTCAGTAACTGACTTTACGATGCCTGCATTGGTCGCTATAAGATCGTCACGTGACATTCCAGGTTTGCGGGGTAGACCAGAAGTGATAACCACAACATCTGAATCTTTTGTTTTTTCATAATCATTTGTGGAGCCAACTGTTCTTGAATCATACAAATTTATGGGAGATGTTTGCCAAATATCAAGAGCTTTCCCTTCGGCAAAACCTTCCTTAATGTCCAATAAAACAATTTCATTGGCAATTTCTCTTTGCGCTAGAACGTCTGCGCAAGTTGCACCAACATTACCGGCTCCTACTACTGTTACTTTCATTTTTATATTTTAGATTGAAAATTACTTAATTCTGACTGCGAATTTAGTGAATTTAAGTAAAATTTGTTTTTTTATTGACATAAAATATAAATCACTTAATTTAGAGGCAACCATTATAGAATTGATGCGTTTTTAAAATGTTGAAAAATTGGAGAATAAAGAACATTTAAAATTAATTGTCGAAGGCTGTGTCCGCGGAGAACGTAAATCGCAAGAGGCACTGTTTAAACAACTTTATGGTAAAATGTTAGTAGTTTGTTATCGGTACATTAACGATAAAGATGCTGCTCAAGATGTTCTTCAAGATGGATTCATAAAGGTCTTTGACAAATTGGGGGTTTTTGATTTTAGCGGTTCTTTCGAAGGTTGGGTGAGAAGAATTATTGTAAATACAGCAATTGATTCAATCCGAAAATCGAAGAAAAATCCATTTTTAAGTGATCAAGATACTGATTTTAAACAAGAAGCAGTAGACGAAATGATAGAAAAAGAAGAACTAGAATTTAAAACTTTAAAAGCAGAAGTAGCTCTTGAAGCAATCTCAAAATTGTCTCCAGCCTACAGAACTGTCTTTAATCTCTTCGTTTTAGAAGATTTCACACACAGAGAAATCGCAGAAATGCTGGGGATTAATGAAGGAACATCAAAATCCAATTTGGCAAAAGCAAAAATGAATTTGCAACGCATATTAACTGAAAAATTCAAATACATCGAATCATGATGAATAAGAATATTGATGAATTAATTAAAAGCGCACTCGAAGGGCATGAAATGCCTTACGATAACAATGCTTGGAATTCATTGAATAAAAAATTAAATCATCCGAATGCACCCATCAAACCTTTTAAGTTTTGGTTTTTTGGAACTTCTATAATTGCAGTCATAACGATTAGCTCCTTGCTTTATTTTTCTTCTAAACAAGAAGAAAATAATGATAAACCAGTGGAACAAAAAATGGATCTTATTGAAAAATCAAACTCTCAGAGTACTACTTCTAAGAAAACTAAATCAGAAAAAACAAAGGGGATTCAAGATAATAAGATTAGTTCTAATGAACTAGAAGTTAAAGAAGATGTTAAAAAGGATACTAAAACAAACCTTATTTTACCAAAAGTAAATGAAATTTTAGCTGAAGAAATCACTAAAGATTTGAAACTTGATGAGGAGATACCTAATCCAAAAAAGGGAAATAGTGTTAATACAAAAAAAGTAACAGAGCCTGATGTGCCAAGTTTTTCAAATAAATGTCTTGGAGAGAATTTAAAGGTTATCAATAAAAATGATGAAGGGATGACACTTATCTTTCCAAGTGGAAAAAAAGTAAGTGTGGCTGAGTCAGCAACTGAAAATATTAAACTATCTGAAGAAGGAAAATATGAACTGCTTGTAAATTCAAAACAAAAAGAAACATACAACAGTTTCTTTAGCGTATTTGAGAATCCAAGAGCAACTTTACTTGTGGAAGATGAGTTAAATTATGAAACTGGATTGCCAATTATTAGAGGAGAGGTTCAAACTTTTGAAGAATCTATAAAATGGAAGGTCGATAAAGTAGTTAGCGCAAACTCTTCTAAAGCAAAAATAGCTGCTTTTTATTTCTTTGAAAAAGGACAATTTGAATTAGAAGTTATTGTTTCGAATGAAAAAGGTTGTTCATCTATAGAAAGAAAAACAATTAGTATATCTGAAGACTATAATTTATTAGCAGTAAATGCCTTTGATCCACTTTCTAGTGATAACAGAAAAAATACATTTATGCCATATGCCTTATCCAAGCGAAATAGCGCGTTTTCATTAATAATCATCGATCCAGACAACGGAGGAATCATTTTTGAAAGCTCAGATGCCTCAAATCCTTGGGATGGAATTGACAAACGAAATGGAAAGTTAGTAAGCGAAAGCAAGACATTTATTTGGAAAGTGACTCTCTCTTCTCCAGAAAAAAATGAGAAAGCTGTTTATAAAGGGACAATCACTCGAATATAAATCGGTCTTTTATTTTTTAGTATCGGAATAATCTTCAAAATCTTCAGTTAGTTCTTGAGTTACTACTTTTGTTACAGAAATTGGAATGAAATCTACTACAACATTTGTTTTATCCAATCCAAAATCTTCTGCAGGTTTAAGGCCTGTTGACTTAACAAAACGATATGTTTTAACACATAAAGCTTGAAATGCTGTTAAAGCATTGTCAGTTGATACTCGGGAATTAAGAACAATAAACTTAAAGTCAATTGAATCAATTTTTCCACGAACTGAGTTAAAAATACTATCATTTGTTAACTCTCCTTTCTCTACCATGTGAGCATGAATTTTTCGCATCATGTACTCAATTCTGTGTTCCTCCTTAAAGCCCAATTGTAAACTAACATAATAACAAGATTTATCAATTATTTCTTTTACATGGTAGTGAACTTCCCATGGCTCATTTAAAATATCGACATGTAAAAACCAAATGACACCCGCTTTTCTTGGTTTTTTTCTAAATAATGAATAATAAACAGATATATCTAATTTATCGGAAGTATCACTCCGTGTTGGAAAAACAAGATTTGAAGCCTCATAAAGAATTTCCTTATCATTTCTAACAGAATTTAAAAGTGGAATTACCTCACTCATTGGAATATATTCTGTAATACTTGTCCTTAATTCACGTGCTTTATAATACAAATAAAGTATAGTAAAAAAGGAACTTGCTAAAATTAAGGTGAACCAACCTCCATTTACAATTTTACCTAGATTTGAAAGTAGGAATACCCCTTCAATTAACAAGAAGATAATAAAAACAGATAAATACAAATATTTTGCTTTTGGGTATTTTAGCATTAACAAGAAAGCAAGAAGAATAGAGGTCATCACCATATCGATAGTAATAGCAAGACCATAGGTATGCTCCATTGCACTTGATTTTTTAAAAATGACAATTACCAATAAGCAACCTGCCATTAGAAACCAATTGATAAAAGGAATATAAATTTGACCTTTATGATCTGAGGGGTATTTAATCTTCAAATTAGTCCAAAGCTTTAATTTAATTGCCTCATTCATCAAGGTAAAAACACCTGTGATTAATGCTTGAGATGCAATAATTGTTGCCGCAGTTGCAATTGTTATGGCAAAAGGAAGTAGAAATTCAGGGACCATTTTATAGAAGACTGTTTTAGAACCTAATTCTAAGCCTGGAGTGAGGCATAAAGCAGCTTGCCCCAAATAATTAGTGACTAATAAAACAGAAACAAAACTCCAACTAATTCGGATGTTCCCCTTGCCGCAATGTCCTAAGTCTGAATAAAGTGCTTCAGCTCCTGTTGTACATAAAAATACTGAGCCTAAGACAGCAAATCCGCCATCTACATTAGCTACTAAATTATAAGCCCACCATGGATTAAATGCTTGAAGTACAGCTGTGTTTTCCGCTATATTTATGAATCCTATTAAACCCAAAAATGCAAACCAAATCAACATGATAGGACCAAAAAACTTGCCGATTAACACAGTTCCGAACTGTTGAATAGAAAATAAAACAACAACAATTCCAATTACAATAGGAATTACAGGTGTATCGGGAAAATAAATATTTAATCCTTCTACGGCAGAAGAAATAGAAATTGCAGGTGTGATAAACCCATCTGCCATCAAAGTTGCACAACCAATTAAGGCCAAAATTATAACCCAAGAAGTCTTCTTATTTTTTAACAAGGCAAAGAGCGCAAAAATACCTCCCTCACCCTTATTGTCAGCATTCAGCGCAAAGAAAACATACTTGACTGTGGCTAATAAAATTAAAGTCCAAATAACGCAAGATAAACCACCCAAAATAAAATCAGGTGCAATTCTTGTTCCACCTCCAGTTATTGCTTGGAAAACATATAAGGGTGATGTTCCAATATCACCAAAAACAATTCCTGATGTAATTAATATTCCTGCTAGAGAAATCTTATGTGAAGAGTCTGACATTTAAAAATTTTGTTAAAATTAATTTAAAATTCAAAATAATAAGAGATTTAATGGAAATACTAGAACTATTCTAAATCAAATAAAGTAAAACTAGTATATTTGCAGCCATTCATTGCCCACGTGGTGAAATTGGTAGACATGCCAGCTTGAGGGGCTGGTGCCTTCAGTGGTGTGCTGGTTCGAATCCAGTCGTGGGCACATTTTTTTATATAAAAACTAAACAAAAAATTTGCGTTAGATTAATAACAAAAAACCAAACTATAGCGCAATAAAAAAGGGGCAAAAGCCCCTTTTTTATTGTTTATTAATTTTTTAAACTTGTTCTAAAAGTTCATCGTAAGCTTCTTGAGAACCTACAATCATTTTTTGATATTCACGAACACCAGTTCCCGCAGGAATTAAATGCCCAACGATCACATTTTCTTTTAGACCTAATAAATGATCTACTTTTCCTGCGATAGCTGCTTCGTTTAACACTTTTGTAGTCTCTTGGAAAGATGCTGCAGAAATAAACGATTGAGTTTGAAGTGAAGCTCTTGTAATTCCTTGAAGCAAGGAAGTAGAAGTTGCAGGAATTGCCTCGCGCGCTTCAACGATTTGTTTGTCTTCTCTTTTCAAGCGGGAATTCTCGTCTCTCAATTTTCGAACTGTCACTAATTGACCTTTTTTAAATTCTGTAGAATCTCCAATTTCTTTTACAAACATCAAACCATACAATGCATCGTTTGCCTCCATAATATCTGCTTTATGAACAGATTGTCCTTCAAGGAAACGCGTATCTCCTGATTCGCTAATTTCAGCTTTCAACATCATCTGACGAACGATAACTTCAAAGTGTTTATCGTTAATCTTTACACCTTGCAAACGATAAACCTCTTGAATTTCATTCACGATATACTCTTGTACTTTCGTTGGACCTTCAATATTTAAGATATCATTTGGTGTAATTGCACCATCAGAAAGCGGTTGACCAGCTCTAACGAAGTCATTTTGTTGAACTAGAATATGTTTTGCCAATGGAACCAGGTAATTTTTAACCTCTCCAAATTTCGAAGTGATTTTAATTTCTCTGTTACCTCTCTTGATATTTCCAAAAGTAGCGGTACCATCAATTTCTGAAACAACAGCAGGGTTAGAAGGATTTCGCGCTTCGAATAATTCCGTTACACGAGGAAGTCCACCAGTGATATCTCCTGTTTTACCTGACAATCTTGGTATTTTCACAAGAATCTCACCTGCTTCTAACTTATCACCCTCAGTTACAGAAATGTGTGCATTTACAGGAATTGAATATTCGCGTAAAATTTCTTTTGTTTTAGGATCGATAATATGAATCGCTGGACTCTTCTTTTTATCTCTTGTTTCTATGATTACTTTTTCTGTAAATCCAGTTTGCTCATCAACTTCTTCGCGGTAAGTAATATTTTCAACTACATCGTCAAAAACAACTTTACCTGCAACCTCAGAAATAATAACAGCATTGTATGGGTCCCACTTACAAATTACATCGCCTTTTTTGATTTTCGTATTGTGCGACACAAATAATTCTGATCCGTAAGGGATATTAGTAGTCATAACTGTAATTCCTGTTTTCTCATCTGAAATTTTCAATTCTGCAGAACGACCAACAACAATTAATTTAACAGAACCATCAGCATTTTTCTTTTCTATAGTTCGTAATTCATCAATTTCTAATTTACCATTTGCTTTCGCTTTTAAATCAGAAATATCAGTAGTATTTGAAGCCGTACCACCCACGTGGAAAGTACGCAATGTTAACTGTGTTCCTGGCTCACCAATTGATTGAGCAGCAACAACACCAACAGCATCTCCAATTTGAGCTAGACGGTGATTCGATAGATTTCTTCCGTAACATTTAGAACAAACACCACGTCTCATTTCACAGGTAAGAACTGAACGAATTTCAACTTCTTCAATTCCTTCTTTTTCAATTGACCTAGCTACATCCTCAGATATAATTTCACCTGCAGCAACAATTATTGTTTCTGATTCCGGTAAATAAATGTCATGAACAGAAGTTCTACCTAAAATACGATCGTATAAAGGCTCAACTATTTCATCATTTTTCTTAAGTGACGTTGCAACAATTCCTCTTAAAGTTCCGCAGTCATTTAAATTAATAACAACATCTTGAGCAACATCCACCAAACGACGTGTTAAGTATCCCGCATCAGCTGTTTTCAAAGCTGTATCTGCAAGACCTTTTCGCGCACCGTGTGTTGAAATGAAGTATTCAAGAATTGATAATCCTTCTTTAAAGTTTGATAAAATTGGATTTTCAATGATTTCCTGAACAGAAGCACCAGACTTTTGCGGTTTCGCCATTAATCCACGCATACCAGAAAGCTGACGAATTTGCTCTTTCGAACCACGAGCTCCAGAATCAAACATCATGTAGATTGAATTAAAACCTTGACGGTCTGTTTTCAATTGCTCCATCAATGTATGCGTCAAACGAGAGTTTGTATGCGTCCAGATGTCGATAATTTGATTGTAACGCTCATTGTTTGTAATAAGACCCATGTTATAATTACCCATAACATCTTTCACATCACCATGTGCTTTTTCAACTAATTTTTCTTTTTCCTTAGGGATAATAATGTCATCCAAGTTGAAAGACAAACCGCCTCTAAAAGCCATTTCATAACCCAAACCTTTGATATCATCTAAGAATTGAGCAGTTCGGGAAGTTCCACAAATTTTCAATACTTCTCCAATAATATCTCGCAATGCTTTTTTCGTAAGTACATCATTAATGTATCCAACTTCTCTTGGAACTTTCTCATTAAACATAACTCGTCCGCAAGTCGTCTCAATTAACATTAATTCAGGTTCTCCTGCTGCATTTAAGTCATATGATTTCACCTTTAAGTGAGCATGTAAATCTAATTTTGCTTCATTGTAAGCAATTATTACCTCTTGTGGAGAGTAAAAAATACTGTCTTCACCTTTTACTATATCCTTATCCAAGGATCTTTTTCCCTTAGTAATATAGTACAATCCCAAAACCATGTCTTGAGAAGGCACAGCAATTGGAGCACCATTTGCAGGATTTAGAATATTATGAGATGCAAGCATCAACATTTGTGCTTCTAAGATTGCAGCATTACCCAAAGGTAAATGAACCGCCATCTGGTCACCATCAAAATCGGCATTGAATGCTGTTGTAACTAATGGATGTAAACGAATTGCTTTTCCTTCAATTAATTTAGGTTGAAAAGCTTGAATTCCCAATCTGTGTAAAGTTGGTGCACGATTTAAGAGAACAGGATGTCCTTTCAATACATTCTCCAAAATATCCCAAACAACTGGATCTTTTTTATCTACAATTTTTTTCGCTGATTTAACTGTTTTCACAATACCACGTTCAATCATTTTACGAATGATAAACGGCTTGTAGAGTTCCGCAGCCATATCTTTTGGTAAACCACACTCGTGTAATTTCAAATCTGGTCCAACAACAATTACAGAACGAGCAGAATAATCAACACGTTTTCCCAATAAGTTTTGACGGAATCGACCTTGTTTTCCTTTCAATGAATCAGAAAGAGATTTTAAAGCACGGTTAGATTCTGTTTTTACAGCACTTGACTTACGAGAATTATCAAACAATGAATCTACAGATTCCTGTAACATTCGTTTCTCATTTCGCAAAATAACCTCAGGCGCTTTAATTTCTATCAAACGCTTCAAACGATTGTTACGAATAATAACTCGACGGTATAAATCATTTAAATCTGAAGTTGCAAAACGTCCACCATCTAAAGGAACTAAAGGTCTTAATTCTGGTGGAATAACCGGAACAACCTTTACAATCATCCACTCTGGTCTATTATCAATTCTCTTTTGAGAATCTTTCATTGCTTCAACAACTTGCAATCTTTTTAACGCTTCATTTTTACGTTGAACAGAAGTTTCATGTTCTGCCTGATCACGCAATTGATATGAAAGATCCTCTAATTCTAGACCTTTTAATAGATCATGAATCGCCTCAGCACCCATTTTTGCAATAAATTTATTCGGGTCAGCGTCATCTAAATGATGATTGTCTTTCATTATTGGATTATCAATAATGTCAAGGTATTCGTCTTCAGAAAGGAAATCCATTTTCTTAATAGTAAGTCCTTCGATAGACAAGGCAGAACCTGTTTGTATTACTACATAGCGTTCGTAATAGATAATTTGGTCTAATTTCTTAGTTGGTAAACCAAGAAGATATCCAATTTTATTAGGAAGAGAGCGAAAATACCAAATGTGTGCTACTGGAACAACTAAGGAAATATGCCCCATTCTTTCACGGCGCACTTTTTTCTCTGTTACTTCAACACCGCAGCGGTCACAAACAATTCCTTTATAGCGAATACGCTTGTATTTTCCACAATGGCACTCATAATCCTTAACTGGACCGAAGATTCGCTCACAAAATAAACCATCTCTTTCAGGTTTATAAGTACGGTAATTAATTGTTTCAGGCTTCAACACTTCACCGCTTGAATTCTCCAAAATTATCTCAGGAGAAGATAGTGAAATAGTTATCTTGTTAAAGCTATTTTGTTTTTTTGGTGTTTCTTTTTTAAAAGACATTTTATTGAAATATTTTCGTTAAGTAATTCAATTAATCCATTGTTACATTAAGGCATAAACCTCTCAGTTCGTGAAGCAATACATTGAAAGATTCAGGAATTCCTGGTTCAGGAATATTATCACCTTTTACAATTGCTTCATATGCTTTCGCACGGCCTGTTACATCATCTGATTTTACTGTCAAAATTTCTTGTAAGATATTTGCAGCACCAAATGCTTCCAAAGCCCAAACTTCCATCTCTCCAAAACGCTGACCTCCAAATTGAGCTTTACCTCCAAGTGGTTGTTGCGTAATTAAAGAGTAAGGTCCAATCGAACGAGAGTGCATTTTATCATCTACCATGTGTGATAATTTCAACATGTAAATTATTCCTACAGTCGCTGGTTGATGGAAACGTTCTCCAGTTCCACCATCATACAAATAGGTTTTACCTGATCTTGGCACACCTGCTTTATCCGTCCAATCATTAATTTCGTCAGGTGTTGCACCATCAAAAATAGGCGTTGCAAACTTGATACCTAACTTCTCACCTGCCCAACCAAGAACAGTTTCATAAATTTGACCAAGGTTCATACGTGATGGTACTCCAAGCGGATTCAAAACTATATCAACAGGAGTTCCATCGGCAAGGAATGGCATATCTTCAGCACGAACAATATTTGCTACAATACCCTTATTACCATGACGTCCCGCCATTTTATCACCTACCTTTAACTTACGTTTTTTGGCAACATACACTTTCGCTAATTTCACAATTCCTGCAGGAAGTTCATCACCAACTGAGATATGGAATTTTCTACGCTTATAGTTACCTAAAAGATCATTTGATTTGATATTAAAGTTATGAATAACGCGACTAACCAATTGGTTTATAGCAGCATCACTCGTCCAGTTAAGTGGATTAACAATTGAATAATCCAATGAAATTAATGCCTTATTTGAAAATTTAGTTCCTTTTTTAACTAATTCTTCTTTAAAGTTATTAAAAACACCATTGGCTTTATTTTCGCCAAGAATTTGGATTAACTTATCTACTAATTTCTCTTTTAAATCAGCAAAATCTTTGTGGTATTCAGCATCAATAGTTTCAAGAACGGGTTTATCGTGATTCTTAGATTTACGATCTTTAATTGCACGTGAGAATAATTTCTTCTCAATTACAACTCCACGAAGAGATGGTCCAGCTTTCAAAGATGCATCTTTTACATCACCCGCTTTATCACCAAAAATCGCACGAAGTAATTTTTCTTCTGGAGACGGATCTGTTTCACCTTTTGGTGTAATTTTTCCTATTAAAATATCTCCTTCTTTTATTTCTGCTCCAATTCGAATTAAACCATTTTCATCCAAATCTTTTGTAGCTTCTTCACTAACATTTGGAATATCAGACGTTAATTCTTCCATTCCACGTTTTGTGTCGCGCACTTCCAAAGAATATTCATCAATGTGAACAGAAGTAAAGATATCATCACGAACAACTTTTTCAGAAATTACAATCGCATCCTCAAAATTATAACCTTTCCAAGGCATGAATGCCACTTTTAAATTTTGACCAAGAGCTAATTCGCCTTTTTGCGTTGCAAATCCTTCACAAAGAACCTGTCCTTTTTCAACTCTATCGCCTTTTTGTACAATCGGTTTCAAGTTGATACACGTACTTTGATTTGTTTTCATGAATTTAGTAAGCTTGTAATGAATTACTTCACTGTCAAAACTCACTAATTTATCTTCAGCATTCCAATCGTATCGAATTATAATTTCATTTGCATCTACATATTCTACTGTTCCATTTCCTTCTGCATTTATTAGAACACGAGAATCACGAGCTACTAAACGCTCAATTCCTGTTCCAACAATCGGAGAATTCGGACGAAGAAGCGGAACCGCTTGACGCTGCATGTTTGATCCCATCAAAGCACGATTCGCGTCATCATGCTCCAAGAATGGAATAGAAGAGGCTGCAATCGATGCAATTTGGTTGGCACCAACATCCATTAAATGAAGTGCTTTTGGAGTTACAACAGGGAAATCACCTTCAAATCGAGCTTTTACAAGATCTGACAAGAAATTTCCTTTATCATCAATATTCTCAATAGCTTGAGCAATAATTTTTGAGTTTTCTTCTTCTGCAGCCAAATAAATTGGCGTATCATTTAAAGAAACTTTTCCGTTTTCAACTTTTCTATAAGGCGTTTCAATGAAACCTAACTTATTTACTTTTGCAAAAACACAAAGCGAAGAAATCAATCCAATGTTTGGCCCTTCTGGCGTTTCAATTGTACACAAACGACCATAATGCGTATAATGTACATCTCGCACCTCAAATCCAGCTCTTTCACGTGAAAGTCCACCTGGCCCTAGGGCAGAAAGACGACGTTTGTGAGTTACCTCCGAAAGTGGATTCGTTTGATCCATAAATTGAGACAATTGATTTGTTCCAAAAAATGAATTAATAACCGAAGACAACGTTTTTGCATTAATTAAGTCGATTGGTGTAAAAACTTCGTTATCACGAACATTCATTCGTTCACGGATTGTACGTGCCATTCGAGATAAACCAACTCCAAACTGAGAATACAATTGTTCACCAACTGTTCTTACTCGACGATTTGATAAATGGTCAATATCATCAATATCCGCTTTTGAATTAATCAATTCAATAAGGTATTTAATGATGTTTATGATATCTGTTTTTGTAAGAACACGAGACTGTTCAGAATTGTCAAGTCCTAATTTCTTATTTAAACGGAAACGACCAACTTCACCCAAGTCATAACGTGCATCTGAGAAAAATAATTTTTCAAAAACACCTTTAGCAGTTTCATAGTCGGGCGGATCTGCATTCCTTAATTGTCGATAAATGTGTTCAACCGCTTCTTTTTCAGAATTGGAAACGTCTTTTTGTAAGGTATTATAGATAATTGTAAAATCTGTAGAATTAGCATCTTCTTTGTGAAGAATAACAGATTTTGTTCCAGAATCCATGATTAAGTCTAAGTGCTCATCACCAATTACAATCTCACGATCAAGAATAACTTCATTTCTTTCAATAGAAACAACTTCTCCTGTATCTTCATCTACAAAATCTTCTATCCAAGTTTTTAAAACCCTTGCAGCTAATCTTCTACCTACTAATTTTTTTATGTTTGCTTTACTAATTTTAATTTCATCAGCAAGTCCAAATATTTCTAAGATATCCTTATCTGTTTCATAACCAATGGCTCTGAATAAAGTTGTAACAGGAAGTTTCTTTTTACGATCGATGTAGGCATACATGATATTATTAATATCTGTAGCAAATTCTATCCAAGAACCTTTAAAAGGAATTATCCTTGCAGAATAAAGTTTTGTGCCATTTGCATGACGACTTTGACCAAAGAATACACCTGGAGAACGATGTAATTGAGAAACAATCACACGTTCTGCTCCATTCACAACGAATGAACCTTTCGGAGTCATATAAGGAATTGTACCTAAATATACATCCTGAACAATTGTTTCAAAATCCTCATGTTCCGGATCAGTACAGTATAATTTTAATTTTGCTTTAAGAGGCACGCTGTAAGTCAAGCCGCGCTCAATACATTCTGCAATAGAATATCTTGGTGGATCAATAAAGTAATCCAAAAATTCTAATACGAATTGATTTCTTGTATCTGTTATCGGAAAATTTTCCGCAAACACTTTGAAGAGGCCTTCGCTGTCTCTATTTTCGGGAGTAGTTTCTAATTGAAAGAACTCCTTGAAGGATTTTAACTGAATTTCCAAAAAATCTGGATATTCAAACTGGTTTTTGCTTGACGCAAAGTTAATTCTGGTTGAATTATTTGATGTTGCCAATGCTTTTATTTTTTAGTAATTGGAAATTATTAACTCAGGTAATTGCTCAAAAACAGGAGTAGGCAGACACTAAATGTGCTGCCTATCCTGTAAATATTTAAAGATTATTTAATCTCAACTTCAGCTCCAGCTTCTTCTAAAGACTTTCTTAAGCCTTCAGCCTCATCTTTGGAAACTCCTTCTTTCAATGTAGATGGAGCAGCATCAACTAGATCTTTAGATTCTTTTAATCCGTTACCAGTAAGTTCTTTTACAAGCTTAACAACTTGTAATTTGTTTGGTCCACCAAACTTAAGGATAACATCGAATTCAGTTTTCTCAGCAGCAGCTTCGTCGCCACCACCGCTAGCAGCAGCACCGCCAGCCATCATAACTGGAGCCGCAGCAGCAGGTTCGATACCATATTGATCTTTAAGAATTGTTGCCAACTCACTTACTTCTTTAACTGTAAGGTTTACTAATGTTTCTGCAATTTTGTTTAAATCAGCCATTTTATTTTATTTTTTTAAAAAAGGTTTAATAAATAATAATTATGCTCGTTGTTCGAGCGTTTTAAGAATGCCAGCGAGTTTGCCACCAGCACTTTGAAGTCCAGATAATACATTCTTAGCAGGACTCTGCAATAATCCAATGATTTCTCCAACCAATTCCTCTTTGCTTTTCAAAGATTCAAGAATTAGTAATTGATGATCACCGATAAAAATTGCTTCGTCAATGTATGCTCCTTTTAAAATTGGTTTCGTGTTTTTCTTACGAAAATCTTGAATTAATTTTGCGGGAACATTTGCAACATCACTTAACATAATAGAAGTTGCTCCTTTTAAAGTGTCGTAAAGACCTTCAAAATTCTTTCCTTCTACACGTTCCATTGCTTTTTGTAACAGTGCATTTTTTACAACACGAATTTTAATATTTGCTTGAAAGCATCTTCTTCGTAATGTATTAACTGTTTCAACTGTAAGTTCTGCAGTATCTGTTAAATAGATAAAGTTGTTTGCTGTTAATTCAGCAGTTAACTCATCTATATACTTTACTTTTTGTTCTCTATTCATTTTCTTAAATGTTAAGCATTAACAGACTTGGCGTCAATTTGAATACCAGGACTCATTGTTGAACTTATATAAATTGATTTGATGTATGTTCCTTTTGCAGCAGATGGTTTCAATTTAATTAGCGATAAGATTAATTCATTTGCGTTATCACAAATTTTATCACCATCAAAACTTACTTTACCAACTGAAGAGTGAATAATTCCGTATTTATCAACTTTAAAGTCAATCTTTCCAGCTTTCACTTCCTGAACTGCTTTTCCAACATCCATTGTTACAGTACCCGTTTTTGGATTTGGCATTAATCCACGAGGACCTAAAACACGTCCAAGTGCACCAACCTTACCCATAACTGAAGGCATTGTAATAATAACATCAATATCTGTCCAACCACCTTTGATTTTTTCAATGAAATCATCAAGTCCAACAAAATCAGCACCCGCTTCCTTCGCTTCATTTTCCTTGTCGGGAGTACAAAGTACAAG
>JBILPT010000032.1:0-18372 GCA_044373675.1 Crocinitomicaceae bacterium | reverse complement strand
TGGATGTAAGGCAACAAAATCCATCAACTCTTTGATTTCAAATTGACTTAGGTTTCCTTCTTGAAAATCAAGTAAATAGGCTTCAATATTTTCTTCCGTTATTATCATATTACTGCCTCAATGTTTCCAATGTATTTTTTTAAAAATTTTCGAGCGCGGAAAATATATACTTTCACTTGCTGCTCATTTAAATCTGTTATTTCACCAATTTCTTGGTACGAATAACCTTCATAATCGCGTAATAAAACAACAATGCGTTGAATTTCTGAAAGTTCACTTAATCCTCTACTGAGAATCTCATGTAAATCAAATGATTGTAACTCATGACTTGAGTTCTGTTCCACTTGACTTGCGTAAGTTCTATTGCGCTGTTCTTTTCTAGAATGATCGACAATTGCGTGGTAAACAGTTGTGAATAAATACGATTTTGCATTTTCCACTGTCTCTAACTTTACCCACAATTTTTCAAAAGCATCTTGCACAAAATCACGGGACTGGTCTGAATCATTAATGCTCTTTAAAGCAAAACGATACAAACCATCCGAAAACTGGTCAACAGCTTGATTGTAATCTTGAATATTCATCCTAGTTATTCTTAGGACGACTTCGTATTAGAAATGTTACAGCGTATTAGAAATTTATTTTTGTTTTGATTCATATTTTCGCTTGTACTTGTTGTAAAGCTCTGTTTGAAAGTTGTCGACAGGAACAAATTTCCCTTGTATCAAGATTGTTGAAACTTGATTTGTACGCATATCTAAGGCAGAACCTTTAGAAACAAATAAAGTAGCAGATTTTCCAACTTCTATGGATCCATAATTTTTATCAATTCCAAGAATCTCACAAGTGCTCAAGGAAATTGCTCGGATTGCTTCTTCTTCAGATAATCCGTAGGCCATTGCTGTTCCTGCTTGGAAGGGTAAATTACGTGCATTCATGGCTTCCATTTCTCCAGAATTTTGAATGCAAAATGGTATTCCCTGTGCTTGCAATAAAGCTGGTAATCTATAGGGTAGATCAACTGCATCTTCTTCGTTCTCAGGCAAGCTATGAACGCGCATTAACATTACAGGGATTCCTGAATCCTTAAGTCGTTTTCCAACTAAGTAAGCATCGTATCCACCAACAATTACGGGTTTCTTCAAGTTGTATTTCTTTGAAAATTCAATAATATCAAGTATTTGCTGTAACTCATTTGCGTGGAAATACACCCGTTTTTCGCCAAGAAAACACTCGTTCATAGCATCTAATCTAATATCCCTATCAAACTCTTTTTTGCTTTTTGAATAAGCGCTTGCCATTTCAAAGAAAACTTCTAATTTTTGTTTTTGGGAAACGTAATTGTCATTCGGTATTTTTGGTTCGGGTTCTGTCCAATCTCCTCCTCCTTGGTTTGATTCTGGCCAATTAACATGAATTCCATCGTTATTTAGAATTGTTGCTTCTTCCCAATTCCAAGCACTCAAAGACATTATTGAGGATGTACCAGAGATACTTCCTCCTCTTGGTGTTGCTTGAGACATTAGTACACCATTTGTTCTTACAGTTTCAATTACCCGGGATTCTGAATTAAAAGCAATTTGTGTTCGAACATGAGGATTGTATTCGCCAACATCAGCGTAATCACGCGTGGCACGAACGGCATCAATTTCCGTTAAACCTAATGTAGAATTTGGCGCAACAAAAGCAGGATAAATATGCTGCCCGTTTAACTCGATGATTGTATCCCAATCTCCTTTTTTATATGTGCTAGTTAGTACATTTTTGACCAAAGAAATTTTATCATCAACAATACCAAGAAGAGCAGTTTCAATTACTTGTCCATTTCCCACGTGAAGATATCCATTGGTAAATAGTATCTTCTTTGCTTGTCCAAATAGCAGGAATGGACACACTATAAATAATAAGATTATATGTCTAATTTTCATAATACTAATGTTGATTTTCTGATTCTTCGCCTTCTTCTCCATGGGTATCACAATGATAGAGCCGTCTTCCTTTCTTAATAAAAGGTTTTGTTGCTTCCCCTTTTTCATTTGATTCAAGCATTTTATTAATTAATCTAGCTCTTTCTTTCGTATTTCTTTCTTCAAGGGCTAAATTATTGTTTCTATTGTAGAGAATTAAACCGTCTATCATTGTAAGTTCAACCTTACTTTCAATACTTAATGGATTACCTGTCCACAAAACTAAATCTGCATCTTTTCCAATTTTTACACTTCCCATTCGATCGTCAAGGTGTAATAATTTTGCAGGATTTAAAGTCACCATTTTCCATGCATCTTCCTCACTCATTCCGCCATATTTTACACTTTTCGCCGCTTCTTGATTCAAACGTCTTCCCATTTCTGCATCGTCGGAATTAATTGCAACAACAAGTCCTTGGTCCTGCATTAATTTTGCATTGTAGGGAATAGCATCATTCACTTCAAATTTATAAGCCCACCAATCTGAAAATGTTGAGCCTCCTGCACCGTGCTTTCTCATTTTATCAGCGACTTTATAACCTTCTAAAATATGGGTAAATGTATTTATTTTGAATCCCATAGAATCTGCTACATGCATTAACATGTTTATTTCTGACTGCACATAAGAATGACAACTGATAAATCTTTTACTGTCGAGAATTTCATTTAAGACTTCTAACTCTAAGTCTTTTCTTGGCGCAAAAATAGTAGAAGCACCTTTTTTACCAAGATTAACTTGATAATCTTCCCATTCCTTTTTGTATGCCTTTGCCCGCGTAAAGCCATCATAAAAAACTTGTTCAACTCCCATTCTTGATTGTGGAAAACGTACAGTATTAAAATCGCCCCAATTTGCTTGCTTTACATTTTCTCCCAACGCACATTTAATAAATTTTGGAGCGTCTTTAATTAACATTTCATCTGGTGAAAACCCCCATTTTAATTTTATTAATGCAGACTGCCCACCAATTGGATTTGCAGATCCATGAAGTAACTGAGCAGTTGTGACACCGCCAGATAGCTGCCTGTAAATATTTATATCATCAGGATTTACAACATCTCCGATACTAACTTCTGCAGTAACCGCTTGCCCTCCCTCATTAACACCTCGAGAAATTGCAATATGAGAATGTTCATCAATAATACCACTTGTTAAATGCTTTCCTTTTCCATCTATTATGAGCATGTCTTTTGGTAGTTCACCGCTTTTTTTAGGATCAATCTCTACTCTTTTAATTTTTCCGTTTTCGATAAAAATTGTAGCATTATTAAGAATGCCTTCTTGTTCATTTGTCCAGACTGTTACATTTTTAATTGCAATACTTTGGGATTTTGGAATTGAATCCATTCCGTAGGCTAAATTTGGTAACCAAGGTTTAGCTATACTATCTGTGTTTAATTTAATTTCTTTTTCAATTTCTTTATCACTTTCTTTTTGAGCTCGAATCGCAGACCATGTTATCCATTTTCCGTCGGGAAGCGTCCCGTCACCCTCTAAAACACTTCCTTTTCCTGCTATTTTTCCATGAAGATTAAAGCTGCCTTTGTATGCATCGTCATCGCAATTAAATTGAATGGTAACATCATTTTCATTTAATAAAACAAGTGCTTTTTGTTGAATCGTATCTGTTGACTTAAAGGTTTCAACTTTCCCTGTAGGTTTTTCATTTGTGCCTAAAATTTCTATACGGTAACTTTTTCCATTAATATTCATGGTATATTTCCCAATAATTGAGTTTTCTGAAATGCTTTTTTGTACTTTTTGTTCACCCAATAACCAAGATTCTAGTAAACTTGCATCGCTTGTAAATGGATCAGAACTATAAACCGAAAAACTAGCGATCTTTCCAATTTCCAAACTTCCAATTTCAGTATCCATCTTCAGTATTTTTGCTGGCTCCATTGTTAAAGCTTCCAAGGCATCGTCAACTTTTAATCCACGTGTAATAGCTTTCCTTAAATTTTTCCAAAAATCGTCTGGAGTTTTTGAGCCATTATAAGTTAAGCATATTGTATTCCCATTATTTTTCAGTAAAGAAGGATTAGATGCTGCAAGCTCCCAATGTTTCATATCACTCAATGGAATCTGACGAGATAGATACGGGTCTTTAACATTATAAGCTTCAGGAAAATTAAGAGGAATAATTAGTGCTCCTTTTACTGATTTCAGTGAACTCAAGGCAGCATATTCATTTCCTGATCCAATGTAATTCATTTTCAGTTGGAATTCACTTGCTATTTTCTCTGCGCGAAGAATTTCCCATTTATCATTGACTTTAAATAAACTTGGTAAACCAATGTCTGCTTTCCATCTTTCTAATGAGATAGATTGATCGTGTTTTTCATTTTCTGAATAAAATTTTAAATCATACAAGGATTGTCTAAGTAATGCAATAGATCCCATTTGAGATGAGGGATAACTTTGCTTAGAAGTCCCTTTTGAGAAGGAATAAAACATTCCTGATTTAAGACTGATTGTATTTTTACTACTATTTTCATCACCCAAAGAAACCAAGGTTCCACTTCCTCTAACAATTCCATCTTGAACATGAGAGACTGCAAAACCAAATCCTGATTTCAAATAATTTTCATTTGCTTTTGAATCAACAGCGAAAAAATTATGAGCTTCAATTTCAGGATGAATTGCTTCGTTCCAATAGTATGGGCCTTTTTTACTAGATTCTATTTGTGGTCGTGGAGAATAATTTTGTTCGCTTCCTTTTGGCATACCAATATTAGTATAAAGTTCTATAAAAGCCGGAACAATTGTTTTCCCCTCTAAATCATATTCTATTGCATTTTTAGGAATAGTAATCTTTTTTCCTATGTCGATGATTTTTCCAGAGGAAATTAAAATACTTGCTTTATCAATTTTTAAGCCAGGACGTATGTAAACACTAACATTTTTTAAAGCAATAAATTCTGGACTTGAAGCTTTCGTTCCGTTTTGAGGTATTATCTGAGCTTTAATTTGTAATGCAAAAAAACAAATTAAATAGAGGAGTATTTTTTTTTTCATTGTTAATTTTATTCGCCTGTGAATTTAATAAAACTATTTCTATTTCATCAAAATATTTAAAATTTACTGTCTTTATTCGTTATAGAAAGATTAGTATATTCGCAATAAAAAATAAAGTACGATGACATTAAAAGAAACTATTTCTGCTGTTGAAATTTTCCATGATGCTTTTGGGATTAAAAATAATTATGAGCCAACAATCGATTTAACTGAAAAAGACATAGAATTGCGATATAATTTAATGAATGAGGAGAATTCTGAATACCTTGAAGCCGCAAAAAATGGTGATATTGTCGAAGTTGCAGATGCTTTAGGAGATCAATTATATATTCTTTGTGGAACAATTTTAAAACATGGCTTGCAACACAAAATAGTTGAGGTTTTTACTGAGATTCAACGCTCTAATATGTCTAAATTAGACATAAATGGAAAGCCAATTTACCGCGAAGACGGTAAGGTTTTAAAATCTTCACTTTATTTTCGGCCAAATATTAAAGCAATTCTTGAAAAATAGAGTTATTCACTAGTTAGTCTTTAATACTTTATATTCAGTAAGCGCTCTGATAAATAATAAATATTATTTTTGATTAAATTAAATTTGAATCTTAGCAAGCAAAAAATGAACGATATATCTATTTATTTTAACCCTGTTGATGTTACAGGAGAATGGCACGAAGATCAAATAGGTTCTAAAATCGTCTCAAATCATAGCTCCTTTCCAGAAATTCAAAAAAATTCTTGTGCGTTAATTTATGTTCCTGAATTTCGTGGGTTCAAAAAGTCTGACAATAAACAAGATGTACAAACTAAGTTTAGAGAAGCATTTTATGAACTGCAAATAGGCACAAATTGGAATAGTAATTTATATGATCTTGGTGATATTCTTCCGGGACAAGATTTAAAAGATACCTATTTCGCACTTTCTCAAGTGGTTTCAGAATTAGTAAAAATAAATGTAATACCAATTGTAGTTGGTGGAAGTCAAGACCTTATTTTAGCGCTTTATACAGCTTATGAAAAATTAGAGCAGATGATAAATATTTGTTCTGTTGATTATGCCCTAGATTTAGGAGCCCCCGAAGATGAGATAAATTCAAATGGTTACTTGAGTCATTTGTTATTAAAGCGCCCATGTTATTTATTCAATCATGCTAATATTGGTTTACAAGTACCTTATTCAAATCCCAAGGAATTAACACTATTTGAAAAACTCTACTTTGATATTTGTCGCTTAGGAGAATTTAATGCTGATTTTAAGAAAGCGGAACCTCACTTAAGAAATGCAGATATAATTAATATTGATTTTGAATCTATTAAAGCATCTGAAACGCTCAGTAGAAGTGGTCTGCCAAATGGCTTTTATGCCGAACAAATTTGTCAGATTGGAAAATATGCAGGAATATCAGATAAAGTTTCTTCTTTTGGCATATTTAATTATATCAATCAAACTCAAGTTTCTGATCAGCTTTTAGCACAGCTGATTTGGTATTTTATTGATGGTGTTGCCGCGCGTTTTGGTGATTTTCCTATTGGTAACAAAGTTGATTATAAAAAATTTACTGTTGTAATGGAGGAATCCAATAATGAATTGGTTTTTTTTAAAAGTAATAAGTCTTCACGGTGGTGGATGGAAGTTCCTTTTCCTCCAAGCAATCAAAGTAAATACGAGCGTCATTACCTAGTTCCATGTAATAAAGAAGATTACGAAAATGCCATGAAAAATGAGTTGCCTAATTTATGGTGGAAAACCTACCAAAAACTTACTTAAACAACCTTTTTTTTTAACAATTTTTTATTTTTCAATTAATATGATTATTTTAGCACATTATTTTTTGCTCAAAAACACATTTTTGTTTTTTTGTAATTTTTAAAAGTTTTACTATGAAATTAAAAAATACTTTAATTCCTTTAATATTTTCTTCTGTTTTTTCACCTTTTTTTGCTCAGCAAGACAAGGTAATAACTAATTTCATGTATGATAAAATGAGCATCAATCCTGGAAAAACTGGAGTAGATATGTACAACAGTATTTGTGCAACTTCTATTTACAGAAATCAATGGGATAAAGTTAATGGAGCGCCAAATTCAGCGGTCTTAAATATTGAAGCCAACCTAACAAGATTTTTTAAAGGAGGAGTTGGTCTTGCATTTTATCACGACGCAATTGGATTTTCTCGCCAAAATAATTTATTGCTTAATTATTCTTATCCAATTAAAATTAGCAATATTGGAGTTTTAGGTTTAGGTTTAGGAATTGGCATTATTAATTATGGTATTGATCCAACATGGGTTCCTCCCTCAAATATACCAGATCCATCACTGCCAGTTGGATTTGCCGCCACAAATTTAGATGCTAACTTTGGAGCATATTTTCAAGGAAAAGATTTTTACGCTGGCCTATCATCAACACATTTATCGGAGTCACTTTTAGAAAAATCGGTTGCTGGTGCTGGCTTAGATCAAAATTATCAAACAGCTCGTCATTATTATTTAATGGGAGGAAAAACTTTTAATGATGTTCTAAATGGCAAGATAGATGCTCAGATACTATTGAGAACAGACTTAATCAAATATTCTTTTGACATTAACACGCGTTATTTTTTCACAATTAATAATAATGAATTGTATGGAGGCTTGACATATAGAAATTCTGATGCAATAGGCGTGTTGCTGGGCTTTTCTCCAATAGATAAATTTACAGTTGGATATTCATACGACATCACAGTAAATAAATTAGTATCGGTTTCAAGAGGATCTCATGAAATAGTTTTGAAATATTGTTATTCCATTAAATCTCCAAAACTTACAATTTCTCGTAACCCAAGATTTTTATAATAATTTAATAAATTGTAACTATATAAATATATTTTCGTTTATGATAAATTCTAAGATAGATAAAAATAGTATGTTTTCTTTAAGCAATCAAATTACCAAAAATATTAAAATGAAGAAATTAGTTTATTTAACGATTCTTTTTCCTATACTTTTCGCTTGTAATAGTGGAGTAGAGGGCAATCTTGTTGGAGTCAGAGGCCGAGAAACTTTTTATCCTGATGTTCTCGGACCAGGAAAATTACCGCTTGGTATGGTTTATATTCCATCTGGAGCTTATCAGACAGGTGAGGATGATGAAGACATAATGGGTTTGCATACATCAAGGGTTAAGACCGTTTCTGTACCAGCTTTTTATATGGATCAGACTGAAATTTCTAATAACGAATACCGTCAATTTGTTTATTGGGTTAGAGATTCAATTGCAAGAGAAAAATTATATCGAAGAAGTTTTGATGATCAAGCTGAACGTTGGATAAATGTCCCTGATAATTTCTTTAAAGAGCCATACAGAACTTTTGTTAATATGGGGTCTGATGTTCAGGGTGGAAATACACCATTCCAATTATTTATGGATAGCACTAATAATGCTGAGGTTGATAAAACATTTCTTGGTCTATTAGGTGATATAGAAGGTGCAAAAATGAAGAAGATTAAATCCGAAAAGCCTTTAGACTTGATTAATGGTTATAAATTAGATCAAAAAAACAATATTCCTTCTTCGGAAAAGCGACCTGATGTTGTAATGACAGATGCTGACTTAAGAAGTATTTTTCAACAATATTCGAATAAGGAAATAAATCAAGGAATAAAAAAAGTAAAAGCTGGTAGTTCAGATAAGACAGCTAAATCAGGCAAAGTAAACTCTGCATATGACCAAGGTGGTAGAATAGAAAACAGAAAATATTTTACGCTTAATTGGGAACAAAGGATTGATTACGATGATGCAGAAACTTCTTTTTTATTATCAGACATGTACTATTCAGAATCTGAACAATTCTACAAGAGAAAAGAGATTGATACACGTTTATTATTTTTTGACTATTACTGGGTAGATTTTAAAGAAGCTGCTAAGAGAGGAAAAATCATAACTAAATCAGTTGATTCAAGAAATAATTTTCATTACGATAGCATTTTACCAACTCGTGATGGAGGAATTTATAAAAAAGGAAGACGTGAACCACTTGGAAAAGATTACAAGGTATCTGATGCACATCGCTCAACTTTATTTACTGATAGGGGAGGAGACAAAGTTTGGGTAGATACTACAGTTTTTGGAAAAGGAAAACAATATGGCGATCCTCAAGGTGCTGAAGTTGATAACACTATATATAGTATTGCGGACACTAACAGTTTATATGGCACGGTTTTACAAAATCCTGGTCAGGATTTGGACTTAGGATATACAAATAGTAGAGGTCAACATAACGCATTACGAGGTCATACTGATAGAAGTAGGTTTATTGTAAAAGAACGTATTAATGTATATCCTGACACTTTATGCTGGATGAGAGATTTTACATATGCTAACAATGAAGCAATGTCTCAGAATTATTTTTGGAATAGTGCTTATGACAATTATCCGGTTGTTGGGGTTACATGGCCTCAAGCAAAAGCATTTTCAGTATGGCGCTCTCAACTATTCCATAGTTGGTTGCAAAGTAACGGTGAAATGTTTGTGAATGACTTTAGATTACCTACGGAAACAGAATGGGAACGAGGAGCTAGGGGAGATTTAGATTTATCCCAATATCCATGGGGAGGTCCATATATACGTAACGCTGCAGGATGTTTCTTAGCAAATTTTAAACCTTTGAGAGGTCGCTATTTTGAAGATGGTGGATTCCATACAGTAAAAGTTTACTCTTATAATCCTAATGCTTTTGGTCTTTATTGTATGGCTGGAAATGTTGCTGAATGGTGTTCTACTACTTTTGATGAATCAATGTATGAATTTGGTCACGATATGAGTGGAGAATACGATTATCAAGCTCAAGACGGAGATCCAGCTGTAAAAAAGAGAAAAGTAATTAGAGGTGGTTCTTGGAAAGATATAGGTTATTATCTAATGAATAGTACCAGAACATATGAGTACCAAGATACTGCAAAATCATATATAGGATTTAGAAATGTTATGACCCACTTGGGTCGAGGAGGAAAAGATATCGATCAGGAAAATGGTGAAGAAATCCAAAGCGATATTCAATTAAAGTAGTTTATTCAATTTAAATTTTAAAAAATTATGGGTGCTGAAGTAAATCAAAAAGTAAAATGGAATACACGATTTGGAACACCAAGTTTTAGATCAAGTACTCACGTAGTAGCAGGCTTTGGAGCCTCTGTTGTAATTGTTGGAGCATTATTTAAAATAATGCACTGGAAAGGATGTGATACAATGTTAATTATTGGTTTATTAACAGAAGCATTCATATTTGGTCTATATGCTATTATGCCTTTAGAAGATGCTGGTCACGACGCAGAAGCTGGAAGTCCAGGGGATTTACTTGCTAAGCAATTAGAACAAGCCGGAATAGATCAACCTTTACTTGCTAAATTGAGAGACAGTATGTCTAATTTAGCAGACAATGCTCGCTCACTTGGAGCAGTATCTTCTGCTGCAGGTGCAACTGATTCTTACGTTAAAAGTTTAGAGTCTGCATCAATAGGAATAAATAAACTTGCTGATGAATATGCAGCTTCTGGAAAAGCTATAGCAGGAATTGTAGCTGGTGTTGATGGAAATTTTGGAACAGAAACTCATAAATTAGGTCAAAATATATCTGCCTTAAATAATGTTTACGAGCTGCAACTAAAATCGTCACAAGACTACTTAAATAGCATTGGTCAGATGAATCAATTACAAGATAGTATCAAAGGTGTAATGAATGATTTGGCTTCTTCCGCTCAAGATACACAAATTTACCGTGAAAACATGTCCATGTTGTCTAAGAACTTAACTGAACTTAACACAGTTTATGGTAACATGTTGAAAGCCCTGAAAGGTTAATTGTAACCAAGAAGAAATTTTAATTTATTAAATAAAAAATTAGAAATTATGGCAGGTGGTAAAGAAACCCCAAGACAAAAAATGATTGGGATGATGTACTTGGTATTAACAGCACTTTTAGCATTAAATGTATCCAAACAAGTATTGGAGGCATTCGCAGCTATTGAAGACAATACACAAAGATCAAATGAGAATTTATACATAAAAGGACAAGAAAATTTATCAACACTTGCTGAAGATTTTAAAACTTTAAATGATCCTAAAGATAAAGCTAAGAAGGCGAAGATTAAAACCTATCTTTCAATTATATCAAAGCTTGATAAAGAAACTGGAAAAATGATTCAGTATATTGATGGTATAAAGTTTAAACTTTTAACAGAAGCGGATGAAGAGTTTGATAAAAATTCTCCTAAACTTAAAGATAAGGAATTTATTATCTGGTCAAAATACAATTCTAAGGAACCTGTTAAGCCTATTCGATTTAACTTATTCAAAGTAGAGCACAAAGATAACTTTGATGTGCCAATGCATGCTTTAGTTGGTTCAGAAATCGGAACAATTACTTCTAAAGAAGGAATGGAATTATGGAATAATTTTAAGAAACTTCGTAAAAGCATGGTTGAAATTGCAGGCTCGTACTCTGAAGGTATTGGCCAAGACGGCAAAAAGAAAATTTGGAAGCTTAAAGTTGGAGATATTAATAAATTTGAAGACAGTAAGGATTTGCAAAAACAGTTGAGTAAAATGATGAAAGCTAGTGGAAACAAAGTAAATCCAGAAGACTCATCAACTTTACAATTGGTGTATGAATTAATGTCTAAAAATGAGTTTGATGAGTACGGTGAGGATAAAGCGAATATTCATTGGTTAGGAAGAACTTTTGATCATGCACCTTTAGTTGGGGCATTGGCATCTTTATCATCTTTACAAAATGATGTTCTTCAAGCGCGTGAAAAATTAATCGCGCTTTTAAAGAGTAAAGTAAGTACAGGTGAATTTTCGTTTAATCAAATTGAGGCTTTTGTTGCAGGAGATGCTGTAGTAACTAGCGGTGGTGAATTGAATTTAAAAGTCACAATGGCCGCATATGACTCTGATAAAAATCCAACTGTTGTAATAAATGGTGGAGGATCACAAGAGACAGGAAAAGGTGTTGTAAATATTAAGAAAATAGCTACTGGTAACGGTCAGCAAACTATTTCTGGATCCGTAACAATTTTGAGCAAATCATACATACCATATACTAAGAATTGGGAGCATAAATATGTTATTGTTGCACCACAGGGTTCAATTTCACTTCCAGAAATGAGTGTTTTGTATACTGGTTGGGATAATAAAATAGTTCCTGTGGTTGCTGGTTCTGTTAGCTCTGACATAAATGTTATTGGAGGAACTAAAAGAAAAACTTCTTGGAATTTAGATGGATCTAAATACGATGGTTATTTTGTTAATGTTGCGGCTGGTACTAAACAAGTAACAATTCAATTAACTGGTAAGGATAAAGATGGTAAAACCAAAAATATGGGTACTTTTAAATATAAAGTAAAATCATTTCCAAAAGCACAACTAGCAGGTACAACAATTTCAAAAACATCTGGATTTATTGCTAATGTTAGCCTTGGTGCAGATAGTCCTTTTACAGGTGTTACTTTTAAAGTTGTTGGAGGAAATGTTGATGATGTACCCTTTAATGGTACAGTTGTACCTGCAAGTGTAATTAGTAAAGTAAGAATAGGTAAAAAAGTGCCTGTTGAAGTCTCATATACTCGCAATGGTTCTAATAAAGTAGAAATTGCTACCGGAGTTTTAAAAGTTGTAAATTAAATAATTATGAAAAAAATATTTTTTTGTGCATCACTTTTCTTTTTAACAATTAATCTGATTTTTTGTCAGGATACACCATTAAGAGGACCTTTCAATCAACCATCTAATGGAGTTATTGATGGAGTAGTTTTAAAAGAAGAATTACCTACTAGATCAACTGTTCCTTATCAATCTGTTCGTGCAGCAGATTATGTTTGGTCAAAGCGCTTATATTCTCGAATAGATGCACGTGAAAAGATCAATCAACAACTTTTCCTTCCTTTTGATTCTTTTGATGGAACAACTGATGGTTCTTTTTATAAACCAACTAAAGTTGAAGAAGTTGATGATTATAGTTGGAATAAAGATCAAAGTAGATGGTCTTTATGGACAATTATTTTTAGACATGTTTTGTTGGGAGACCTGACAGTATACAAAGTTGCATCAGACGCTTATCCGGCTTTGGAGGACGGCTATAGCTTAAAATATCCGATTGCTCAAAAACCTAATCTTAATCGATCTGATTATTTTAATGATCAATTGTATAGAAAAGAAGTAAATGGAATAATATCTTCAAATGGAGTAGGAGAGTATTTAAGGTTACCAAAAGTTTCAGATCCTTTAGATACATTTGATATAATAAAAACAAATCAAACACCTCAAGTTTATATTGATTCTATGATTCTTGCTGATTCAGATTATGCTTTGCTGTCAGGTTTAGATAAAGATAAATTTAAGTTTTGGTGGGATGCAGCAAATGCAAATAGTATTTTACGTAAGGATCCTAAAATTTTATATCTTGCTTCCAATAGTATTTTCGGCTATAATATTAAGGAAGACTGGTTTTTTGATAAACAACGCTCACTTTTAGATCGAAGAATTATCGCGATAGCTCCATTAGCTAGGTATACTGTTGATCCTAATTTGGATATTTCTGAACGTGGAAATTTACTCGTTTATGATAATGAAGGCAAAGCTTTTATTTATGATAATGGAGGTTTTGTTGAGTATACTGATAATTATGAGGAGAGAGAAGTTTTTTGGTTGTATTTCCCAGAACTAAGAAATGTTATAGTTAACTATTTTGTTTACAATGATAAATCAGATGCTCAATGGATGTCTTTTGACGATTTCTTTTGGAAAAGACAATTCAATGCTCAAATCTACAAAACTTCTGATAAGTTTGATCGTGAGATCGAGGATTATAAGTATGGAGTAGATGCTTTGTATGAAGCTGAAAGAATTAAGGATGAAATTCGTAAATGGGAGCTTGATGTATGGAATTATTAATTCTGTAATCTTTTTAATTTCCCTTACTACTTTTAATCTTTCTTGATTTTTAGAAATGGAATAAATCGTGGGGTTCTTTCTTTATAATCCTTGTATTCCGGGTATTTACTTTCTGTAATTTCCTCAGAAAAATCAGAACTTCCTTTGAAAAGAATTATTAGTAGAACACAACCTGCAATTGACCAGTTAATCCAGGAGCCTGTGATATGAACACTAAATAAGTAAAACACAAGCCAGATTGCTTGTTCCATAGCGTAGTTAGGATGGCGAACAATAGCCCATAAACCTGTTGAAATAAATCCTTTTTTATACTCTCCAAGATCTTCATTATTCGCTATTCTTCTATGTTTTTCTTGTTGAAAGGCATATTGCTGGTTGTCAGCAACAAATTCTATATAAATAAAGCTTATCATAAGCAAAGCAAGAACTCCATCGATCCAATTTAAATTGTGGTCAACATTTGTATTCAAACATACTAGGATTGGTAAAGTAAATAGGAAGATTAATGTTAATTGATAAGTGCAGATAAAAAATAAGTTGAATAACATCCAAATGAATGGATTATTAAATCCTTTTCGTTTGCGTATAACTTCCCAACGGTAATCTTCTTCTCCAGACCAAAATTTCCAGGAATAGGCTCCTCTTCTTGCAAAATTATAAGTCAGGCGAATACCCCAAAGGCTAACTAATATTGACATTAAAATCATTCTTGGATCCCAAAGCCCCAAAGCTGTCATGTGCCAAACATAATAAATTGGAACTATGCTCCACAGTTTATCTACTTGAGAATTATTTTTTGCTAACTCCCCGATTATAAAACAATAAGCAATTACGCCACTTAAAATATAGAGCATCTGATAAAGAATTGCCCATTGCAAATCAGTGGGTGCGATTCCAAAATTGAAACAAACAAGTGGAACTATTATGAGTGTAAAAATTAGAAGTAAAATTGTGATTAGCATTGTTAATAGGTTAAATTAATATTTTATTGAACTAAACAAAAATAACAAAAAACTCCAATTTTTAAGAATAATAAAACTCAAAATCACACTTCAAATTGTCTATTCTAAGATTACGTTTTATATCTTAACTTTGCAATATGAATGATAATGATTACATGCAAAGATGTATTGATCTTGCCCTATTGGGAAAAGGAATGGTAGCTCCTAATCCAATGGTCGGATGCGTAATAGTTCATAATAAGCGCATTATCAGTGAAGCATTTCACATGCATTTTGGAAGTTCACATGCAGAAAATAGTGCGATAGAATTAGTTGAAGATAAATCTTTGCTAGCAGAATCAACAGTTTATATTTCTTTAGAGCCTTGTGCTCATTTTGGAAAAACTCCTCCCTGCGTTGACTTACTTATAAAGTATAAGCTCAAAAAAGTTGTAATTGGCTGTAGGGATTCAAATCCACTTGTTGCAGGAAAAGGAATTGAAAAACTTATAAAGTCAGGAATTGAAGTGATTGAGGGAGTTTTAGAAGACGAATGCAAGGAGTTAAACAAGCGATTTTTTACTTTTCATGAAAAAAAACGACCGTATGTTATTTTAAAATGGGCACAGACAAATGATGGTTATTTAGATAAGTTGCGAGAAAAGGGTGAAGTTGGAAGTAACTGGATTTCTGCACCAGAAACAAAAGCATTGGTTCACAAATGGCGCAGTGAAGAACAAAGTATTTTAGTTGGTAGAAATACGATTATCAATGATAATCCATCTTTAACAGTTAGAGAATATAAAGGTGAAAATCCAATAAGAATTGTTATCGATAGTCAATTACAAATCAGTAGTGATGTAAATATCTATTCCGAAGAAGCGCCGACCATTGTTTTTAATCGCTTGAAAAATGAACTGAAAGAAAATATCGAGTGGGTGAAAATTTCAGAAACTTCAACAGCAAATATTTTAGAGGAACTTTACAAAAGGAATATTCTTTCTGTTTTCGTTGAAGGTGGCAGTAGAACGCTACAATATTTTATCATTGATAATGTTTGGGATGAAGCCCGCGTAATTGTTGGAGACATTAGTTTTGGTGAAGGCATTAAAGCGCCTGTAATAAATAAGGTTCCTTATGATAATTATAAGTTTGGATCGGATATGATTTATTATTACAAGCGAAAATGACAGATTTATTTCTCGCCATCTTCTTATCAAGCTTAATTTTCGTAATTTTTAAAGTTTTTCCGCGCTTTAAAATAGATACATTTCAAGCAATTGTTTTCAATTATATCAGTGCTTTTCTTTGTGGTTATATTCTATATGGAAGTAACTTAAAAGAAGAAGCTTGGGAAAATACCAACTGGATTTTCTATGCAGTTTTAGCCGCTTTACTCTTTATTTCTCTATTTGTTTTGATGGGAAAAAGCGCTCAGAAGAATGGAATGGCTATTACATCAGTAGCTGTAAAAATGAGCATGGCGGTTTCTGTTCTTGGAATGGTTTTTATTTACAATGAACAACTTCCTTTCTTAAAAATTTTAGCGATTTTATTGGCATTTTCTGGGGTGATTCTTGTTTCATTTTCAAAGAAATCAAGTGATTCAAAGCAGCAAACATGGTGGATGTTACTGATCTTATTTTTTGGCAGCGGAATTTTAGATTTACTGCTTAATTATGTTCAAAAAACTCAAGTTGATGTTATAAGTACGGCCCTTTTCTCTGCATTTGGATTTGGTATTGCCGGTTTAATTGGCTTGGGGATTCTTATTGCTCAGATAATTAGGCGAAAAACACGCATAGAATTCAGGAATGTTATCGGAGGAGTAATTTTAGGCGTACCCAATTTTTTCTCAATATTTCTCTTGATGCGTGCTTATAATTCAGTTACTTGGTCCGATTCATCTGTTCTGGCAGTTATTAATGTTGCTGTTGTTTGTATTTCTACACTCTGTGGAACACTGATTTTCTCGGAAAAAATATCTTGTGCGAAAGGTCTTGGATTGTGTTGTTCTCTTTTAGCAATTTACCTCTTTTATTTAGTGAATTAATTGTACTTTTGACTGTGCGAATTCTAATTTTTTGTTTCATTTTTTTTGCTAAAAGCTACATTCAAGCTCAAGGTACATATCAATTAGCAGTTCTAAAATATAGTGGAGGCGGTGATTATTACGCAAATCCAACTTCGCTAACAAACCTCATTTCTTTCTGTAATAAAGAATTTGGAACAAATATCTCCAAAGAAGTTCCCTATGTAGAAGTCGGAAGTAAAGATCTATTTCGCTATCCATTTATTCATATGACTGGACACGGAAATGTTGTTTTTTCAAGAGCAGAAGCTGAAAATTTAAGAACATATTTACTTTCAGGTGGATTTTTACACATTGATGATAATTATGGAATGGATGAATATATTCGTGTTGAATTAAAGAAAGTTTTTCCAGATATTTCACTTATTGAGCTTCCTTCAAATCACGCAATTTACAATCAAAAATACACCTTCAATGGCCTTCCGAAAATACATGAGCACGACGAAAAAAAAGCACAAGCTTTTGGCATTGTAGCAAATGGAAGATTAGTTTGCCTTTATACCTTCCAAACAGATTTAGGTGATGGTTGGGAAGATCCACAAGTTCACAATGATCCGCCTGAAAAAAGAAAAATGGCTTTGCAAATGGGAGCAAATATACTTATGTATGCTTTTATGCGCTAGAATGGGTGTCTAGGCGAAAGTTTGTAGCGCATATATGAGTAGCGGCAAGTAAATAAAATTTACAAATAAAATAAGTCTGATAGAATGCGAATATTTAATTTTCTTTCAAAGAAACAAATAAGCGAAATGAATTTGCCGATTTTTGGAAAAGTTAGTTTTGATAATTCGACTAAATCGCAATTTATGCAAGTCCTTTATAAAGATGACTTCAATTTAGATAACAATGAACTTCAAATTGAACTAAAATTAAAAACAATAGGCAAGAACACTGAAAGAATAGTTTCTGAATTATTGCATGGGTTAAACGAAATACACGATAAATGTAAACTTGCTTTTTTGGATGATTTTAATAATGATGACTCAATTGAATATATTAATAGTGTTTTTAATCGAATCTTCTTAGATAATGAATTCAAAGCAGTAATTAATAACACTACACGAGAACAAAGACTTTTATCAGCTTTGAATATTTATAGAATTCAAATAAATGAATTAGATGAAGGCTTTAATGTCGTTTTAAAGTACGTTTATGGATATGAACTTGCAATTGAATTTCAAGCTAATGAAAAAATGAAGCTATTATCAAGTACAATGAGTGCAGGAGAAGCAGCAATATACTCAAAACAGCATAAAGATTGGATTGACAAATGTGATAATATTGAAGTAGAAGAAACTTGTAAGCGCTTTTTTGGTGAAAACTGGTTCTCAGGGCATTTAATTGCAAGTTATTACATTTATAAAATGGCAGAAAAAATAAAAAATTAAACAAAAATAAGTATGACTTGCCAGCAGCTAACA
>JBILPT010000031.1:0-18588 GCA_044373675.1 Crocinitomicaceae bacterium | reverse complement strand
TTTAGGTTTTTGTGGTCTAAGGGTTCAATTACTTTCTCTCTTAATATCTGACTTAAAGTTTTTAAATTCATAACAAATCCAGTATTTTCATCAGGTACACCTTTTACAGTTACAAAAAGCTGAAAGTTGTGACCATGCCAATTTTGGTTACTACATTTTCCAAAAACCTCCCAGTTTTTTTCTTCAGACCATTTTTCCTGCCATAATTTATGTGCTGCATTAAAAGTTTCCCTTCGTGTAATGTAAATTGTATTCATATTAAAAGAGTCTAAATTTCATTACTGAGTGAACATTTCATAATTCCATCTCTATCAATTTCTGTCAAACGAATACGTTGAAAAGTATTCGTTAGTTTCGCATCAAATGGAAATTTTACTTTTATGTAATTTTCAGTAAACCCAAACATGTATCCTTCATCTTCTTCATATTCAAACAATACTATGCGCTCAGTGTTTAGATTTTCAGCATAAAAATTTCTTTTTTTTCTGTCGGAGATTAAATGTAGTTGTTTGCTTCGTGTTCTTCTAACTTCCATTGGTACTGCAGTGCCTAACTTAGGTGCTCCGGTATTTGTCCTTTCAGAATAGGTAAAAACATGTAAATAAGAAACATCTAAGTCTTGAATAAATTCAATCGTTTCATTAAAATCTTCATCACTTTCACCTGGAAATCCCACAATTACATCTACTCCAATGCAGCTATCTTTTCGAAGGGATTTGATTCTAGCTACACGTTCAGCATATAATTTTCGTTCGTATTTTCTTCGCATAAGTTTTAGCAGGCGATCGCTTCCAGATTGAAGAGGAATGTGAAAATGAGGGGCAAATCGTTTAGATTTTGACAAGCAAAAATCAATTATTTCATTACTTAGTAAGTTTGGTTCTATTGATGAAATTCTGAATCGCTCAATGTCTTTTATCTCATCAAGTTCTTTAATCAGTCCATAGAAGTTTTCATTTTTACCTTGCCCAAAATCACCAATATTTACACCAGTGAGGACAACTTCTTTTACATCTGTAGCCGCAATTTTTTCGGCTTGACTTACAGTTTCCTTAATACTTGCATTTCGACTCTTTCCACGAGCTAAAGGAATGGTACAAAAACTACAAAAATAATCGCAACCATCTTGAATCTTAAGAAAAGAGCGCGTTCTATCACCAAAAGAATAGGATGGGACAAATTCTTTTGTTTCTTTTATATTATCAAAAGCAACTTTTGCTACGAGTCGCTTACTGCTTTCCTTTTCTAAGTGTTCTAAAATATTAAATTTCTCATTTGCTCCTAAAACCATATCGACACCAGGAATTGATGCAATTTCTGTAGGTTTTAACTGCGCATAACATCCAACAATAACGATAAATGCCTCAGGATTTATTTTTCCAGCTCGTTTAACAAGTTGTTTGCATTTTTTATCTGCATTCTCAGTAACCGAACAAGTATTAATAATATACACATCAGGAGTATCTTCAAATTCCACTTTGGCAAAACCTGCATCTTCGAATAATCGAGCAATGGTTGATGTTTCACTGAAGTTTAACTTACAACCCAAAGTATAAAAGGCAACTTTTTTAAACTGAATCATGTACTGCAAAGTTAGGGTTTTACTGCATTTATTGTACTATTCGTTTTGAAGTTTCTTTAGGTTTTAAAAGAAAAGGTATTTTAAGGTTTTTTTTTGACTTTTCAATTCCTGAAAAGTGAATTTCATACTTGACTATAAAACTTGCAAAACATTAGATTCAACGCCATTAAAGTGAATGCTATCACCTTTTACTTTTTCAATGAGTGCCTTGCCAAAAGGTGCTTCAGGATTTATTGCAAAAATAACTTGCTCTTTAAAAGTAAGTGAACCAAGTCCAACAGAAATATAAAACCAACCTTTGTCTGTTTGAACCAAGCTTCCAAGATTTATTTTGCTATTCGTATTACTTGGATTGATCTTTTGAACTATTTCTTTCATTTTTTGAAATTCATAGATTTGATACCGCAATTTTTCCTGTTCTAATTGAGCCATTGCGACTCCTGTCTCATGTTTGTCGCCCGCAGAACTTTTAGCATCGCGTGATCCCGACAAGTGTAAATCATCTAAAATATTTTGTATTTCATAAATTCGAAATTTCAATTGTTTCCTTAAGGCCTGATGAATGGATTCTTTAAATGTCATTAATGAAATCAATAAAGATTAGAATAGATTTTTTAATCAAAGGTTAATATTATTCTTTATTGCTGTTTAGTATCACTAAAGCTGCAATTACTCCAGGAACCCATCCGCAACAAGTTAATAAAAGCACAATTAAAATTGATCCACAACCTTTATCAAGAACAGCTAAAGGAGGAAAAATTATACACAAAATAAGATTAAAACAAGACATAGGTATTATTTTCTCTAAATATACGATGAATGTTTAAAATATAAAAGGGAAAACTGCTTTACGGTTTTTTGGGTAATCTGGAAATTTCTCTTTGTACCAATTGTGGTGATTCAGTGCACGAGGCACAAGGTTAGCGAAAGTCCAAATAGCAAAGCTGAGGGAAGGTAAATTCCATGCCATAATTGCAAAACCAGTCCATTCGATGATTTCTCCAAATAAATTGGGGGAAGAAATATAATCGAATAAAAATCCCTTTGGTATTTGGTAGTTTTTCTCTCCTTTTTTCCTTAAACCAATTAAAAGAGTGTCTGATTTTAAATTAATTAGCATTCCGGTAATAAAAATTAGTAAGCCAATTGTAAAATGAGGGCTGCTTAACCATTCTAAATTATAGTTATTTGGTGCAGCAAGTTCTGCAAGGAAATAACCATTAATTCCAGCATTTACTATATTGAAAATAATTGCGCTAAGAGCAATTGAAACGGGCATTTTTTTATCCGTAGGTTTTATTCGTAAAGGATAGATGATGGTCCGATTGGTATAATGAAAAATCCATAGAGCAAATAAAATCCACACATAAGAATCCATTGAATAAGTTCCAAAAACAAGGAAATAAGACATGATTAGCAATGAAGGAAGCTCCATGATAAACCAGCCAACTTTGTTATTCAAGGTAAGTCCCCATTTATCTGAGGTATGTCTTCCAAATGGAGCTGTTACATAAAACATGGTAATGTGAACAATTAGAGCTAGAGCAATCCAGATAAATAAAATATACTCAAGGGTTTCTGTTTTCATAGTTTAGAATGCTTGTTGATTTCTTGTATTTTCCAATTGCCACTTAAAAATATCGCTGAGGGTTTCTTTTAATGGTCTAGGATTGTGATGAAGAATATTTTTTGCCTTAGAATAATCCATGTTTGGATGCCCTTCTTTGATTGCAATTATTGATTCATAGGTTAATGAAGCTTCAGTTTTTGTTAGTTTACTCAAGATCCAAATAAATGGCAGTGTTGCTTTTAAAAACCAAAATGGAAGAATGATTTTTGGAATCTTTTTATTTGTTACAAGATGAATTTCTTTGAGTAACTCTTTAAAACTATAGTATTTTCCGGAAAGTAAATAGACTTCGCCATTTTTTCCCTTTGAAATTGCTTGATAAATTGATTCTGCTAGATCACGAACATCGACTAAGTCATAGCCACCTTTTGGAATCATAGGAATTTTCTCCTCGTAAAAATTCATTAGTGCAACTCCCATTTTTGAAGGTTTAAAATCAAAAGGCCCCACAACACAACTTGGTCGCACTACAACAACTTCAATATTTTGATTTTTTGAGTTAGAGAGAATTTCTTGTTCTCCTTTTGCTTTTGAATAATCATAAGCAAAATTTTCTTGACTTTTATATGCTCTTTGTTCGTTGTAAATTGTTGAATGTGGTAAATCGTGAACTGCATGTACACTGCTGACATGAATAATTTTTTTTACTCCATGTTGAATTGCTACTTCAAGAATATTTTTTGGGCCTTCGGTATTTGTTTTAAAAACAAGACCATCACGATCACCATTTATACTAATCATCGCGGCGCAGTTGATGACGAAATCACAGTGCTCAATTAATTTAGATAAATCAGATTTATTTAATACATTTCCTTGAACTAATTCAAGGTTAAGATTTTGAAGGCTTCTTGAGTCAGAATTATAAAAAGCTTTTACTTTGTATCCTTTTTCAATAAGTTTTCTGCAAACAACATTTCCAACATGTCCACTTGCACCAGTAACTGCAATTTTCATAGATAAAGCTTATAAATTTAGCATTTATTGTAACAAGAAAGATATCTAGCGAAAAAAACAAGCGAAATCCTTGTTTTCAGGGATTTCCTTGAAGTGAATTAAAATTTGATGCTTTCCAGGAAGTAGTTGAATGAAGTTTTTTTCAAATGTCACTCCAATTTTAGCTGAATACAACCAGAAATCAGCCAAAAACTGATTGTTGTTAATCTCAATTACTGCAGTTTTATTTATTGTATCTAAAGCATTTAAATTAATAGTTATGTCTTCTACTGACGCTAATTTAGTTTTAAAAGTTTTTTCCTTGCTAAAGAGAAATACTCGTTCGTAATCAGATCCTATTCGAACTTTTACAATTTTGTTATCAGCTTGAAATTTCCCTAATGAAATTTGTTCCATATAGGAGATACTGAGTTTTTGCGACTTTGAAGAAAGAAGCTTTCCATCCAAAGAATAAACTTCAAGTGAAAGCTGAATAGCATTTTCATTACTTTTTGGAGCATCGGATTTTAAGAATAATTCAATATTTCCTTTAAAATCTATTTTTTTCAAAACAGCAATTTGTCTGTAATCATCACGAACAGCATAATGCAATGCTTTCCAAGAGCCATAATAATCAATACTTGACCAAGTTGGCGCCGGCCAACAATCGTTTAGCTGCCAATATAAAGTTCCCATACATCTTGGAGCATCTAAACGATGACTATTAATTGCAGAAGAAATTGCATTTGCTTGTGTAAGTTGCGAGTGATATACAAATTCTTCAAAACTTTTAGATTTTCCATAAAGTAATTTTGCTTGTTTTTCAATCATGTTATTTCCAACATAACTTTTTTGATGGTGTTTCATCACTTTTGAAGTAAGTGACCAATCTTCTTTAGCTGAAAATTTTGCTAAACTTGAAAATTCCGGAAAACTCTGAAAGCCATATTCGGCATTAAATCGACCAATTTTAGTTGAAAAATTTACGAGTGGATCTGAACCATGCCATACGCCCCAATAATGCTGAGAGCCGTGATTGTAAAACTCATCTTTCCCCCAATTACTGAGTGGTGAAGTATGAATATAGGAAGTGCTTGTCCAGTTTGAGGCAAGTTCTTTAGCAAGCTTATTAAATAAGTCATCGTAGGCTTTTTCGATTATTTTTTGAGATTTGTCCTTTAAGAAATACTGTAGTTGGAAACCCCAGTTTTTCCATGCCATATCCACTTCATTGTTTCCATTTAGTAGTATAACACTTGGGTGAGCACTTATACGAGGAATTTGATAGTTTAATTCTTCTTCCACAGATTTTAAAAAAGTACTGTCTCCCGGATACATTGCACAGGCGAACATTAAATCTTGCCAAACTAATAACCCTTTTTTATCACAGGTTTTATAAAAAATATTATCGGGATAATAACCGCCTCCCCAAACCCTCACCATATTAAAATTAGCAGCAAGCATTTGATCAATTATATTTTCAATAGCTGAATCTTTAACCGCTGCTGGAAATACCGATTGTGGAATGTAATTGGCGCCTTTGCAGAAAATCGGAATATCATTTACGTGAAATTCATAAGAAGTTCCCCATTCATCTTTGTTTTGGACTAATTTCGCTGTCCTAACTCCAAATTCAATAATGTATTTATCGAGGACCAATCCATCAGCGTTTAAAAGCTTCAAGGTATCTAGATATAAATTTGGTTCACCGAATCCAACTGGCCACCACAATTTTGGATTCTCCAATTGAAAATCAACTAAAAAATGATTGGGTTTAAGTGAATCAATTACTAAGGGTCTTTTCCCAAATAAAGAAGAAGAAATAAACCCCTCAACCAATGGTTTCTTGGTGTCTAAAATATAAAGTAATGTTGCGACATTGCTGGATTGATAGAGCGTGTTCACGACACACGATTGAATCGCATTAAATCCAGAAGGAATTACACTTATAGGTTTTGAAAAACCGATGGTATTCATTCTCAGTGCCCAATCCCATCCGAATTGATACTGTGGTTTTCGACTTAAAGGTGCCACTTTCATTTTAGCGGGATCGTTTGGAGCAGGATAATGAAAATCTTCACTTTCATACCGTGATTTATGAAATAATACTGGCGGTGTAATAGTTACTAATAATGTATTGTATCCGCAGATTACAGATTTTTGTATTTCAAACTCATAAGGGCGGAAGAAATTATCCGTTGATCCAATAAACTGATTATTAAGCATAATTTCTCCGTAGGTATCAATATTGGGGAATTGCAAGATTAAGTTTCGTGAATTGGCTTCTTTTTCAGTGAGGTAAAAGGTACTTCTGAATTGCCAAACATGATCTTCAATCCATTGAAATTCTTTTTCATTATCGCTATAAAAAGCAGGGGGTAATTCCTTTAGTTCCATTAATTTTTCTTGAATACTTCCTGATTTCCCAAAAGAAAACCATTCTTTTTTTAAGGGATGATAAAATTCCCAAGAAAGTTCTTGTTGCCCGAATGAAGAAATTGAAACTATTAGAAGAATTAGTACTATTAACGTTTTCATAAATTAAATAAGTCAATCAATTCCTACCAATTTCTATCAAAACCAGCATCTACCATTTTATCTTCTGTGGAAGTTTTTAGCGCATAATTGAATCCCGCATACACGGAATATCCTCCAAAATTTCCTTTTTTGTCAATTGCAATAAATCCACATTGTAAATTCGTTAAATCGCTGTGTTTTTTAATTATACGATTTACAACTTCTTTACAAGCTTCTGTGGGAGAATAACCATGTCGCATTAATTCTACAACCATACTGCTTCCTGCTACACGAATAATTGCTTCCCCTAAACCAGTAGAAGTTGCTGCACCAATTTCATTATCAACAAATAAACCAGCTCCAATTATTGGTGAATCCCCAACACGACCGTGCATTTTATAAGCCCAACCACTTGTGGTGCATGCGCCGCTTAAATCGCCATTGGCATCCATTGCAATCAAGCCAATTGTATCATGGTTTTCGTGATTAATAATCGGTTTTTTGAATACATCTTTATTTTCTTTTTTCCATTTTTCCCAATCTTTTTTTACTTCAGGCAATGGCATTTTTGCTTTTTTAAAACCATTTTCACTTGCAAACTTTTCTGCGCCTTCTCCAACAAGCATAACATGTTGCGTAGTTTCCATAACTGCTCTAGCCACAGAAATTGGATGTGCAATTCCTTCCATAAAAGCTACTGCACCACAGCGTGATTTTTCATCCATTATGCATGCATCAAGCGTAACATGACCATCTCTATCAGGGCGTCCGCCAATTCCAACACTTCGATTAGCTAAGTCTGCTTCCGTAATTCGAACGCCATTTTCTACTGCATCAATTGCTTTTCCTCCCTTACTCAAAACTTCCCAAGCTGCACGATTTGCTTCCAAGCCATGAATCCAAGTTGATAAAACAATAGGTCCAGAAGTAACACCTTCAAATGAAGAAGAAAGAAGGTTCGCTCCTTTTAATGGTTCAAGCAAGGAAATAGCACCTAAGCTCAATCCTGCTTTAAAAAATGCTCTTCTTTTCATGGTTTATTCTTTTTTTTAAGTTCATTGGAAAGCCAATTCTGAAATTGTTTTGCATTTTTCACGTGTTCAGCTCCAGAAACAGCAAAATTGTGTCGGTGCGAATAATCAGGTTTCGCACACATGTAAATATAATTTACATCGGCCTTATTTAAAACAGCATCCACAACTGTAGTAGGAGGAAGGCAAATTGGCCCAGGAGGCAACCCCATTATTTTATAGGTGTTGTATTCACAATTAATTTCGCGATGAATATTTAATAAGCGCTGAACACCTTTTAAAATATCTCCCCAACAAAATTTAAAGGTTGGATCAGACTGCAAACGAATGCCTTGCTTAATGCGATTTAAATAAAGTCCGGCTATAATTGGCCATTCTTCAGAAACAATTGATTGTTCAGAATAAACAATACTTGCAAGAGTTACAACTTCGCTTGGGGAATTTAATCCAATTTGCTTTATTTTTTCTTTTCTTTCATTAGTCCAAAAAATCTTGAATTCTTTAGCCATTCGTTCAACAAATTGTTTTTCATCTGTATCGTAAAAAAATTGGTAGGTATTTGGAATGAAAAGTGCAGGTATTTGTTGTGGTGTAAAACCATATTTTTTTAAGGTGTTTTTATCGTTTAAGTATGAAATTAATTTAGCGCTATCAAGAAATAAGGAGAATGAAACTTTTTCGGCTAAATCATTTATTGTTATGCAGTTATTAAATGTTACCTCAACTTCTTTTTCATTATTTCCATTGCCATTTGCATTTATTTTAAAACCATTTAGTAAAGTGCGATAACTCGTGCCAGGTTCTATGCAATATTTACCTAAAGCAATTTTATTAGGTTTTAAGTTTTTGTATTCTCCAACCGAAATAAATGCATTTAGATTATCAATAATACCCTCTTTTTTTAACTGAATTGCTAAACCATCCAAATCTAATGTAGAGACGATAAAAAAATCTTTTCTAATTTCATTACAACTGATCTTATTTCCAGAAATGAAAAGCATTATTTTCGGAACAGCAATTGCAATTAGTACAAGTGCAATAATTACACTCAGAACTATTTTATTTCTTTTAAACATAGTTGATAATTTACTTCGTCAATGCGCTTTCCTTTGTATAAAAGCCAGTTTTTCTTTGTGCCAATATGATTAAATCCAATTTGTTCAAAAAAGTCAATACTTACTTTATTGTCCGCATGAATAGCGCATTGTAAATTACTGAGTTCTAAAACATCTCTAGTATATTCAATCATTAATTTCATGCTTTCTTGAGCATATCCTTTTCTTCGTTCTTTTTCCTCGGCTATTAGAATTCCAATTGCAGCAAATCCATGTCTGAAACTCACATCATACAAATCAAAAGCGCCAATTGGAAAATCATTTTCGATTAAACAAATAATCATGCGTAATTGTCCTGAATTTCTAATATTTGATTGCTGTTCAATTAATTGATGAATAGAATGCATAGAAAATGGGATTTCTGTATTGGATATCTTCCAATTTGAAGGATTGTTTTCCCAAATAAAAAGAGTTGGTGCATCCTCTTTTTCTACTGCTCTTAGGTAGATAGATTCTCCTTTTAACATGCTAAATTTATTCTTTTATTAAATTAATTTCTCCGGAATATACAAATTCTGCTGGACCAACTAGGAAGATGTCATAATAGCCATTAAAAGAATCTCGTTTGAATTCAATTTTTAAATTCCCACCTTTTGCTTTTACCTCAATAAAATTAGTTCCTGAATTGTGTATTTTATCCCAAACAAGTGCACAGGCTGTAGCTCCCGTTCCACAAGAAAGCGTTTCTTTCTCAACGCCCCTTTCGTAACTTGCAATTTCAATTTTAGTTGGGCTAATTCCTTTTAACAGGTTTACATTTATGCCTTCGCTATTGTATTTTGGTGAAAAACGAATACTTTTTCCAAAATTTAGAATTGATTCACTAGAAATATCATCACTGATTTTTACATAATGAGGCGAACCTGTATTAAGTTCGAATTCATTTTCAAATGCATGAAATTTTTCTACATTTCCCATTTGGATTTTGATGTCATTAGCAGTTTTACTGGCCCAATGAGAGCCATCAATTGCATCAAATGTAAGATCCGAAACTTCCATCCCCAATGTTTCAGTAAAAGCAACTGCGCAACGCGCACCATTTCCACAAAAACTTTTGCTGCCGTCTGAATTGTAATAATCCATTTCGAAAGCTTTAGAGTAAGAATGATTGATTTTAATTAATCCATCAGCACCAATTCCAAAACGACGATTACAAAGCAGTTTGATGTCATCTACAGACAATGCATCATAACTTCCAGATAAATTATTCAGTAAAATGAAATCATTACCTGTTCCTTGGTATTTTGAAAATTTAATTTGCATAGAATTAAGGCCAAATATACCTAATTAAAGTTAATTATTCTTAACAAATTTTTAACAGCTATAAATCAAATAAATCGTGTGTTAAGTTGTTATTTTAACATTCACTTTTAAATTTAATCGCATGAATTATCTCTCTTTTTTTAAAATTTTTGGTGTTGGTTTATTAGGCGGTGCCATCCCTTTTGCAACATATGTATATTTTCAGACCTCTTCAGGATTTCTTTCTGATAGAGTTATAGATGGAAATAAAAACAGTTACGCTCGATCCGTAGGATTAAATGGTATTTCTGACGCAAATGATTTTACTCAAGCATCAGAAAGCACAATAAATTCAGTTGTTCACGTCACAACTAAAGTTGTCCAAACTACTTTTCAACGCGATCCCTTTCAAGAATTTTTTAATGGTCCTGGAGCTGGTGGAAGAGAATTTAAGCAATATGGTTCTGGTGCTGGTTCAGGGGTGATTATTTCTTCAGAGGGTTATATTATTACCAATAACCACGTAGTTGATAATGCAAGTGAAATAGAAGTTATTTTAAACGACAATTCAAAATACACAGCAAAAATTGTTGGATCTGACCCAGCAACTGATTTAGCAGTTTTAAAAATCGAAGGAAAAGGATTTAAAGCTATTCCATTGGGAAATAGTGACGATTTAAAAATTGGCCAGTGGGTTCTTGCTGTCGGAAATCCTTTTAATTTAACATCTACAGTAACTGCAGGAATTGTTTCTGCTAAAGCTCGAAATATAAATCTACTGAGTGAACGTTCAGGAAAAGATGTATTTCCAATTGAATCATTTATTCAAACTGATGCTGCCGTTAATCCGGGAAATAGTGGTGGTGCCCTCGTAAATACAAATGGCGAACTTGTAGGAATTAATACTGCTATCGCTTCTCAAACTGGAAGTTACAGTGGATATTCATTTGCTATTCCTGTTAATTTAGTTCAAAAAGTAATGCGCGATTTGATCGACTATGGAATAGTTCAACGTGGATTTTTAGGGGTGCAAATTTCTGATATTACTCAAGAAATAAAAGAAAAAGAGGACCTTCCAAATTTAAAAGGTGTCTATTTGGCAAAAGTTATCGAAGGAGGAAGTGCAGACAAAGCTGGAATTAATGATGGGGAAGTAATTTTAAAAATTGGAAGTAAAGAGGTTAATTCTGTTGCTTCACTTCAAGAAGAAATTGGAAAAAGACGTCCTGGCGATAGAGTTTCAATTACTTTAAGGAAGAAAAATGGAGATGAGGTGACAAAAGAACTTGTATTGCGTAACCAAGATGGAGAGACTTCGTTAGTGACCAAAGAAGAAATAAAAAAGAATGTAGCGCTAGGTGCTACATTTATTGAATTAACTGATAAAGAGAAGAAAGAGTTGAATATTTCATATGGCATTAAAATTAAATCTATTGGTGCAGGAAAACTACAATCCTTAGGGCTCAAAGTTGGGACAATAATAACTAAAGTAAATAATGAAACTATTTCAAGTGTAGAACAATTAACTACAAAATTAAATGATCAAAATCGTGGAATTTTACTTGAAATTATGTCTGAAAGCGGTAGGAGAGAGTATGTTGGATTTGGTTTATAAATCATATGAACATCTTGCTTTTTCTATTGTTAATAAAATAGTTAAAAATTAATCAAATATACACACATAAATATTTTTCAGTTAGTTTTTTTTCGCGTTACTTTGCATACCAGGAGATGGGATCTATACTAAATAATTTTAAAAGGAATCTAAATCATACATGAGACAGCTAAAAATAACCAAATCGATAACAAATCGTGAAAGTCAATCACTCGATAAATACCTTCAAGATATTGGCAGAGAAGAATTAATAACAGCAGAACAAGAGGTTGAGTTAGCTAGAAAAATAAAGGCAGGAGATCAACAAGCTCTTGAGAAGTTAACAAAAGCAAATTTGCGATTTGTAGTTTCAGTTGCAAAGCAATATCAAAATCAAGGTTTAACACTTCCGGATCTTATCAACGAAGGAAATCTTGGCTTAATTAAAGCAGCACAGAAATTTGATGAAACACGAGGATTTAAATTTATTTCCTACGCAGTTTGGTGGATACGTCAATCTATTTTGCAGGCTTTAGCTGAGCAAGCTAGAATTGTTCGTTTACCACTTAACCAAGTTGGTTCACTAAATAAAATCAATAAAGCATTTTCTCGCTTAGAGCAAGAATTCGAACGTCCACCTTCAGCAGAAGAATTGGCGGAAGCTCTAGAAGTTCCTGAAGAAAAAATTAAAGAAAGTTTAAATGTTTCTGGTCGACATGTATCAATGGATGCTCCACTTACAACAAATGAAGATGGTGGTACATTAATGGATGTAATGGCGAATAACGATGCGCCTAAAACAGATCACGTGTTAATGGCTGAATCACTTCAAAAGGAAATAGAACGATCTTTAAGTACGCTAACTGATAAAGAACGAGAAATTATACGTTTGTTTTTTGGAATTGGAATGAATCACGGTCTTACTCTAGAAGAAATAGGTTCTAAATTTAATTTAACACGCGAAAGAGTTCGTCAAATAAAAGAAAAAGCAATTCGACGTTTGCGCCATGCTTCGCGAAATAAGTTACTGAAATCATACTTAGGATAATCATTTTAGCAGAAGGCTATCGGTTAATTACTGATAGCCTTTTTTGCTTTTTTTATTTTTAACTAATTATTAATAATGGATACAGAAGTAGGATATGAAAAAGTGCTTCAATTGCACATCAAAAAAGAAAGAGCTGCTGTTAAACTTCAAAGTAAAGTTGGTCAATTACTCTACGATAAGGGAATTGAATTGGTTTTGTTTCGCCAAAGTTTAATAGATGTTACCATTTCTGAGATTTTAAATTTACACGAATATGCGGGAGAGGTTGTGAATAAACCAATCGATGTTTTTACTACTTCCGATTTAGCAGATATTATTCTTTCTTCTGATATCGTTCCATCAAAATTAGATATTGGTAAATTGGCGAGTGAATGGATTGTTGAACAAGATGCTTATTCTTCTAAAGCTGATTTTTTAACTTTTAAATTAAAAAACCTCAAAGATTCTTCTTCGGAAATAAGTCCTAGAGATGTTGTTTTATACGGTTTTGGACGTATTGGCCGTCTGGCAGCTCGGGAATTAATAAAACAAGCTGGGAAAGGACAGCAGTTGCGCTTGCGTGCAATTGTTACTCGTGGTTCTTCGGATGCCGATATCATTAAACGTGCATCACTTTTGAGAAGTGATTCGGTTCATGGCTCATTCAAAGGAACAGTGGTTGAAGATCTGGAAAATAAAGCCATTATTATTAATGGTCAAATTGTAAAAATGATTGATGCTTCAAATCCAGAGGATATTGATTATACGCAGCATGGAATTACAAATGCCTTGATAATTGACAATACTGGTGTATTTACAACTCGGGAGGCGCTGTCGAGACATCTTAAAGCAAAAGGAGTTAGTAAAGTTTTATTAACTGCTCCAGGAAAAGAAGTTCCAAATATAGTTTATGGAATTAACCAAGGTTTATTAGACCTAGAAAATGAAAATATATATTCTGCAGCATCTTGTACAACGAATGCTATTTCTCCGATTTTAAAAGTTGTAAATGATAAATTTGGAGTAGTTAAAGGTCATATAGAAACGGTTCACGCCTATACAAACGACCAAAATTTATTGGATAACATGCACAAAAAACCCAGAAGAGGTCGTTCTGCAGCAATTAATATGGTAATTACCTCAACAGGTGCCGGAAGTGCTGTTACTAAAGTAATACCAGAATTAAAAGATAAATTAACCGCAAATGCTGTTCGTGTTCCAACACCTAACGGATCTTTGGCTATTTTAAGTTTGGAACTTGGTAAAAAAACAAGTATTGAAGAAATAAATGCTGTTATTAAAGATGCGGCTTTAAACGGGGATTTAGTAAATCAAATTTATTATTCTTTTGATCCTGAATTGGTATCAAGTGATATAATTGGCAATACTTGTTGCTCTGTTTTCGATTCAAATGCTACAATTGCTTCTTTAGATGGTAAAAATATCGTTTTGTATGCATGGTACGACAACGAATTTGGATATACAAAACAAGTAATTCGCTTGGCAAAATATATCACAAAAGTTAGAAGAGCAATTTATTATTAAGAAGACCTGAGCGCACTCTTTTTTTAGTATCTTTTTTAATCTTAATAATTGTAATTTTGAAAAATGATTAAAAAACAAATCACCATAGCAATTGATGGTTATTCAGCTTGCGGAAAAAGCACGCTAGCAAAAGATTTGGCGAAGAAACTTTCATTTATTTTTATTGATTCTGGAGCAATGTATCGTGGTGTTGCCCTTTATTGTCTTCAAAATAATTTGTTTGATGCAGATGGTACTCCAAAGCAAGTGGAGATTATTCAAGCCCTTAAAAATATTACTTTATCTTTTCAACTGATCAATGATAAAAATTGCATGCTTTTAAATGGAAAAAATGTTGAAGAACTAATTCGAGGTAATGAAGTTGCTGCAGTTGTTTCTAAAATTGCAACAATTAAAGAAGTAAGAGTAAAATTAGTGATGGAGCAGCAAATAATGGGTGAGAATGGAGGAATTGTAATGGAAGGCCGTGATATCGGATCTGTGGTTTTTCCGAACGCTGAATTAAAGCTATTTATTACAGCTTCTCAAGAAATACGCGCACGGCGTAGATTTTTGGAGCTAAAATCAAAAGGAATTGAAGCCAAAATAGAAACTATTTCTTCAAATTTAGCTGAAAGAGATTTGATGGATTCGAGTAGAAAAGAAAGTCCTTTAATTCAAGTTGCTGACGCAATTGTGATGGATAATTCTCAATTGACACGAGAAGAACAATTAGATTATGTATTAAGCTTAGTACGCAAGCTAGTCTAATTAATAGAAGTCTTTTCGAAAACCAAGGTTGAATGTAAAAAGTAAGGCGCTATCAAAAGGGTAGTTTGTAGATTCACCAATCATTTCATTACTTGCTTGACGAATAACTAAATAATTACCACTAAAATCCAAGAAAATAGAACCAATACTTGGAAAAGTATATTTTAATCCACCTTGAAGACCAACACCTAGATTTAAAATAGTCCCCTTACTATCACCGTAATTTTCATAATCAGCCTCATTATAGAGATAATTCCAATCAGCAAATTTTTTCTTTATATTGTTAACACATAGTAAAATCGTACTTCCACCATATACAGAAAATCCGTTGTCATATCCATTTATTAAGTAATTTCTTGTTCCACCCTCAATAGTAAGGTAGCCGGTTGAAATAGTGTAATTGCGAGGAAGCGTATATGGAAATGTTGTTGTAGAAATAGCAGATGCATACGCTTGAGTAGAATCAATATTATTTCTAGGTACATAATATGCAATCCGTCCGTAAATAGTTGTTTGGTTACTTCTTGGATATTCTAGCCCCAAATTAAGCCCAACAAATGTTTTTTTTACTCCGAAACCATTGAGTGTTCCAAGACCAGCATTCGCAGATATTTGCGAAAAAAACTCACTGGATAAAAAAGAAAAAAATAGAATAAAAAAAATGCTTTTAATGTTCATCATTTGTATAATTTAGAATAATCACAATTTCTATTACAAATCTATGAATTTTTATCTTGTTTAATTAAATATACAAAGATATATTCACTTTTGTCTTATGAAAATATGTGTAAAACAGTCGTAATATTCTTCACTTATAATTAATTCTTCTCTTCCAATATTTTGAAGGTAGTGCATCGGTTCGTACTTCTCTATTCGACTAACTCTGCATTTATTGTTTGATTAGTTTGAAGCCATGAACACCTTGTTTTGTCTGAGCTTTTATAAAATAGGTTCCTTTCGAGACGTTTGAAAGGTCAAACTGGGTTTCGATTGTCTCTTTTATTAACTGACCTTGTAAGTCGTATACTTTTATATTCTGAATAGTCTGGTTGGGTATTTCAATAAGCACAAGTCCATTAGTTGGATTTGGATAAACTGTAATCAGTTTTTCGGGAATTATACTTTCAGTAAGTCCAACAGAGTTATTTATTAAAGTGGAAAGTAACTGAATGGAAACTTGAAAAGCTTGGGCAGGGAGTTGATTGATAAGAACACAAATGATTATTCCTGTTGCAGGGTCATACATCATTGAAGAATTATATCCACCCCAAATAGTGCCACCATGTGTCCAGACTGTTCTGCCAATGACTGTCGCCTGGCTAATTCCCATGCCATAATTCCCAGACCCAACGAAAGTAGTCAATTCATTAAATGAGTTTGAATTTAAAACTTGTCCATTCATAAGTTTATTATACCATTGAACCATTTCTCCTGAAGTGGAATACATAGCGCCCGCAGCCCATGCTGCACTATTAATAGAAGTTCTTGGAATAGAATTGTTATTTACTCCTGCCTGCCATGGTTCTGCAGCTGGATATAAAATTGTTTCATAAACATCAAGAAAGGTGCTGTCGAGTTGAAGAGGAGTCAAAATACTATCTCTCAAAAGTTGGCTATAACTTTGTCCAGTAGCACTTTCAGCAATCATGCCTGCAAGAAGATAATTCGTATTACAATAATTCCAACTTGTGCCAGCTTGAAAGGAAGATGGTCCAGCCCAAGTCATCAGTTCGCTTGCTGTGAAAATACGGTTAGGATTGGTGAGCATAGAATCAGGATAACCCGGAACACTTGTAACATCATCTAATCCAGATGTATGATTAAGTAATTGTCTTATTGTGATATTTGAATCTATATTATTAAATGTCGGGAGATATTCATGCAATGAATCATCTAATTGAATGATATTATTTTCTGCTAATTTTAACAAAAGTACTCCAGTAAATAATTTTGTATTACTTGCTATTCCGAATAACATATCAGAAGTAATAGGCGTGCCGGTATGTGAAATTCCTGTCACACCTTTCCATGTACCCATTCCGGGATAAATAATACTTGCAGAAATACCTTTTAGGTTATCTGAGGTTCTAATGCTGTCAATTTTGTATTGCAGTTCACTAGCTAGCCCAGGGTCAAAGGTCTGTGCATTGGCGATAGATGTCAATATCAAAAGAGTTACTACTATTCTACCTGTTTTTTTCATTTAATTTTTTATTATTTGTCGACATTAAATGTATTAAAATTTAATTTGGTTTATTCGTTTCTATTTTTTTAGTAAAATCGCTCAAGTTGCTAGTTTGGCTCTATCATTTTTTACAGAAGTTATTTTTTAAATAAAAACTCTAATGGAATATTTAAACGTTTATTCCATGCCTCTTCACTATGGTTTTCTCCTGGAAAATAGCCTGTAATCCAACTATTATTATCATATCCTTTTTTAACCATTATACTATCAACTTTTTTTTGAATTTCTGGATATAATGAATCTAGCGTCTGATCACCACAATCAAAATATATTTTATGAAAATTAGGACTTGGAAGATTATAATTTAAGTATTTTAGGATTTCATTTGGTATTGGATTATTTTCTAAGATAAAGGTACCTATCCAATGTGTCGACAAACAGGCAGCACCTCCAAATATTTTTGGAAATTCACAAATAGCATAAAGAGAGATAAGTCCGCCCATACTACTACCAGCGATAAAAGTGTTATCTCTGTTGGTATGTACAGAATATTTATTGTCAATATATGGCTTTAATTCTTCTATAATAAATTTTAAATAGTTATCAGATTTTGGATGGAAATTCTCTTTTGTTCTTCCTGCTCTTTTCAATTGTGAACTAATAGTATCTTTTTCAATTTGTTTTAATTGTTCAAATGGCTTTGCAGGAAAGTAATCCTGATGACGGGTTTGTTCATCATTCCAAATTCCCACAATTATAAAATCACTGATTTTATTTTTTTTTAATAAATCTGTGACTACTCTATCAACATCCCAAGTTTGTTTATTCCAGGTTTGGTCTCCATCATATAACATTTGTCCGTCGTGCATGTACAACACTGCATATTTTATTGTATCGCTATAACCTTCTGGGAGCCATATGTCAATATTTCTTTCGGTTATGTATCTTGATTTAAAATTTTCAATACGGTTTATTTTGCCGCTTACCACTTTTGGCAACGAAGTTTGAGATTTAATCTGGGTTAATATGATAAAAAAGGTGATTTGTAGAATTAGTTTACTGTTCATTCTATTTTACTTTTGTTTTAACTATTTATCAGTTCTTATAAATTCTGCTATCGTTTTTCAGGTTTGCGAAGGCGGGGATTTTGCCGCTGAACTTGATACGATGCACACACTTCAAATTTACGAAAAACTGTCATACGAAGCACTGAAACACCACTTTTTCCAATTGAAAAACAGCGAAGCTAAACCCGTATTATGCGGTCGTGCTATTATACTGCCGTCCAATTTTTTAATCCAATTCAAACAAAAGTACCAATTGCTATAGCTGTTTATATTAGATGTAATTTTTAGCTTTCAATTTTGGGAGCTTTAGCTTCCTTGATACCTGATTCAAATTGAACATCTAAACCATGAGATACAGTTTTAGTATCTT
>JBILPT010000009.1:0-54562 GCA_044373675.1 Crocinitomicaceae bacterium | reverse complement strand
TACAGTATATGTTCCAACTGTACTTGTACTTGGGTTAATTTCACCTGTTATTGGATTGATTATTAATCCACTTGTAGATGCGTATGCACCTCCTGTATTCCCAATTAATTGTACTGATTGTGCTGCTATAATTGTACTACAAAATGGAGTGTTTGCGTAAGTAATAGTTGCTGTCGGTGCAGCGGTTATTGTTACATTAGTTTGGGTTTGAAATTGAGGACAACCCCCTGAAGTTGGAATAGTGTAACTTACGGTATATATTCCAGCAGTACTTGTATTAGGAGTTATTGCTCCTGTACTTGTATTTAAACTCAAACCTGAAGGGTTTGAACTGTAGGAGCCACCAGAAGCTCCTGTTTGATTAACAGACTGAGCACTTGTAATAGTTTTACAAAATGGAGAACCTAAATAATTAATAGTTGCTGCTGGCGCAACGGTTATTATTACTTGAGATGTTGCAGTTACTGAAGCACAACCTCCAGCGGCTGCTATTGTATATGTTACAGTGTATGTCCCTGCTGTACTTACACTTGGAGTTATTGCTCCTGTACTTGTATTTAAACTCAAACCTGAAGGGCTTGAACTGTATATTCCACCGGTTGTACCAATAAGATTTACATTTTGCGGTGTACTAGAAGAACTACAAAAAGGTGAGCTGTAACTGATTGATGCTGTTGGCGCTGCTGTTATTGTTACAGAATAAGTAGCAATTACTGCTAGACAACCTCCTGATGCAAGAGTTGTGTATGTTACGGTGTATAATCCAGGTATACTTAAACTTGGGTTTATTAAACCTGTACTTCCGTTAATTGTTAATCCAGATGTAGATGAATAATTTCCACCTGTGAAGATACCAGTACCTGTTAAAGTGACAACTCCCGAAGTAAGTGAACTACAAAATGGAGAACCTGAATAATTGATAGTTGCTGTTGGCACTGCTGTTATTGTTACACTTGAAGTTGTTACAAGTGCTGTACAACCGTTTAATGCTGGAATTGTATATGTTACAGTGTATGTCCCTGCTGTACTTGAACTTGGAGTAATTGCCCCAGTACTTGCATTTATACTCAAACCTGTAGTTGAGGAGAAAGTGCCTCCTGTTGTTCCTACTAAATTTACAGATTGTGCACTTGTAATTGAATTACAGAATGGAGAACTTGTGTAAATAATTGTTGCTGTTGGTGCTGCTGTTATTGTTACAGAATTGGTAGCAATTACTGCTGCGCAACCTCCTGATGCAGGCGTGTTGTATGTAATAGTGTATGTTCCAGGAATACTTGTACTTGGGTTTATTAAACCTGTACTTCCGTTTATTGTTAATCCCGATGTGGATGAATAATTTCCACCTGTGAAGATACCAGTACCTGTTAAAGTGACAACTCCCGAAGTAACCGAACTACAAAATGGAGATCCAGCGTAAATAATACTTGCTGTAGGAAGAGCTGTTATTGTTACAGTTGTAGGCACTAAGACTGCTGCACAACCGTTTAATGCTGGAATTGTATATGTTACTGTATATGTTCCTGCTGAACTTGCACTTGGAGTTATTGCTCCTGTACTTGCATTAATAGTCAAGCCTGTAGTGGAAGAGTACGTGCCTCCAGTTGAACCTGTTTGAGATACAGACTGAGTAATTGAAAGTGTGTTACAAAATGGAGAACCTGTGTAACTAATAGTTGCTGAAGGCAAAGCTGTTATTGTTACACTTGTTGTTGTACTTACTGTAAGACAACCTCCTGATGCAAGTGTTGTATATGTTACAGTGTATGATCCAGGTATACTTAAACTTGGGTTTATTAAACCTGTACCTCCGTTAATTGTTAATCCCGATGTAGATGAATAACTTCCACCTGTGAAGATGCCAGTACCTGTTAAAGTGACAGCTCCCGAAGTAAGTGAACTACAAAATGGAGATCCAGCGTAAATAATACTTGCTGTAGGAAGAGCTGTTATTGTTACAGTTGTAGGCACTAAGACTGCTGCACAACCGTTTAATGCTGGAATTGTATATGTTACAGTGTAGGTTCCTGCTGAACTTGCACTTGGCAGTATAGCTCCTGTAGTATTATCTATTGATAAAACTAGTGCACTTGCAGTATATAACCCATTTGTTGCGCCTGTTTGGTTTGGAATTTGAGGACTTGCAAGAGTTTGACAAAAAGAAGTACTCGTATAACTAAGAGTTGCTGAAGGAAGAGTTGTTATTGTTACACTTGCTGTTGTACTTACTGCAGAGCAACCTCCAGTAGCAGCGATTGTATATGTTACAGTGTATGTTCCAGCTGTACTTGTACTAGGGTTAATTCCGCCTGAGATAGTATTTAAAGCTAGTCCTCCAGGACTTGAGGTGTAAGTACCACTTGTAATAATACCAGTGCCTCCTAAAAGCACAACTCCCGAAGTAAGTGAACTACAAAATGGAGAACCTGCGTAACTAATATTTGGAGAAGGAAGTGTTGTTATTGTTACACTTGCTGTTGTACTTACTGCTGCGCAACCTCCTGATGCAGCGATTGTATATGTTACTGTATATGTTCCTGCTGTACTTATACTTGGTGTTATAGCTCCTGTACTTGTATTGAGACTCAAACCTGAAGTGGAAGAGTACGTGCCTCCTATTGTACCTGTTTGAGTTACAGACTGTGGACTTGAAAGTGTGTTACAAAATAGAGAACCTGTGTAACTAATAGTTGCTGAAGGCAAAGCTGTTATTGTTACACTTGCTGTTGTACTTACTGCTGCACAACCTCCTGATGCAAGAGTTGTGTATGTTACGGTGTATGTTCCAGCTGAACTTGTACTTGGGTTTATTAAACCTGAACTTCCGTTAATTGTTAATCCCGATGTAGATGAATAACTTCCAGCTGTGAAGATGCCAGTACCTGTTAAAGTGACAACTCCCGAAGTAAGTGAACTACAAAATGGAGAACCTGCGTAAATAATACTTGCTGTAGGAAGAGCTGTTATTGTTACACTTGCTGTTGTACTTACTGCTGCGCAACCTCCTGATGCAGCGATTGTATATGTTACTGTATATGTTCCTGCTGTGCTTGTACTTGGAGTAATTGCTCCTGTACTTGCATTAATAGTCAAGCCTGTAGTGGAAGAGTACGTGCCTCCTGTTGTACCTGTTTGAGTTACAGACTGTGTACTTGAAAGTGTGTTACAAAATGGAGAACCTGTGTAACTAATAGTTGCTGAAGGCAAAGCTGTTATTGTTACACTTGCTGTTGTACTTACTGCAAGACAACCTCCAGAAGCAGCGATTGTGTATGTTACTGTGTATGCTCCAGCTGTACTTGAACTTATAGCTCCTGTACTTGCATTGATGCTCAAACCTGTAGTTGAGGAGTACGTGCCTCCTGTATAATTATTAGTGCCGTTTAGTGATACACCTTGTGCTGATGTTAGTAAACTACAAAACGGAGAGCCAGAATAGTTAATAGTTGCTGTTGGCGTAGCGGTAATTATTACTTGAGTTGATGCAATTACTTGAGAGCAACCATTTGCTGCTGCAATAGTGTATTGTACTTGATAAGTTCCTGGTGTACTTGTACTTGGTGTTATAGCTCCTGTACTTGTATTGATGCTCAAGCCTGTAGTGGAAGAATACGTTCCGGAGTTTAATGGCCAAACTGAGGGGGAACCTCCACTATAGATTGTTCCATCTGATCCAATCAAGGAAACTGATTGTGAGCCATTATTAGTAGTGCAAAATGATGGGCTACCATAGCTTATGGATGTTACTGTAGGCTTTGAATTTACACATATTGAAGAAAGATTAAAACTTGCAGGTGATGAACCACTGCAGCTACCTAAGGCCGAAGAACTATAAATAGCAGTCAAACAACCTGATGAAGTAGGAGTACCGGAAATTGTAAAAGTATAACCACTAATAAATCCGAGTGAAGTATTTTGAGTAGAAGTTGATGTCAATCCATTTAACGATCCTGAGCTAAGTGTTGGACTTGCTCCACCTGAAATAGTGTAGGTAATTGGAGTAATTGCAGATCCGACACAATAATTTGAATTAGTATTGTTCACAGAAATGGAAGGTTGTGAACCTAAAATTTGTACACTAATTGGAGGTATAATATTTTGACTATTTAAACCCTGATTAATTGTTAATTGTACTAAGCAAATACCTGCTAAATTAAATTGAACAGATGGGCTTACAGCTGATGAAGTTGTTATATTTGGTTGTCCCCCAGTAAATGACCAAGAATATGTTGCATTATTTGGAACTGAACCGATATAGGTAAATGTCATAGTAGATCCCTGGCAAACTTGATTCGCAGGAGATGATGTAATTTGTGAAAAAATGGATGTATTTATAAATAATATACAAGAAATTATAATCAGAAAGTTTTTCATAACGGAAATATTAAATAAAATATAAAAGTTAGTAAATTTACAATTTTAATTTTTTAAAAAAAAAGATTAAGTTGTTTTATCTATATTTACTTTAAACTTTATGAAAAAAGTACTTATTGCTAATCGTGGGGAAATAGCAAGACGCGTAATTCGTACACTCAAAATCATGGGTGTTAAAAGTGTAGCTATCTATTCTGATGCTGATAAAACTGCGCCTCATGTTTTGGAAGCAGATGAAGCTGTATATGTTGGTAAAAGTCCTTCTAGTGAAAGTTATTTACAACAAGATTTAATTATAAAGCATTGTAAGGATTTAGGTGTTGATGGCATTCATCCTGGCTATGGATTTTTGTCTGAAAACGCTGAATTTGCTCGTAATGTTAAACTAGCAGGAATAAAACTAATTGGTCCTTCTCCTGAATCAATGGAACTTATGGGGGATAAATTAAGCGCTAAACAAGCAGTAAAGAAATTTAATGTTCCACTTGTCCCTGGAGTAGATACTGCCATTTCAGATGTTTCAGAGGCAAAATTAATTGCTGAAAAAATCGGTTATCCAATTTTAATTAAAGCTTCTGCTGGAGGAGGTGGAAAAGGAATGCGCCTAGTAAATAGTACTGCAGAATTTGAAGAGCAAATGTCGATGGCTCAAAATGAAGCCCTTTCTTCTTTTGGCGATGCTGCGGTTTTTATAGAGAAATTTGTAGATAAACCTCGTCATGTTGAAATTCAAGTTTTTGCGGATCAGCATGGAAATGTTGTCTATCTTTTTGAAAGAGAATGTTCTATTCAAAGAAGACATCAAAAGGTTGTTGAAGAAGCGCCAAGTATTATTCTAAGTGAAGAATTAAGAAAACAAATGGGTGAGGCAGCAGTTGCGGTTTGTAAAGCATGTAATTATGAAGGTGCAGGAACTGTTGAATTTCTTTTAGATGCTGAATTAAATTTTTTCTTCTTGGAAATGAATACGCGCCTTCAGGTTGAACATCCTGTAACTGAGATGATAACTGGATTAGATTTAGTAGAATGGCAAATTTTAGTTGCTAGAGGGGAACGACTTCCAAAATTACAACCTGAACTTAAAATCAATGGACATGCAATCGAAGTTCGGGTTTATGCTGAAGATTCCTTGAATGGTTTTGCGCCTGATATTGGAACATTGAATCGCTACCGAATTCCTGCAGGAAAAAATATTCGTGTAGACGATGCATTTCTTGAAGGAATGGAAATTCCAATTTATTACGATCCTATGATTGCTAAACTTGTTGTTTGGGGTAAAAATAGAGAAGAGGCAATGGACAGAGCGATTGAAGCAATTGATAATTATCAAATATCTGGTGTGAAAACAACATTGGATTTTGGGAAATATGTTTTGAAACATCCTGCATTTAGAAGTGGAAATTTTGATACTAATTTTGTTAAACATTATTTTCAAGATCCAAAGGTGATGAGAGACGCAATGCAAGAAGAGGCCGAAGCTTTGGCACATTCAATTGATGCTATTTGGAGCGATTTAAAAAAACAAGAGGTAATGGAATATTCTTCACGAGAAATTAGTTCGTCTTGGAAAAATAGAATGGAATAGATTTATTTCTTTTCTTATATCACTTCTTAAAAAGAAAATCTTACTTTTACGTTCCAAAATTTGAATTATGAATTTGCATGAATATCAGGGAAAATTAATACTTAAAAGTTACGGTGTAGCTATTCAGGAAGGGATTGTTGTTGAACGTGTTGAAGATGCTTTGGCAGCAGCAAAAGAAATTACAGCAAAAACTGGAACAAGTTGGTATGTAATTAAAGCCCAAATTCATGCGGGAGGAAGAGGAAAAGGTACAATTAAGGAAACAGGTTCGCATGGTGTTGTCTTAGCAAAGGGAATAGACCAAGTGGAAGAGAAGGTAAGGGGAATTTTAGGTGGACATCTTCAAACTCTTCAAACAAAGGGAGTTGGTAAGTTGGTAAGTAAAGTATTAATTGCTCAAGATGTCTATTATCCAGGTGATTCAGAAGTGGAAGAATTTTATATGTCTGTTCTTCTAGACCGTGAAAAAGGTAAAAATGTGATTGTATATTCTACTGAAGGAGGAATGGATATTGAACATGTAGCAGAAAATACTCCAGAAAAAATCTATCGAGAACTAATCGATCCACGTGTTGGAATTCAAGGATTTCAAGCTAGAAAAATAGCATTTAACTTAGGATTATCGGGTGAAGCTTTCAAGCAGATGGTGAAGTTTATTCCTGCTTTGTATAAAGCGTATGAAGGAATTGATGCTTCGATGTTTGAGATAAACCCGCTTTTTAAAACCTCAGATAATAAAATTATTGCCGTTGATGCAAAAGTTTCGCTTGATGGTAATGGACTTTTTCGTCATCCAGATTATGAGGCAATGCGCGATAAATCAGAGGAAGATCCTACTGAAGTAGAAGCAGATGAAGTTGGGTTAAATTTCGTTAAATTAGATGGAAATGTTGGCTGTATGGTAAATGGTGCAGGTTTAGCGATGGCTACTATGGACATTATCAAACTTTCCGGCGGAAATCCTGCAAATTTTTTAGATGTTGGAGGAACAGCAAATGCAGAACGTGTTGAAAAGGCATTCCATATAATTTTAAAGGACCCGAACGTAAAAGCAATTCTTATTAATATATTTGGTGGAATCGTTCGTTGTGATCGTGTTGCGCAAGGAATTGTAGATGCGTATAAGAATATTGGCGAAATTCCAGTGCCAATTATTGTTCGTTTACAGGGTACAAATGCTATCGAAGCAAAAAAGATTATTGAAGATTCTGGACTAAATGTTCATTCTGTTGTTCTCTTGCAAGAAGCTGCAGATTTGGTTAAGAAAGTTTTACAATAATTACAGTAGTTTCTCGCCACATTCAAAATGTCCTTTCGGACAAGATTTATATCCATGTAATCCACAAGGTTTGCAAGATAGATTTTTAACTTCTATAATTTCTGAATCATCAGATAATGGGCCAAATCCAAAACTTGGACTTGTTGAGCAAAAATAGACTGTAACAGGCGCATTCATTGCTGAAGCAAGGTGCAAGGGTCCAGAATCATTTACGAAGGTTCTAATTGCTCCTTTTATCAGAGCCGCAGATTCCATTAGACTGAGTTTTCCTGCGAGATTTTTTACTTCTATATTTTTAATTTCAAAACTAATTTCTTCACAAAGATTAAAATCTTCAGAACCACCAATTAGATAAATTATAGCATTTTTATCTTTAATTGAATGGATTGTTTTTATCCATACAGATTTTGGTGCTTGCTTTGTAAACCAAACAGAGGATGGTGCAATACAATAATAACTTTTACTCTGGAAAGAGGATATTTTATCAAATTCACTTACACTTGGATATAATTTTGGTGATTTAAATGTTTTCTTGCATAAATCTTCAATAAGAGCTAAATTCCTCTCTACTTCATGAAGTCCATTATTAACGTTATGATCAAAAGATTTAGTAAATAAAAAGGAAAGTGGATTTTTTTTAAAGCCACGTTTTTCCTTTGCACAAGAAAAAGCTGTCAATAATCCCGAGGAAAAAAAACGTTGTAAATTAACTACTAGATCATATTTTTCTTTCCTTATTTCCTTAAGAAGAGCTAGTAAACTTATGATTTTTTTTGATTTATCAAATACCAATACTTTGTTTAAGTTCGGATGATTGATTAAAAGATTTTGATTGCCATTTTTAACTAAGAAATCAATCTTAGAATTGGGAAATTGAAAACGCAATGTTTCTATAAGTGATGTAGCTAAAATTACATCTCCGATAAAAGCAGTTTGTATGATTAAAATTTTCTGCATCTTAACGGACCATTGTTATCGTTCCTTTCCGAATGTACTGCTTTTCGTATTGGTCTTCCAAAACGATGTAGTATAAAAATAAATCGTTTGTTGCTTCATCTCCAGAATTAGAAATCTTTCCATCCCATCCAATAGTTTGATCTGAAGTTTCAAAAACAACTTGACCCCAACGATTGATAATTTTCATGCTATAATTTTTTAATGAAACATTACTAAGTATAGGTTTAAATATTGAGTTAAGTCCATCGGGTGTAAAGGCATTTGGAATAAAAATTAATGGAGAGTATATAAAACAAAAATCATTTGATCGACTAACTTCAGCTAAATTATAAGAATTTAATCCTTCAATCCCTTCAATATGGTAACAGATTTCACCATTACTTTCAATTAATCCTACATTATCGATAAGTGAGAATTGAGTGTTTGGAACTGTTGCAATTTGCTGAAATACGCCATTTACTCCTCTAAATACTTGGTATTCTGTAATTGGACCATCAAATCCTGAATAAGGCGACCAATTAATTTGATTTATCATGTCGTATTCATCTGTCGTGCCTTGAACAAAAATTGTTTGATTAGAATTTGCGTAATTTCCGTCATTCCCGCAACTATCTATGTATTTTGTTCTGTATTCCCATGGATGAATACTTGTTGTAGCTTGATTATCTACAAATAATGTTACATCAGCGATTGAATTTGCTCTTCCAATTTCTTCAAATAATAAGCTAGTAGGATTTTTGCGTTCAAATACTATTTCTTTAACGCCAACTGAGGCATCACAATAATCATAAAGCTCAATAGTTTTGTTATTAATTGTTGCGAGTTTAAAATAATGGAAAGCTGGTTGTAGTGGTTGAGGAACGACAAAACAAGAAGGATTTGAAAAGGATGAATAGCCATTTTGTAACATTGCTTCGACAATAAAGCAATAATTTTCTCCACCTTCAACAGAAGTTGAAAATGTATTAGAACTTATGCTGTCTAATAGCACCCAATATTGATTAGTTTTCACCCAGATTCTATAGTAATTGACAGAAGTCCCAAAATAGGATGTCCAACTCAATTGCGCAAGTTGATCACACATGCTGACACTACTTGAAAGAATAAAACTAGAATGTATTGGACTTTTTGCTGATGTTTGATAGGTAATTGGAATAGAACTTGTAAAACAAGAATCAAAAGCCGCCACTGAATAAGAAAATGGCCCCTGGCCACTTGGAGCAGGATAGGAATAACTAGTAGAACCTATTCCGAAAAGAGTGTCTAATTCAATAGGAAAACCATTGGCTCCAACTATATAAACAACATATCCATAGGTATCTAAAAGTGGATTTTGATTCCAGTTAATTGTTATATTACTGGTTAATGTGTCAAAGCTTACTGAATAGATTGTGGGAATAGATGGTGTAATCATATCAGAAAATAGATCTCCGGGAAGATTGGATGTAAAATTACAGCTTGTTGTGGCTAGATTTACCCTGTATCTAATAAATTCTTGGCAGACTGTAATAGTATCAAAATATGTAAGTGTGTTGTATGGTACACTATCTAAAAATGAGAAAAATCCTGTTGGGAATTCCCTATATAAATAGTAATAAGCACTAAAATTTGGTAACTGCGTTGGGTAGGGCATGTTCCATTGCAAAACTGCAGTTCCATTATTTGGATTTACTAAGTCAAGGTGAATATTAGAGATTGTATCACTGTATTTTAGAGTATTTCCTCCACAACCTGATTGAACAGCAATGTAATAATCTTGTGCTGAATTAACGGGTGTTGTAGTAAATTGTGTTGTATTAATGTTATTAATAGTTGCAAGTAAGCCATTTTGAACAGAATATACTTTGTAGGATATAAATGAACTTGTAGGATCTAATACCGATGGCCAAAAAATAGTTAAACTATTATCATTGTTGGTTTGAATGCAAGAAATTTTTGGTGCTTGTATTACACCCTGATTTAAGAGCTTAATTGTTACAGTTTTGTAGGTAACTTTTGGAACTTGGCAATAATCGTCTTGTACTCTAAAAACAAAATTGTAATTTACTTCATCAGCTACAGTTCCATAAGCATTAACTAAATGGTCGCAAGATGTTTGCCAATTAAATTGAGCGGAAACATTTTGTTGTCCCGAAATCGGAATTCCATTATCTAAAGTTGCGCAGGGAATAATATTGCAGCCAGTATTTTGTGTAAAATTTGTTCCAAACATAGGACCAGAAGCAGTTAAAGAAAGTGTTTGTTGGCTACCATTTTGTAGTAAATCATTGTCAATTGCTTGGATATTAAATGAAATTGGATCACCAGCGTTGATCGTTGCTTCAAAAGAATTACCGGGAAATGGTGCGCTTAAAGTTGGAGCAGAATTTAAATTATTACAAGCAAAAACAATCAATTGCATTTCTCGTTCAACCTCAGAAATAAGAATTCCTTGACGATATGATTTGACCAGTATTTTAACTACATAATTTCCAATATTGACACTTGTAAATTTTAATTCTCCAGTTTGATGGTTTATATCAGCTTCAATATTTGAGGGGTTTAAAGAGGAGTTTGGAGTTGGACTGAGAAATGAAAAGTTCGGTTCAAAAGGAATGGGGATTGGATTTAATGGAGGATTATAAACACCTGTAGGAAAATTATTATAAGGAATTCCGAAATCAAAATATAACGAATCTAAATCGGGGTCTACAGCATTTGGATTGTATTGGTATTCATTACTTGCACAATGAACAAAATTTGGTTTTTGAAGGAAAAGTGGAGAAGAGTCGCTGCATCCGTTTGCCGTAGAATTTGGATTAGCATATATTTTTGCAACCAATGTTATTCCGTAGGTAGATGGGTTTGTAATATTAGTTAAAGCATTACTTCGAGAGAAATTTTCGTAGGTAAAAGCCCAACCTTGACTTGGTGGAATTCCTGCAATAGTAATAGGATCACTTCTGTAAATAATTTTCTCGATTGCTCCAATTCCATTTCCTCCATTTGCATTAATTCCACAAAGCAATGGACTTGGACCTCCAGAAACGGGGGAGCAAGTTGGGGAAATATCTTCTCTTGAAATAAAAGGAATTGAAATCGAGGTTAGAGTAGGGTGGTTCCAAACTCTTAAAACTTCAGGGCTAATAGTAACATCAGATTCATTGCAATCGCGGTAAAAAGTTAGTTCAAAAATGTAGGTATTTCCACCTATACATTTATAGGTAATTTCTCCTCCCATAACATGCGAAGCATTGCTTTTAAAAGCAACTAAAACAAATAGTAGAAAGAGGAAACGCATTGTTTAATAACGAATTTTAGCAGACTTTAGTATAACGAAAAATACGGAGTAAAGTTGCTATCCTGCGATAACGATAGTCATTGAATCCCAAGCAAGGTATTTAATGGCTAATGTTCTCAATTCTTCTGAATCGATATTCTTAACTTTTTGAATGTAGTTTTCATAAAATGAAAAATCTAATTCATATGCATCAACAGATAGAAATAAATCAGTCATTGCATAGGGGCCATCTGCACTTTTTAAAAGTTGCCCTAATAAATAATTCCTCACCAATTCTAATTCTTTATCGAGAACTAAATCTTTTTGAAGCCGTTCAATTTCATTTTTTATCTCTTGTATTGCCAAATCTTTTTGAGCGGAACCAACTTCGGTTCCAATCATAAAATATCCGCTTTTTGCTAATTCAGCTTCTGTACTACTAATTCCGTAGGTGTAGCCTTTATCTTCTCGAATATTTTTCATTAAGCGACTTCCAAAATAATCTCCTAAAATGGTATTTAAGATAGAGAATCCAAGAAAATCAGAATGGTTTTTATTGAAAAGAGTCTTTCCAATTCGCACTGCACTTTGAACAGCATCTTTCTTTTCTAACTGAAATACGCCTTTATTATTATTGAAATTATTTTCAAAAAGTGGCTTTTCAGGAAGACACCATTTCTTTGATTTTTCAGCAATTTCTGTAACTTGAACTTCTTCTAAAGCTCCAACAAGAACGACTTTACGCAGACCATTTTTATAGTTTTTAGAAAAGTATTCAATGATTTCTTCTCGGCGGACAGAATCATAGTCTTCCAATTCGGTTTGGCGCGCATAATTTGTGCCTTGAAAAAGGTTTTTTTGAAATTCTCTTTGAGCAAGAAATCCCACTTTTTCAAAATTAATTTTGAGTTTCTGTTTTCTGTCAGTGATTAATTCTTCGATTTCATTTTGCGGAAAGTTAACATGCTCAAGTGCATCTTCAAAAATTTTAAAAACTGCTAAAATATTTTTTTTAAGGGCATAAAATGAGACTAAAACACTTTCATGTCCCAAGCCAACATCAAAGAATGCTCCTAAATCATCTAATTCATTGTGAATATCTGTAGAAGTTTTTTTATCAGTACCAGAAAAAAGTAAGCCAGCAACTAATGAACTAATTAAATTTGATCCTCTTGTTGTTCCAGCATGAAAGATAAAATCCAAGCGTGCTGTTTCATTTGGAACTTCTTTCATCCAAAAAAAAGGTGTGTGCTCGCCTATCTGAATTTTTACGGGAGAAATAAAGTTGATTTTTTCTATCGCCTGTAAACTTGGCGCATTTTTTCGCTTTATCATGCTTGTTGGGCTTTAATTTTTAGTAGCGAACAATTTGTTTTTTGAAATAATTCATTTGCATAGGATTGAATATGGTCGCAACTAATTTGCTCATAAATTAAATGCTCTTCATTGATTCCATTAGCATCTCCTATAAGTTCAAAATAACATAAATTCATAGAGCGGTTTAAAATTCCCTGCTCTTGAAAAGCGCGGGCAGTTTGCATCTTGATTTTTAAGCTGTTGAGTTCCTTTTCTTCTATTGGATTCAAACAAACTTCGTTTAATACCTTCCAAAGTGCATTATCAAAATCTTCGAAGCTTATTCCATCATTTAATTTTCCTGATATTATAAATAAACCCTCGTCAATAGAGCCAGTTATGTAAGCTACAATTTCGGATACAAGTTGTTTTTCTTTCTTTAATTTTAGGTAAAGCAAGGATGATTTTTCTCTGCTTAATGAATCACTTAAAATATCTGCAATATAGTAATCAGGATGTTTTCTCTCAGCCATTTTAAAGGCATAATAAAAAGCAGATGCTGGAACATTGCGTTCAAGTTCTAATTCTCTAAATTCTATTTGTTTGGGTTCAGAGGCAATGATTCTTGCTGGTTTTTTTCCTGAAGCAATATCTGAGAACCAGTAATTTACTCTTTCTTTAATAAAATCTAATTCAAAATTTCCCGCAATGCAAAGAATCGCGTTTGATGGGCAATAATATTTTTTAAAAAACGCACGAACATCTTCCATAGTGGCATTTTCGATGTGGCTAATTTCTTTGCCGATAGTTGCCCATTTATAAGGATGTTTTTTGTAAGCCAGTGGACGAAGTTCTAACCAAACATCTCCATAAGGTTGATTGAGGTAGCGTTGTTTAAATTCTTCAATAACAACACTTCTTTGTACTTCTAAACTTTTTTCCGTAAAAGCAAGCGATAACATACGATCGCTCTCTAACCACAATGCAGTATTTAGATTATTTGCTGGTAAAACATCATAATAGTTTGTAATATCGTTACTTGTAAAGGCATTGTTTTCGCCACCAGCTTTTTGTAATTCTGTATCAAAATCAGGGATATTAACTGATCCTCCAAACATCAAGTGTTCAAATAAATGTGCAAATCCAGTTTTATCTTCAGATTCATCTCTTGCTCCAATATCATAAAGTACATTCACAACAGCCATTGGTGTTGATGTATCTTTATGGAAAATCACTTTTAGTCCATTTGATAATTGAAAACGCTCAAATTTTACCATTAAAAAATAAATTTATTCTGTGATTGATTGTTTTGTGCTTCTTTAAATTCTCGAATAATTTCTGCCACAATTTCTTTTGCTGGAATAATTTTATGAATAGTTCCAGACACTTGTCCGACTTCTAATTCCCCAGCATCTAAATCACCTTCAAACATTCCTTTTTTTGCTCTTCCTCTACCTAAAATTGCTTTTAATTCTTCGGCATCAGCATTATTTGAATATGCAAGTTCTAATTGTTTATAAAAGTTATTTTTTATCATTCTAACTGGAGTCAATTCCTTCAATGTTAAAATTGTATCTCCTTCTTGACAAGCTATTACCATTTCTTTGAAATTTTGGTGTGCACTGGATTCAGGACTTGCAATAAAGCGGCTTCCAATTTGAACAGCATCAGCACCTAAATTCATTGCTGCAAGCATTCCTTTTCCAGATCCAATGCCTCCGGCTGCAATTAGTGGTAATGAAATAGCGTCAGCAATTAATGGTATCAAACAAAAAGTTGTTGTTTCATCACGACCATTGTGTCCACCGGCCTCAAAACCTTCTGCAACAATAGCATCAACTTCAGCATCTTGTGCTTTAAGCGCAAATTTTAGACTAGAAACGACATGTACAACTGTAATTCCATTTTCTTTTAGGTGTTTTGTCCATTTACTAGGATTTCCAGCTGATGTAAAAACAATTGGTACTTTGTATCTAATAATTGTTTCAATATGTTTTTCGCTATCGGGATATAGCAGAGGAAGATTGACTGCAAATGGCTTACTTGTTGCTTCTTGACATTTTATAATTTGCTGCTCAAGAATCTCAGGATACATCGAGCCAGAACCAATAATCCCTAGTCCACCTGCATTCGATACAGCAGAGGCTAATTCCCATCCTGAACACCAAATCATTCCCGCTTGAATAAGAGGAAATTCTATTTTAAACAAGTTACAGATTCTATTCTGATTCATTTTTTTTAATACCTAGTTGCGAATTTAAGGAAATACTCTAGTTCTCAAGTTATAATCTGGAACTAGTTTACGATTCTTTTTATTATTGATAAATTAACTAATTTAGCTAGAAATTTTCTGTTGAATGAAAGTCCTTGGAATTTGTTTGTTTTTATTTGTGTTTTGCTTTAAATTGCAGGCACAGTTATCTACTGAAATTCTTTCAAAAAATAAGGGGCAATTATTACTTGAAAACAAAGGTCAATGGCCAGAGGGAGTTTTATTTCGCTCAAACATGCCGGGAGGAAAACTTTGGGTGCAGCAACACAAACTTATTTTCCATCTTCAAGATTATTCGAAAATGCACAAGTTGCATGCAATGGCTGAACCTAATTATAAGGGGCAAGATGTAAGTCAAACGCTCGTACATCTTAATTTTAGAGGTTCTAATGAAGTAATTAACATTGAAAAAAAAGATCCTTCAAGCAGTTATTTTAATTTTTTTAAAGGAAATGACCAAAAAAAATGGACATCTGAGGTTCATTCTTATTCTGAAGCAATTCTAAAGAATTTTTATCAGGGAATTGATTTTAAAATTTCAGGGATAAATAATGAGGTTAAATATGAATTTATAGTTCAAAAAAATAGCGATCCATCTCAAATTATTCTTGACTATAGCGGTCAGAAAAAGATTCAGATCGACAACAAGGGAAATTTGATTTTAGAAACTGATTTAGGGAAAGTAATTGAGGAAAAACCTGTGGCTTATCAGTTAATAAATGGACAAAGGAAAGAAGTGAAATGTCGCTTTATTTTAAAAGACAATGAAGTCCGTTTTTACCTTGGAAATTACGATCCTAACGCTCCATTAATTATTGATCCTATTTTAGTTTTTGCAACCTATAATGGTGCAAATTCTGATAATTTTGGAATGACTGCCACCTATGGAAATGATGGCACCGCTTATACAGCAGGGACAATTTATGGAAATGATTATCCCGCTCCTGATGTTTTGGCGTATGATATTCAATCAAATTTTGTGGCAGGTGCAATCGGATACGGTATTTCAGATGTATTCGTTTCTAAATATTCTTCCGATGGAAGCGCAATGCTTTGGGGAACATTTATTGGTGGTGGAGATAATACGCAAGGAACGGAAACTGTTCATAGTTTAATTTGTGATCAAAATAACAATGTTTATATGATGGGCGCAACATCTAGTTCAGACTTCCCGATAACAAGTAATTCTTTTCAACAGGTACATTCAGGAGGAACTGCAGCCCAGTTTACTTTTAATGGTATCACTTTTTCTAACCAAGGAACAGATATTTATGTTGTTAAAATTAGTTCTAATGGTCATAATCTATTAAATTCAACATTTGTTGGGGGCAGTGGAAATGATGGTGTAAATTACAATCCTCTTTCTTTGCCCTACAATTCAGCTGCTGCATATTCTGCTTTATCTTCTAATTATGGAGATCAGTTTAGAGGTGAAATAATGTTAGATGAAAACAACAATATTCTAATTGCATCAACTTCTCGTTCAACTGACTTTCCTATCGTCAATGCTTTTCAAAGTGTAAATGCCGGAGGGCAAGATGGAATAGTATTTAAATTAGCTTCAAATTTCCAATCCTTGTTATTTTCAACTTATTATGGTGGTTCTTCAGATGATGCATGTTATTCTGTTAAAATTGATACGGCAAATCAAATTGTTTTTTCAGGGGGAACCCAATCTACTGATTTACCAGGAACTGTTGGAGCTTATTCACCAACATATAATGGTGGAATAACGGATGGATTTGTCGTTAAATTAAATTCCACTGGTTTAGGAATTCAAAAAGCAACTTATTTAGGAAAAAATAATTACGACCAAGCTTTTTTTGTTGAAATTGATAAAAACAATAATATTTATGTTTTAGGTCAATCTGTTGGCGGAACTTTTCCTGTTGTTAATGCTACTTTTTCAAATCCAAATAGTAGCAACTTTATAATTGAGTTAAATTCAAATTTAACAAGCAATATTGCGTCTACGGTATTTGGTAATGGTTCGCCATCCATTCATATTTCACCTTCTGCTTTTCTTGTTGATATTTGCGGCAATATCTATGTTTCTGGATGGGGAGCAAATATTCTTCAAGGCACACCATTAAATGGAATGCCAGTAACCCTAAATGCTTTTCAAGGAACTCCACCAAATGGTTTTGATTTTTATCTTATTGTTATAAAAAGAGATTTTCAAGGGCTTTTATACGGATCTTACTTGGGAGGCAGTCAAGCACAAGAACATGTAGATGGAGGTACCTCTCGTTTTGATAAAAATGGTGTTGTTTATCAATCTGTTTGCGGAGGTTGTGGTGGTTACAGCGATTTCCCAACTACTCCAGGAGCTTGGTCGGCTTCAAATAACAGTTCTAATTGTAATAATATTGTCTTTAAATTCAGTACAGATGTAATTCCAATAGCAAATTTTACGGCTAGTTCTACATCATCTTGCGAGGAAATCCCGATAACTTTTCAAAATAATTCAACAGAAAACGACACGTATTTATGGGATTTTGGAAATAACAACTTTGATTCCACAACATTTTCGCCAAGTTACACCTATTCAATTCCTGGAGTTTATACTGTATTTTTATATGTTACAGATAATGATTGCGACATTACAGATACTGCTCAGATTACAATTACTATTTATGAAAATATTCAATTAAATTTAATCGATGCAATTGACCTATGTTCTCCAGTTCCAATTAACTTAATTTCTTACACAAATGGAACAGCAAGTAATTTTATTTGGTCCTCAAATCCTCTTTTTACAGACACCTTAAATTTTGATTTTTCTGATTCTCTTTTTGTATTAAATGATCCACAAGCTGGTTATTATTATGTGCAAGTTTCAAATTCTGAATGTGCGCTAATTGATAGTGTATTACTTTCTTTCACTAGTTCCGATTTAATATTAAACGGTGGAAATAATTTATGCTTGGGCGATCAAACAACACTTTCAGCAACGAATACAAATCCTACAATATCCTTTAATTATGTTTGGACACCAATTACTGGCATTATTGGTTCAAATACCTCAAGTTCGATTGTTGTTCAACCTCTTTTTTCACAGTATTATTATCTATCAGCTGCATCTTCCAATGGCTGTTTTGTAGAAGACTCTATTTTTATTTTAGTTTCTGTAATTAATCCTGCATCAGTTCTTGCAAGTGCATCGGAATATATTGTTGTTCCCGGATCTACAGTTGTTTTAAGTGGTTTACCGAACAGTCTCCCAAATTATTCTTGGTCGCCAACTACGGGTTTATCATCACCCAACTCGCAGGAAACAAATGCACTTATTCAAGAAAACACTATTTTTACATTAACAGTTTCGGATGGTATTTGCACACGTTCAGATACTGTACAAATTAAGGTTTATGAAATTATCTGCGAAGAACCCTATGTCTTTATTCCAAATGCTTTTTCTCCAAATGGTGACGATAACAATGATGTTTTATTTGTTCGTGGAATTTTTATTGAAAAAATGATTTTTCGGATTTTTGATCGTTGGGGTGAATTGGTATTTGAGTCAGAAAATCCACAAATTGGATGGGATGGAACTTTTAGAGGTAAAAAATTAGATCCAGATGTTTATGATTTCTATCTGGATGTTACTTGTTACAATGGGTTAAAATCAATTACAAAAGGAAATGTTACATTAATGAAATAAAAATTATGAAAAAGATTATTACAGCAAAGTCAGAAAAATTCTTGGAGAAATACCTTAATAACTCAAGTCCTACAGGATTTGAATCAGAAGGACAAAAATTATGGTTAGAATATATTAAACCTTATGTAGACGATTATTTTACAGATAATTATGGTTCAGTTGCAGGGATAATTAATCCTGGAAAAGATTACCGAGTTGTGATAGAAGCGCATGCTGATGAGATTTCTTGGTTTGTTCACTACATTACAAAAGATGGCTTTATCTACCTCAAGCGAAATGGTGGCTCCGACCATATGATTGCACCGTCAAAACGCGTAAATATATATACAGATAAAGGAATTGTTAAGGCTGTTTTTGGTTGGCCAGCAATTCATACGAGACATCAAAAAGAAGAAACCCCAAGCATGAAAAATATCTCTCTCGACTGCGGTTGTGCTAGCAAAAAAGAAGTGGAGGATTTAGGAGTTCATGTTGGTTGCGTAGCGACATTTGAAGATGAGTTTATGCTTCTTAATAAAAATAAATACGTTGGTAGAGCATTGGACAATAGAGTAGGTGGATTCATGATTGCTGAAGTTGCCCGTATGCTAAAAGAAGAAAAAATTACACTTCCTTTTACCTTGTATGTTGTAAATGCAGTGCAAGAAGAAATTGGACTTAGAGGTGCAGAAATGATTGCTCACAGAATTAAACCTCATCTTGCCTTGGTTACAGATGTTTGTCATGATACGAGCACGCCAATGGTTGATAAAATAGAAAATGGAGATCAGAAGTCAGGAGATGGTCCTGTATTAACGTATGGCCCAGCTGTGCAAACAAATTTTTTAAAGCAAATTATTTCAGTTGCACAAAAAAATAAGATTCCTTTTCAGAGAGCTGCAGTATCTCGTTCTACTGGGACTGATACCGATGCTTTTGCTTATTCAAATGAAGGTGTGCCAAGCGCATTAATTTCTTTACCTTTAAGATACATGCATACAACCGTTGAAATGGTTCAAAAAGAAGATGTTGAGAATTGTATTCGTCTAATTTATGAAACGCTAAAAACAATTCAAGACGGACAAGATTTTAGGTATATTAAATAAATATCTTTATTTTATTTTTTAATCGCTAAGACAAGATTATACTTTGATCTTCAATTAGAATTTTATCTCCTTTGATTAATTTCGCTCGTCTTCGCGTCTCAATTGAGCCATTCCGATAAACGATTCCTGAATCTACAATATGCTTAGCATGACCACCTGTTTGAGTTATCCCCAAAGCTTTAAGCAAAGCCATGAGTTCAATGTATTCTCCTTCGATTTTAAAATTCGTATTCATTTTCCTTGAAGTTCAAGAGCTTTAAGGGTATTCATCATTAAGGATGCAATCGTCATTGGACCAATACCGCCAGGTACAGGCGTAATAAAACTACATTTTTCAGCCACTTCATCAAATTTAACATCACCGCATAGGCGCCAACCTCTTTCTCTTGAAGGATCTTCAACACGAGTAGTGCCAACGTCAATAACTACAGCACCTTCTTTTACCATCTCTTTTGTAACAAATTCAGGTTTTCCAATAGCTGCTATTAAAATATCCGCATTCCGACAAATTTCCGTTAGATTTTTTGTTTTTGAATGCGCCAAAGTTACAGTACAATTCCCAGGATTTGAATTCCGAGCTAACATAATCGAAAGCGGCATTCCAACGATATTACTTCTTCCGATAACCACACAATTTTTTCCTTCAGTTTCGATATTATTTCGAGAAATAAGTTCAATTATTCCAGCGGGTGTAGCGGGTAAGAAGCTCGGAATATTGAGCATCATATTTCCTAAATTTTGCGGATGAAATCCATCAACATCTTTTTTAGGATCTATTGCTTGCGTTATTTTTAATTCGTTAATATGACTTGGCAAAGGAAGTTGAACGATAAAGCCATCAATATCTATATTTCTGTTCAGTTCTTGAATTTTTTTTAATAAATCTTCCTCACTTATTGATTCATCAAAGGAAATAAGTGTGCTTTCAAAGCCAATTTCTTCGCATGCAGCAACTTTTGCATTTACATAGGAAATAGATCCACCATTCTGCCCTGCAATTATTGCCGTTAAATGAGGAACTTTTTTATTTTCTAACTTGCGTAAACGAACAATTTCTCTCAACTCTGAGCGAATTTCAGCTGCGCAAGATTTCCCATCAAGTAGTTGCATATAAATGTTTTTACAAAGATAGAAAGAAGTTATTTGTATTGGCCTAAAAGAACTTATCTTTGTAAAAATCTTTTAAATAATAGGGTATGAAAAAGTTTTTATTTGTTTTTTTATTTTTTATAGTTTACGATATAACATCTCAAACAGTAATTACTTCACAAGAGCTTGGTGTTGAGGGCTATTTTGGTGCATCGAATCAAAGTGGATCTTTTGGAATTGGACCAAAGTTTGGTTTTGTCTTAAATGAAAATATAGCAATTGGTCCGTCTTTTAGAATTCAACGAAATTGGTCAAATTTACTTGGTAATTCTTTCTCTCAAACTGTATATGGTGGTGGTGCTTTTGCACATATTCGATATAAATCAAATGGAAAAAGCACTGTTTTTGGAGCAGTGGAATTTGAATATTTAAAAAGTCCTTTTGTTGACATAAATTTTCAAAATGTTACTCCAAAGAAATGGGCGCCAACTTTATTTATTGGGGGCGGTTTTTTAGTTCGAGTAAATAGTGTAATTGGTATTAATGCAGGAATTCTCTACGATGTTATCAATGCAGATAATAGTCCTTTCCGAAGTTCATACTTTTTCAAACAAAAAAACCAAGCCGGCGTTGTTACAAAAATTTATCCTCTTATTTATCGCTTAACATTCCTTTTTAAATTAAAATAGTTATATGAAAATTGGTATGGTGCTATATCCAACATTCGGTGGGAGCGGTGTAGTTGGAACAGAATTAGGAAAAGCATTGGCTCTAAAAGGTCATGAGATTCATTTTATCACTTATTCACAACCTGTTAGACTTGGAAGTTTCCGAGAGAATATTTTTTACCACGAGGTTGTAGTTTCTGATTACCCACTTTTTGAATTTCAACCTTATGAAACGGAGTTAGCAAGTAAAATGGTAGATGTAGTCCGTTTTGAAAAACTGGATATTTTACATGTTCATTATGCAATCCCTCATGCGTCTGCAGCTTTTATGGCAAAGCAAATATTAAAATCTCATGGGATTAACATTCCGTTTGTTACAACCCTTCATGGAACAGATATTACTTTAGTTGGTCGGGACCCCTCTTTTGAGCCGGTAATTACATTTTGTATAAATGAATCAGATGCTGTTACTGCAGTTTCTGAAAGTTTAAAAGCAGCAACTTTTGAGCATTTTAAAATAACGAGAGACATTCATGTTATTTCAAATTTTGTTGTCCCAGAATCTGAAAAATCAGTCTTTTCAGAACACATGCGTCTAAAATATGCTTCAGATGGAGAGCGTATTGTTTGTCATATTTCTAATTTTAGAAAGGTCAAGCGTGTTGATGATGTTGTCCGTGTTTTCGCCTTAATTAACAAAGCTATTCCTTCAAAGTTGATTCTAGTTGGTGACGGTCCAGAACGCTATTTGTGTGAGCGCTTATGCCGCGAATTTAATTTGTGCGATAAGGTTATTTTCTTAGGAAAAGTTAGAGATACAACTCATGTACTTGAAATTGCAGATGTTTTCCTTTTACCATCGGAAACAGAGAGTTTTGGACTTGCTGCATTGGAAGCAATGGCAGTTGGAGTTCCTGTTATATCCTCAAATACCGGAGGAATTCCAGAAGTAAATATTCATGGTTATTCTGGATATTTATCAAATGTTGGTGATGTTGAAGATATGGCTAAAAATATGATTCAATTACTTCATCCAGATAATTTACCCACCTTTAAAATCAATGCAAAAGAACGTTCCAAGGAATTTAGTTTGGAGAAAATACTACCTCTTTACGAGGAAATTTATCGTAACTTAGTTTTGAATAAGTAAAAATTCTTTGATGCCTAGTCAAAAACAATTGGATGATTGGTTTTACAAACGAAAAACACACAAACAAAGTTTGTCAGCTGCTTTGCTCTTTCCTGCACTAATTAGCGGAAATCGTGGAGCTTTAAGTTCTGCTATTACTTTAGTAGAAAGTCAGGTTTCAGAGGATAGAAAAGAAGCCAATAAATTAATTAAAAGTTGTTCGGATCTCAATAAGAAAGCCTGGAGAATAGGAATAACAGGTGTTCCAGGGGTTGGAAAAAGTACTTTTATTGAAGCTTTTGGAAAAATAATTTTAGAAAAAGGATTGAAATTGGCTGTTTTGGCAATTGATCCCTCTTCGAATGTTTCTGGCGGAAGTATATTAGGAGATAAAACACGAATGCCTTGGCTCTCACAACAAGAGAATGTATTTATTCGTCCAAGTGCAACGAGAAATAATTTAGGTGGAGTTGCTCTCAATACGCGAGAGGCAATTTTACTTTGTGAAGCTGCTGGCTTTGATATTATATTTATTGAAACAGTTGGAGTTGGTCAATCTGAAACTGTAGTTCATTCAATGGTTGATTTCTTTTTACTTTTAATGTTGTCTGGTGCTGGAGACGAACTTCAAGGAATTAAAAGAGGGATAATGGAAATGGCAGATTTATTGGTTATTACTAAGGCTGATGGAGATAATTTGCAAAATGCCAAGAATGCTAGAAGTCAATATGCGAATGCACTTCATTTATTTCCAAGTAAGCCAAGTACTTGGACTTCTCAAGCACTAATTTCAAGTAGTTTATCAGGAGTTGGTTTACATGAAGTTTTGAATGCAACCGAAAATTATTTTAATAAAATAGTGCTTAGTGCTTGGCTTGATGAAAATCGAAGATTACAGGAAATCACTCTTCTAAAAGAATGTCTTTCAAACCTTTTAAAGCAAGATTTTTTTGGGAATAATAAATGGAAAAATAAATTTTTAATTGCTGAGCAAAAAGTTGCAAATGGTAAGCTTTCAGCATTTGTTGCAGCAGAACAACTTTTTAAAGAATACGATCTGAGAAAAACATAATTTTTTTTATTTTGTTGTATTAAATAATTTATAATACTTTTATAAAAGAAACAATTATTGCAAAAATATAAACTATGAAATTTTCTACTCTCTCAATTATCCTTTTTTTTAATATCACTTTTTTCTATTCTCAGTGTACAACAACAAATGCAACATCTTGTGTTTGTGCAGATGGAACTCAAAACTGCTTGCTTTTACCAGATATTACAGCCTCTTGGAAAGGTATTTCAAATAATGGTTGGACTGAATATCCACAAGTAAATGCCGGTACAAATTACAATGGCCAAGGTCCAGATGATGGAAGACTCCGTGTTACTGGTTCAACTCCGAACATAGGTCATGGTTCATTTACAGTAAGAGGTGTAGATGCTAACGGAAAAAGAGCTTTTATTTGTGGCACTGATACTATTTTTAACGTAGCTGCAACTGGAGCATTTACTTGTCCAAATGGAATAATTAATCCAAAGCAATTATTAAACCAACGTATTTACAAAAAAGAAGGTTCACAAATGGGTTATGTTGATCATTGGACTGGTGTTATGGTTTATCACCCTTCGCATGGTCACAATCACGTAGATGATTGGGCAGTTATGACACTAAGAATTCCAACATCAAATCCAAATCCATTGTCATGGCCAATTGTTGGAGATGGTGCTAAAATTGGTTTTTGCTTGATGGATTATGGACAATGCGGGACATCTACTGCAAGTACTTATTACGGTCATTGTCGTGACACAAATACTATTTATAATACTGGATCAACTTTATTGAACTTAAATTTTCCAAATTGGAATTTAGGAGGAGGTAATTATAACTGTTCTGTAACAGAGCAAGGTATTTCTTCCGGTTGGACTGATGTTTATGGTAAGCACTTAGATGGAATGTGGGTTAATGTTCCTGAAAATACGTGTAATGGAGATTACTATATCGTTATGGAAGTTGATAAAAACAACTATTTTCAAGAAGAAAGAGAAGACAATAATTTTACAGCAGTGCCAGTTACATTATCTCTTCAACATCCTGCAAACTCAGGTCAAGCACCTAAAATTTCTTCAATTGGATCTAATAATTTATGTTCTGGAGGAAGTGTATTTTTAAGTGTCACTGCAGGCAGTTCTTTTTTATGGTCAACTGGAGAAACAACTCAAAATATTACTGTATCTCAAGCTGGAAGCTACACTTGTCAAGTAACAAATTATTGCGGGACATCAACATCACTTCCATTTACTGTAAACAGTGTAGTTCCAAATGCACCATCTTTAATTGGAGATACTGTTTGCATTGAAGGAACAATGACATTGACTGCTAACGGAACAGGAACTATTTCATGGTATGATGCTCAAAATAATTTGCTCGGAACTGGTTCAAGTTTTACAACACCTGTTTTAAATACTACAACACAATACTTTGCTGAAAATACGGATACCTACTCAGACTCTACATATGCTGAGCCACATACTAATGGTATTGGTGGAGGAGGTTATAGAACTTCTGTGCAATCAAATGTTTTTAATGCTCTGCAGAATTTCACTCTTCAGTCTGCATTAGTTTATTCAACAAATGCAGGAAGTATTACTGTTCAATTGAAAAATAGTGCTGATTCAATTTTGAGTTCACTTGCAGTTTCAGTTCCTGCTGGCGAAAGCAGGGTAAATTTAAATTTCTCAGTCCCTGCTGATAGTAGTTTAAAATTAGGTATTTCATCATTTACTGGATTTTCAACGAATCAAGGTCTTTATCGAAATGATAATTCTGCTATTTATCCTTATGAAATCCCAGGTTTGCTATCTATTACAGGAACAACCGCAGGTGCTTCTTATTACTATTATTTGTATGATTGGGAGATTTTAACTGAAAATGGTACATGTACTAGTCCACGTGTTGAGGTGTCTGCAGTTGTTGAATCGTGTGCAGCTCTTGGTGAAGATGTAGCATTTAAAAATTCTATTTCTCTTTTTCCTAATCCTAACAATGGTCAATTTGAAGTAAATTTCAATACTAGAAAAGATGCAGATGTTACAATCGACATTATTGATATTGTGGGTAAAACCATTCAATCTCAGTCTTTAAAGAATCTAAATGGATTTGTTAAAAAAGCGATTGATATTAGAAATTTCTCAAAAGGAATTTACCTAATGAATCTTACTTTTGAAGGAAAAACATACACTAAACGTTTTATAAAAGATTAATGAATTGTTTTTATAAATGGCTCTCAGTTCTTTTATGTTCTGGGAGTTTTTTTGTTTATGGGCAGCCTGAAATTACAACTTATTCTAGTTCAAATTCCCCTTTACCCTTTAATACTGTTCGTTGTATTGCTATTCAGAATCAATTTAAATGGTTTGGCACTGATAATGGCCTTGCCAGGTTTGATGGTGTAAATTGGTCTGTTTATACGACACTAAATTCTCCGCTTTTGGATGATGATATTCGTACTGTCTGTGTAGAAAATGATACAATAGTTTGGATTGGAACAGTACAAGGCGGCTTGTATTCTTTTGATGGATTAAATTGGGAGAATTACAATCCAACTAACTCTGGCTTACCAGATTATTTAGTAAGAGGCATTGCAATTGACACTCAAAATAATATATGGTGTGCTACCTCAGAAGGAATTGCAATGTTTGATCGTGTGAATTGGTATACTTGGAATGTCCTTAGTCATAATTTACTCACAAATAATATTACTTCAATTGCAATTGGTCAGCAAAATGAAAAATTTATAGGAACGATTAATGGCGGTTTAAATTATTTTTCGTCTGACAATCAACTCACAATTCTTAGTATTGTTCAATCTGGCCTTCCTGATAATTCCGCTCTTGGAATAGTTGTAGATGCTACAAATCACCCTTGGTTTGCTACGCCGGCTCAGGGCTTGGTGTATGATCAAGGATTTGGAGGACCATGGCTGCGCTTTAATATGAGTAATTCACCTTTGCCAACAAATGGTATAAATGCAATTGCTATAGATGAAAATCAAAGTATATTTATGGGTACAGATTCTTATGGTGTTCTTATTAAAAATGGAGATAATTGGCTGCAATATTCTACAGAAAATACTGATTTACCAGAAAATCATATTCTTTCAATTGCAACTGAATCAACAACAGTAAAATGGTTGGGGACCTATAATAGTGGTGTTGTCCGCTTAGAAGAAGATCAATCAGAATTATTTGAAAACACAAGTAATAGTTATGTTTATCCAACAAGTTTAAAAGCTGGAGATTTGATTTTTATTTCAACTCCAGTTCCAGATAAGCAGATTTTTGTTTACAATCAGTTGGGACAAGCAATTAATGGATTTTACTTAAATAATTCACAATCAATAAAAACTTCATCTTCCTGTCTTCCAGGAATGTATTATTTAAAAGTCCCTTCAATAAACAAAATCATTCGGTTTATAATCGAATAATGTCACATAGACTGACAAAAAGACACTTTATTTATTACTGATTAGATCAATTTGTCATTTTTCTCGCATAAAATTGCTGTGGCATATAAATTGAAAATGTCAAATTGTAAAAATTGAAAAATTAATTTAAAAATGGGAAAAATAATAGGAATTGACTTAGGCACAACAAATTCATGTGTTTCAGTTATGGAAGGAAATGAGCCGGTAGTTATATCGAACTCAGAAGGTAAAAGAACAACTCCTTCAGTTGTTGCATTTGTAGATGGTGGTGAACGAAAAGTTGGAGATCCAGCAAAACGTCAAGCAATTACAAACCCACAGAAAACAATTTCGTCTATAAAGCGAATGATGGGGTCTAGTTTTGATGAATGTAAAAAAGAAATTGGACGAGTTCCTTACACTGTAGTGAAAGGAGATAATAATACGCCTCGTGTTAAAATAGATGATCGTCTTTATTCGCCGCAAGAAATTTCAGCGATGATTCTTCAAAAAATGAAGAAAACAGCTGAAGATTATTTAGGTCAAGAAGTAACAGAAGCTGTTGTAACTGTTCCGGCTTATTTTAACGATGCACAACGTCAGGCAACGAAAGAAGCGGGCGAAATAGCTGGCTTAACAATTAAAAGAATCATCAATGAGCCAACTGCAGCTGCTTTGGCTTATGGTTTAGATAAAAAAGGAATCGATCAAAAAATAGTTGTTTTTGACTTTGGTGGTGGAACACATGATGTTTCTATCTTAGAATTAGGAGATGGTGTTTTCGAAGTTCTTTCTACTGATGGTGATACGCACTTAGGTGGTGATGATGTAGATGATGCGATTATTCAATGGCTAGCAGATGAATTTAAGTCAGATGAGGGTGTAGATTTACGTCAAGATCCAATGTCATTACAACGTTTAAAAGAAGCGGCTGAGAAAGCTAAAATCGAATTGTCTTCAACAACATCTACAGAAATCAATTTGCCATATATCATGCCGGTAAATGGAATTCCAAAGCACTTAGTACGCACTTTGCAACGTTCTAAATTTGAGCAATTAATTTCAGAAATAGTTGAACGTACTATCAAACCATGTCGTAAAGCATTAAAGAATGCAGGATTAACGCCAAAAGACATCAACGAAGTAATTTTAGTTGGTGGATCAACACGAATTCCAATCATACAAGATGCTGTTGAACGCTTTTTTGGAAAAGCACCTTCTAAGGGTGTAAATCCGGATGAAGTTGTTGCGGTAGGTGCTGCAATTCAAGGTGGAGTTTTATCTGGTGATGTAAAAGATGTATTGTTGTTAGATGTTATTCCTTTATCACTTGGTATTGAAACAATGGGTGGCGTTTTAACAAAGCTTATTGATGCAAATACAACAATTCCTACAAAGAAGTCTGAAACGTTTTCAACGGCTTCGGATAATCAACCAAGTGTCGACATTCATGTTTTGCAGGGAGAGCGACCGATGGCAAATGATAACAAAACTTTAGGCCGCTTTCAATTAACAGATATTCCACCAGCACAAAGAGGCGTTCCTCAAATTGAAGTAACATTTGATATTGATGCAAATGGAATAATGAATATATCTGCAAAAGATAAAGGAACTGGAAAAGAGCAATCAATTAAGATTGAAGCTTCTTCTGGACTATCTGACGAAGAAATTAAGCGTATGAAAGCAGAAGCAGAAGCAAATGCTGAATCGGATAATAAAAAACGAGAAGAAGTTGAATTGATTAATAAAGTAGATTCTGCGATATTTCAAACAGAGCGTCAATTGAAAGAATACGGAGATAAAATCCCAGTGGATAAAAAACAAGCTATCGAGGATGCTTTAGCTGGATTGAAAAAGGAATTTGAAGCGCGTAACATCGAAAATCTTGAGCCTGCAATGGAGAAATTAAATACGCTATTCCAAGCAGCTTCTCAAGATATGTATAATGCTGCAAATCCTCAGGGAGCTCAAGATACTGGAAACTCCTCAGATTCAGGTGCTGAAACAAATCCACAGGATGAAGTTACAGATGTCGATTTTGAAGAAGTAAATGAGAAAAAGTAATACAATAAATTTTTAAACTGAAAAGGGCACTCATTTAGAGTGTCCTTTTTTTTGCTTAATATTGCAAATGCTATATTTTAAAAAAATACTTAACACAAATAGTAAAGAATGGTGTGTTTTCATCCATGGTGCAGGTGGTAGCTCAAGTATTTGGCATAAGCAAGTTAAGACTTACTCAGAGAACTTTAATCTATTGCTAATTGATTTAAGAGGTCACGGAAAATCAAAAGATTTAAAAACTTCCAAAAATTACTCTTTTGAAATGATTGCCCAAGATGTAATTGAGGTTGTAGAATTTAATAAAATAGCCTCAGCACATTTTATCGGTGTTTCTTTAGGCACAATTATAATTTACCAAATTTTTGCTCTAAAACCAAGTATTGTTAAGTCAATGATTTTCTCTGGAGCAATTACACGCTTAAATATTAAGTCGAGGTTGCTTTTACGAATTGGTAGAATACTTAATCCTTTTCTGCCCTACATGACTTTATATACTTTGCTAGCAAGAATTATCATGCCTAAAAAGAACCATAAGACATCTCGTATCTTGTTTATTAATGAGGCAAAAAAACTGATGACAAAGGAATTTAATCGCTGGTTTAAATTAACTGCCAGATTAACAACTTACCTTAATCTTGTGGAACATGAAAGTAATAATAAACCTACTATTTATATAATGGGTAGTGAGGATCATATGTTTCTTGAGCCTGTAAAAGCTATTGTGGATTTAAATCCGCGGATTGAATTAAATGTCGTTCCAAATTGCGGACACGTAGTAAACATTGAACAAGCGGAGGTTTTTAACGCTATTTCTATTCAGTTTATAAGAAAATCAGCATAATTTTAAGTAAAAATGGGAAGCATTGCATTCTCCTGGGATTTATTAGATACTTCATTCATCATTGATGTTCGAAGCGAAATTGAATTCGATAAAGGGCATATTCCGGGTGCTGTAAACATTCCTATTTTAAACACAGAAGAACGAAAAATTGTTGGAACAACCTTTAAACAAGTAGGGCAGAAACACGCTATTTTAAAAGGATTAGAGTTAACTGGACCTCATTTAAGCAAGCGCTTAAAACAAGCTGTTAAATTAGTAGAAAACAAAGAAAATATAGTTGTTCATTGTTGGCGAGGTGGAATGAGAAGTTCCTTTTTTGCTTATCTCCTGGAATTTTTTGGTTTAAAAGTCACTATAATTAAAGGAGGCTATAAGTCTTACAGACAGCAAGTTATAAAATCTTTTGAGGCAAACTATAACTTTTCTATTCTTGGGGGCATGACTGGAAGTGGGAAAACACATATTCTCCACGAATTAGATAAAATAAATAAAGTGATAATAGATTTAGAGGATTTGGCAAATCATCGGGGTTCTTCTTTTGGAGCTTTAGGTCGGGGAAATCAGCCCAGCCAGGAACAATTTGAAAATAATCTATCCTACCAACTAATTAGAACAAATAAAAAGAATTGTTGGGTTGAAGATGAAAGTAGAACGGTTGGAGCTCGAATTATCCCAGAAGGAATTTGGAATCAAATGCGTCAAGCACCACATTACTTTCTTGACAAGACCTTCGAACTGCGTTTAGATCAAATTATGGAAGATTATGGTGCTTTTTCAAAAGAAGATTTACAATTTTGTATGGACCGAATTTCCAAGCGCCTTGGACCTCAACATGCAAAGAAAGCAATTAATCATATAGAATTAGGGGAGCTTCGAGAAGCTTTTTCAATAGCTTTAATTTACTATGACAAGACTTATACCTATCAAAAGGAAATCCATCCATTGGGAAAAAAATTTCAAATTGAATGTAAATCGAAAAACAATTCTCAAATTGCAAAACACCTTTTTGATTTAAGCAATGGAAAATAACACAATAAAATTAACTGAATTTACTAAAGGTGGCGGCTGTGGTTGTAAAATTCCACCTCAAGAGTTAAAAGAGCTGTTAAAAGGAGTCAATGCAGTAAATACAGAGCAGCTATTAGTTGGTAATTCAAGCTCAGATGATGCAGCAGTTTATTTATTAAACGAGGAACTTTGTTTAATAAGTACAACAGATTTTTTTACGCCTATTGTAGATTCTCCCTACGACTTTGGAAGAATTGCCGCAGCAAATGCCATCAGTGATGTTTATGCCATGGGTGGAAAACCAATCTTAGCATTGAGTATTCTTGGCTGGCCAAGTTCAAAATTGCCAATTGCTATTGCTACTGAAGTTTTAAAAGGTGCAACAGAAACTTGCCGTCTAGCTGGAATTTCGCTCGCTGGAGGTCATTCAATTGAAAATAATGAGCCAATTTTTGGCTTAGCTGTAAATGGAATTGTTTTTAAAAATAAGATAAAGAAGAACAATACTGCACAAGCTGGCGATATTATATTTATTACGAAAGCTATTGGAACAGGAATTTTATCTACCGCTATAAAGCGTGGTTTAGAAAGCGCTCATTTTTCAGAAATCCTAACTGAGAGTATGTGTCAATTAAATTTCATGGGAGAGAAATTAGCTGACTTTCCTTCTGTTTCTGCAATGACTGATATAACTGGCTTTGGTTTATTGGGCCATCTTATTGAAATGACAGATAATGGAAGAATCTCTGCGATCATACAGAATAAAAATATTCCACTTTTGACAGGCACAGCTGAACTTGCAAAGCAATGGGTTTATCCTGATAACACAATGCGAAATTGGAATATGTATGGAGCTGATGTCAGCGGAATTTCAGGAGAAATGTTACTGACATTGTGCGATCCACAGACAAATGGTGGACTTTTATTTTCTGTTCATCCTGACTTTAAAGATGAAGTATGTAAATTATTTGTGGCCGAAAAACTTCCCTTGTTTGAAATAGGAAAGTTTGAGCTTAAAAAAGAATTTGCAATTATTGTTGAATAAAGAAACTTGTTTTATTCTTTCAAACTTTTTAAATCAATTTTACCATTTAGTTCCATTTTAGAAACCTTTCCAATTAAATTCATTGGTCCAACAGAGATAGTTAAACTATGTGGAAATAGAATCCCCGATACATTCTTGTAATCGTTATATGTGGTAGTTGACTCATTTGTTTCTTCTCCAACTTTTTGTATTGAAATACTTTTCTCCTTTAAATAAGTAGTTGTATTATAATAATCATAGCTTACATTTTCACCTTCTATCAACTTTAAAACATAGTAATCATTGCCATTGTCGTTCTCAATTCCTGTTAATTCATAGTTTATTCCATTTGTTTTGTAATTCATTTCTGGAAATAAACCACTTGACTTCTTCTTAGAAGCTAATTCTTCTGCAGTCATATCTTTTTTGCCACTTTGCATATCGAATTTAAAACCAGTAGATCCATCATAATAAGATTTTTGGAAAACCATTCCTTGCCCTTCCATCTTTTGAGCTTCTGTAGTTGGAGATACAAAATATTCTGTCATTTTCAAGGGAATAGGAATTTGAGGAGATGACATGTCAATCACACGTTCATAGGATTTCACTTTTTTTACTTTTTTAGCAAGTTCTTTAGCGCTACTTGTTAAACTTACTGCAAAAAGAAACTTCTCAATTAATTCATCCTTAGAAATTGTTGCAGGTTTTATATCTTTTACTTCCTCAGCAAAGGCATCTAGAAATTCAATCTTTCCATCCGAATCAAATTTCTTTAAGCTTTCAATTATTTCTTCATTTCCAACAACAACAATGTTGCAATTAGTTGAAGTAAAATATTTCTGACTCATTGCTAAAACATCTTCTTTTGAAACTGAGTCTAATCGTTGAAGATACGTTTGATAGTAATCTTTCGATAATTTATCTTTTATTATAGAATATGCAAATCCAGCAATTGTTTGTGGGCTCTCTAAAGATCGTGCAAAGTCACCGGCCATTGAAGATTTAGTAAGGTTTAATTCCTCATCTTTTACCAAATCAGTTTTAATTGTTTGAAATTCTTTTAATATTTCAGTGATAGCTGAGTCGGTAACTGCATTTCGGAAATTTCCTCCTGCTGACATCCAAGATCCAAATTCGGTGATTTCTAAGGAAGAGTAGCAGCCGTAAGTATAAGCTTTATCTTCGCGTAAATTTTGCATTAATCGTGTTCCAAAGCCACCGCCACCAAAAATACCATTTAGAACTTTTAGTGGTAATTGATCTTGTTCGCCAGTTCGAATTTTAACAGGATATGTAATAGATACAACAGATTGAACAGCTCCTGGTTTTTTAATAAAAACAACACGGTTTCCTGTCGGGAAAACACCATCATTTGCTGGATTTGTAAAAATTGGACCATTAGTTCGCCATGAAAGGAAATATTTAGCTATTAAGTCTTCCAATTCTTTGCGATTAATATCACCAACGACTACTAAATATCCACCATTTGGCTTGAAAATATTTTTATAACTAGCAACAATATCTTCTTGTGTAATATTATTTAAAGTACTTTCCGTCATTATTTCTCCATAGGGATGTTTTGGAAAATTTAGTTTTGAAACAGCATTTTTAGCCATTGAACCGGCATCTGATTTAGTTGATAATAAATTAGATTGCAGCTGTTTTTTAACTCTCTCAAACTCAGATTGAGGAAAATTTGCATTCTGCATTACATCATTCATTAAGTCAAGACCTTTGTCAAGATGCTTAGTTAAACAACCTAAATATACATTAGACTTGCTTGCAAATAAACCTGCTCCTATAAAGTCAATTTCATTGTCTAGTTGATCTTTAGTTCGTTTTTCTGTCCCTGACATGATTAATGAACCCATAAAATCCGCTAAACCAGCTTTATCTCCCTCAATTCTTGGATCAGACCCAATAATAAATTGAAAAGCTACTCGAGGTAATTTATGGTTTTCAGATAAAATCACTGTAATTCCATTTGCTGTAGTAAAAACCTGAGATTCAGAGATATTAATTTTTTTAGCTTCTGTTGGCTTGGGCATTATAGACCTGTCGACCTGAGCTTGAATAAAACTATGTGTTAATAAAAGGGCACTAAATAGTATTTTTTTCATGGAATTATTTTTCTTTTGGTAGGTAATGAAGTATAACACGAGCATCTTGCGTTAAATATTTATTTGCAACTCGTTTTATATCTTCTTTTGTAACTTTCATATAATTGTCTAGCATGGAATTTACACGATTTGCATTTCCGTAGTAAACGTGATTGTCTGCTAAATTTTCTGCAATTCCTGCTATAGAAGAATTAGAGGATACTAAGTCATTTTCAAATTTATTTCTTGCTTTATTAAATTCTTCATCACTAATTAATTCTGATTTAATTAAGTCGATCTGTAAGTCGAATTCTCTTTGAATACTATCTAAATTAACGTCTTGTGAAGCAATAGCTGCAAAAATTCCAATTCCAGCATCTTCTAAGCCATAATAAAATGAGAAAGCAAAAGTTGCCATTTCTTTTTTCTCAACAATTGTTTTATTAATGCGAGAACTACTTCCACCAGATAGAACCTCGTTTAGCATTTCAATTGCGTAACTATCAGTATTTAATTGTTCAGGAAATTTATATCCCATAAAGATAGCCGGCAACTGAATATTATCATAAATAACTTCTTTGGTAATACTTGTGAGAACTGTATTATCTTTTTGAGTACGTTTTATTTCAATTGGTTTTGCAGCATAAGTAGCAAGTATTTTTTTTGCTTCTGGATCTTTTGGGTTCATGAAATTAAGTGCATCAAATTTTGACTTTGAAATACTGTATGTTTTTTCAAAATTTGCGTCAGAAAGAGCAATAAAATCTCTATAAAAGTTTAGAGCTTGACCTTTTGGTATTGATCCGAAATACTTTTGAATCCACTTTTTTGTTTGCTCAATATCAATATCTCCCGCGATAGAAAGTGTTGAATTTGATGGAACATAAAAATCTTTGTAGAAATTTATGTAATCAGCTTCTTCTGCTGCATCAAGATGTTCCATACTTCCGATTGGAGCCCAATTATATGGATGAGTCGTAAAAACACGTTTGAACATTTCTGTAAAAAATGAACCGTAGGGTTGGTTATCAACCCGTTGTCTTTTTTCTTCTTTTACAACACTGCGTTGTGTTTCAATTCCTTTAATATCAACTTTTGCATGGAGCATTCGTTCACTTTCCAACCACAAACCAAGTTCTAATTGATTAGAAGGAAGTAATTCATAATAGTATGTTCTATCTTGAGATGTATTTGCATTTAGTTCACCACCATTTTTTTCAACAATTTTGCTGTATTCGCCTCGATCGATATTTTCTGATCCTTCAAATAATAAATGCTCAAAAAAGTGAGCAAATCCTGTTTTATTTGTATTTTCATTTTTTGAACCAACATGATACAAAACAGAGACTGCTACAATTGGAGTTGATGTTTCTTGATGTAAGATTACATGTATCCCATTTTCTAGATCATATTCTACGTATTCTATTTTTTTTTGAGAAAATGCTACTAGACTTGTTGCAAAGAAGTAGCTTACTAATATGTATTTTTTCATTTATAAATTTTAATTCTACAAATATAACCGAGATTCTTTAAAATAAAAAAAATACTTTAATGCTACATATTAATTTAGTGTTTAGGATATAAATTTTCCTTATTTTTGATACTATTATGAAGCTTATTTTCAAGTGCCTTTTTATATGCAGCAACTTTTTATCTTTTGCACAAGGGGTTGTTCCATCAGTTGATTTCAATAATTTTCTTGTGTCCTTTGAAAATGGTTTTTTTCGTCAAATAGAAGTTCAACCAGTTTCAAATTTAAAAGCGGGAGATGAATTTGTTACTTATTTAGATACTCGCGGTAATCTAAGGATTTATGATGGAAAGGAACGCAAAGATATCACGCTTCTCAATGCAGAATATGAAGTTTCAGATCATTTAATGGCCTACAAAATTGCGGGTGCTCTTCGTCTTTGGGATGCAGGACAAATATATAATCTCACCAATTTTGCAATGGATTTTGCTGTTCGTGATAGCTTAGTTGTTTATCAAGATAGAAGATATAGTTCAGTAAACGTTTATTGGAACAAGCAAATGATTCCAATTATGACCCTGCTTAACGAAGTGAAATTACCTTCTTTTATTGGCGAGAACATCTTGGTTTTTAATGATAATAGTAACACATATCACGCTTTTTGGAGAGGAAAGAATTATGAAATAGGAACGTATAACGATGAAAAAATGAATTTCAATATTGGAACAGATGTCTTTTGCTTTAATGATCCATATTCCCAAACATTTGTTGTTTTTCAAGATGGGATTTTTACAGAGGTAGAATCAATGTTAGCTCAGAATTTTAAATCAGGAAGAGGATTTGTGACGTATCAAGATATCAATGGGAATCTTTTGTATTATTCTAATAAGGATAAATTTCAGCTTTCAAATTTTGCTCCCAATTTTACAGATACCAAAGATGACATAACGATTTGGGGTGAAAGTAATTACCTTTTTGCTTTTGTAAACGGAGAGAAAAAACAAATAGCCAATTACATTCCAAAAGATTATAAACTTAAAAACAATATTTGCGCTTTTCGTAATATTATGGGGGGCGTAAGTGCAGTTATAAACGGAAGGGTAGAAGAGATAACAAATTTCCAGGATGCAGAATATGAAATTTATGGAAATAAGGTTTTGGTGAAGTTATTCAATAAATCAATTATTGTTTTTAGTAACGGTCAGAAATTTACAAATTAAATAATATTCTATTTCTGTTCAACTTTATTTTTTGATGCTATTAAAAGTCCAATAATTAAAAAAATAGATCCTTTAATTATTAAGTCAATAAAATAGTTGGTGAATAATAGGTTACTAAGAATTGAAATTCCTAAAACCGTAATACAAATCTTTAAGATTTTGCAAACCAATTTGTTTTTTCGTAGAGCGAATTCTAAAAAGAGAAAACAAATAAAAAGTAGTGTGGGAATAAAAAGTAAATTCCAATACATCTTGAGGTATGCAGGATTTATTAAAAAATAAATTGCTATAAAAAATTGAAGAATAATAAAGCTGTAAACTACTTTTAAGGTTATAATTTTTTTATCTTGAATTAAAAAGGAAAGTAGGTATATAATTAATGGAAGACCAGAGGCAATTGTAAAATTTAACCAAGGAAACAATTCCCCTTGAATTATTTGGGAAACACTAATTAAGAAAACGAGTCCCAAAATTATTCCAATAAACGCACTTAACTTTAGTTTCATAGAGTGAATTTCTTAAAATTAGTGTGATCTTCTACTTTTTTCAGTAATACAAACAAGCTCCCACAATGCTCTTGCCCCAACATTTGCATCCCAATCACCTTCTTTTCCCGGGGCAACTTCGTTTAAGTCGAAACCAATAATTTTTTTACCTGAAGCAACAACTTGCGCAAATAGATAAGAGATTTCTTGCAAATTAAATCCACCAGCTACAGGTGTGCCTGTATTTGGACAAAGTGATGGCTTAAGTCCATCGATATCAAAGGAAATATAGACGTTTTCTGGCAGTTGCTGAATAATTTCATTTACTTGTTCCTTCCAAGTTTTACCAGCGTATGCTTGATTTTTTATATCCCAATCGTAAAATGTTTCAATACGATTGTCTTTTTTCGCGTAAAAGACTTCTGCTTCAGAAATATCTCTGATGCCAACTTGCACTAATTTATGCATGTTATCACAACTTACTAGTACATTATACATAATACTTGCATGCGATTGCGTAAAACCCTCGTAGGCAGTTCTTAAATCTGCATGAGCATCAATTTGTAAGATTCCAAAACTTGAATATTTTTCATTTAAAGCTTCAATTAATCCAAGTGGTGTAGAATGTTCACCACCAAGAACAGCAGGAATTTTACCAGTAGAAATTAGCTTTAGACAGCGCTCTTTTAAATTTTCTCTTAAAGCAACTTGTGTTTTATTTATTTCTGTGATTTCTGTGCTATATTTTTCTTTCGCTGCACTTTCTCCATGCGTTTCCAAGTAATCTAAATAGCTGACACTTTTAGCGCTTAAATTATCATTTAGTTCTTTCCATTCTTTGGAAATTGGTGACATAAACACTTTAGTATCATACGCTTTTTCAAGTTCAGGATGAAAAAAATCGAGTTGTGTTGAAGCATCTAAAATAATTTTTGGACCATTACTCGTTCCTTTTCCATAAGATGCAGTTGCATCCCAAGGAATAGGAATAATTACAATATCTGCTTCTTCTTCAGTGCAGGGGAAACCAAAAATATTCCCATTTGCAATACCAACGCCATTTGGATCAAAATCAGTCATTAGTTACCATTTTTATAAGCTTCAATTGCTTTTCTTACAGAACCAAATCTCTTTAGTAAAACTTCAGCTGCTGAATAATCAATTTGTGTTTCATCCATAATCATTTTAGTTCCTCGATCTATAAGTTTGTCATTACTCAATTGCATATCAACCATCTTATTTCCTTTTACACGTCCGAGTTTTATCATTAGTGAAGTAGAAATCATGTTTAAAACTAGTTTTTGCGCAGTCCCTGATTTCATACGTGTACTTCCAGTGACAAATTCAGGTCCAACAATTGGAGTTATAGCAAATTGCGCTGTTTTGGCTAAAAGTGAGTCTGGATTACATGAAATCCCGGCTGTTAAAATTCCATTTTGTTTTGCTTTTTCGAGACCTCCTATTACGTAAGGTGTAGAGCCGGAAGCTGCAATGCCAATTATTGTATCATCTTTCGTGATTTTATATTCTTGAAGATCTTTCCATGCTTGTTCTTTATCATCTTCTGCAAATTCTACTGCTTTTCGAATTGCAGCATCACCACCAGCTATTATCCCTACTACAATTCCATGTTCGATTCCAAATGTTGGGGGGCATTCACTCGCGTCAACAATCCCTAATCTTCCGCTTGTCCCTGCTCCGATATAAAACAAACGACCACCAATTTTCATGCGTTCAAAACATGCATCAACAAAGGAAGATATACTTAAAATTTCCTTTTCTACTGCAAGCGCTACACATTGGTCTTCCTTATTTATGTTTGCTAACAATTCTTGGGTTGACATTTTATCTAAATGTTCATGATTCGAAGAAGATTCGGTAATTTTTTTCACTTTCTAAACTAAATATGCTTTGAAATTATTGTCAATTAGTTCGACCTCCACACGATCCTTTAAAGTAGTTGATAAACCCAAACCAATGAAGTCAGTTTTAATAGGATATCGTCTGTGTGCTCTATCAACTAAAGCAACAGTTTTAATCGCTTTTGTTGCTTGTTCAAGAAATTTCATAACGGCATATTGCATTGTTTTTCCTGAATTGATGACATCATCAACAAGAATGATATATCCTTTTTTTAATAACTTTTCATCAATTGATAAGAGGATTTTTTCGCTCCACGGCTCTTCTTTATTTATTGAAACTTCGAAATAAACAATTTTTATAGTTGAATTAGCATTAATTACTTCTACAATTTTTTTTGCAAGAATGCTACCATTTCCGATTATTCCTCCAATAAAAAGTGTTTTTTCTTCAAAAGAATTTTCAAGGATTTGATGTCCTAAACGAGTGATTTTTTGCTCGATTTGCTGGTGGTTTAATATTACTTGCATAATTTCAAGTGTGTTTGTACAAATATAGCTAAATCAATAAATCATCTTGATTAATGAGATCACTTTTTTCTTGATTGAACAGCTTCGTAAACAACATGTTGAATTTTAGTCCTGATATTTAAGTCGCGTAATTTCCAATTTTCAGCATCAGGATTTACACGATTTGAGAGGAAAATAAAAATAACCTTATCTTTTGGATCTGCCCAAGCCAATGTTCCTGTGAATCCAGAATGTCCAAAACTTTCTTGAGATGCTAAAATATCGCAAGGACCACCACCACTTGTATTTGGTCTATCAAATCCTGCTCCTCGGCGATTCCCAGTAAATTGAGCTTTTGTGTATTCATTGATTGTTTTTTCATCAAAAAATGTCATTCCAGCACATTTCCCTTTTTGAAGAAAAAGGTTCATAATACTCGCTAAGTCAGTTGCATTGCAAAATAGTCCTGCATGTCCTGCTACACCTCCAAGCATTGCGGCTCCTGGATCGTGAACATGACCATGAATAAGTTGTTTTCGGAAGATTAAATCATTTTCAGTGGGAATAATTTTTGTTTTTGGAAAATAGTTTAATGGCAAATAGCGTGCAAATCTCAAGCCCATTGGTCCGTATATATTTTTTCTTAAATATTCATCTTGTTTGCAGTTAATTTGTTTTTCGAGAATTTTTTGAGTGAAATAATAGCAAAGATCAGAGTAAACATATTTCTTAGCTCCTAATGGATTTTGAAATATTTGAGCATACATGCTATCTACGTAAGATGGTTTAATAAATATATTTTCAGCAACTTGAAGTTTGAAATTTTCCGATTTTAAATTGTTATAAATAAGGGGATTTAACTCACCATTTTTGAGTGTTCTTTTGTAAAATGGAATCCATGGAGTCAAACCAGCCTGATGCGCCATCATTTCTCTTAATCCAATTTCACCATATTCAGTTTTATTGATTAATTCAGGAATATAGTCTTTTAACTTTTTATTGAGGTTAAATTTATCTTGCGACTGAAGATGCATTGCGAGTAAAGTTGATGCTGCAATTTTTGTAATTGAGGCAATGTCATAAACATCATCATTCTCAACTTTTCTAGCGTCTTTTTCATATGTTTGGTTTCCAAAGCTCTTTCGGTAGATTATTTGATTGTCAACCGCAACAAGTATTTGACAGCCAGGGTATGCTCCATCTCTAATTCCATTTAAAGCTATTTGATCAATTTCAGATAATTTTTCAGCGTCTATTCCGATTTCACTTGCTTGACTAAATTTCAGTCTACCATTTGCCAAAATTTCAATGCCAAATCCACTTGGGTAAATTTGATCTTTAGACTTAATTTCATTATTTGTCTTACCAGAAATAGAAACTGCACCAAAAATTGTTTGGCAAACAAGGTTTTGAGCTATTTTATTATTTTCTTCCCCTAAAATTAAGGCAGAAATATTTTTGGTTTCGATTTGTTGTAATATTTTCTCATCCCCAAAAATACTTAGAATGATTTTTGCTGATTTTGGAAGTTTCTCAAATAGTTGACTATTTATTGAATCAATAATATTTCCCCCATCACTAAATACATTTGCATGAAGACTAAGTAAAATTATTTCACAGTCAATGATTTTAGCCCAATCTTTTGCTGAAATTAAATTGAAATTTGGAGCATGTATAGAACTTCCAGAAATAAAAAGCTCGCTTGTTTCCAAAAACTCGTTGGGATTCCCGCCGATATTTACCAAACCAATATTTAGGTCCAGTCTACCAAGTGGGAGTAAATTATCTTTATTCTCTAAAAGAGTAATTGATTTCTCGTATTCAAAATATTGCTGATTTAAAGGTAGAAAATTTAAACTGCTTAGTTCTTTTGATAGCCATTCTGACGGAGGATTTGGGTATTCCCAGGTAATTTTTTCTTGACTATGATTATTTACACAAAAAGAAAACACACATCCTAAAATCAAGATGAAGGAAACTCGTGCTATTTTTTTGTGATAATACATTATTTTATTTACAAATTTATTCAATTATTAAGTTTGTTTTAATTTACTCTCAAAAGAATATGAACAGATGAGTATTATTAATTATTTGGATGAATGTAAAGTGTATGAATGACACTAACCTAATATACAAATCTTTTTAGAGATTTACAAATTAAATTGTCAACAATTTAAATTTCACTTGTTGGAAAAATCTGAATTTTAAATCATGATTTAGTTCTGATAATTGTAATTTTGCAAGTATAAATTGAAAGCATTTACTTAGAATTTAAACTATGGAATTAATCGGAAAATTTGGGGCAAATAATGATTTAAAAAAATCTATTGGCTTAACTGGTTTAGGGCAGCAATTTTGGAACCTTTCGCCTTCTGAATTAATAGAGGATTGTGTAATTACCGGAGATGGAATGCTAACAGATACTGGTGCTCTTGCAATTGATACAGGTGAATTTACAGGTCGTTCTCCAAAAGACCGATTTATTGTGCGTGATGAAATTACTGAAAAAGCAGTTTGGTGGGGAGATGTAAATATTGGATTTTCTTCTGAGAAATTTGACGCACTTTATACTCGAATGAAAAGTTTTTTGGTGGAAAAAGATGTTTATGTTCGAGATACATACGCCTGTGCCGATGAAAAATTTAGATTAAATATTCGAGTAGTTTCTGAATTTGCTTGGTCAAATTTATTTGCATACAATATGTTTCTTCGGCCGACTAATGATGAGCTTCAAAATTTCAATCCAGACTGGCATATTGTTTGCGTTCCGAGTTTTAAAGCTGATCCAGCAATTGATGGGACAAGACAGCATAATTTTGCGGTTTTGAACTTCACAAAAAAAATGATTCTGATTGGTGGAACAGGCTATACTGGTGAAATAAAAAAAGGAATATTTTCTGCATTAAATTTTTTATTGCCACATGAAAAAAATGTTTTATCAATGCATTGCTCAGCAAATATCGGACAGAATGGTGATACAGCAATCTTTTTCGGTTTATCTGGAACAGGAAAAACCACCTTATCATCCGATCCTAATCGTCGCTTAATTGGCGATGATGAGCATGGTTGGAGTGACGATACTGTATTTAATTTTGAGGGTGGATGCTATGCGAAAACAATCGATTTAACGCGTGAGAAAGAGCCACAAATCTATGATGCGATTAAATTCGGAGCTTTGTTAGAAAATATTGGCTTCGAAAGTGAGTCTTCAACTCCTGATTATACCGATAATACAATTACTGAAAATACGCGGGTTTCTTATCCTATAAATTTTATCGATAATATAGCTGTACCATCAATTGGAGCTGCACCGAAAAATATATTTTTTCTAACTGCAGATGCATTTGGAGTTTTGCCTCCAATTTCAAAGCTTACAAAAGCCCAAGCAATGTATCATTTTATGTCGGGATATACGGCAAAAGTCGCTGGGACTGAGGTTGGCGTAACCGAGCCAACAACCACTTTCTCTGCTGGATTTGGTGCTGCATTTTTACCTTTACATCCTGCTGCATATGCTAAACTTCTAGGCGACAAATTAGATCGTTCAAATATCAATGTTTGGTTATTAAATACTGGGTGGTCAGGGGGATCTTATGGAGTTGGAAGTCGCATGAAACTTTCTTATACTCGTGCAATGATTACAGCGGCATTAACAGAAAAATTAGATGGTGTTCATTTTGAGACCTTGCCTATATTTGATTTGGCATTTCCAAGTTCTTGTGATGGAGTACCTTCTGAATTGTTAAATCCAAGAAATACTTGGTCTGACAAAGATCAATATGATCGAACAGCGAATGGTTTAGCAGCAAAATTCGTTAAGAATTTCGAGAAATTTGCAGAGGGAACAAGCAGTGATATTTTAGCAGCTTCCCCTAAAGTGCTTGCAAATTGAGGTTTTTTGACTAGCTCACATATATAAATCAAGCAAATATTCTCAAAAAATAGAGATAAAAAAAAACCTCTTGAATTAAGAGGTTTAAATAGTTTATAATTTCTATCTTTTGTGCATTGGCTCGTCAGAAACTGTTAATTTCTTTCTTCCTTTTTTACGACGTGATGCCAGAACTCTACGACCATTTTTTGATGCCATTCTGCTACGGAAACCGTGCTTATTTCTTCTTTTTCTTACGGATGGTTGAAATGTTCTTTTCATGATTTTAACTTAATATTGTCGCTAAATTTGAGGTTGCAAAGATAGTAAAATTTTGTTTAAAACAAATTCTTTTTAAATTTTTATTTAAAATTACCGCAATACCAATAAACCACACTATTTTTGTGACAAATATCATGAATGTTATCTCCTAAGAAAGAAAAAACTGAAAAAGTTAAATTAACAAAGGATAGCTATAGAAAAGCGAAGGGAATCTTTTCGTATCTTAAGCCTTATGCTTTTGTTTATTTTATTGGTTGGGTATTTCTGGTTTTATCAACTTCTGCAGGTTTAGTTTTTCCTTATTTAATGGGGAAACTGCTAGGAGCTAGTGGCTTAAAAACGAGTAGTTCTAGCACTATTGATTTTATTAGCATGGAAAATATCAATTCTATTGCTTTGTCTTTATTCATTCTTTTTGCTTTTCAAGCTTTGTTTTCTTTTGTAAGGGTTGTAATATTTAATAATGTTACTGAAAATGCTTTGCGTGACATTAGAAATGATGCTTTTGAGAAATTGGTTTATATGCCGATGGATTTTTTCAACAAAAGCAAGGTGGGTGAACTTACTAGTCGCGTTTCTTCGGATATTGTTCAGCTTCAAGAAACGTTGCGTACAACTATTGCCGAATTCTTTAGACAAATAATTATTGTTTTTGGTGGCATTGCTTTTCTGTTTTTTATTTCCTGGAAATTAGCATTGATAATGCTTGCAACGGTTCCTGTTATGGCTATTGTAGCAGTATTTTTCGGTCGATTTATCCGCAAGTTAAGTAAAGAGGCACAAAATTTTACTGCAGAATCAAATTCAATTATTGAGGAAGCACTTACGGGGATAACGAATGTTAAATCTTTTACAAACGAGTTGTTTACGCTCTCGAAATATAAAACTTCAACACAGCAAACACGGGATCTAAATGTCCGAAGTGGGATTTGGAGAGGGCTTTTTGTTTCCTTTATTATATTCTGTCTTTTTGGAGCAATCGTTTTTATTATTTGGCAGGGTTTACTAATGACGCAGGGGACAAATCCTACTTTGTCAAGTGAAGGTTTTTATCAATTTGTTTTGTTTACTATTATGATGGGTGCATCAATTGGATCTCTTCCAGATTTGTACGCAAACCTTCAAAAATCAATTGGTGCTACAGAAAATTTAATGGATATTATCGGAGAAAAATCTGAAAAAGACCTCAATAAGGGGAAAGAAAAATCATTGATTGAAGGTAAGATCGAATTTAAAAATGTTTCCTTTGCCTATCCTCAACGCTTGGATGTTCCTGTTCTTCAAGATGTCTCTTTCTCTATTTTAAAGAATCAAACTGTAGCGGTTGTTGGTCCAAGTGGCGCCGGAAAGTCAACAATTTCTAGTTTGTTACTAAATTTTTATCACAATACAGGTGGTGAGATTCTAATTGACGACATTCCAATAAATAACTACGATTTGGAATATTTAAGGGAAAACATGGCAATTGTTCCTCAAGAGGTTATTTTGTTTTCAGGAAGTATATTAGAAAATATTCGCTTTGGATTAACAAGTGCTACAGAAGATGAAATCATTGAAGCTGCAAAAAAAGCGAATGCTTGGGAATTTATTTCAACGTTTCCAGAGGGTTTATTGACCGAAGTTGGAGATCGTGGAATTCAACTTTCTGGTGGTCAAAAACAAAGAATTGCCATCGCTAGAGCCTTACTTAAGAATCCTGTTATTCTAATTTTAGACGAGGCGACTTCTGCCCTTGATTCAGAATCTGAGCGTCTTGTTCAAGAAGCTTTGGAAATTTTAATGAAGGGTCGAACATCACTTGTAATCGCACATAGATTAGCTACAATTCGAAATGCTTCTCAGATTTTAGTTTTACAAGATGGTAAAATTAAGGAGTCAGGAACTCATAAAGAATTAATCGCTAAAAAAGGTCTTTATTCAGAATCTGTTGCAATGCAGACGATGGAAATTTAAATTTTTGAAAAGGCTTTTTCTGTTTATCACTCTGTACTCATATTTTTTAATATCGATTTAATTAACAATTTAATTTATTTTGTTCAAAAAGAGTTCGTTTTTTAACTTGCTTCTTAAGCGATTTAAATTAAATTTGTTCTCAGTTTACTGCGAGCATTTTGCGTAAAGAATTGTAAATTGAAACCCCTATGCCAAAAGATTCTTCTATAAAATCCGTTCTAATCATTGGGAGCGGCCCTATTATTATTGGACAAGCCTGTGAATTTGATTATGCGGGTTCTCAAGCTGCGCGTTCTTTGAGAGAGGAAGGAATAGAAGTAACACTGATAAATTCAAATCCGGCTACAATCATGACGGATAAAGTGGTTGCTGATAATATTTATTTACAACCCTTAGAGCCTGAAAGCATAATTCAAATATTAAAGAATCACAAGATTGATGCTGTACTTCCAACAATGGGCGGACAAACTGCTCTAAATCTTTGTATTAAATGCGATGAGATGGGAATTTGGGAGGAATACGGTGTGAAAATTATTGGTGTTGATATAAAAGCAATAGAAATTACTGAAAATAGAGAAGAATTTCGTGAATTAATGTTGAAAATCGGAATCCCAATGGCTCCGCAGTCAACTGCGCGTTCATTTTTGGAGGGAAAAGAAGTTGCTCAAGAATTTGGTTTTCCACTTTGCATTCGTGCTTCCTTTACTTTGGGTGGGGCAGGAGCTTCAATTGTTCACGATCCAAAACTATTTGATGGCTTATTAGAAAGAGGCTTGCAATTGTCACCGATTCATGAGGTAATGATTGATAAAGCGCTTTTAGGTTGGAAGGAATTTGAATTAGAATTATTGAGAGATTCCAATGATAATGTTGTGATTATTTGCTCGATAGAGAACTTTGACCCAATGGGAATTCATACGGGCGATTCAATTACTGTTGCTCCAGCAATGACACTTTCAGACACTACTTTCCAAAGAATGCGTGATATGGCAATCAAAATGATGCGCTCAATTGGTAATTTCGCCGGTGGTTGTAATGTGCAGTTTGCTGTTTCACCAGATGTAAATGAGGATATTATTGCCATAGAGATTAATCCTCGTGTTTCTCGTTCATCTGCTTTGGCTTCAAAAGCTACGGGTTATCCGATTGCAAAAATCGCGTCAAAATTGGCGATAGGATATCACTTGGATGAATTGAGTAATCAAATTACGAAAACTACTTCGGCTTTGTTTGAGCCAACATTGGATTATGTTATCGTAAAGATTCCACGTTGGAATTTCAATAAATTTCCTGGGACAAATCGTGAACTTGGTTTGCAAATGAAATCCGTTGGTGAAGTGATGGGGATTGGTCGTTCTTTTCAAGAGGCGCTTCAGAAAGCGTGTCAATCGTTAGAAATAAATCGCAATGGATTGGGAGCCGATGGAAGAGAATTGACAAATCAAACGGAGATTTTAGAAAGTCTGGAACACGCAAGTTGGAATAGACTTTTTCATATTTATGATGCGATTAAATTGGGAATTCCATTTAAAACAATTGTAGAAAAAACAAAAATTGATATTTGGTTTTTAAAACAAATCGAGGACCTTATTAAATTGGAAGATGTCATTGAAAAATATGCTATAAATACAATTCCAAAAGATTTATTATTTGATGCGAAGCAAAAAGGATATGCAGATCGACAAATAGCTCATTTATTGCGCTGCTTAGAATCTCAAGTTTATACAAAAAGAACTGAAATGGGAATTCAGCGTGTATATAAATTAGTAGATACCTGCGCTGCTGAATTTGATGCAAAAACACCTTATTACTATTCGACTTTTGAATATGAAAATGAGAGTGTTGTAAGCGATAAAAAGAAGGTTGTTATTTTGGGCTCTGGTCCAAATAGAATAGGGCAGGGTATAGAATTCGATTATTCTTGTGTTCATGGTGTTATTGCTGCCAAAGAATGTGGTTATGAAACGATTATGATTAATTGTAATCCTGAGACGGTTTCTACAGATTTTGATACAGCAGATAAATTGTATTTTGAGCCTGTATTTTGGGAACATATTTATGATATCATTCAGCACGAAAAACCAGAGGGTGTAATTGTGCAACTTGGTGGACAAACAGCTCTAAAACTAGCGGAGAAATTAAGTCGCTTTGGAATAAAAATTATGGGCACAAGTTTTGAAGCACTAGATTTAGCTGAAGATCGCGGTCGTTTTTCAAAAATGTTGGAAGCAAATAATATTCCATTTCCTCAGTATGGAATTGTACAGAATGCAGAACAAGCGCTTGAATTATCAGATGAACTTGGGTTTCCTTTGTTGGTTCGCCCTTCTTATGTTTTGGGTGGTCAAAAAATGAAAATAGTTATCAATAAAGAAGAATTAGAGTACCACGTAATTGATATTATCAATGAAATGGGAAATAATCAGATTTTATTGGATCACTTTCTTGGTGGAGCAATTGAAGCTGAAGCGGATGCAATATGTGATGGGGAAAATGTTTATATTATTGGTATTATGCAGCACATTGAACCTGCTGGAATTCATTCTGGAGATTCCTATGCTTTATTGCCTCCATATAACTTAGGCGATTTTGTAATGACTCAAATTAAAGATATTACACATAAAATAGCTATTGAACTTAGAACAGTAGGATTAATTAATATTCAGTTTGCGATAAAGGATGATAAAGTATATGTCATTGAAGCAAATCCTCGGGCTTCACGAACGGTTCCATTTATTGCGAAAGCATACGATGAACCTTATGTGAATTATGCCACTAAAGTTATGCTTGGAGTTAATAAGGTGACAGACTTTACATTCAATCCAAGAAAAGAAGGGTATGCAATTAAAATACCAGTTTTTTCTTATGAAAAGTTTCCAGATGTAAAAAAAGAACTCGGTCCTGAAATGAAATCTACAGGTGAAGCTATTCGTTTTATTAAGGATTTAAAGGATCCATTTTTCACTAAAATTTATTCAGAAAGAAATATGCATTTATCTCGCTAAGAAACTTTTTGAGTGGAATGTCATAATACCCCAATTTTTCTGTTGAATTAAGATTTACAAAATACTATATTTGTAGTATGCTTGACGTTAATGAAATTAGTGCACCAATTGAAGCTGAATTAAGAGAATTTGAAATTCATTTTAAGGAATCGATGCGCTCTGAAATAGGATTATTAGACAAGGTTACTCAGTTCATCGTTAAACGTAAAGGCAAGCAAATGCGACCTATGTTTGTGTTTTTGAGCGCAAAAATGCTGGGCACGATTAACGAAACTACCTTTGATGCTGCTTCTTTAGTTGAATTACTGCATACAGCCACACTTGTTCATGACGATGTTGTTGATGATGCAAATGAGCGCCGTGGATTTTTTTCGGTGAATGCTCTTTGGAAAAATAAAATTGCTGTTCTAGTTGGTGATTATATGCTTTCTCGAATATTGTTGCTCACAATTCAAAAAAATAATACTGATTTATTAGGAGTAATTGCCGAAGCGGTTAGAGAAATGAGCGAGGGTGAGTTATTGCAAATTGAAAAGAGTCGCAATTTAGACATTACCGAGGAAATTTATTTTGAAGTTATTCGAAAAAAAACAGCTTCTTTAATTTCGGCTTGCTGTGAAACTGCTGCAATTAGCGTAAATTCACATGAACATCGTGAACGCATGAAAAATTTTGGAATTCTTGTAGGAATGGCATTTCAAATAAAAGATGATGTTTTTGATTACGCTAGTCCGGGTAAAATTGGAAAACCAACAGGAATTGATATTCGCGAACAGAAAATGACATTACCGCTAATTTACACTATTAATAATAGTAATTCTTCAGTACGTAATGAGTTGAAAAATATTGTAAAAAATAAAAATCAATCCTCAAAACATATTATGAGAGCAGTACAGTTAGTAATTGAGAATGGCGGAATTGAATACGCTCATAAAAAAATGAAATCCATGATATCTGAGGCTTTCATTTTATTGGAGGTATTTCCAGAAAGCGAAGCGAAAAAATCCTTAATAGGACTTCTAGATTATACAATTAACCGTGAAAAATAAGATGAAAAAAATAGTATTTGTATTTGTAACCTTGTTTCTAATTTTTGGATGTGAAAATACTTCTTACAAAAAAAATGATAAGAAGATTAAAATTGAAAATTTAGTGGAAGTAAAAGATGGCGTTTTTACGGAGTGGTATCCTGGAAAAAAACAAATAAAATTTCAAGGTGGTCAGGATGAACTTGGAAATAGAGATGGAAAATGGTCTTTTTATGCTGAAAATGGCACAGAATTATCTTTTACTCTTTATGATCATGGAAAAAAAGAAGGTTTTTCACTCGTGAAATATCCCAACGGAAGAATTCATTACAGAGGGGAATACCAAAATGATGAGATGATTGGACTTTGGTCAACATATGATGAAAAAGGAAATTTGATTAATGAAAAAGAGTACAGATTAAGAAAATAATGAGCAAAATATCAGCACATATAATCGATCAAATTATGCAAGCTTCTCAAATAGAGGAAGTGATTGGTGAATTTGTGAACCTAAAAAGAGCTGGGTCAAATTTAAAGGGTTTAAGTCCCTTTACCGACGAAAAAACTCCTTCATTTGTAGTTTCTCCAGCAAAACAAATTTTCAAATGTTTTTCAACGGGCAAAGGTGGCTCTGTAGTTACTTTTTTAATGGAAAAAGAACATTTTTCGTATCCTGAAGCATTGCGGTTTCTAGCAAATAAATACGGCGTTGAAATTCCAGAAGAGTCTGAACCAACTGCTAAGGAATTAGCTGATAAAACAGAACGAGAAAGTCTTTTTATTATCAATGACTTTGCGAAAAATCACTTTCATCAAAATATTCAAGAAAGTTCTGAAGGAAAAGCAATTGGATTAAGTTATTTTGAAGAACGAGGATTTACCAAGGAAACAATCGAAAAATTTCAATTGGGATATTGCCTAAATGTAAGTGATGATTTCACGAAAGCAGCTTTGAAAAAGGGATATAACTTAACTTATTTGGAAAAAGTTGGCTTGGTTAAATCTAAGGACGAACGCAATTTTGACTTCTTTCGTGGTCGAGTAATGTTTCCTATTCAGAGTATTTCTGGTCGTATTTTAGGATTTGGTGGACGCTCGCTCGTTAATGATAAGAAAGTTGCAAAGTATTTTAATTCTCCTGAGAGTATTATTTATAATAAAAGTGAAATTCTCTATGGCTTATATTTTTCCAAAGGTGAAATTGTAAAATACGATGAATGTTTGCTCTGCGAAGGTTATACAGATGTAATAAGTATGCACCAGTCAGGCATTCAAAATGTTGTTTCTTCTTCCGGCACATCATTAACAAAGGAGCAAGTTAAATTAGTTAAGCGCTATACGAAGAATCTTACAATTCTATATGACGGAGACGCTGCTGGAATTAAAGCATCTTTTCGAGGAATTGATTTGATTTTGGAAGAGGGAATGAATGTTAAAGTTGTCCTTTTCCCAGATGGTGAAGACCCAGATTCTTTTGCAAAAAAGAATTCCGATTCTGAACTTGCATTATTTATTAAAGAGCAGAAACAGGATTTCATCACCTTTAAAGCTCAGATTTTATTAAAAGACGGTGAAAATGATCCCTTAAAAAAATCAGATTTAATTCGAGAAATAGTTCAATCAGTAGGACTCATTCCTGATCAAATAACACGAAGTGTTTACGTGAAGGAAATCGCTCGGCAATTTGACATTGAAGAATCTATTATTAGCAATGAATTGATGCGTTTGCGAAGAAATAGCTTGTCTAAACAATTTCAAGAACCGGAATTTAATCAAGTTCCATTACCTGAGAATGAGCTTATAAAAAGTCAAGAAACGACTGATCCAACGAAAGAGGACGCTTTCCGATTTAAACACGAAGAAGAATTAATGCGCATGATGATTTGCTTTGGAACGAGAGAAATAGAAACATTGGCATTGGATTCTAATGAATTGCATAAAACAAGTGTTGTAGAATTAATTTGTCAAGAATTAATACAAGATGATCTGGTTTTTGAATTTCCCTTATTTTCTAAAATATATAATAAAATACTCGAAGGATTGAGTGAAAAAACATTTTATACAGCTTCTTATTTTAAACGAATTGAAGATCAGGAGATCGTTTCTTTTGTTTCAGATTTTGAAAGTCGAGATATTGAACTCAGTACAAATTGGATTGCTAAATTTAATATTTTCACAAAATCTGAAAGTGATGATTTATATACAACAGTAATGAATGTTATTTATAATTTTAAATACAAGAAAGTTGAAGATCATTTACTCTCAATTAAATCGGCTATAGGCAAAGGAGATTTATCAGATGAAGATATTTTATTAGCCATGGGTCAACAAATGATTTATGAAAATGTAAAAAAAGCTATTTCAGAAAAATTAGGTAGAATAATACTAAAATAAGTTATGTTAAGTACAACACTCTTTTCTCTTGGTCCATTTAAAATTTGTTTGTGGAATTTAGTTTTCCTTTCTCTTATTTTTTTCATTGCTGCAATTCTTAAAAGATTGATCCATCGGTCTTTAAAAAAATATGTCCAAGCAGCAAATATTAACATGGAGGGGCGTCGTATTGCATGGTTGAAGCTAATTAGTCAAAGTGTTTATCTATTAGCGATTTACTTAGCTTTTTTAAGTTTAAAATTTAATAATAAGCTCATTACTTTTCAGGATTTTTTAAATTTTAAATTAATTGATTTAAAATCTTTTCATCTAAATTTCTTTGACATATTTGTAATACTTACCATCTTTTTTGTATCAAGAATTCTTGTTAATTTTTCTAAAATAGTTATTGGAAGAAAATTCAGGAAAGCTGCTAATATTGACTTATCTACCGAATATGTTTATGTAAAAATTGCAAAGTATTTTATTTATGTCTTTGCAATTATCTTCTGCCTGCAAATTTTAGATGTTGATGTAACCTTGTTATTAACTGGATCCGCTGCTTTATTAGTTGGAATTGGTCTGGGTCTTCAAGATGTTTTTAAAGATGTTTTTGCTGGTTTTGTCTTGCTATTTGAAGGTAATCTTAGAGTGGGAGATATTGTTGAAATAACGAGCGGCTCAAAAAATTCTACTAAATCTTCAAATGGAATTATCGCAAAGATTGTAAAAATCAATGTGCGTACTTCTCAAATTCAAACCAGGGAAGGAAATGTATTAATTATTCCGAATACTCGACTTACACAAGAACAAGTTGAAAACTGGAGTCATGGCTCAGAATTAACACGCTTTATGATAAATCTTACTGTAGAGTATGGTGCAAATACCGAATTGATTAAGCGCTTACTTAAACAAGCTGCTTTGGCTCACCCCAAAGTTAAAAAGAGTCATCCTATTCTTGTTCGACTTTCAAATTTTGGTGATTCAGGTCTTGAATTAGAATTGGTTTTTTGGGCTGATCAGAGTTGGGATATTAATAATTATAAATCAGAAATCCGATTTGAAATTGATCGTTTATTTCGCGAATATGATATTAAAATTCCTTATCCAAAAAGGGATATTTTGATGAATTCAGATAAAGAAAATTTAATCGAGAAGTAAGAATTTATAGCGTTGTATGGCATTTTCAATGCCTAAATAGAGTGCGTCAGAAATAAGTGCATGACCGATAGAAACTTCATCCAAGCGAAGTAGTGATTTTTTAAAATAATTTAGGTTTTCTAAATTTAAATCGTGACCAGCATTTATTCCTAAACCTAAATTTATCGCATATTGTGTTGCAGTTATATAGGATTCAATTGCCTCTAGTTTATTTTTACTAAAATCTGTAGCATAAGGTCCAGTATACAACTCAATGCGATTAACACCTAGTTTTTGTGCTAATTCAATTTTTTCTAAATCTGGTTCAATGAAAATAGAAGTTCGAACTCCCCAATCACTGAGTTGACTGCAAGTCTTTTGTAGAAAATCAAAATTTTCTTTTGTGTCCCATCCGGCATTTGAAGTCAATACACCCGGTGGATCTGGAACAAGTGTTGCTTGAGTTGGTCGCAAATCTTTGATGATTTCCATAAAACGGCTATCGGGGAATCCTTCAATATTAAATTCTTTTTGAACCGCTTCTTTTAATTCGTACGCGTCTTTCTTTGTTATATGCCGTTCATCAGGTCGAGGATGAATTGTAATACCTTCAGCGCCAAAACGTTCACAATCAACTGCAAAATTTACAAGGTTGGGTATATTTCCTCCTCGTGCATTTCGAATACTTGCAATTTTGTTAATATTGACACTTAATTTAGTCATGGTATCATTTTTGATGTTTCAAAATTACAAACTCTCAGATGATTTTACTACTTTGGCCACGTTTATGAAAGCAATTAATTTAATTACAGAAGAAATTCCACCTTTAGTTCATACTGACTCAGGAGAAAAAGCACTGAATTGGATGGATGAATTTAAGGTTTCTCACCTTCCAGTTTTAAAAAACGGAAATTTTGTTGGTGTTGTTTCTGAATCGGACATTTTAGATCGCTTGAATGCAGAAAATTCATTGGATGGCTTATTTGATCATTTACCTCGCCCTTATGTTTTTGCAAATTCCCATGTTTTCGAGGTTCTCGCCAAAATGTCAGAATTTAATCTAAGTGTTTTGCCAATTCTTGATGAAAATGAGAATTATTTGGGCTGTACTACCATTTATCATTTGATGGTGCAACTAGCCAATACGGGAAGCATGAAAGAAGTTGGTGGGATTCTAATCTTAGAAATCAATAATATTGATTATTCCATGGC
>JBILPT010000055.1:0-6023 GCA_044373675.1 Crocinitomicaceae bacterium | reverse complement strand
CCAGTTAACCACATCACGCCAATCCGATCAAGAAAGGGAATTATGTGTGCTGAAAAGGTTAATGCTAATCCAAGTTCGTTAATTAAATTATTTAAAGTGTCGCGAAATAACTTCTCGTCTAATTCAATTAGCGCTAAAATTAATTTTTTGCCACTGTCACAATTTTTTTTGCCAATGCGAATATCCCAAACTAATTTATTGATTTCGGCTTCTGGTAACCCTGCAATTTTAGAAATTTTATGCCCGTTATTGTTTAGCAAACTGATATTTAGAAGACTGGCAATTTGTGCGTCTGAATAAGTGCGGATTTGTGTTTCAGTTCTACTTGGTTCTAAAATACCATAGCGTTTTTCCCAAATACGTATAGTATGAGCTTTAATTCCAGTGAGAACTTCTACATCTTTAATCTTGTAAACAGCCATGAAACTTTAAACATTTTAAATTTGAGTATTGTTCATTTAAATCCTAAATTAAACTATTAATTCCATTAATTTTGTTGCACTATGAAAATAAAAGAAGCGGTGTTTGTAATTTCAAATTCGGAACTCAGTAAATGCCCTACAGACGCTAAACCTGAATTCGCTTTTATCGGCCGCTCAAATGTTGGAAAATCCTCCTTGATTAATATGTTAACAGGTAAAAAATCCTTGGCAAAAACTTCAGGGACTCCAGGAAAAACACAATTAATCAATCATTTTTTAATTGATGAAAAATGGTATTTGGTAGATTTACCCGGATTTGGTTATGCGAAAGCTTCAAAATCTAAACGCTTCCAATGGGAAAAATTCATTGCGGAATATTTAACAAAAAGAGAAACCTTATTGAATATTTTTGTGCTTTTAGATGCGCGCCTTGAACCGCAGCAAATTGATTTAGAATTTATGAATTGGTGTGGTGAAAAAGGTCTTCCTTTTTCCATGGTTTTTACAAAAATTGATAAGTTGTCAAGTACAGCCCTTCAAAAAAACTTGGCGAAATACAAAAAAGAAATGTTGAAATATTGGGATGAAATTCCTCCACTTTTTACAAGTTCTGCGACATCTAATTTTGGAAAAGAACCCTTGTTAAATTACATTGAGCTAATTTTAGAGGGAGTACAGAAGAAATGATGCTTGAAAAATCGGCGTAATTTCCCTATTTTTGTTCAAAATTAGTATCATGGGAAGAGCTTTTGAATACCGAAGAGCAGCAAAGGAAAAGCGTTGGGACAAAATGTCTAAAATATTTCCGAAATTAGGGAAAGCCATTACAATGGCTGCAAAAGAAGGGGGTATAGATCCATCAACAAACGCGAAACTTCGAACAGCTATCCAAAATGCTAAGTCGGAAAACATGCCCAAGGATAATATTGAAGCTGCAATTAAGCGATCTGCTCAAAAAGATATTGCGTCATTTACAGAAGTAAATTATGAAGGAAAAGGTCCTCATGGTGTATTGGTTTTTGTTGAATGTGCTTCTGATAATCCAACAAGAACTGTGGCTAATGTAAAATCATACTTCAATAAAGCCGGAGGAGCAGTTGTTCCAAATGGCTCAATGGAATTTATGTTTGCACGAAAAAGTGTTTTTGAAATCAATAAAACAGAGGATTTAGATCCCGAAATGTTAGAATTGGAATTAATTGATGCTGGATGTGAAGAAATAGATATCGAAGAAAATTCGATTGTTGTCTATGGTGATTATACCGCTTTTGGAACTTTATCTAAAGCATTGGAAGATCTAAATTTGGAAGTCCAAAAATCTAGTTTGAAACGAATCCCTACAAGTCCAGTTGATTTCTCTGAAGAACAGCTGATAGATATTGAAAAAATGTTGGATAAAATTGAAGATGACGATGATATTCAACAAGTATTTACAAATATTGCTTAATATAAGAGTAGTTTTTATACTAAAACACTTCATTTTCAGTTAATAATAGACGAATTAAAAAAGAATGACAAGCTGTCTAATAAAAAAATTATGGCTCCTCTTAGCATTGCTGAGTGTTTTCGCGTGCTCTACTGAAAAAAATAATTTTTTGAACCTTAAATACCATTCAACAACAGCAAGATATAACGGACTATTTAATGCGAACGAACTTCTGCGTCTATCACTAATAACGTATGATGGCTCCCACAAAGACGATTTTTACACTTTTCTTCCCGTAAATCCATTACCAGACGAGAAAGAAGTAATAGGAATGTATCCAGCAATTGATACAGCAATTGCAAAATGCACAAAAGTTATTGAGGATCATAGCATGCCGAATGCTGTAGACATGTATTACAAACAAGCAGAATATAATAATTGGATTGACGAAAATTGGCTCACGATTGGCAAAGCTTTTTATTATCGTAGAGATTATGAAAAAGCCCTAAACAATTTCGAGTTTGTGAAAAGGTTTTTTATTAAAGACCCTTCCACTTACATTGCCCAATTATGGATTGCTAAAGTTTATATTGAGCTAAATAAATTTTCAGACGCAAAATTAATATTGGATGGTTTAAATGAAATTGCTCAAATACAAAAGAAAAAGAAATTTGGAGATTTCATACCATTTTTAAATAAGAAAAAAGGAGATGCTGAGCAACCTGTTATGAATCGAAATCTTCAATTAGAAATTTACAAAGCTTACTCGAATTTAGCAATGAAAAGAAGAGATTATGAAGGGGCAATTGAAGGTTTACATTTAGCACTTTCTAAATCAAAAAGTTCAAGAGAAAAAGCAAGATTAAATTATATTTTAGCTCAGTTATATCAAAATGCTGACAATTCAGCTAGTGCAAGTCGTTATTTTAATAAAGCAGTAAGTACATCTGCTTCTTTTGAATTAGCTTTTAATGCGCGCTTAAACAGCGCTTTATCAGATGGAAGAGTAGGTGTAAAGAAAGATTTAAAAAGAATGGCTCGAGATTCAAAAAATGCTGCATTTAAGGACCAAATTTTTTACGCCTTGGGTCTAGTAGATTTAAATAATAATCAAAAACAAGAAGCAAAAGTGTATTTAACCAAATCTGCTTTTTACTCACTATCAAATAAAAGACAGAAAGCAATGTCGTATGAAAAACTTGGAGATATTTCATTTTTTGACAAGGACTTTGTGCCAGCTCAAAAATACTATGATTCCTGCGCTCGGTTTATGCCTGAAGATTATCCAAATGCTGAAATTGTAAAAAATAAATCAGTAAAATTATTTGATTTAGTAAAAGCATTAGAAACTGCCACTTTTGAAGACAGTGTTCAAAAAATTGCAAAATTGAGTGATAAAGACAGGGAGATTTTCCTTAAAGAGACATTAAAACAAATACGAAAAGAAATTCAAGCTGCAAAGGAAAAAGAAGCAGCTAAATTACTTGCATTACAGAGTAACAATATGCCAAATAATAATACAAACTCGAGTAAATTTATTTTCAATAATCCAAAATTAAGAGAAACAGGATTCACAGAATTTAAAAAATTATGGGGTGCACGAGACAATGAGGACGATTGGCGAAGAAGTGATAAATTATCAATAAATATTAGTGGTTCTTCTGTCGATTCAACAGAAAAAATAGCCGGCCAAAAAACGAAAGATTCATTAAGTATAGAAAGCTTGTTAAAAAATATTCCCCTTAGTGATAGTGCTTTTTCTCAATCACAATTACGTTTAATAGATGCGCTGTATACTTCAGGTATTTTATTTAAAGAAATTCTATTAGAAAATGACTTAGCTGAAAAGCAATTTGAATCTGTACTTGCTTTGAGACTTTCAAATATAACAGACTTATCTGCAGCATTTCAATTATATAGATTAAATGAAAATAATAAAAGAAGTGAAAAGTATAAATCATACATCTTAGATAAATATCCTAATTCAGATGCAGCAAAATATTTTCTTGATCCTGATTTTTACATAAAACAAAAGAAAAATGCAGAGGAATCGCAAAAAGACTACTTAAAGTTGCTAGAACAATATAAATTACAAGCATATCAGAGTGTTTTTAATCTAAGTCAAATAATTCTAGAAAAAGACCTAACAAATACATGCAGAAGTGAATATATGCTGCTAAATGTTTTAGCTATGGGTCAATTAACAGAAGATAAGAAAACTCTAATTCCTAAATTAAATCTAATTATCGAGGAAAAACCTCAATCAGAGCAAGCTGAAAGAGCAAAAGAGATGCTTGAGATAATACAAACAGGGTATTCAAAAAATGAAGAATTAGATTTTAATAAAAAATACTATTTTGAGTTTGTTTCAGACGTTAACCAATATGTAATTATTCTTCTAGATACTGAGGATGATACAGATGTTTCAAAAGGTATAATTTCAGATTTTACAACTAAAAAATTTAAGTCAAGTAAATTGCGTGTTAGTTCAAAAATAACCCTTTCAGAAAAGTCGTTTATTTTAATCCAAGAATTTGCATCTATTTCACTTGCCGACAAATTTGTTGATGCTTATAAAGCAGGTTTTGAATTCCTTGATGATCTTCAAGACAATATAATTTACATTATTACGCAAGAAAATTTGAAAAAGTTAATTGAAACAGCGAAATTTGAAGAATATAAATTATTTTACAACGATAATTATTAAAGCTTATGTTAAAAAGAAAAGAATTTTTTGGATCAGGGAACTCCAACGAGAATAACTCAGATCAATTAAATAGAGTAATAGCAGGTACAGAAATCACTGGAGATATTGTTTCAAATTCAGGAATACTGATTGAAGGTGAGGTAATTGGTAACATTTCTTGTTCTGGGCAAGTTAAAATTGGTGCCTCTGGCAAACTTAAGGGCAATTTGGTCTGTGTCAATGCAGAAATCGAAGGTGCTTTAGAAGGAGAGTTAACAATCGAAAATCTACTTATTTTACGAAGTACTGCTAGAATAAAAGGAGATATTGAAGCACTGAAATTAAATATTGAGGAAGGTGCATTTTTTGAAGGTGCATGTGTAATGAAGGCCCCCTTGTCTACAAATAGTTTAAATAACGATGTAGCATTTGATTCAGAAGAACACTAAGAAAATCGAAAAGAAAAAAAATCTTTTCTTGCGCTTTTCAAGCATGGGAATTCAAATGGCTGGAATTATTAGCTTTTTCGCTTGGTTAGGAACCTATTGCGATAATAAATTTGAAACCCTGACTCCATGGTGGACGCTTTCTCTTTCACTTTTTGGTGTTATTTCTTCAATGTTTCTTGTTATTAGAGAGATTTTAAAATTAAATCAACCAAATGAATAAACTCAATTATTTTCATTTGGCTATACCTCAATTTTTAATAGCATCCTTATTTTTTCTAATTATTGAATTCAATCTAACACCTCTTTCTAGTTATGATGGATTATTAATTAGTTTATTGGTCTTATTTATCTACCTAATAAGCTCATTGTCTTTTTTTATATTGCCAAGTAATGATCCAGCGTTTTTTGCTTCTCGGTTTTTGTTGATGTTTAGTTTGCAGATTATTGCTTTCCTAACTTCAGTAGCTATTTTTGTCTTCTTAGAAAACAAAACAAGATTATTGCTTTATTTCTTATTTTTATTTTTATCAGCCATGCTTATTCAAACAGCTATTCTTTTAAGAGAACTAAAGAGATAATTAGCTTTGCTTCCGCTTTTCGGAAAAGAAATCTTTCATTAGCTGTGCACAATCTTCCTCCATAATACCATTAATAACCAAGGAGCTTGGATGGTATAATTTATTTCCATGATTTCCTGCACCACGTTTTAAATCTCTTGCACCATAAACAATTTTATCTATCTGCGACCAATAAAGAGCACCCGCACACATGCAACAAGGTTCTAAGGTAACGTAGAGTGTGCAACCTTTCAAGTACTTTGCTCCTAAATAATTTGCAGCAGCTGTTATTGCCTGGATTTCTGCATGCGCAGTAACATCACATAATGTTTCTGTTAAATTATGACCTCTAGCAATAATTTGATTTTGGCAAACGATCACAGCCCCTACAGGAACTTCATCAAGTAAATATGCTTTTTTTGCTTCATCTAATGCCTGCTTCATAAAATAAGCATCATTGTAGGGGGAAATCATAGGAACAAG
>JBILPT010000029.1:0-20589 GCA_044373675.1 Crocinitomicaceae bacterium | reverse complement strand
AGAATGAAACTACTCCTTACAAAAATGAAGACCCAAATGGGGAGTGAAATTGATTATTTTTTCGAATGCCCAGAAAAAGATATTCATGTAAATACATTTATAGGAAAACAAATTTCTTTAAAATGGAATGGGAGAATAGATTGCTCAAAATGCCTTAAACAAACTGATAAATCTTTCGGGCAGGGATTTTGCTACTCTTGTTTTATTTCTGCTCCTGAGGCAAGCCCCTGTATTTTACATCCCGAATTATGTGAAGCACACTTGGGAAAAGGAAGAGATATTGAATATGAATTAAAATACCATAACCAGCCACACATAGTTTATTTAGCCGCAACAGATATCGTTAAAGTAGGTGTCACAAAAATTAGTCAAGTGCCAACAAGATGGATTGATCAAGGCGCAAACAAGGCAATTATTTTAGCTGAAGTGCCAAATCGCTATCTAGCTGGCAAAATTGAAGTTGCATTGAAAGATCATTTTTCTGATAAAACAAACTGGCAAAGTATGTTGTGTAACTTGCAAGACGAAACGATAAATTTAGAAAATGAAAAATGGCTTATTCACGAGATACTTCCGAGCGACTTATCCTGCTATTGGAGTGAGGACGACAGTATCCACACCTTTAATTATCCCGTTGAAATTTATCCGACAAAAGTAGCAAGCTTAACTTTTGACAAAACACCAGAAATAAATGGCATGCTTAAAGGAATAAAAGGTCAATATTTATTATTTGAAGACGGGCAGGTTTTAAATATTCGTCGGCATACATCCTATCAAATTGAATTCGATGAAATTAGTTAAGTTAATTCATTCTTTCTTAGATTTTTTCTACCCACTTTTTAAACGTTTTTTTGATCGTACAACCTACTATTATGCAGTGTGCGGTGTTAGTAATTTAGTTTTAAGTTGGTTTTTATTTTTTATCTTTTATCAATTCCTTTTCAAGAAAGAAAATTGGCATTTGCCGCTAGTGAACTTTACACTTTCTTCGTATACAATGACTGCTTTTCTATGTTTTATTATCTCCTTCTCAATCGGATTTACACTTTTAAAATATGTGGTTTTCACAAAAAGTCAATTAAAAGGAACTACACAATTATTTCGCTATGCTGTAAGTGCTCTAATTACCAGTTTTACAAGTTGGATTCTCTTAAAAATATTCATTGAAACTTTTAATTTCTTTCCAACACTTGCAAATATTTCTGCATCTTGTATCGTTGTTGTAATTAGTTACTTACTCCAACGTAAATTTAGTTTTAAGTGATTTTTACTTTTTTATTCTTAACTGAATATCAAAAGAATTTTCAGGGGCAGTATTTTTAACTAAGGTGGAAAAAGCTAAGTCATAAGGCCAATAAATTGCACAAAGGGTATTTTCTACTAGATAAATATGTTTGTGGGTTTCTTGAGGCATACCTTGATATATTCCCATTAATACCTCATATCTACAAGTTTCTGTATCTAGTTTTGCATCGTGCCAAACGATTACAGATTTTTCATTTTTTAAAAATGGAAAAAGCAAGGATGAATCACTTTTTACAGATTCTGTATGATGATCTCCGTCAATAAAAATAAGATCAAATTTCTTGTTTAAACTAGAATAATCATAGTATTTTGAATCCCCAAAAAGATGAGTTACATTTTTAATATCCTTAGAATAAAATCGATGCATTTGAATATAACTTTTTTCTAATCCCTTTTGTAACATTACATCATCGCTTAAATTTAAAGTGAAACAATTTTTGACAAATGGAGCAACATTCGCAACACTTTCTCCACGCCAGGTTCCAATTTCAAAATAATCTTCCGCATCTATTTTTTTGCACAATAACTGTAACAAGGCAAAGTCTGTTGCAAGTGAGGAACCACTTAAAAAAGAATATGGATATACATTCACATCCTTCTCAAGCGGAAATAAGGTCGAAAATGAAATCTGTTTTTTTTCGTTTGCAGAAGGAAATAGCCCTTGAAATTCTTTTTCCAAAAGTTCCTCACTATTTAATACAGCATTCAATAAATAGGGCTTTTTGAGAATTGCAATAAATGCTTTGATTGCCTTACTTACTTTTTTCATTTATGTTAGTTTTAGAAAATAAATAATTTTGTATTTCAGAAAACTTTGGGAAAAGTACAAATTTACCTCCCTGACAAAGATAAATTATTATTGCAACTAGAGAGGTAAGTAAATAGGTAAGAATTGCTGAAAGAACTGAACCCTGAACACCAAATTTTGGAACTAGTGAAAATATAAGTAGAAAGGTAAAAACGAGACCTATAAAAGTGGCTAGCGCATTAGAAAGGAATTTACCTCGTCCTGAAAAATAATGTCCGATAATCAAATAATAGTTGTAAATCCAAACTCCTGGAAGAAGAAGTAGAATTATAGATTTTAATTCATAAAATTCTTTACCAAAAACCCAAGTGTAAAAATTTGTTGGGATAATAGCAACTACGCAAATAACAAGGAAAGAGATAAATAAAGCTACTTTCGTTAATTTCTCAGTTAAACGCATAGAATATTCCTTGTCGGTTGAATTTGATATCTTAGAATATTGATACAAACAAATACTACTCGTTATCATCCAAATTGCTTCAGCGATAGAAATTCCATTAGAATAAATTCCAACAGCTTCCTTTCCATTGTAATGTTCAATTACAAAATAACTAATTCGGAAACTCAAGAGCTGAAATATATGCGCTAACTGATTCTGGAAGCCGAAATAAAAAAGGGACTTGAAGGTCGTTTGGAATTTTGAATCTTGCGTTTCTTTTTCAAAAAAATAAGCTTTTATAAAATATAAACTACAAACTAGCGACAGCAAGTATGAGAAAACCAATGCGGAAACATAAGCTGAAATACTTTTATTGTCAAAAAAATAAAATTGTACAAAAAGAAATGATAAGGTTAAAAAAGGGACTAAGAAATTAACAATATTACTTTTTGCAATTTTTTCACGGCCAATTAATAAGGATGAATTTATGGCTGTAAATGAACTTAAAGTACTCAACAAAACAATTGAAAAAGAAATAAAGGGAGTGAAATATGCTAACTTTATTAATAGTAAATAGCTAAAAAAACTAACTGTGATTGTCCACAAATAGGATACAATAAGTAATTTTTGAGGATTTAGTCGAGATGCTAAATAGATAATAGAAGCACCACTTACAAGATTATGAAACAATAAAACAATCGTAATTGAAGCTAGTATAAGACTTTGCTCACCTTTTCCCTCTGCACCTAAAAACTGTGAAACTAAAACCGCTATTAACAAATTAAAGATTGCAGAAGAAAAGCGTACACTAAAATTACCGAGAATTGATTTTAGCATTATTGAGTCTTAGAGTTTAAAACTATTCTGTACTGTTCGTCAAATTGTTTTCCCACTTCTTGATAACTAAAATGTTTAAACGCATAAGAATGAATTTCATTTGAATCAAAGGTGAATTTAGCATCTAAAAAATCACAAATAGCTTTTTCAAGTTGCGCTTCATCTCCTTTAGGAATTAGAATCCCATTTTTCGAATTTACATGTTCAGGTATGCCATTTACATCAGTAGAGATAACAGGTTTTCCCATCATAAGTGATTCTGCAATAACGCAGGGGAAATTTTCATAATTACTAAAAAGCAATAAGGCAGAACTATTTTCGATCATAGAAGCAATTTCTTTGGTTGACATCGTTGAATAAAATGTCACAGAATCTTGAATACCCAAAACCTCTATTTTTTCCTTGGCATATGCTACATCGCCATCACTGACAATTTTCAAATGAAAATCCTTTCGATATTTTGATATGCTAGAGATGCAAGACAGTATTCCACTAATATTCTTATGCTCGTCTTTTCCAGTTGAGATATGAATAAAAGTTTTTGTTTTTAATTCTTTTTGTTTTTCACTGTACTTAAATATTTCTTCATCTACAACATTTGAAATAATTGCAAATTGTGATTTTGGGCTAAGAATCTGCATATAACTTTTAAGATCCTCGCTAACTGGAAGTAAAATCGAAGCTCTTCTTACTATAAACTTACACAAAGACAAAATAATCTTTGGGTATGAATGATCGGTTCCTACATGAAGACCTGTTGCATTTTCCGTTATTACATAAGGAATATCTTTACGCCATTTTAAATAAAATGCCCATATTCCAAGTGGATAAGTAATATTTAAATGAATTAAATCCGGCTTGCCAATAATCGACTTTACAGTTTTATATCCTTTTTTAAACGCTTTCCTGTGAGCGAAATAATTCCGGAACATATTCCAAAGGCGAAATTTGCTAATTGTTTTTGGATAGTAAACTACAATCTCAGAGAAAGTTCTTGTCCTTGTCTCAACCAAACGTATTTTTTTATCAAGTAACGAAGGAAAAACTGAAAGACAAACAACATCATTGTAGCGAGAAGCAGCTTCGGAATGTTTTTTTACGAAATTCCCTAAGGTCGGATTGAAGTCATTCGGATACCAAGAACAAAGTGCTAAAATCTTTAGGCGCTGTGGTGCCATTTCTTAGCAAATATTAACTTGAAAGACACTTTTAACTTGGTCCAATGCATAATCGATTTCAGCTTTTGTTGTATACCTAGAAAATGAAAAACGAGCATTCGGGCGTGTTAAATCTGCAGAAATTCCTTCCAAAACATGTGAGCCCTTTGTTGCTCCTGAAGAACAAGCGCTACCTCCACTTACAGCAATACCTTTAAGATCCAATGTGAATAATAACATTCCAGACTTTTCCGTCTTTGGAAAGCAAACATTTAAAACGGTATACAAAGATTCCTCAGGCTTTGTTTCTCCATGAAATGTAATATCAGAAAACTGATTTTTCAATTGGTCAATCATATAGTTTTTAAGTTCCTGAATATGTTTTTGGTGAGCTGCTATATCTTCGTATGTCAATTCCATTGCTTTGGCTAAGCCAACAATCCCTGCTATGTTTTCTGTTCCACCTCTCATACCACGTTCCTGTGCTCCTCCATGAATAAAAGGAGAAATTTTAGTTTTCTTATTTACATATAAAAAACCAATTCCTTTAGGTCCATGAAATTTATGTGCTGAACAAGCTATAAAATCAATATCTAACTCGTGCAAGTCAAATGGATAATGACCAATTGTTTGTACGGTATCAGAATGAAAAAAAGCGCCATATTTACGACACATTTGTGTAACTTTTTTCAAAGGAAGAATGGTCGAAATCTCATTATTTGCATGCATTAAAGAAACCAATGTTGGAATATTTTCTTGAAGTAATTCTTCTAGATGATTAAGGTCAACATGCCCCTTTGAATCAATTTTAACAAAAACACTTTCAACTAAATTTTCTTTTGTTAGAGATTCAATCGTATGACCAACAGCATGGTGTTCAATACAAGAAGTTATAATGCGTTTTACACCCAATTCGTTAATTGCTGCATGGATTGCCATATTGTCTGCTTCCGTTCCTCCTGAAGTAAATATAATTTCAGAAGAAAGACAATTCATTTGTTTTGCAATTGAACGTCTTGATGTCTCAACTAAAGCTTTTGCATTCCTTCCATAAAAATGTGTAGAAGATGGATTGCCAAAATTCTCCTTTAAAACAAGCAACATAGAATCAATCACTTCAGGAGCAATTTGAGTTGTAGCTGCATTATCCAAGTAAACGCGCATGGAAATAAATTTTATCAAAGATAGCATTAATCACGCATTAAAATATATTCCTCTGAGTATTTCATTGGGTTTTAAATTAATTAAAAAGAGAATTAATTGAAAAGAATTAGATTTTAGATTAAATTTACTATACATTAAAAATAAAAATTATGAAATACATCCTACTTCTAATGCTAATTTTTGGATTTAAAACCTATAATTTTTCTCAATGTGTAAATCCAGCCTTAATTGATTCATTTGCCATTTGTCCTATGATTTACGCTCCAGTTTGTGGATGTGATGGCGTTACGTATTCAAATGACTGTATTGCGGTAAATCTTGGAGGTGTAACTGCATGGACTGAGGGGCCTTGTGGAAATAATATAACATGTATTGATTCATCACTAATAAATCCTAATATATTTTGTACTGCGGATTATACCCCTGTTTGTGGTTGCAATGATATCACTTACAGTAACGCTTGCATAGCGGAAAATTGGTTTGGAGTAACTTCCTGGACTCCCGGAGAATGTTCAGGAGGTATAACATTTGCAGATTCTTGTGCAGATTTAGCGGGTCTTGACTTTGGTGCTTGCGCAATGTTTATGGGTTATGGCTTAATTAATGGTATTTGCAGTCCGATTAGCGGCTGTGGAACAATTGTAGGAAATATTAATTATGCATTGGCCATATATTCAAGTCTAGAAAATTGCCAAGCAAACTGCATGGAATTTGATCTTGCCCCTCCATGTTCCGATTTATCGAACGTTGACTTTGGAATTTGTTCAATGCCTCTTGGAATTGGAATTATCAACGGACAATGTGCCATGATTTCAGGATGTTCAAACATTTCAGGAATGATCGATTATTCAGATGCTTTATATTCAAGTATGCTTTCTTGTCAAGACTGTTTATCTTCCTCTTTAACTGAGCAAGACCTAGAAAATAATCTATTTCCAAATCCAGCTTCTGAGTATCTTACTTTAACTACAAATTTTACTTCAGGAAGCAATGAAATAGTTATTCTAGATGTTTTAAATCGAGAAGTATATACTGGTAGCTTTTCTGGAAAAGAAGTTGAAATTGACCTGACTAATTTTGTGAAAGGAACATACATCTTGCAACTAAAACAGTACAATAAGATTAGCCGACTATTTTTCATGAAACAGTAAAAAATTAATTATATTAGCATATTATTTTTTCATGAAACAGTAAAAAATTAATAATTTAAACCCTACTTTATGACTCCTTACAGTGGGCCATGGACAAAAGCAGAAGCAGCACATTTATTGCGAAGGACAGTTTTTGGTGCAACGAATCAGCAGATAATAGCTGCTGTTGTAAATGGCATGGAAAATACCGTTACAAGCTTACTTCAAATCCCTCAAACAAGTCCACCACTGGCATATCATCCCGGCGAAACAATTGTTGCTCAAGGAAGTACTTGGGTAAATTCAGTATACCCTTCAAATCAAGCTGAAAATCAAGAATGCGAAAGCGCACGCAGAAGATCTCTTTACGCTTGGATAAATAAAAATATTAATGAGGAAAATGGCAGTATTGCAGAAAAATTAGTCTTTTTTTGGCAAAATCATTTTGGAGTTTTAGATACTACTGAATCTCGAGCAATGTATCATTTTTTTATGCTTTTACGCCAGAGCTCTTTAGGAAACTTCAAGCAACTAGTTAAAGATGTTACAATAGATCCAAGCATGCTTCTTTTTTTAAACGGATCTTCAAATACTGTTTATTCTCCAAATGAAAACTATTCTCGCGAATTACTTGAATTATTTTCAATTGGAAAAGGCGCTCAAATTGCAACAGGAGATTATTCCCATTACACAGAAGATGATGTTGCTGCAGGTGCTAAAATTCTTACTGGTTATGTTGTAACTGGCATCAGAAGTGATAGCTTAACACAAGTAGAAGTATCTTTTAATCCAATATTACATGATAATTCAAGCAAACAACTTTCTTATCATTTCAATGGTCAAATTATTAATGCAAACGACGCACAAGAATACTCCGATTTTATTGATGTAATCTTTAATCAAAGTCAAGTTGCGACATTTATTTGTTCAAAACTCTATCGTTATTTTGTTAATTATGATTTAAATGCCTTTGTAATGTCTGACATTATTCCCAGTATGGCTTTAACTCTTACCTCTAACAATTATGAAATTTTACCGGTGCTTCATCAATTATTTACTAGCGAACATTTCTATGATCTAAGTATTAGAGGATCAATTATCCGAAATCCCTATGAAATGATATATGGAATTTTGAATGCTACTGAAACTGCCCCAAATTTTGGGCTTGCTGTAAACTCAGATATCTATTTAAATATTTATAACTTTGCTGATAATATGGGGCAAGATTATGCTAGACCACCAAGTGTTTCTGGATGGACTGCCTATTACCAAGCTCCAGCATTTTCAAAGCTCTGGATAAATTCTACTTACATTAAAAAAAGATTTGACTTCATTGGTGCAATGCTTTTCAATGGATTAGGCACAAACAATTTTAGCTTAAATATACTTGGATTTTTAGATGGACTTTCAATACCTGATAATGCAAGTGTTGTTATCGATGATATTTGCACTATTTTCTTTCCAAAAGACATAAATACTGCAGATAAAATTTACTTAAAAGGAATATTAACCAACGGCTTACCAGATTTTGAGTGGACTGATCAATACAATGCTTACATTTCAGACCCCACAAATATAGTTGTCTCTGATCCTGTTAAAATAAGAATGAGTTTTGTTTTAAATACCGTTTTTAAAATGCCTCAGTACGAAACATTATAATAGAAAACAAACGATTAAGCATGAAAAGAAGAAGCTTTATAAAAAATTTATCTCTGGCCTCCTTGTCCTTACCATTTATTTCAAATGGATTTGGAATGCAAGCTATTACAAAAAAATTATTTGGTTCATCTAAAAATGCTGAAGATCGTGTACTTATTATAATAAGATTAAATGGCGGGAACGATGGATTAAATATGATTATTCCTATAGATCAATATGATAACCTAATGATCCAAAGACCAAATATTATTCTACCACAAAACCAAATTCTTTCATTAACAAATTCAGTTGGAATTCATCCTATAATGACTGGTATGAAGACCATGTTTGAACAGGGTAAATTGACAGTAGTGCAAAATGTTGGTTATCCTGAGCAAAATCGGTCGCATTTCAGATCTTCTGATATTTGGGCAAGTGGTTCTTTAGATATCAATCAAACAAGTGGGTGGATGGGCAGGTATTTTGAGAGCGAGAACGCCAATTTCCCTGAGGATTACCCAAATATTGATTTTCCTGATCCCTTTGCAATCAGTATGGGCTCAGAATTATCAACAACCTGTCAAGGTTTAATGGGTAATTTTTCGCATGCTGTAAGTGACCCGTTTAATGCTGCAAATTTATTGGAGACAAGCGTTGCAAATGATGGCACATACTATGGTTCGCAGATAGAGTACATTGCTACAATACTAAATCAAACAAATGAATATGGGAATCAGATTAGTGTAGCTTCAAATTCCGGTAATTCACTATCCACACTATATGACCCAACAAATTCTATTGCCGTTCAATTGAAATACATTGCACAAATGATTTCAGGAGGCTTAAAAACGAAAGTTTACATTTTAAATATCAATGGATTTGACACGCATGATTCGCAAGTTTTACAAACAAATACTACTCAAGGTGAACATGCAGATTTATTAAAAAAACTTTCAGACGCAATTGCTGCTTTTCAAGATGATTTGCAATTATTAGGTCTAGAGGAAAGGGTTGCAGGAATGACTTTTTCTGAATTCGGAAGACAAGTAGCCTCAAATGGCAGTTTTGGTACAGATCATGGAGATGCCGCACCTCTTTTCCTTTTTGGAAAATGTGTTAATTCAGGAATAATTGGTCCTAATCCTCAAATAAACAATCAAATAGATGGACAATCGGGAGTAGAAATGGAAATTGATTTTAGAGATGTTTATGCCTCGATTTTGAAAGATTGGTTTGAAGTTCCGGTTTCATCTATACAAAATTTATTTGAACATAATATTACATTTATAAACGTTTTAAGTGGCTGTTCTTTAGGCTTGAGCGAAGACGAATCACTAGATTTAAAAAACATCGTATTTCCTAACCCCACTCCTAGTAATTGCACCTTAAAAATTACAACATTAAACGAACGAGTATCCGTTTATATCTACTCTATAAATGGACAAATGATTAAAGAAATTGGATCAAAAGACTTAAGTGAAGGAACACACTTAATTCCTTGTGAGACAAGCGAACTACCAGCTGGAAACTACCTGATTCAGGTGATTAAAAATTCAGGGGCCCTTTCACTTAAATTGCAAAAAATTAAATAAAAACTGCAATTGCTCAATATTTCATTTAATTTTGTCCTGTTCTTTGGTTTTGCCTAAAAGCAAATTAAAAAGGAATCCGGTTAGATTCCGGAGCTGTGTCTGCAGCTGTAAGCACTTAAAATGGGTTTCCATAAGCCACTGTTTTAAAACGGGAAGGCAGAAACTAAAAGGGTGTGAGCCAGAAGACTTGCCTGAGAACAGAGATATGACTTCAGATTAAAGTCGGACTCAATAATGGGATAGACGTATCCCTATGATTCCATTTTAGCCTGTTTTATTTATTAATGTTTTAAAAACTTAAAAAAAAATGAAACAACTTTTTACTTCCGTTCTATTATTAATTTCAGCTTTTGCATTCTCGCAAAACTACCTACACAAAGTTCTTGTTCTAAACGAAGGATATTTTGATTATCAAACAAATCAAATTATTGATCCAGTTACTATTGGCAGCTATGATCCATCAACTCAAATTTACAGTGTAGTCAGCACCTTAAACGGAATGCGTTTTGGATCTGATCTTATCATCGATGGAAATTTTTATTATGTCGCTGCAGATTCGAAAATCTACAAAATGGACTTGAATACGCATCAGGAATTGAGTTCAGTAGTTTGTCCAGGTGTGCGAAATTTAGGAATCTATCAAAATAAATTAGTTGCAACTCGAGGAGAGTACCTCACAACCTATGATTCATATTTACATATTTATGATGCAACTACTCTTTCCTTAATACAAGCAATAGATACGATTTCTGGTCCAAAATGGGCAAGTCAAAATATCGTTGTTGATGGTTCAGTAGCTTATATTGCAATTAATAATGGCTACGAGTGGGGAAATGAAAAAGGTCTCATTGGAAAATTAAACCTAGATAACTTAAGTTATGGAAATGAAGTAGACCTTGGTCCAGATGGTAAAAATCCAGATAATTTGATGAAATCAGGAGATTTTCTATATACTGTCAACAATAAAGATTGGTCTAACGCATCCGTTTCAAAAGTAGCGTTGAATGGAAGTAGCAATACAACTGTTAACTTACAATCTGTAGCAACTGGATGTGGGACATCAGCATTACGCGATGATAAATTAGTTTACCAAATTTCTATGGAAACTACTTTGAATGAATTTGACATCAACTTAATGAACTTAAGTGGACCAATCTCTGGTCATTCCATCAATTATTATGAATTAGCTCAGGAGCCTGTTTCTGGTCAATTGTACACCAGCGAAACTGACTTTTTCTCTTTTGGGAAAATCCATATTTTTGACGATAACAATACTGAACTATCGAACTTTAACGTAGGTATTTCCCCTGGAACTATTGTATTTGATGTGCGACCAAGTGTTGGTTTAACAGAGCAAGAAAATTCCCTTTCAATATATCCAAATCCAACGAATGAAAATCTTTATTTATCTGGATTTTCATCAGAGAAGACAAGAATCTTAGACCTAAGTGGAAAAGAAGTTCTAAGCACATTCGAAAAAACTGTTAATGTATCAAATCTTAAAAATGGTGCTTACTTGCTAGAGAACAATGGAAAGTGTTATAAATTCATAAAGAATTAATCGTTCTTTTTTGATTTAACACAAAGTCTTTTTGAAGCTAAATTATAGAAGGAAGAAAAAGTAAATTCGAATTTTAAATTACTTCAATTAATTTCAATTGATAATTCTATAGGAAAAATAAAACAATTACGAGTTCATTCCTTAAATTTGGCAGATGAAAAACATTCTCTTTCTTTTTTTATTTTTAAATGTCGCTCAACTTTTTTCACAGAAAAACAAAGACGCCAAACTTATAGTTGGTATTGTTGTTGACCAGATGTGTTATGATTATCTCTACCGTTATCAAGCTAACTTTTGTAAAACTGGTTTCAACAGGTTTTTAAACCAAGGCATGAATATTCGGAACATACTTTACAATTATGTTCCAACTTATACTGGTCCTGGTCACGCTTCAATTTACACTGGAAGTATTCCTGCAGATCATGGCATCGTAGGAAATGAATGGTACGACAGAAAAACTTCAAGTGTTATCAATTGTGTTACTGATACAAGAGAGTCAACTATTGGAAGTATTTCAACTGATGGACAAAGATCTCCAAGAAATTTAAAAACCTATACAATAACGGATCAGTTAAAATTGACATATCCAAGTGCTCGGGTAATTTCTATATCCTACAAAGACCGTTCTGCTATTTTGCCAGGAGGACATTTAAGTGATGGCTCTTATTGGTTTGATTATGCAACAGGAACATTTATAACGAGCAGTTTTTTCAAGAAAGAACTTCCTCTGTGGCTACAGCAATTTAACTCAAAAAACAATTCCAAAAGCTACACAAAAAACTGGGATTTACTGCTCTCAAAAGAACGTTATACTTCTATTGATAAAAGTCCCTATGAACTAATAATTGGAGGAAAAACAAGTGCTGAATTTCCCTATAATTTTTTAGAAATGGGAAATGAAGCTTCAGCTAATCAACTTTTTACAATTTCACCCTTTGCCAATACATTACTAACTGATTTAGCATTGGAATCCCTAAAAAATGAAAAACTTGGGGAGGATCTTCAAACAGACATGCTATGCATTAGCTTCTCAACTACAGATATTGCAGGACATGCTTTTGGTCCCTATTCCTTAGAATTAGAAGATATGTACCTGCGTTTAGACTTGGAAATAAGTCGTTTGTTAGATGCTTTATCTGCAAAGTGTGGGAAAGATGGTTTTACTGTTTTTTTAACAGCAGACCATGCCGTGGTTCCTGTTCCTCAAATGTTAATTGATAAAAAACTACCTGGAGGCTATCTATTTTTAGATACAAAATTAAGTGAATTAGCAAAAAAAAGTATTGAAAAATTTGGAGAAAATCTTATCGAAAAAGAAGAAAATCAGAATATCTATTTGAATAAAACTAGAATTTCATCTTTAAACCTAAGCATTAACCTTATAGCAGACTATTTCAGAGATGAAATAAGAACTTGGCCAGAAGTGAAGGCAGTTTATACTTCAAAAGAATTAATCGAAGACAATGGTGCTAACAATACTTGGAAAACGATGATTCAGAATGGTTATGACTATGAAAGAAGTGGCGAAATAATTTTTACACTAGAACCAGGATATTTACTTAAATCATCTGATACTCCGAGTGCACATCAGGGAACCTCTCATGGATCATCTTTTAGTTATGATACTCATGTACCTTTACTTTGGTATGGAAAAAATATTACTAAAGGAGAAGTATTTACTCCTTATCAAATAATTGATATTGCCCCAACACTTAGTCATTTGCTAAATCTGCAACAAACTGGAGCTATGACAGGAATTCCGATTCAAGAGATTTTTAGAAAATAAAACATGGAAAAAGATTTTTTCTTAAATCACTTAGCTCAGACAAACGAACATCCATTTTTACTTCAAGTTGAACGAGCAGAAGGAATATATATCTATGATAAATCTGGAGCAGTATTTATGGATATGATAGCTGGTGTTGCTGTAAACAATATTGGTCACTGCCATCCGAAGGTGATTTCAGCTATAAAAAATCAAGTAGATAAACACATGCATGTAATGGTTTACGGGGAATTTGTTCAAGAGACACAGAATAAATTTGGAAAAACATTATTGGAATTACTCCCTGAAAAATTAAATTGTGTATATGCCGTCAATTCCGGAACGGAAGCAAATGAAGCAGCAATAAAACTTGCAAAAAGAAAAACTGGGAGAATGGAGTTAATTGCATTTACCGGAGCATACCACGGGAGTACAAATGGTAGTTTAAGTATTTCCTCAAATGAAACCAAAAAACAAGCTTACCGACCTTTATTACCAGAGGTGCGTTTTTTGGAATGGAATGATGCGGCACAACTAGTAAATATCACCAATAAAACAGCCGGTGTTATTATTGAAACAATTCAAGGTGATGCTGGTGTTCGCATTCCATCAAAAGAATTTATGTCGCTTTTGCGAAAGCGATGTAATGAAGTTGGAGCCCTACTTATTTTTGATGAAATTCAATGCGGAATGGGTCGTACTGGAAAAATATTTGCTTTTGAGCATTTTGGAATTACGCCAGATATTTTGACACTAGGAAAAGCATTAGGTGGAGGTATGCCAATTGGAGCTCTTGTATCAAGCAAAGAAATCATGAGTGTTTTTACAACTAATCCAATGCTTGGACACATTACCACATTTGGCGGGAACCCCGTAATTTGTGCAGCAGCGGGAGCTACTTTAGAAGTTCTAAAAACTGAAATAAATTTGGCTGAAGTTGAACGCCTAGGCTTATTAATAGAAACCAAACTAAATTCTCATAAGTCCATAAAGGCAATTCGAAGAATTGGACTAATGTTTGCATTTGATATGGAATCAGGCGAAATAGTGACAAAGCTTGTCGAAAAATGCATGGAAAAAGGATTGATTACTTTTTGGTTTCTTTCAAATCCTCATAGTTTTAGATTATCGCCACCTTTAAACATAACTGAAGACCAAGTCAATGAAGCTACAAAGCTAATTTTGGAAGCACTAGATGAAATAAGTAACTAAATCAAAATCCGATAACAAATAGCTTTACATTCATTGAAATAAGTATCTTTGAATTCAAATTTTAAAATATATTTCTTGAAAAATCTAGTATTTTTTTTTCTTTTATTTGCTTCGTTTCATAGTCTAGGTCAGGGGTTAAAGTTAACTAACGCTTTAGTAATCGCTCAATTTGATAGACCTGAAGACCGCTATACTATTGAATTAAACACAACTGAAATTCTAAATAGTCTTGGAATCAAAGCGCAGCCCTCATTAAATTTCTTAAAACAAGGAGCAAACATAAATAATCTAACAAGTGACTCTCTTCGTGAAAACATTAAAACCAAAGGATACGACACCTATTTATTTGTAAATGTGAAAGGATACGACCGAAAATTTAAGGCTAGCAAAACTAAAATCACAGTAAATGAAATTTTAGAACGAACAAGTATTTATGCTATTTACCGCGATGAATCGACTTCAGTAAGTTTTGAATTTATTTTTTTCAAAAACAATGAAATGATTTTTACTGATATAATTAAAGTTAGTAATATCTCCGATAGAGATTCAGTACTTAAAAAATATAGAAAAGTGCTTGAAGCCAGAGTTCAAAAAAAATGGCTCATTTAATTTCCCATTCTATATTGTTGATCTAACTTAATATCATTTGGATTCCCAAAAACATTGCATTTAGGTGCCCTTTCAAATAATTTAATAAACTTAATCTGAAATTGAATTGGTCTATATTGCGAGGAAAACCAAGACATTTTTGCTCCAAAGCCATTCCACTCATAAATACCAAGAAGAGGTAAAGAAACTCCAGGAAGAACCATCCAGGCGCGGTTTAGTCGAATTCCATAGGATAAACTATAATGGAATTGTAAAACCGAAGGATTGTAAAATTTTCTCTCAAGGCTCGAATTTACGATAAAACTATCAGGGTAAGTTGTAGCACCTGGAAATAAATTATAGTCATAATTCAAGCCAATAGATTGATCTATAAAATACTTTCTAGTAACATCTATTTTCTTTTTTCCAACAAAAATTAAAGAGTGAAGAGATGCTCGAAGGTAAATATGTCCATTTCTAAAATTACCAATTGACTCTTGAGAGGAAGCAAGAGTATTATCAATATTACGATAATTAATCGTTGTTTTTTCAGAACCTGCAAGTTGACGGAAGCCTACTGCAAATTCCATGTAATCCATTATCCTACTTTTTTTAAGAAACTTAATTGGAGTTCCCTTCCAAGAGGGAAACTGTAAGAAACCAAATTCTGCAAAAGCACCAAATTGTCCAACTGGATTAATCTCAAAATCACCTCTTGCTCCCGAATTATCTGATAATTCTCCGTAAATGGTTTTTGAAGAAAGCATATAAGTTGGACCAAAAGCAAAATGATATCCATTTTTAGTGACAATTCGATAATCGTCGCCTTTTTTACCTTTTTTAAAACCCCCTTGAGAGAAAGCAATAAGTGGAAGTAAAAATAAAATTAATATATATTTCATAACTTAAAAGTTAAAATCTTTACTTAAAACCTTCATTTCATTCATAACAGTTTCAGAATCCCATACATTCTCTATGTTTGGTATTTGCATAATGATATCCATTATATCACTTTGCTTTTTACCTTGTTGATATGCCACACTATAACGAATGTTACTAAAAGTTACTTGAGAATAAAGAGGAAGCCATTTTTTTGGGTAGAGTTCACTAAATTTAGCCTCAATTTTTTTTCGCAATAAAAATTCAGGATCTGATACATAATCTCGCATAACATAATAATTATCCAAGGATAAATCTTGAAGTGCATCGCCATCTGGTTTGCGTTCGCGACTATATTCTTCAAAAATCGCCTCCCAATTCTCATTGTGTTTCTTCATTAGATTAGAGAGCACAGTACAATCTTCAAAACCCGCATTCATTCCTTGACCATAAAACGGCACAGTAGCATGTGCAGCATCTCCCATGAGTGCAACCTTGCCATTTGTCCAAGGAGAGCAGCGAATAATCGCTAAATTAGATAAAGGATGATCTTCCCACGCTTCTGCAACAGTTGGTACCATTTCGTAAAAGTCAGGAAAAACAGTTTTGAAGAATGTATTGACTGCCTCAGGGGAATTTAATTTATCAAAAGCAAACTTATCGCCCTCATGAGGCATAAATAAAGTGCAGGTAAACGACCCATCTTCATTTGCAAGAGCAATCATCATAAAACGTCCTCTTGGCCATATATGAAGTGCATTTTTATCTAATTTATAAGATCCATCTTCATTTGCAGGTAAAAGTAACTCACGATAACCATCAGCAATATAATTTTGACTATAATTAAAGCGGTTTAACTTCTGCATAGAATTGAATCGTACTGCAGAAAATGCTCCATCAACAGCAAAAATCAAATCGGCTTTTACTTCAATCTTCTCACCAGTTAAAGAATTTTTTAAGAAGGCAATACCATTTGTTAAATCAACATTCTGGCATTCGTGGTTATAATGAATAGTTGCTTTACCGTATTTTTCTGCAATATCCATCATTGCCGCATTAACTTTTCCTCTAGAGACTGAATAAATTGCCTCTCCCTCTTTTCCATAAGGTTGATACGTTAAATTCCCCTCTAAATCGTGCATTACTCTTCCGTGCATTGGAATGGCAATTTTTCTAATTTCATCTCCAACTCCAACAGCATCGAGGGCCGTCCAACCACGGACAGATAAGGCAAGATTAATAGATTTTCCTGCAGAAATTTCTGCTTTTCGGATATCTGATCTTCTTTCATAAATGGTTACTTTATAACCAGCTTTTGATAAATAAACAGCCCAAAGAGATCCGACCAAACCAGCTCCAACAATAACTACATTTTTTCCGTTTTCCATAAAATTTTTATTTTCTCCAGTGCTTTGAATAAGCTGATTCAAAAAAAGGATTTCTTCTTCTCTCTAGTTTTTTTTTGCGTTGCCAAGCACTCATAAAACGCCAAATTAACAAGCCACCAATCAACACAGAAACTGCTTGAATAGTAACATTAACATAGGAGATTGTTTGATTTAATTCTCCAGTGTACTTCAGTTGAATAAGCTCTTGAATTGTCATTTATCTTTTAACAAAATTAACTAGAAACTAAATAAAGTAACAAGATCTTGTGTTTTTTATTAACAGAAAGAAACTTAAATTAAAATGTGGAAGTAAATAGTATGAATTCAAACATCGTTTTGCTAATTTTGTTCAGAACAAATAATTCTATTTATCGTTATAATTTTAGAATGAAGCAATTTGAAGTCCCTAATTTTTACCACTCACCAATTATAGCTAAGGTAAAAGCAAAACGAAAGTTAGATGATCCTAGAAAAAAAGATTTTAGTGCATTAGAATTAACATTAAATAAAGTAACATTTATTTTTGCGCGGCATTTTGGCTTTTGTTATGGTGTAGAAAATGCAATTGAAAGAAGTTACAAGGCAATTAAAGAAAATCCTGATAAACGTATTTTCCTTATCAGTGAGATGATTCACAATCCAAATGTAAATCAGGATTTAAAAGCAAATGGGATACAATTCTTGCAAGATACGAATGGCAAACAATTAATTCCTTTTGAATCAATAACAAAAGAAGATATTGTAATAATTCCGGCCTTTGGAACGACAATTGAAATTGAAAATAGCTTGAAGGAAATAGGAGTTAATATTGAAACATATAATACAACTTGCCCTTTTGTAGAAAAAGTATGGAATCGCTCTCAAAAATTAGGGGAAACAGAGCATACAATTGTTATTCATGGCAAACTAAATCACGAAGAAACACGAGCAACATTTTCTCACAGTCAAAAAAATGCGCCCTCAATCATACTTGAAAACATGAGTGATGCTGAAGAATTAGCGAAATTTATCAATGGAACAAAAAGTAAAAATGCTTTTTTTGAGTATTTTAAAGATAAAATCTCAAAGGACTTCAATCCTGACAGTCATTTAGAAAAAATAGGTGTTATTAACCAAACAACCATGCTTGCTTTTGAAACCCAAAAAATTACTGACTATTTACGCGGTGTAATGGAAAATAAATATGGGAAAGACGCTATTAAATCTCACATTGCAGATACAAGAGATACACTTTGCTATGCAACGAATGACAATCAATCTGCTACACACGGATTACTTGAAAAAGAAGCAGATATAGCAATCGTAATTGGGGGGCATAACAGCTCAAACACTACGCACCTAGTTGAACTTTTAGAAAGCAAGTTCACTACTTTTTTTATTAGTAATCAGGATGCTATCTATTCTAAAAATGAAATCTTAAGTTACGACATTCATATGCAAGAGCTTAAAATGAAAAAAGAATTCCTTCCTGAAAAAGAATCAATTCGTGTAATTGTAACATCTGGCGCTTCATGTCCAGATATTATTGTTGATGAAGTACTGCAAAAAATTCTAGTGCTAATTGGAGAAGAAGCTAAAAATTTAGAAAAGTGTTTAGAAAATTTAAACTGAATTCAAAATAATGAAAATATATACTAAAAAAGGAGATAAGGGAATCACTGGATTGATTGGAGGCACCAGAATTTCAAAAAAATCTTTACGAATTGAATCCTATGGCACCATAGATGAACTAAATTCATTTATTGGACTAGTTAGAGATTTTGAAATTGATTCCAAGACTAAAATTCAACTAATAGAAATTCAAGACAGATTATTTACAATTGGTTCCAGTTTGGCTGCAGACCCAAAAAAATCAAGCATGAAATTACCTTCCCTCAACAAAGAAGACATTTTAAATTTAGAAAAGTGGATTGATGAGATGAATTATACTCTCCCAGAAATGAGATTTTTTGTCTTACCTGGCGGACATCAAGCTGTATCTTTTTGCCACATAGCTCGTTGCGTTTGTAGAAGAGCTGAAAGAATTGTAGTAGAATTAAGTGATATAGAATTTGTTGACCCGTTTGTCTTAAGTTATATCAATAGATTAAGTGACTATCTTTTTACAGTTTGTAGAAAACTCTCTCAAGATTTAGGAGCAAGTGAAGAAATATGGAGGCCAAGATTCTAAATTTCATTATTTTTCTTTAAAAAAAAACAATAAGAATGAACTAATTATTTGCTTTATATAAAATAAAGTATACTTTTGCCGAAATAGAAATTTTCAAAATAATATTATATGTATTGGACACTAGAATTAGCATCATATTTAGAAGATGCACCATGGCCAGCAACAAAAGAAGAGCTAATTGACTTTGCTATTAGAACAGGATCACCATTAGAAGTTGTTGAGAATTTACAAGATCTAGAGGATGAAGGCGATTTGTACGAAAATATTGAAGAAATTTGGCCAGATTATCCCTCTCGTGAAGATTTCCTATTTAATGAAGATGAATATTAGTAAAATCTAATTTATGGCGAGATAGCTCAGTTGGTTAGAGCATTGGATTCATAACCCAAAGGTCCCGAGTTCAACTCTCGGTCTCGCTACATAAAATAGGTCAATCTATCAGATTGGCCTATTTTTTTGTTGCTAAATGCGATAATAATCAATCAGAAGAAGTTATAATAAATCTATCTAGAAACTTTTTATAGAATAAAGAAACTCTCTGTAGATTATGAGATTTGAATCCATAAAAAAAGCCCCTTCATTACTGAAGAGGCTCTTTAAAATCGGCGTCGACTTACTCTCCCACCCTCAAAAGGGCAGTACCATCAGCGCAAGCAGGCTTAACTTCTCTGTTCGGAATGGGAAGAGGTGGACCGTGCTGCTATAAACACCCAAAATCGTTGATAATATGATTTATATACAAATCTCATTACCACAAAACTTTAGTGATATATCGGACGATTAAAGTAGTATTCAATACTAGAAAAAACAAGTTTGTAAGTCTACGGGTTATTAGTACTACTCGGCTATGACATTACTGTCTTTACACCTATAGCCTATCAACGTGGTCGTCTTCCACGGCCCTTAAAAGAAATCTCATCTTGAGGCGAGTTTCGTGCTTAGATGCTTTCAGCGCTTATCTCATCCATACATAGCTACCCTGCGATGCAGCTGGCGCCACAACAGGTACACCAGAG
>JBILPT010000028.1:0-21016 GCA_044373675.1 Crocinitomicaceae bacterium | reverse complement strand
GTTCGTTACACTGGAGATGTTGTAAAAGCAATTGCAGCAGGAGCAGATTCGGTTATGCTAGGTTCTATGTTTGCTGGAGTAACAGAATCTCCGGGAGAAACAATTATTTTTGAAGGTAGAAAATTCAAAGCATACAGAGGCATGGGATCTATAGAAGCGATGCAAAAAGGCTCTAAAGATCGTTATTTTCAGGATGCTGAGGACGATGTAAAAAAATTAGTGCCAGAAGGAATTTCTGGTCGAGTTCCATTTAAGGGGAATCTAGAAGAAGTTATGTTTCAAATTATTGGAGGTCTCAGGGCAGGAATGGGTTATTGCGGAGCGGCGACAATTGAAAGATTACACAGTGCACAATTTATGCGCATTACTTCTGCTGGAGTCAAAGAATCACACCCTCACGATGTAACAATTACTCGTGAAGCACCAAATTATAGTATCAAATAAAAACAACAAATAAAATTAACCAAGTAATGAAAAAAGTATTTTTTAGTCTCTTTATTTTATCAATTTCACAGTTTGGATTTAGTCAAAAAGACCCAGTTGTAATGGATATAAATGGTGAAAAAGTAACAAAGAGTGAATTTCTACAGATTTACCTCAAGAATAACAATGATCCTAAATATGATAAAACATCTTTGGATGATTATTTAGAATTATTTAAAAAATTCAAATTAAAAGTCGCAGAAGCAGAAGCACTAGGTTATGACACTATTCCAAAATTAAAGAAAGAATTAGAAGGATACAGAAAACAATTAGCAAATCCCTATTTAATTGACTCAGCATCTAATAATTCACTTGTTTTAGAGGCTTATGAACGCTTCAAAACTGAAGTTCGAGCATCTCACATCCTTTTACGACTTGATCCCAATGCACTTCCAAAAGATACTTTAGATGCTTACAATAGAATAATGGCATTGAAAAAACGGATTGAAAAAGGAGAAGATTTTGCATCTGTCGCCAAAATGAAAAATGGCTCTGAAGACCCATCAGCAGTTAATAATGGTGGAGATTTAGGATATTTTACAGCCTTTCAAATGGTTTATAGTTTTGAAGAGATGGCGTATAAAACACCAATTGGTTCAATTTCTGATCCTTTTAGAACGCGATTTGGCTACCATATTTTAAAGGTTACAGATAAGCGTCCTTCAAGAGGCACAATTAAAGTTGCTCATATAATGATTGCTGCTGGAAAAGATATCGCAAAAGAAACGAGTGAAGCAGCTGAAAAAAAGATCAATGAATTGTATGAAAAATTACAAAAAGGTGAAAAATGGGAGGATTTGGTAACTCTTCATTCAGATGATGCTAATTCAGTTAAGAAAGCTGGAGAATTACCTGCATTTGGTTCAGGAACAACGCAAAGAATGGTTCCAGCTTTTGAGGAAGCAGCATTTTCATTAAAAAAAGATGGTGATTTTAGCAAGCCCATCAAAACTGATTACGGCTTCCATATAATCAAGCTTCTTGAACTAAAAGATGTACAATCTTTTGAAACAGTTAAAAAGGAATTACAAGCTAAAGTAAACAAAGATGAGCGATCAAAGAAAACGCAAGATTCTTTTGTTCTAAAATTAAAGAAATCATACAATTATAGTTATAGCGGAAATCAAAACTTAAAATGGTTTGTTCAGAACATTGACTCTACCTATTATTTAGGAAAATGGAATACAGAAAAATTGAAGACGAATAAGGCGCTTTTTAAAATAGGGAGCAAAACTTTTAAGCAAAATGATTTTGCAAATTATCTTAAGCAAAATTACAGAGGTGTAAGAAGAGAGGAAGCTCCTAAGCTTATTGATAATCAATATAAAAATTATGAAAAAGCAGCAATATTAGAGTTTGAAGAATCTAAGTTGTCGGATAAATATCCTGAGTACAAGGCATTGGTTAAAGAATACCATGATGGGATAATTCTTTATGAGATAATGTCGGATAAAGTATGGAATAAAGCTGTTAAAGATACCTCTGGTTTAAAGAATTTTTTTGAGCAAAATCGAGCAAAATATACTTGGTCTGATCGTATTGACGCAACTATTTATGAATGCTTGGATAAACAAATTGGAGAAACAGTTTTTAAAATGATAAAAAATGATACGATTAATTCAAAACACGTATTAGATATTATAAATAAAGATAGTGAGTTAAATCTCAAGGTGAAGATGAATAAGTTTGAAATAAATCAGGTGTCTTATTTAAAAAATAACTCTCTTATCTTGGGTGTAAATCCGATATTTGAATATGAGGGTAAATATTATGTTATTAAAGTTAGCGATATCATAAAACCTATGAACAAAGAATTTAAAGAAGCTAAAGGTACTGTAACTTCAGATTATCAGAATTTTCTAGAGAAATCTTGGATGGATGAATTAGCAAAAAAATATAGAGTTACAATTTATACTGATGTACTTTATAAAATTGGAGAAAAATAAAATATGAAAGGTATTTTAATTTTCTTTATTCTAAATTCATGTATATTACTTTCCCAAGAAACTGGAAATGTTGTTGATAAAATAGTTGCTCAAATTGGAAATCAAATTATTTTGATGTCTGATGTTGAGTCGCAAAAGCAACAAGTTATTCAATCTGGTTTAGACCCATTAAATATCAATACTTGTCAGATTTTAGAGCAGTTAATGGCTAATGAACTCCTTTTGGATCAAGCGCTTTTAGATAGTATTTCTGTTTCTGATGAGCAAGTCGATGCTGAAATGGAGAATCGCTTGCGTTTATTGGAAGAAAAATTTGGGAGTAGAGAAAAACTAGAAACTTTTTACGGGGAATCGACTAATAAAATTAAAGATAAATTTCGTGTTCAAATTCGAAATAAAATCCTTATGCAAGAAATGGAAAGAAAACTAGTTCAAAGTATTAGTATAACACCAAAAGATGTAGGTGCTTTTTTTAAATCTATACCAAATGACAGTGTTCCATTTATTAATATGAAATTAAGTTTTCAGCAAATAGTTTATTATCCAAAAATCACTAAGGATGATAAAAAACGTGCCTATGATATTTTGTCAGAAGTCCGAACTGCAATTGTTGATAATGGTAAAAGTTTTGAGACGCAAGCAAGAATTAATTCAGACGATCCAGGAAGCGCTTCAAAAGGAGGGAAAATTGAAGCAAGTGCAGGTATGATGGTGCCACAATTTGAATCTACGGTTTTCCAATTAAAGGTTGGTGAAATAAGTGAAATTATTGAATCTCCTTATGGTTATCATATAATAAAATTAATATCTAGAAAAGGACAAGACTATACCTGCTTGCATATTTTAAAAATTCCTGAATATAGCCCTGAAGCGATTGATGATGCATCAAATAGAATGGATACCTGTTACCAACTTTTAAAAGAAAATAAGATTACTTGGAATGATGCTGTTCTTCGTTTTTCAAACGATGAATCCACAAAACAAAATCAGGGAATTATTACAAATCCAATAACAGGAGATCAAACGTGGGATATGGAGGATTTAAATCAAGTAGACCAACAAATTTATGTCTTAACTGAAGCGATGGAAAAAGGAGATTATACTAAGCCAAATCTTTATATAGATATTTACGAACGAAAGCAAGGATTTAGAATCGTTCGTTTATCTGAACGATATTCACCTCATATTGCTAATTTACAAGATGATTATTCACTGATTAAAAGAGCCGCAGAAAATGATAAAAAGCAAAAAATAATTCAAAATTGGATTAAATCAAAAATTGGAAATGCATACATCCGAATAGATGATGAGTATAAAAATTGTAATTTCTCAAATAATTGGATTTTAAAATAATAGATATGTCTGATAAAGCTGCAGTAGATCAACTTGTTCTTCATTACAAAGAATTAAAAGAAGAAATTCACAAAGTAATAATAGGTCAAGATGAAGTTGTAGATCAAGTTTTAATTTCTATTTTTTCTCGTGCTCATTGTTTATTGGTTGGAGTGCCTGGCTTAGCAAAAACGTTGTTGGTAAATACAATTGCTGAAACTTTAGGTTTGTCGTTTAATCGTATTCAATTTACTCCAGATTTAATGCCCTCAGATATTGTAGGATCAGAAATTTTAGATGAATCTAAGCAGTTTAAATTTATAAAAGGTCCTCTTTTTTCCAATGTTATTTTGGCAGATGAAATAAATCGTACTCCACCAAAAACACAGTCTGCATTATTAGAAGCAATGCAAGAAAGAAGAGTTACTACTGCAGGAAAAACATTTGATTTGCCAGCTCCATTTTTTGTTCTTGCAACACAAAATCCGATAGAGCAGGAGGGGACTTATCCTCTTCCTGAAGCACAACTAGATCGCTTTATGTTTAATGTTTGGGTAGATTACCCTTCTTATATCGAAGAATTAGCGATTGTAAAATCAACAACATCAGACACAAAAGTTATTTTAAGAAAAGTTCTATCTGGAGAACAAATCATGGATTACCAGGATTTAATACGTAGGATTCCAGTTGCTGATAATGTTTTAGAATATGCAGTTCAATTAGCCTCAAAAACTCGAATTAGTAATCCTGATGCACCTAAAATAACTAGTGATTTTATTACTTGGGGAGCAGGTCCAAGAGCATCTCAATATTTAATTATTGGAGCAAAATGCCATGCTGCACTTCGTGGTCGTTATTCTCCGGATATTGACGACGTTAAAACAGTTGCTAAAGCAATTTTACGTCATCGTTTAGTTCGTAATTATAGGGCTGAAGCAGAAGGCTATTCAATGGATCAGATTATTGATGAATTACTGTAATTTTTTTACAGAATAGTTTTTTTTTCAACAAAATTGTAAATTGTGGAAAACTCATTCTACTTAATTTTTTCGTTAAATACAATCTTCGTAAATTTAATGAAAATTGAAAGGGATGTTTGACGACGAGGACGATGATTTTTTAGAAAATAAGTTAAACGAAGACCTCGAACAATTTGAGTCGCACCTTAAAGGAAATTTAATTGGTTTTCTAGATAGCGATAGGTTAGAAGCAGTTATTGATCATTACCTAGTTAATAGTCAATATTCTAAAGCGCTTTCTGCAGCTGAATTAGGTGTTTATCATTTTCAATACAACTCTCTTTTTCATTTGCGAAAAGCCCAAGCAATGGCCGGAATGGGCTTGTTAAAAGATGCGATTGAATTACTAAACATTATTGAAAAAGCAAATGATTCTAATACAGAAATATTCTTAACAAAAGCAGCATTATTCAGTCAGTTAAGGGATCCCAAAAATGCAATAAAATATTATAGATTAGCAATGGAAATTTGTGATCCAGAGGACAGAGATGAGATTTACATGGACATTGCTATTGAATATCAAAATATGTCTCAATTTAAAGAGGCAATTGAAATTCTTATAGAAGCTATAAAAATTAACAATCAAAATGAAGGCGCCTTGTATGAGATTGCATACTGCTATGACCAATTAGGTGATTACACAACTGCTATTAAATGTTATTCTGATTTTATAGATGAAAATCCATATTCATTTACAGCTTGGTACAATCTTGGGAATGCCTTTTATAAATTAGAAAATTTTGAAAAAGCAATTTGGGCCTTTGAATATTCAATTTTAATTAATTCTGAATTTGGCCCAGCATATTTTAATATTGCTAATGCTTACTTATCTGAAGAAAAATACCACAAAGCAATTGAGTATTTCCACGAATCATTAAAATTAGATGGAGATGACGCTTCAACACTTTGTTATTTGGGTGAGGCACATGAACAGTTGAATGAGTTAGATCTCGCAAAACATTTTTACAGAAGAAGTATTGAACTTGCACCCTTGCATTCAGAAGCTTGGTTGGGTTTAGGAATTATCGAGGATCTTCTCGGAAATACAAAAGAAGGCATAGTGATGATCCACAAAGCATTGGAATATGACCAGGATAATGCGGGAATTCACCATGTTTTAGCTGGGGCTTATGAAAAGTTAGAAGAATTTGATTTGGTAAATCACCATTATGAAACATCTTTATCAATGGACGAAACTGATGAGGAATGTCTATCAGATTATATTGAATATCTAGCAGAGAACTCACCAATTGAAGCCCTGAAAGTACTTCAAGAATTTATGTGTAAACATACATCTAATCCTATTGCATCAGTTCTTGAGGTAAATTTATATTGGATTTTAGGAGAAAAGGAACAGGCTATCATTTTATTTACTGCTTGTTTGAATGAGGATAGTATTAAAGCAAAAACAATCTTTGAAATAAATCCAGAATTATTGGATGATCAAGATTTTTTGAATCTTTCTGCTGATTAGAGACAAGCAAATTTAATTTCATGCAAGATTTTTCACTTTATAAAAAATCAAAAGATTTAATTGGTCATTCTGCAGCAATTTATTCTCTAGATTTTGATGGAATTTATCTATATTCTGCAGCAGGTGATCGATTTGTTACACGCTGGGATTTAAAAACTGGGACACAAGATAGATTTGCGATTCAATTTAAAAATACACCATTCAGTATTGCTTTATTTTCTCAAAATACAAATTTAGCAGTTGGCTTGGAAAATGGAGATTTGCATTTCTTTAATCTTGCTGAAAGAAAAGAAGTTAAATTTTTTAAGCAACATAAAACAGGTATTTTTTCAATTCTTGAAAATCCTCTTAAAAATCAACTTTATACATCAGATGCAGATGGAAATGTGGCAGTTTGGAATACTATAAGTTTTGAATTAGAACTCTTCTTGCCTTTTGCCTGTGGTAAAATTCGTAAAATGAGTTTAAATCATGAAAAATCACAGCTAATTCTCGCCTGTAATGATGGAATGATTCGTATTTTAGAAACGGAATTCTTTAATCTTTTACATTCTTTTGAAGCACATTCTGCTGCTGTTACTTCCTTTACCTTTTTTCCGGGTGATGATTCAAAATGTCTTTCTGGAGGAAAGGATGCTTATTTAAAAGCATGGGATTTAAATGATTACTCCTGTTTTAATGCGATTCCAATACATAATTTTAGTGTCTACGATTTGCTTTTTATTTCTGATACTGAGTTTATTAGTTGTAGTAGAGATAAGACCATAAAAATATGGAATTCTGAAACTTTTTCTTTGTCTCAAAGAATTGAAGCTAAAAATGGCGGTCATCTTCATTCCGTTAATAAACTATTAAAAATTGGAGCTACATCTTTTGCAAGTTGTAGTGACGACAAACGAATAATGTTATTCGAAGCTTAGTCTCTTTTTTTTGTAATTTTGAATAAAAATTGTTTAATGCGAAGTATTCTTCTTCTTTATTTTCTAATATTATGCTTTTCCTTTAAAGCACAGTTCCAATTTAATTTTAATGATTCAATAGAAGTTTATAGGACAAATACTGCCTTAAAATATCCTTGGGCAGGTGGCTTAAATTACCCTCAATTTTCAGAAATTGATTACGATTACGATGGAGATATGGACTTACTGGTTTTTGACAGAAGTAATGATCAAATGCGAGTTTTTGAACAAAAAATAGAGGGTGGTGTCTCATTCTATAAATTTAATCCATTGGCTTATTTGGAGTTTCCTGAGCAAATTCGGTACAGAGTGTTTTCAATTGATTACAATGGTGACGGTAAAAATGATTTATTTACATATGGAATTGGAGGGATAAAAGTATTTAAAAATGTAGGAAGCCCTCAACAAGGATTGCAATGGGAATTGGCAAAAGATCTTTTGTACTCTGATAATTGGGGCGCAAATTTAAATTTGTATGTCAGTTCATCCGATATTCCAGCAATAGTTGATGTAGATTTTGATGGAGACATTGATATTTTAACCTTCCATATAAGTGGTGAATATTTGCAGTACCATCAGAATCAAAGTCAAGAGCTATATGGGCACTCTGATTCTCTCATTTATAAATTAAAAAATGAATGCTGGGGTGGATTCAGAGAAGATGTGAATACAAATTTTTTAATTTTAAATGATAATACACTGCCTTGTACCACTGGTAATGTCCCAAATCCTGGCATAAAGCCAAATACTAGTAATATTGAAAAAGCGCATTCTGGGTCTACCGTTTTGGCGCTAGATTATGATGGTTCTGGAGTACAAGATTTAATTATTGGTGATGTTGCCTACTCAAACATGAATTTATTAATTAATGGAGGTACTGCACCGAATACAAACTCACTTATGATTTCAGTAGACCCTGCATTTCCATCTAATTCAACGCCAATTGCAATTAATTTATTTCCGGCAGCATATTTTGTTGATGTTGATTTTGATGGTAAAAAAGATTTATTGGTTGCTCCAAATGCAAAAAATATCTCTGAAAATGAAAAGAGTATCTGGAAATATAAAAATACTGGTACACAAATTAGTTCAAATTTTGTTTTTGAGACAAAAGCCTTTTTACAGCAAGATATGATTGAACATGGAACTGCTTCTGTCCCTTTTTTAGTAGATATCGACAATGATGGATTAAAAGATTTATTTGTTTCTAATTTTTATGCCTATAAACCCACATTAAACAAAGAAAGTAGAATAGCGTACTACAAAAACACAGGAACTCTAAATATCCCAAAATTTACCCTTATAGACAGTGATTTTATAAATCTTTCAACTTTAAACTATGGTTTTAAAATAAGTCCAAGCTTTGGTGATTTAGACAATGATGGAAAAATTGATATTCTTCTTGGTTTAGAAAATGGAACATTGATTTTTTATAAAAATAACTCAAGTTCGAGCTCTCTCATTTTTGCTCCACCAGTTTTAAATTATACTGATAATCTAGGTGCTGTTATTTCTGCAGGTCAATATGCAACTCCACAAATTTTTGATTTAGATAATGATGGAAAACTAGATTTAATTGTAGGAAAAAAAACAGGAGAACTAATGTATTATAAGAATATTGGTTCTTTATCAATTCCACAATTTGAATTAACAAATCCTATGTTAGGAAACATTGATGTTTCAACCTTAACACCAGATGGTTATCCTACACCACATTTTTTTAGAGTTCAAGACACAACGTATTTGTTGCTTGGTGCTTCAGATGGATTTATTCGTTTTTATGATGCGATTGATAACACTCTTTCTATCGGAAATTCTTTTAATCTCCGAGATGCTGACTTTCTTTCTTTATCAAAAGCAATCGGAGGATACAGTTCTTGTGCAGTTGCTGACCTTGATGGCGACAATAAGCTAAACTTATTCGTTGGTCAAGATTTAGGGGGATTATTTCATTTAGAACACGATGAAAATAGTAATCTTGGAATTCAAACTGAAATTATTCCTACTCAAAATATCGAATGTTTCCCTGTTCCAGCGAATAAAAGTCTAACAATTCGACTTGAATTAATGGGAGATCAATTACTTATTTATAACGCTATAGGAAAACAAATCGACGAGCTCTTTCTTCATAAAGGAACAAATGAACTTGATCTTCAGAATTATTCTAATGGAATCTATTTCTTCCAATTTATAAATACTGGAATTACACGAAAAATAAGTGTGAAAGCAGATTAAAGAACGCTAAGTTCTAATAATTGAATTCCGTTTAGTTCTCCTCTTAAATGATCACCAATCGCAACTGGACCAACTCCTGAAGGAGTTCCTGTAAATATTAAATCACCTGTTTTTAGTGTAACAAATCCTGAAACATAAGCAATTATTTGATTTATATTAAATATCATATCGCTGCTTTTACCATGTTGAACAAGCCTATCGTTTTGATAAAAATTAAAGCTTGTAGAATCAAAATTTATGGTGCTTAAATCAATCCATCTTGAAGCAATAGGCGCACTATTATCAAAGGACTTTGCCATTTCCCAAGGTAAACCCTCGTTTTTGCATTTTGTTTGCAAATCACGAGCTGTAAAGTCAATACCTAAGGTGATTTTCGAATAATATTTATGAGCAAATTCTTCTCGGATATTTTTTCCCGCTTTATCAATTTTTACTACAATTTCACATTCAAAATGTAGGTCTTTCGTAAAATTAGGATAGTAAAATTTAGAGTCTGTTAAAAGCGCAACATCAGGTTTCATAAAAAATAGTGGAGAAGTAGGAAGTGGATTGTTTAATTCCTTTGCATGTTCCACATAGTTTCTCCCGATACAGATTATTTTCATTTTGTATTGAATTTGGACTTAAGATCATCCAATTTAGATTCCATTGATGTATTCTCTTTTGGAGTGTTTGCTTGTTTTATGCGCTCCATTTCTTTTCGAAGGCATAGTTTTGTATAGCGCGGAAAATCAGCTTCTAGCAGCCATCCATAATATCCAGGTTCAGATTTCATAACACTTTCAATCGTTTTTTCCTTGTGTTTTCCAAAATTATAAATCGCCTCACCCTTTTCATTAATCGCTAAACGACCGGCAAAATCTAAGGATTTAAAATTTCCTGCTCTTGAAAAATCAGCTAAATAGGAAACATCATTTTTTAAATCCGGATAGCGTGCTATTTGGGCTAAAAAAACATCTAGTGTAGCTCGAGTATCATATAAAGCATCATGAGCATTCTCAATAGATTTCTGGCAATAAAACTGATAAGCTGCAGCAAGTGTTCGTTGTTCTTTTTTATGAAAGATATTTTGAACATCCACAAAATTTCGTTGAGATAAGTCAATTTCAAAATCAGCACGAAGAAATTCTTCCGCCAATAAAGGAATATCATATTTATTTGAGTTGTATCCTGCCAAATCGGAATCTCCAATAAAATCTGCAATTTTTTGAGCTATTTGCTTAAAAGTTGGAGCATTTGCTACTTTTTCATTGCTAATGCCATGAATTGCAATGATTTCGTCTGCAATTATAATTTCTGGATTAATCAGTTCATTTAATTCTTCTTGTTCACCGTCAACAGTTAATTTGATAATTGCAATTTGTACAATTCTGTCCGTTGTAATTTGAAGTCCAGTTGCCTCTACATCAAAAAAACAAAGTGGTTTTTTTAAAATTAAATTCATTTATGAGTAATTATAATTAATGAAAAGATAGTAAAGGCTTGCTTAAACTTCTCGATTTTCGTCAAAAGCTTCGAGGTAATCTGCAACTCTGCGTACGAATTGACCACCAAGAGCACCATCTACAACTCTGTGATCGTAGGAATGAGATAAAAACATTTTGTGACGGATTCCAATAAAATCTCCTTGAGGTGTCTCAATTACTGCAGGAACCTTTCGAATTGCCCCAAGTGCTAAAATTGCAACTTGTGGTTGGTTGATTATCGGAGTTCCCATTACGTTTCCAAATGAACCAACATTTGTTATCGTGTAAGTTCCACCTTGCGTATCATCAGGTTTTAATTTATTATTCCGAGCATTATTCGCTAATTCATTAACAGCTTTCGTTAAACCCATTAAATTGAGACGATCTGCATTTTTAATAACTGGAACGATCAAATTTCCCGAAGGTAAAGCAGTTGCCATTCCGATATTAATATCTTTTCGCTTAATGATTGTAGTTCCAGAAATAGAGACATTCACCATCGGAAAATCTTTTATTGCTTTGACAACAGCTTCAATTAAAATAGGAGTGAAGGTGATATTTTCGCCTTCTTTGTCCATAAATGATTTCTTGACTTTATTTCGCCATTCCACAATTTTGGTCATGTCAGCTTCAACATAGGAAGTTACATGCGGAGCAATATGAGCTGACATTACCATATGATCAGCAATCATTTTGCGCATTCGGTCCATTTCAATGAGTTCATCTCCTGGATTTGGAAGTACAATAGGTTCTTTAATATTTGTTAAGAAATGACCGCCTATATTTGAAGAGCTTGTGAGAGTTGGGGTACTATTATTACTAATAACAGAAGTTCCACGATTAGCGATATAGCTCAACAAATCATTTTTTGTAACGCGAGCATCTTGACCTGAACCTTGAATAGATTCCAATTCAGTTTGACTGATATTTTCTTTTTTAGCAATACTTCTAACAAGAGGCGAGAAGAATTTACCGCTTGAATTACTATTTATTGCAACGATTTCAGAAATACTAGGAGGCGCAGTAAATTCTACTACAGGACTATTTTTTTCTTCAATGACTTCAATTTCTTTAACTTTCTCAATAGTTTCAGGACTTACTTCTTTCGTTGTTGAAATTTCGTCGGTTGAAAGAATTGCAATTACATCGCCAACTTGGGCAACTTGATCTTTTTCGAAAAATCGCTTACTTAAAATCCCTGAAGCTTCAGATGGCAATTCATTATCAACTTTATCTGTTGCAACTTCAACTAAAGGTTCGTCAATAGCGACTTTGTCTCCAATGTTTTTAAGCCAATTGGTGATTGTTGCTTCTGTTACACTTTCTCCCATTTTCGGAAGACGAACTTCAATTTCTGCCATAAAATTTATTTACTGTAGTATTCAGCAAAGCGAAGTTAGCAAACATACTTGATATGAGAAAATAAATAGGAATTATTCACTGAGTAATTTCCATTTACGAACGAGCACTTCAAAATCAAAAATAAAACTATATTCTTTCGCGTAAAGTAGATTTAACTCTTCTTTTTTATCAGTAGTAAGTTCCTCTGAAACAGAAAATGGCTCTAAAATTCCAGGTTTTATTTTTGGGAGATTTGTTTTCGTCCCATCACTTTGATTGAGGTAACCAACAAATGATTTTTTTCCACTTAAAATTCTAAAAAGATTTGAAATAAACTTTACTTTAAAGTTTATAATTACCAATAGAATTGGGGAAAGTAAAAGTAAAATAATGCTAAAAAAGAAATCAAATAAGCGTTTTGAACGAATGTTTTCAGGCTTACTTAAAGCAGAAAAATTAAGTGCATAGAAATCTCTGGAGTTGTCAATTGAATTACTGCCAATCAAATAACTTGAATTAGGTTGCGCAATTTTAAATTCAATATCTTGAATTTCAATTTTTGTCATTCCCTCAATAATATCTTTTGCACTTACATCTTTTGCACAATAAATAATTTCATTAATCGTGTGAACTTGAATAATTTCATTTAATTGAAGATTACTTCCAGAGGCCTCCTCATAGTTCTTATCAATGTAAACTCCGATAATATTTTCAATAGTTGGATACGTTAATTCCAATATTTTTTTCACCCGTATAAATTCAGCTTGGTCTCCAATAATTGCAAAGTGTTTTTTCGGAGTAGAAGGCAATCCAATCTTATGTGTTTTCAATAAATTTTGAGTTATCAATACCAGATAATGCTGAAGAACAAAAACAAGAGAAGCAGTCAAAATAAAAAGGCGAGAAAATTGCCAATCTTTCGGTAATAGAGCATAAATCACAAGAATAAAAATACTCGCAAAAATTGTTGCTTTCCAAATAATGTGATTTCGAATTCCTTTGTCGTATACACCAATTAACCAGGCAAAAAGAATAAAAACAAAAATATACAAGGGGATTGAGATATAAAAAACATATTCAGGAAATTGAATAGCAGCATTCCTCCAATAATCCGCAAGAAAAAATAAAACTGAATAAGTTAGTGCAGCATTCAGAAATGGAGTTGCTATTTTCTTGACAAAACGATTTATAAGTGAAAGTGAAGCCCGCATATAAATAGCAAGATTAATCGCGAAAGAAAACAAGTTTGCATTCTTGTTTGAAAAGTGTTTTTTCGCAAAGAGAATCATTGCATTGTAAAAAACAAAGACATAATTCACAGAACTTTTTTTCGTGCTTTCACCCTTGTAATGTATAATTTTTGTCTCGGGGAAATAATAATTTTTATATCCTCCTAATTTAATGCGATAAGATAAGTCAATGTCCTCACCATACATGAAAAATTGCTCATCTAAGAGTCCTACTTTCTCTAAAGTTTCGGTTCGGAGTAACATAAAAGCACCGCTCAAAACATCTACTTCATTTACTTCAAATTCACTTAAAAAACCTAAATGATACCTGCCAAATTTTTGAGATTTTGGAAAAAGATACGAGAGGCCAAAAATTTTATAAAAAGAAACTGAGGGAGAGGGAAAACCACGCTTTGATTCAGGGAGAAAATTTCCTTTGCCATCAAGCATTCTTAATCCTAGGCCACCACAATCGGTATTAGAATTCATAAAGTCAATGCATTTATCAAATGTATCTTCTTCAATAACTGTATCTGGATTAAGTAAAAGAACATAAGGAGAATTCGCCCGTTTAATCGCTTGGTTGTTTGCTTTTGAAAAGCCAACATTCTCTTTATTTTCGATTAGTACAACACTTGAAAAGTTTTCTTTTAACATGTTAATAGAACCATCAACACTGTTATTATCCACAACAAAAATTTGAACATTTAAATTCTTGGAAGCAGCGAAAACAGAGTTTAAGCATTGTTCCAAAAAGAAAACGACATTATAGTTTACAATAACTACCGATAAATCATATTTTTGGGTACTTTCGCTCATTAACTTTTCATTGCAATACAAGAAATTTCAATTGATGCATCGAGCGGCAAGCGAGCAACTTCTACTGTTTCTCTTGCTGGCGGAACAGAATCAAAATAAGTCGCATAAATAGCATTTACTTTTTGAAAGTCGCCCAAATCTTTTAAAAAAATTGAGCATTTTACAATATGTGTAAAGTCCATTTCTGCTGCATGCAAAAGTTTTTCAATGTTTGACATAACAAGATGAGTCGCACTTTCAATAGTTTCCATTTCTAAAAGTCCAGTTTTAGGATTAATGGGACATTGTCCACTAATAAACAGCATTCCGTTTGCTAGAATTGCTTGACTATATTGACCAATTGGAGCAGGAGCATTTGGAATTTGAAGTGCTTTTTTAATCATATTTACTTTTAGATAAATTCAATTTGTTTTTTACTTTTGCAAACATACTAAATTCAAAATAGGTGAAAGTTCTTGTCGTTGATTTTTATGACTCATTTACCTTTAATCTTGTTCATTATTTAGAAGCTCTAGATTGTAATGTTACAGTTATAAAACACGATTTTTTAGAACTTAACACTTTAACGGAATTTCAAGCAGTTTTATTGTCACCAGGACCTGGTTTACCAAATGAAAAAGATAATTTATTTGAGGTTCTATCCTTCTGTGATTCAACTATTCCTGTTTTTGGAATCTGCTTAGGCTTACAAGGAATTGGAATGTATTTAGGGGGTCAATTAGTCAATCAAGAGATTGTAAAGCACGGAGTTCAAGAGGAAATAACTATTTTAAATAAAACAGGATTGTTTCGGGGTTTTCCGAATGAAATCAATGTTGGTTTATATCACAGTTGGAAGTTAGAAGGAATTCATGAAGATTATATCACTGCTAAAAGTAAAAACGGAACCATTATGGCTCTTGAATCAAAAAAGCGAAAAATCTATGCTGTACAATTTCATCCAGAATCAATAATGACAGATATGGGGAAGGAAATTTTAAAGAATTTCGTAAATTTTCATAAAGCATAAGATGATAATTAAAATTGAATTTTTCTAAATGAACAATAAACCAAATTACTTGTATTAACAAATAAATTCTTAACATGAAAATTATTTTATCATTCTTATTAATACTATTTTATTCTCTTGCTTTTTCACAATCGGGAATTGTAAGAGGATTAATTACAAATGCTTTAAACAACAAACCTATTGAGCAAGCTAAAGTTCAAGTTCTAGATCAGCAATTGGGTGCGATTTCAGATGAAAATGGTGTTTATGAAATAAGTGGCATTAAACCTGGGGTTTATTCTTTTAAAGTTGTTGTTTCAGGGTTTAAAGCTTTTCAAATCAATGAAATAACAGTAACAAATGCTCGTTCGGTTTCCTTGGATTTTGCTTTGGAAGAAATCGTTATAGAGCAACAAGAAGTTATAGTGAAGGCAAATCCTTTTATCAGGAAAATAGAATCTCCAGTATCTTTAAAAACCCTAAATTCAACAGAAATTGAACGTTTACCCGGAGCAAATAGAGATGCAAGTAAAGTAATCGCCTCTCTTCCTGGAGTTGCTTCTCGTGCAACATTCCGAAATGATATTATTATTCGTGGAGGTTCTCCAGGGGAAAATAAATTTTATTTGGATGGCATAGAAGTTCCAAATATTAATCACTTTGCAACACAAGGATCGAGTGGGGGACCAGTTGGACTTTTAAACATAAATTTCATTCGAGAAGTTGATTTTTATTCGGGAGCCTTTCCCGCAAATCGCGCAAATGCTCTAAGTTCTGTTCTAGCATTCAAGCAAAAAGATGGAAATCCAGATGCTGTTATTACAAATTTTGCTTTGGGATCAAGTGATGCAGCTCTTACTTTAGATGGACCTATGGGAAAAAAAGTAGATTTTATTTTTTCGGCAAGACGCTCTTATTTGCAATTTTTGTTTGCTGCATTGAAATTACCGATTCTTCCAACTTACAATGATTTTCAGTATAAAATCAATTATAAAATCAATCAAAAAAATAAGTTGACCTTTATTGGTCTCGGAGCTATAGATGTTTTTCGATTAAATGGTAAGGTAAATGAAAATATTACTGATTCCTCAACAATAGAGAAAAACAACTTTATTCTTGGAAATCTCCCAATTCAGAATCAATGGAACTATACAATGGGAGTAAATTGGCTTCACTACTCTAAAAACTCGTATCAAACAGTTGTTTTAAGTAGAAATATGTTAAACAATAGTGCATCGAGGTACAAAAATGATTCTTTACTTTTTGATTACGCTTCCTTTGAAGCAGAGAATAAGTTTCGTTTTGAGCACAATTATACTAAAAATGGCTGGAGATTAAATGCCGGTTTTGCATATGAATATAGCAGATATTACAATAAAACGTATAACAATATTACAGTTCAGGGTTTGCCAATTGAAGTAAATTTTAAATCGAACCTATTTTTAAGTAAAGGCGCTGTATTTGCACAATTAAGCAAAGGATTTATTAATGAGCGACTAAATTTATCAATTGGATTAAGAAGTGATATAAACACCTATTCTAGAAGCATGATGAACCCTTTAGAACAACTTTCTCCAAGTTTGTCTATAAATTACCGCATAAATGAACAATGGGCTTTAAATGGGAACATAGCGCGTTACCACCAACTACCATCCTATACAATTCTTGGATATAGAGAAAGTACAGGGAATTTAGTTAACAAAGAAAATGGCTTAAAATATATAAGTGCAGATCATTTTGTTCTAGGTACTGAATTTTTAAGTAAGAAAAGTGCACGATTTACACTTGAAGGTTTTTACAAGTCTTATGACAAATATCCTTTTTCGGTTAAAGATTCTTTGTGTTTAGCAAATATCGGATCTGACTTTGGAATTGTCGGAAACGAAGAAGTTAAATCTATTTCAACAGGTAGAAGTTACGGCATGGAATTTTTATACCAACAAAAATTATACAAAGGTTTCTATGCTATTTTGGCCTACACATTTGTAAATTCTGAATTTAAGGATAAGAATAACGTTTATGTACCTACAGCATGGGATAGCAAACATATTGTTTCTTTAACCGGAGGAAAACGTTTTAAAAAAGGATGGGAGCTTGGATTAAGATGGCTTTATTCAGGAGGTTCGCCTTACACGCCTTATAGTAGTGCCTCAGGTTTAAAAGAGAATTGGGATATCAACGGACAGGGAGTTTTAGATTATTCTCAATTAAACACTTTGCGTGAATCAAGTTTTCATCAGTTAAACCTTCGTGTCGATAAAAAGATATTTCTTGAAAAATTAACGATGAATTTTTATTTGGACATACAAAATGCTTATGGTTACAAAGCAATATTAGCACCAACAATGTTAGTTGAAACAGACGCAAATGGAGCTCCAATTGAGGATCCTAATAACTCTAATCGATATAAAACAAAGTTAATTGAAAATGCATCTGGTATTTTACAACCTACAATTGGAATTATCATTGAATTTGCTGCAAAAAAGAATAAAAAATAATTTACTTTTTATTCTTTCCAATCGTCGTAACCACCAATTAGGTTATACACCTTGTTAAACCCCAATTTCTTGAAATCTGCACAGGCAGATGTACTTCTTCCTCCTGCAGCACAGTATACTAAAATAGTTTTCTTTTTATCTAACTTAGAAATAGTTGCCTCAAAAGATTTAGAGAAGAAATCAACATTAACAGCATTTTTAATGTGTCCTTCCGAAAATTCGGTAGAAGTTCTAACATCAATAACTAAAGTATTTCCTTTAATTATTAGATCTTTAAATTCCTCTTGATTAATTTTCTTCTGGGAGAAAAAAGAAATAGGAATAAGTAGGAGGATAATTAGAGACTTCATAAATCAAGAAGAGAATAAATAAATATTACAAGATTCAAAATGAGATAAAATAGTGCAGGAAAACTTGAACTCAGACTATCTTTTACACGAAACCTTACTATACAAGCAATCAACATCATTGTTGTTAGTCCTGCTGAGGAAAAAATAAGCAAAGTATTATTTACAAGACCCAAAATTAATCCTATTGAAGCGCTTAATTGAGAAAATGCGATGAATATTGATATGTTAGGCAATCCAAATCGTTTAAATTCTTTCTCCATTTTTGAAGAAAAAAAATAGCTTGTCCCATAAATGAAAAAAGAAATACTAGATAAAAGTATAAAGAATAACAATTTGTTTTCGGCTTATTAAGAACAATAAGATTGTAGTGCTATGAATACGCACAAGGATAAAAATATAAAGGAAGGAATTCTCTGCTGTAATGGGTTTTTTAATTTAAAATGAAAATATTGGGCAGAAAGCATAAAAAACGCCATTAAAATAGCTGAATAAAAAACATAACAAGGTTGACAAATGCCAACTAGTAATAGAGTAGAGAGAGCAATCTTAGATGCTCCTACAGCGCTCCGGATAGTTACGCTTAGACCAAATTGTTTGAATTCTTTTTCAACATTGTGAAAACGAAAAACCCAAACAAAGAGAACAGAAACTGCAACAATAAGTTGTGAAATAATTAGAAGGTTTGATTGCAACATTTTTTTCGATTAAAATTTATAAGAAATTTTATTGTAACTATATAAAATCAACTATTTTATTGAATAAATACTTCGTAAAGATAGTAAATTTAAAATAGTATCTTAAAAACAATAAATTCTTGTTAGAAAAAGTTTTTATTTAGATTGCTTATTATTTAAATAATAAAAATCATAGAAAAATAAGTACAATTTTATAAGAATTGAAGAAATACATCGATTCTATATAAGGACTTTAAAGTATTTTTAGTTAGTCAATACGCAAAACCCAAACATTCTCATCGATATTTGTATACTTTCTTTTTTCATTTATTGCTTCATTGATGTCCTTTGTATAATATAAATAAACATTTACTATGTCTGATCCTTTTCTTTGAATTGATTTAACTTGTTCATAACCCTCATTTAATAATCCATTTTTAAAACGTTTTGCAAATTCTTTGACAGCAAAACTTCCAACTACAACATAGTATCCTTTTTGTATTTCAGTCCCGTCCTCACTTGAAAATTCAGAAGCAATACCTGTTCTGATCGTTTCAACTTTATTATTTTTTGTGGATTCACCTCTTTTTGTTAGATTTTCAATTAAGCTGTCTATTATATTTTTTTGATTCATTGCATCTAGATAGATTTGATCATTAGTTTTTATTAAACTATCTATAAGCTTTTCGTGTTTATTTTGAATGAGTTGTAATTGATTTATTTTTTTGTTTGCTTCACTATAATTGAACTCTTCTTTTTTATTTTGATCTTGATCTCCGAATCTGTAACCAAGTATAAATTCATGAGACCCTTTGGTAAATTGGTTTAAATTTCCAATTGGAAAATCATAGACATATCCAATTATCATATTTTGGTAGCGTAATCCAACGCTACTAGAAAACGCATAATTACTATGGTATGTCATACCAATCCAACCTATTTTTTTAAAATCAACTACAACATTTGCGTCATACTGAAATGGAGCTCCATTTACAAATCTCGCAGCTAGTAGAGGATATATTGATAAATTTTTTGATTCATTTAAAAAGAAAGTATATTTAAGTGAAGCTCTGTAGTGTCGAGATGAAGTAAAAGAAAATTTCTCGCCGAGTGTGTTAATATATAAGTTTGAATTTGAAAAAATTTGAGGTACGGAAACACCAATCTGAAGTTCTTTTATTTTATAGAGAAGTCCAAAATCAGAAGTGAAACCAGTTTTACTCCTACTACTGTTTGATACTAGCGGATCATCTTCATCAATAATAATTGCTTCGTCAAAAGCGATAGAATTATTGAGGATTCCTAAATTCAGACCAAAATTCAAACCATGATTTTGCCCAAATTTTAGTTTGTAGGAATATGAAACTACAAATGTATTTTTAGATAAAATATCAGTTCTATCACTCATTGCCATAAAACCAAGACCTATTTTATCGTATTTAGTTGGTCCATCGACTGATAAATAGGTTGTTTGTGGACCACCTGTAATGCCAGCAAATTGATTTCTATGTGAGAAGAAGGACTGCAAAGATGATGTTCCTACTTCTGCTGGATTGAATGAGTACATATTCACATAGTACTGGCTCCCTAAAGGTAGTTGTTGGCTTAGAACGTTCACTCCTATACAAAGAGTAAAAATTATGGCTGAATAAATATTTGTTTTCATATCTTCTTGTTTAAATTGGGGCTTATTTAATATTTCTTAAAATTGTAATTGGCCCTTTATGTGTTATTTCTGAATTTGGGAATTGAATAAAATAGTAGTAGGTTGCTTCTGGCAAGAGTTTACCTTCAAATGTTCCATCCCATGAATTGTCATAGCTACTTGAACTATAAACTTCTTGTCCTTCTCTGTTTATTATTTTCACAGTAGTACCTGTGTAAAATAAGCTTTCAGGAATTTCCCAAAAATCATTGGATCCATCATCATTTGGTGTAATTAAACTTGGTATTGTTAAGCTAAAATCGTTTAAGACGTTTACTGTAACATCATCAGAATAAGAACATCCATATACATCAATTACTGTTAAAGTATAAGTTGTTGTTAAGATAGGACTAGCTATAGGATTACTTATTGATGGGGAGTTTAATCCAATTATTGGACTCCAATCAAAGTTAGAAACTGAAATTCCGTTAGTCACTAATTCTATACTTTGACCTAAACTTATTGTTTGGTCAGGTCCAGCAAAACCAGTCATATTAG
>JBILPT010000027.1:0-21572 GCA_044373675.1 Crocinitomicaceae bacterium | reverse complement strand
CTAAATAAATATCATAACAATTTGAAATTAAAAATGCTGTTGGAGAAATTTCTACATGACCCGAACTTGCTCCTATCATAGTTGTCCAAGAAATAGTTGATAAATCAGCAGTGTATTTTCTAAGATATTGCCCAGAATTAGCGATTCCATAACATCCTGGAGAAATAGTCCAAGCTGACTCAGTTTGGCCAAAAACATAAGGAAAATCATCTGCATCTACACGTATAAAATAACTTTGATCGTATTCTGCTTGTCCCATATACGTTCCTGATTGAAAACTTCCATTTCCAGAATTTAAGCGTAAGGCATAGCCATCAGATATTCCTCCGTTAAAAGTTAGATCATTTCCTGAATTTACAGGTAAAGAATTTGAACTTGTACCACCAGCAACATAAACAGAGCCATTTGTTGCAATTGCAATCGAATTTCCAGTCTCTAAGCCAGCTCCACCAAAATAGGAACTCCATAAAACACTACTTAAATTAGAATTTAATTTTACAATTACAGCATCTTGGATGCCATTAAGATTTGTCTGTGAACCGCTAAAAATTGGAAAATTTGTTGATCGAGTAGTACTTGAAACATAGACATTTTGGTTACTATCAAGAACTATTTCTCCTCTAAACTGATCGCCGTAATTGTAGTTTAGTGTTCCAGTATTTAATCCATCTGTATTTGTGCCGCCAATATACGTTGAAGAAATAAGCGATGTCCCAGCACTGTTTAGGCGTGCAACATAAATATCCGATCCATTAAACTCTAATGAATTTTGATTTTCATATGGCCCACCATTAAAAGAATTGTCAAAAGAAGCTCCAGCCATTGGAAAATTTGCAGATGAAGTAACACCATAAATATATAATTCTCCATTTGGAGCGCATACAAGACTGTGAGGTGTTTCGTTACCTGATCCTCCGACATATGTAGAATAGAGTAAGGTTGATCCAGCTGCATTGAATTTTGTGATTCCGACATCCATTGGAAAGGTACCTGTTCCATTGTTGAAGCTAGCGTCAAAAGCACCTGTAGTTATTGGATAACCCGAACCAAAGACGATTCCTCCACCAAATAAATTACCATTTACATCAGGAGTTGCAGTAAAACCCCAATTATCAGCCGTAGATCCAGAAAAAGTAGAAAAGGTGAGACTTGGATCAATAAATAATCGTTGATTTTTGTCATAACCCTTTGGAAACAGAAAAGACACTTCATTTTCATACACTAAAAATTCTATTTCAACCTCTGTTTCTCCCCCATTTTCATTAATGGTCCAAGCTTTAGGTTTAGAATATGAAATTGTACCAAGAGAATGCTTGATTACCAGATTTCCTCTTTCATCTATAAAAAGCGATTCTGCACCTTCAAGTTTGAAATTTAATTGTTGAATATCAGCGCCTGGTTCAGCATCAAAATGAAAACTTAATTGCTCTTTTTTACCATTGTAAATAAGGTCAATTCCCTCAAAGTAGTTTTTAAATTTTAGTAAAGAAAAGCTGCGAATAAGTGATTTCCATTTTGCTTTATCAGATCCAAGTATGTAGTTTGAGTAATGAGCACTTGAGTCTACTTCCTCAATTTTATAGTTTTCGTTAGCAGCAGGAAAAACATGTTTTAGGGCGTGGTATTTTGTTTTTTCTTCTTCGTGGTTTTCTGCATGTTCTTGATGGTCATGAGCCATCGCAGTTGTCAAATAAAAGGTCATTCCTTTATTTTCAATGTATAATTTTCCTCCATTTAAATCAACATTATATAGAATTCGCTCATCCCATTGACCTCGATTTGGAGTCATCCAAACTACTTGGGAAAAGCTGCTTAAAGCATGAAAAAAGAATAAAAAGAATAAATTTTTTTTCACTTCTATTTTTTAGTACTTGTAAAAAGTTGAATAAAGGTACAATATAAACGCTATTTTTTACTTATGGTTGGCTTTGAAGCCTTAAACATTTTTATTTATTTTTTGTTGAAATATCTCTTGACTTTTTCTTTAAATGATTTAAAAAAGGTAACTTCCCCTCAAATTTTTTAAAAATGAAACACTTCTCTCTACTCTTTTTTCTTATCGGACTTAATTTTTTGTCCTTTTCTCAAAATTATTCTCGTGTTAAAGTCTTTGGGAATGACACTGAAATCTATCGACTAGGACAATTAGGTGTAGCTGTTGATCATGGAATTACTAAAAAAGGTGTATTTTTTATTTCAGATTTCTCAAAAGAAGAAATACAAATAATGAATGACCATGATTTTTCCTATGAAATTGAAATTCTAGATGTGCAAGAATACTATGTTCAACTACTAAACAATCCTCTTTCACATTCTGGTCCAATTTTAAAAAATGCAAATTGCTCTGGAGGATCAGGTTTAAGTCAATTTACACCAGAAATTCCTGCAAATTTTAATTTAGGAACAATGGGAGGTTATCTAAAATACAATGAAATGTTGGCTGAATTAGATGCAATGTTTGCGCAATACCCAAATTTAATATCTGCAAGAACTCCAATTTCAACTTTTTTAACAAGTGAGAATAGACCAATTTATCACGTCAAAATTTCTGACAATCCAAATACAAACGAAGCAGAACCAAAGGTTTTATACACTGCTATTCATCACGCAAGAGAACCAATGAGTATGATGGAAACTATTTTCTTTATGTGGTATTTGTTAGAAAATTATGGAACGAATGATGAGGTAAGCTATTTAGTAAATAATACTCAGATGTTTTTTGTTCCTTGCTTAAATCCAGATGGTTTTATTTACAACGAAACTACTAATCCAACAGGCGGTGGAATGCATCGTAAAAATCGCCGAAATGTTGGAACGAGTAATAAAGGTGTTGATTTGAACAGAAACTATTCTTATGGTTGGGGAACAACTGGTGTTAGCACAAATGTAAATAACGATACTTATCCAGGAACGGGAGCATTTTCAGAACCTGAAACCCAAGCACTGCGTTGGCTAGTCCAAAACCATAATTTTACAATGGCTTTCAATGCGCATACCTATGCCAGGTCTATATTATTTCCGATTGGAGTAACAAATGAGGAATTTGCAGATCATCACGACTATTTTCAAGATTATACGCTTCATATGGCAGAAATAAATGCTTACACTGCTATGAAAGCTTCTGATTTATATCCAGCTTCGGGAGATTCCGATGATTACATGTATAAAGTGGATATTGGAGTAGGAGAAAAAGATACAATTTTCGCACACACACCTGAAGTTGGAACAGCATTTTGGCAGCCTTCTGACGAAATTTTTTCTACTAGTGCAGAAATGGTCTTTCCAAATTTGGTTTTGGCTCATTTAACACGTAATTATGTACTTGTAAAAGATGCTGATCCATCTACTATTGCGACATTAACAGGAAGTTTTAATCATACTGCAAAACGTTTAGGAAGAGAAGCTGGAGTTGTAACTGTTTCAATTGAGCCAATCTTGAACATTTCATCTGTTGGCAATCCTGTTTCATATAATTTGAATTTACAACAAAGTTTGCCAGGTTCTATTTCATATGTTTTAAATCCTGCAATTCAATTTGGAGATGAGATTAAATACATTCTTAAAACAGACAATGGACTTTGGATTAAGAAAGATACGATTACAAAAACGTATGGTTCGATTACATTACAAGTTTTAGATGATGCTACTTCAAATATAAATTGGACAGGAACTTGGGGAACAACCACCTCAACTTTTGTTTCTCCCACTAAATCATTTTACGATGGTTCAACAGGAAATTATTCTAATAATGCAAACAAAACATATACGTATACTCCAACAATTAATCTAAGCACAGCGACTTCCGCCATGGTTTCTTTCTATGCAAAATGGGAAATTGAGGCAGATTATGATTTTGTACAATTTCAAGTTTCAACGGATAATGGCGCTACTTGGATTGGTCAATGTGGAAATTATACTGTCCTTGGAACTAGCGCAAATGGCTCTGTTCAACCGGAAAATCAGCCAATATATGAAGGAAATCAACCAAACTGGGTATTTGAAGAAATTAATTTGAGTGATTATTTAGGACAGCAAATTAAATTCCGTTTTCAACTTAAATCAGATGGAGGTTCAGTTGCCGATGGTTTCTATTTTGATGATTTTAAAATCTTTTACAACCTAGATAATCAAATAGGAACTCCGCTAGCGTCTTTTAGCACAACGGGAAATAGCTTTTGTCAAAATAGCCCGATAACCTTTACAGATTTCTCCACAAATTCTCCAAGTTCTTGGTCTTGGAACTTTGGTGACGGCGGAACCTCTACTCAACAAAATCCGCAACATACGTATTCTAATCCTGGAAATTATACCGTATCCCTTACAGTTACAAATGCTACAGGATTTAATTCTACTAGTGAGACAATTACTATTGAATCGTGTGTCTCTACAACTGATTTACTTGCGAATGGTGTTTCTATAAGACCTAATCCGAATAACGGAAATTTTATCATAACAGGATTAGATGAAAATACACAGTTTGCAATTTTTGATTTTAATGGTAAAAAAGTCTTGCAAAGAACAGTGAATATGTCTTCTGAAAAGATTGAATTAGCATTTGTTCGTTCGGGCTTGTATTATTTAGAAGCTTCTAAGAATGGGCAAATAGGACGAATGAAGTTTGCAGTGATAAATTAATCATTTGGGGACTAATCCTTTAATTGTATCTTTGACAAATGGCTGGCTCAAGTTTCGGAACACTTTTTAAATTAACAACATTTGGCGAGTCACATGGAACTGCTATTGGCGGTATAATTGACGGAGTTCCGGCAAATTTTCTTTTAGATATTCCTGCAATACAACTTGAGTTAGACAGAAGAAAACCTGGTCAATCGTCTCTTGTTACACAGCGAAAAGAAAGCGATACTGTTCAGTTTCTTTCGGGTATTTTTGAAGGGAAAACCTTGGGGAGCCCAATTGGTTTTATTATTCTAAATGAAAATCAAAAAGAAGCTGATTATGCTCATTTAAAAGATACCTTTCGACCTTCTCATGCAGATTTCACCTACGAAAAAAAATATGGCATTCGGGATTATCGTGGCGGCGGAAGAAGTAGTGCCCGAGAAACAGCAAGTAGAGTAGTAGCGGGAGCTCTTGCAAAGCAAGTTCTAAATTCTATTGGCATTAAATTCTCAACTTTTGTAGATCAAGTTGGAGATATTCGCTTTCATTCTGATGAATTTTTTGTTTTAAAAGAAATAGAAAGTAATTTGGTGCGCTGTCCAGATTTAAATACTGCCACTAAAATGGAAAATCTTATTCGTGAGGTTCGAAAAGAGGGCGATACGATTGGTGGCGTAATTTCTTGCGTAATTAAAGGTGTTCCAGCTGGTTTAGGGGAACCTGTTTTTGATAAATTACCTGCTGAATTAGGAAAAGCAATGCTGTCAATAAATGCTGTCAAGGCCTTTGAAATTGGAAGCGGAATGGAATCGATTGCTATGAGAGGTTCTCAGCACAATGATCTTTTCAATGAAGATGGAACAACTCAAACCAATTATTCTGGCGGAATTCAAGGTGGAATTTCGAATGGAATGCCAATTCATTTTCGTGTTGCCTTTAAGCCAGTTGCGACAATTATGCAAACACAAGCGTCTATAAACACACAAGGAGATAAAATAGAGTTAGAGGGAAAAGGTCGCCACGATGCCTGCGTAGTTCCACGCGCTGTTCCGATTGTAGAAGCCATGGCTGCTCTCGTAATTTTAGACTTTTATCTTCGCAATAAGTCCGTACATTTGTAAAGAAAAACTTTAAAAGATGATACAACGTATTCAAAGTATTTATTACATTTTAGCAATGATTTGCCTGTCTTTATTACTTTCAGGAATGGAAATATTTCGTTTTGTAGGTTCAAAAACGTATTATGTTTTTAGTGCTTTTGGCCTGAAATCAGGAAATGTAAATGATCCACAAGGAAATTTACAGCCCTTATCAAAAATGCCTTTTTTCTTAACGCTCATAAGTTTTATTCTATTCATTTTTATTGCATTAATGGGATATAAAAATTTAACCCGTCAATTTAAATTAGCTCGAACTATTTTCTTTATTTACCTCTTACTAATTGTTTCACTCGTAATTTTTGCAATTATGGGTGGTGGAATGTTAAGTGCCGATGAAACAAAAAGAGAATTAGGCCTCGGTTTTTTCTTCTTTGTTTTGGGTTTTCCTTTTTGTTTTTTAGCTCAATTGGGAATTAAACGCGATAAAAAATTACTCGATTCGTTGAATCGCCTTCGTTAGGACAAGGATTTCTCAAATCTTAGTATTTAAATTCCTAACTTTGCAGGCCTAAAATGGCTTAATTACATCATTCATGAATTATCTTTCTGTTGAAAATCTGACCAAATCTTTTGGTGAACGCGTACTTTTTTCTGACTTAACCTTTGGAATTGACCAAGGCCAAAAAGTTTCTATCATCGCCAAAAATGGATCCGGTAAAACAACTTTATTACGCTGCTTAATGGATTATGAGCAATACGATTCAGGTAGAATAGTTTATAGAAATGATATTCGAATTGCCTTCATGGAACAAACGGAATTGATGAACGAACAGCAAACTATTTTGGAAGCTGTTTTTGATCATGATTTACCCGAACTGAAGTTGATTAAAGAATACAATGTTGCAATGGACAACAATGATGAAAAAGCTTTAGAACATTTGTACCAAGAAATTACAGAGATGAATGCTTGGGACATTGAAGTTAAGGTTCAACAAATTTTATCAGTTTTAAAATTACAAGATACATCTCAGGTTGTGGGATCGCTTTCTGGAGGACAGAAAAAACGTGTTGCTTTAGCCAAGGTTTTGCTTTCTGACGCAGATTTTTTATTCTTAGATGAACCTACAAATCACTTAGATTTAGACATGATTGAATGGTTGGAATCGTATTTGGCCACTTCTAAATCTACTATTTTAATGGTTACTCACGATCGCTATTTTTTAGAAGTTGTGTGCGATACAATTTTTGAATTGGCAGACAAAACACTTTATAAGTACAAAGGGAATTTCTCCTATTACTTGGAGAAAAAAGCAGAGCGTGAAGACCAATTACAATCTACAATTGAAAAAGCAAAAAACACTTTTCGTAAAGAATTAGATTGGATTCGTCGTCAACCAAAGGCAAGAAGTGTGAAGCAAAAAGCCCGAGTAGATGCATTTCAAGATATAAAGAAAACAGCACTTCAAAACACCGATGAAGACGAATTGGAATTGCCCGTTAAGATGGAGCGTTTGGGTTCAAAAATTGTAGAATTTCATAAAGTTGGAAAAGAATATGGTGAAAAGAAAATCCTTGAAGATTTTACCTACAATGTTCAACGTTTAGAACGGCTTGGGATTGTTGGAAATAATGGCTCCGGAAAAACAACTTTTTTAAAAATGCTCTTAGGTGAAGAGCCCACAAATAAAGGTAAAATTGTCATTGGCGAAACGGTTGTTTTTGGCTATTACTCTCAGGATTTAATAAAAGTTAAAGATGATTTTAAAGTCATTGATGTCGTAAAGGAAGTCGCCGAATACATTCCTTTGGAAAAAGGAAAACAATTATCTGCAGCGCAATTATTGGAGCGTTTTCTCTTTCCACGTGACATGCATTATACTTTCGTTCATAAATTAAGTGGTGGCGAAAAACGAAGATTAAAGCTTTTACGCGTTTTAATGAGCAATCCTAATTTTCTAATTCTGGATGAGCCAACCAATGATTTGGATATTTTTGCGATGTCTGTTTTAGAAGATTATCTGCGGAATTTTCAAGGTTGCTTAATAGTTGTTTCTCACGATCGTTATTTTATGGATAAAATGGTAGACCATTTATTTGTATTCGAAGGAGAAGGAGTTATAAAAGACATTGTTGGAAATTACACCGATTTTAGAAAGAAACAAATTCAAGATAAGCGAGATGAAAAAAACGGTGTTTCTAAAGTTAAGATTGAAAAAGTTGTTGAAGAAAAGCCAAAAGTAAAGGAAGAAATAAAGCGAAAATTAAACTTTAATGAAAAAGCAGAATTTGAATCTTTGGAAAAAAATCTTGAAAAATTAGAACTTGACAAAGCAACAATTTTAGCTAAAATTTCGTCTGAAGGAGTAAGTAATCAAGATGTTTATGAACTCGGAGTTAAATTAGGTGAAATTGTTTCAGAAATCGAAGAGAAAACCAATCGATGGATAGAATTATCAGAATTTACCTAAACCTTATTTGAGATTACTTTAATTTGCTGAGGGAATTTCAGGCACATTTTGGACATTTATTTTCTAAAACAATTTTCTTTGTGATTCGTTAATTCTCGCTGTTCAATCCTTTTAAAATCCGTTCTTGTAAAGGAATTGCTTTGTTTTTATTTGCAAGTTGCCCACAAGCTGCATCAATGTCTTTCCCACGACTTCTTCGAACATTTACAATTAGATTTTTTGCTTCTAAATAATTTGCAAACGCTATTACTTTTTGTGGATCTGCCTGCTGAAACTGTCCGTCATCAATCGGGTTGTATTCTATGATATTAATCTTACAAGGAACGCATTTACAAAACTGAGCAAGCTCTTGTGCATCTTCAATTTCGTCATTAAAATCTTTAAAAATAATGTATTCAAATGTAACACGAGTTCCTGTTTTTTCATGAAAATAAATCAATGCCTCAGATAATTCTTCTAAATTATTAGACTCATTAATTTCCATTAATTTATTCCGTTTTTCGTCATTTGCAGCATGCAAAGAAAGAGCTAGATTGAAGCGAACTTCGTCGTCTCCTAATTTTCGTATCATCTTTGCAATTCCTGCTGTCGAAACTGTTATTCTTCTTGGAGAAATCCCTAATCCTTTTTCTGAGCACAGCATTTCTGTTGAGCGAAGCACATTTTTATAATTTAAAAGCGGTTCACCCATTCCCATATAAACGATATTTGACAAAGGGGTTTTATAGCGATTTTCAGCTTGGTTTCGGAGATAAACCACTTGATCCACAATTTCTCCAGCTGTTAAATTCCGCAATAATTTTAGACGACCAGTTGCACAAAAGACACATGATAAACTGCAGCCAACTTGCGAAGAAATGCAGGCAGTCATTCGAGATTTACTTGGAATTAAAACACCTTCAACAATTTTTCCTTCTGCTATTTCAAATGCACATTTAATGGTTTTGTCCTTACTTATTTGTTCATCTTGAACGCTAATAGCATCGATAAAGAAATTTGCATCCAAAACACTTCTTAATTCAATGCTGAGATTTGACATTTCTTCAAATGTATGTGCATTTTTTTTCCACAACCATTCAAATACTTGTTTTGAACGAAAGGCTTGTTGCTTTAATTTGCTTAAATGTTCTTGGAGTTCTTCAAAAGATAATTCCCGAATATTAATTTTATCTTCTGCCATAATTCAATGAATAAGGCATTTTTATCTATTGAGCATTACAGGCATTACCAACATCAAAACTTCTTCATTTGCATTTTCAGGATTGCAAGGAGTTAGTATTCCGGCGCGACCTGTTTCGCTCATTGAAAGTTGAATTTCAGTAGCTTCGAGATTACTCACCATTTCCATTAAGAAGCGTGAGTTAAAAGCAATTTCTAGATCGTCGCCATCGTAATTACATGTAAGTCGTTCTGATGCTTCGTTTGCAAAATCAAGATCTTCGGCAAATAGAGATAATTCTGATCCAGCTAATTTTAATTTAATTTGGTGTGTTGTTTTATTTGAAAAAATTGAAACACGTTTAATAGAATTCAAGAATTGCAGACGATCAATGGTTAACACATTTGGGTTTTCCTTGGGAATAACCGCTTCATAGTTTGGATATTTTCCATCAACTAAACGACAAACGATCATTAAATCATTAAAGGTAAAAATCGCATTAGATTCATTGTATTCAAATAGAATTTCCTCTTCACCGCTAAGGTTTGATTTTAGCATGTTTAAGGCCTTTTTTGGCAATATAAATGCTGCGCTTCCATTTGCTTCAGCATCCTTTCTGCGATAACGTACTAATTTGTGAGCATCTGTTGCTACGAATGTAATGTCGCCAGGTGTAAAATGACAGTATACGCCGCTCATTACGGGTCTTAAATCATCGTTTCCTGCAGCAAATAAGGTTCTATTTATTGCTTTAGAAAGGATTTCTCCAGAAATTTTTATTGAATTTTTATTTTCTATGCTCGGTAATTTTGGAAATTCATCACCTTTCATACCATTCATTTTTGACTTCCCATTGTCATAAGCAATTTCAACTTGCATGTTTTCTAAATTTACGCGAATAGTGCAAGGTTGTTCTGGAAGACTTTTTAAGACGTCTAAAATCAATTTAGCTGGTAAGGCAACTTTTCCATTTTCTTCTGATTCAACTTTTAAAGTTGTAATCATTGTAGTTTCTAAATCAGATGCTGAAATAGTTAATTGCCCATTTTGGATATCAAACAAAAAATTATCTAGAATTGGTAATGTATTGCTTGTGTTTATCACACCAGAAATGCTCTGTAGATGACGCAGTAAAATGCTACTTGAAGTAATGAAATTCATATAAAAGTATTTAATTCAAAATTAATAAAAAAGGATGAGGTTTTACACATTTATTTACTTAATTCGATCATCTTTTAAGAAAATATGGTTTTTAGAAACGGAAAACTTTACAAACTATAAAATTTGCGAAGAAAGACTTTATATGCTTCTCGGTATAGTATTTTCTCAGAAAGGATTTCAAGGAAATTTTCATGGTGACTTGCAGAACGAAAATCAGTTTCTTTGAGATCAATTAAATAGATAAACTGTTGAAGTTCAATAGAAGTTAAATTTGAGATAGTTTTTTCTACTTCTGCGATTAGCTGGTTCTTAAGTTCTATTTTTTTATCTTTCTCAAAGTTAAAATCCACAGAAATTCTAGCAAAATCCTTTGTAATTTGTGCAATTGTTAGCGCTGCAAATGAAAGGTTTTTCAATTCATTTAAGGGCTCAAAAATAGGAGTAGTTCCCATTTTATTTTTCAAATATTTTCCAGATTGCAGTATTTGGTGTGCCAGCTGTAAATGTTAAGATTTCCTTAGTAACTGGATGATTTATTGTCAATCTTCTGGCATGCAAGCAGATTGATCCATCTTCATTTGAGCGTTTTGCACCGTACTTTACATCTCCTTTAATAAAGCAGCCAATAGCAGCTAATTGTGCACGAATTTGATGATGTCTTCCAGTTTCAAGCGAAATTTCTAATAAATGATAGCGCTCTGAAGATGCGATAAGCTTGTAAGTAAGTTTCGCTTCTTTTGCCCCTCCTTTTTCTGAATCTGTGACAAAACTTTTATTTTTTGTCTCATTTTTTTTGAGGTAATGAACCAAGGCGCCTTCGGGTTTTTCTGGCTTTTGTTCAACTATGGCCCAGTAAACTTTGTTTGTTTCTTTTTCTCTAAACTGAGCATTCATTCGCTCAAGTCCTTTACTTGTTCGAGCAAAAACAACTGCTCCACTTGTAGGTCGATCTAAACGGTGAATAACGCCACAAAAAACATTGCCTGGTTTGTTGTATTTTACTTTTAAGTATTCTTTAATTGTATCTGGCATCGTTTTATCACCCGTCTTATCTCCCTGTACAATTTCAGAAGGTTTTTTATTGATGACGATTAAATGGTTGTCTTCGAAAAGAATACTTGTCAAATCCATTTATTCCACTATTTTTTCTTTGTTTAGTTTCTTATATGCCTTGTATCGAATACCTGAGAAAATTGTAAAAATTAAGAAGCTAATAATTAATACAATCAACCAATTTGGAAATTCTCCCAGACCTTCACCTTGGGCATACGAATGCAAACCGACAAGCATAAAATTTACACCAAAGAAGGTAAATAAAATTGCTGAATAACCCCAAAGAGCCACTGCATTAAAAACAAACTTTCCATTCAACTTGGGTATAAACCGAAAATGTAAAATCACGGCATAGACTAAAACAGAGACCATAGCCCAAGTTTCTTTTGGGTCCCAAGCCCAGTAACGGCCCCAAGATTCATTAGCCCAAACGCCACCTAAAAATGTTCCAATTGTAAGCATAAAAACACCAATTGTCATGGCCATTTCAGAAACGTAGGTTAATTCGCTAATGTGAATAGAAATCATTTTTCCATTTTTTTGAGTCCTAAAGATGTAAAGCAACAAATTTATAAGTCCAAGAATAGCAGCCAAGCCAAGTGGACCATAACTTCCAGTGATTATTGCAACGTGTATCATCAACCAATATGACTTAAGAACAGGTACAAGTGGCGTTATTTCTGGATCTAAGAGATTCATTTCAGTAACAAAAATCATTAAAGAGGCTAAAATGGCTGTTCCTGCAATAATCACTGCATTTTTTCGGGAAAAAACAAAACCAAAAATCATGGTAACCCAGGCGATAAAAATAATTGCCTCATATCCGTTACTCCAAGGAGCATGATCCGAAATTATCCAGCGGAATCCTAATCCTATTCCATGATAAACAAAAAATACAGTTAGTAAGAAAAAGAAAATCCCGCGAGCTACTGAGAAGATTTTTAAAACTTTAGATTTTGGATTGATAAAGAGTTGAACAAAAAAGAGGATTAGCATTAAAAATCCAATTAAGCCATACGAACGATAGGTATTTTTAAAAATCTCCATTTTATTGTAGGAAACTTCAATGTTCACCTGATTTTCACTTGGTACGACTTTCTTTCCAATTTCGCGTTGGAAAGCACAAATTTCAGCCAATAAACTTTCTGCCTCAGTGAAATCATTATTTTTTGCTCCCTTATCAATTGCTGAGAGATATTTTAAGGATGTGATTGAACTAAGCGTATCAATTTTTAATAATTCCATATCCATTGGAATAAACCAAGTATTGTTTTTGTCATTTACTTTTGGTAAAATTCGCATGTATTGCCAGGTAAAAACCCCTTGTAGGACTTCAAATTTTTCATTCAGCTTGATTAATTTTTTATCAAATTCATCTCTTTTAGATTCTAATTTCTGATGGGAAATTTTATATTCAGCCAACCATTTAAAATCCCCTCCTTCTGCCATTAAATCTTTTGAACTAGCATATTCTTTTAGCTTGAGTCTTTCCCTTAGGTTACTTGAAACTTGAACTATTTTCTGATCCATCCAATACTGTGGATACATGTGCATACTTATGATTACTTGCGATGCATTCAAATCCCTGAATTTATTTCCACGGTAAATTTTGCGCAGTAATTGATCACTTAAGGTATGAAATGGAACAATACGTCCGTCAAAATCTTGCACCAATAATTTCGCTAATTTTTCTGAATGTTCTTTGGAAACTATTCTAAAAACAGGTTTTTTAACTTTGTGATTAAAGTGTTCATTTTTGTGCTCGTGTTTATGATCGTGACTTTCCTGCGCAGGACTTATAAATGAGTTCAGACACAAAAAAACTATGAGAATAGTTGTTAATTTCTCTCTACGAATCTTTAATTTTTTCAATTTTTCATTTAAATCTCTAAATCGTCCTTTTGGCGCAAATAAGGAAAGAACCATGCCTATTGTCATTAATAAGTAACCAAAATAGGTAACATTTGTCCCAATTGCATCATGGTTTACACTGAGTCTCGTTCCCTCTTCATTTTCTGGAGTGCTTGGATCGTCTAAATCATAGGCAGCTTGAAAAAAACGATAACCTTCGTAATCCATGATATTATTCATGAATACTCGTTGATTTCGCTCGTACTTTTTTGCTTTATCAAGAATTGTTAGTTCACTTGCAAATGAAGATGGGGATTCTGACCCCGGGTATTTGTCTAATATAAAATCGCGGCATAAAATGGCAAAGGGAAGTTTTTGACGAATACTGCCATATTCCAACTGAATACTTAAGCCATTTAATTCAAAACGAGTTGGAGTTGGAATTGCACCCATTCCGCCTTCTAAGCGCTTTTCAATGCTTTGTTTTCCTGATTTTACCAAAACTGTTAAATAATCTGAGCCAACATTCTTTTTTCCTGAAGAAACCAGCATTTTTTTAGCATGCTTAATTTTTCTTTTGAATACAAATTGCTTGTCGCCAACTTGGTACAATGTTGTTGTTTTGAAGTTAACCCATTTATTAAGCGGAATTTCTGTGAACATAGAATCAGATGGACTCTGCCCACTTTGTCTGGCTTTTTGCATTTCTGACATCGCTAAATAACGCAGTGGTAAAAGTGTTTTTACCTGAATAGAATCTCCAAATTTCCGGGTTTCAATTCCTGGTGTTGCTAATTCTTTTTCAAAAGACAAAGGAATTTCCCCCAGCATAAAAATATCATTTTCGCACACGAAATTGGATTTCATTCCATCTGTCACAAGTTCCAAAGCTTCTTCTTTAAACTGGCTATTTATAACAAAGGAATCAATCATTTTCGATTGAAAATTGAGGTAGGAAATAGCAATATCTTTTCCAGAAAAATCATAGTTATGCTCAAAATTATTATTGGCAATTTCTGACATATAATGTTGTTCTACAAAGGTTGAATCTTCTCCGGTTTCAAGATTTTGAACACTGACTAGTAAATGTGGATCAGAGGTAAAGATAAAATCAGAAGTTTTACCTTCTGGGATTAGCATGAGTCCATCAAAGCTATAAAAACGTGTTATTCCTGCACCAATAATTATAATTATGAAGGAAATGTGAAATGTTAACAATGCAATTTTTTCACGCTGAAACATTTTATGTTTAAAAATATTTGAAATTAGGTTAAAACACAAGTAGATTAAAAGTAATTCAAACCATGTTGCGTTATAAATAATAAGTTTAGCGCTTTGAATTCCATGAATTGATTCGATAAAAGTTGCTGCAGCAATGCTTGTAAGAAAAATTATTAAGGCTAATGAAGCAGAACGAAGGGAGAAAAAAGCTGATAGTATTTTAAGAGACATTTATTTTTTTTTACAAAAATAGTCAATGTCTTTTGATAACATCAACATCTATATCATAACTTTATTTAATACATTTTTGTTCATGGACAGATTTAATTTTTTTCAAAAGAAAAAAATAGATGAAAGTCGAAGAGTGCGTCATTTCCTTAACTTTGTATACTCAATTAAGGGCATGAAAATTTTAATTTACTGAAAATGAAGTCTATACTAATCCTTGGCGCAGGAATGTCGAGTTCTTCCTTGATTAAGTACCTCTTGTCACATGCCAAAAAATATGATTGGAATGTGCAGGTTGTAGACCAAGATATTGAATTAGTAAAACGCAAAATAAACAAGCATGAACGTGGAGAAGCGCTTGCATTTAATGCTATAGATTCGGAAGAACGTAAAATTAGAATTGCAAAAGCTGATTTAGTAATTTCAATGTTGCCTGCTCGTTATCATGTTGAGGTTGCACAAGACTGCATTGATTTAAAAGTTGATCTTATTACTCCTTCTTATATTTCAAAAGAGATGCAAGCTCTGGATGAGGCAGCTCGAAAGGCTGGAATTGTAATTATGAATGAAATTGGTGTCGACCCTGGAATTGATCATATGAGTGCAATGAAAATTATTCATGCGATTCAGAAAAAAGGGGGGGAATTGCTCAGTTTTAAATCTTTTTGCGGGGGATTAATAGCTCCAGAATACGATACTAATCCTTGGCATTATAAATTCACATGGAATCCTCGGAATGTAGTTCTTGCCGGACAAGGTGGCTTGGCGTGTTTTATCGAAAAAAATGAATATAAATACTTACCTTATAATCGCTTATTTCAAAAGATTGACCGAATTAAAATTCAGAAATTTGGTGCTTTTGAGGGGTATGCTAATAGAGATGCTTTACGATACAGAAAAACCTATGGAATAGATGAGATTCCAACTATTTACAGGGGAACGCTTAGGCGTCCAAATTTCTGCCAAGGTTGGGATGTTTTTATTGAGTTAGGAATGACGGATGATCAAACGAGAATAGAAAATAGTCATTTATTAAGTCCTAGAACTTTTCTCAACGCATTCTTACCATACAAGGCAAAAGTTTCTGTTGAAGAAAAATTTAAATTATTTCTTCGTCCTGAAAGACATTATTTATTCGAGCAATTTGAATGGTTAGGACTTTTTGAATCCAATATCTGTTTTGAGAAATCAAATGCTTCTCCTGCTGAATTACTTGAAGAATTATTAGTAAAAAAATTAAATTTAGAGCCAGGTGATAAAGACATGTTGGTGATGTATCATAAATTTAAATACCGTTTGAACGGAGTAAAATATCAAATTGAATCTTCAATGGTAAATTTAGGGGAAGATCAAATTTATACCTCTATGTCTAATACAGTTGGCTTGCCTGTGGGAATTGCTGCAAAAATGATACTTACTGGAAATTTACTTGAAAAAGGTGTAACTTTACCTATAATGAAGGAAGTATATGAACCGATTTTAAATGAATTGAAAAGTTACGGTATTGAATTCACGGAATCCGAAAAAGTAATTAATATAATATAAGAATTATGAAAAACGAAGAAAATCAAATGGATATTGAATTGTCTGAAGAAGTTGCCTTAGGAATTTATTCAAACCTTGCTATTATAACACATTCACCAGCTGAAGTGGTTTGTGATTTTGTTCAGATTATGCCGGGAATGCCAAAAGGAAAAGTTCGTTCTCGTGTAATAATGACACCTCAAAATGCAAAACGATTTTTATTTGCTCTAACAGAAAATATCCAAAAATATGAGCAGAGTTTTGGCCTTATTGACGATCCACAATCGAGTATGCCACCTATGAATTTTGGTACTCCAAGTACAATGGCTTAAGTTTCATAGAATGCTCTCTGTTTGCATACCTGTTTTCAATGTTGATGTAACAAAATTAGTTTCTGACTTGCACACGCAAATTCAGAAGCTAAATGAATCCATCGAAATAGTGCTGATTGATGATGCGTCAAATTTAGAAAATAAAGCAAAAAATCGACTGCTCAAGGAATATTGTAAAATTATAGAATTAGAAACAAATGTTGGTAGGTCAAAAATCCGCAATCTTTTTGTCTCTGAGTGTAAAAATCCCTATTTACTTTTTTTGGACTGTGACTCTGAAATAATTTCTTCAAATTTTTTAGAAAAGTATATTCAGGAGTTAAAAAGATTAAATCCAAAAGTACTTTTTGGCGGTAGTATTTACAGTGAACAATGCTCTGAGAAGAAATATTTTTTGCGCTGGAAAACAAGTAGAAATAAAGAAAGTAAATCAATTCAGGATAGGGAATCAAATTTTAATTGGGGTTTCAAAACAAATAACTTTATCATCGAAAAAGAACTGCTTCAAAAGATAGCTTTTAATGAAAATTTATGTGGTTATGGTCACGAAGATACTTTATTTGCTTTTGATTTATTTCGTTCAAATGTGACTGTTATTCAAAGTGATAATTCAGTTTTAAATGCACATTTGGACACAAATCACGTTTATTTAAATAAAACCAAAGAAGCTTTAGCAAATTTAGTAGAGGTGTTGATAATCCTAAAGTATGACAAAGAATTCATCAAGCATATTCCTTTATTAAAAACATATTTTTCACTAAAAAAGAATGGTTTTTTATTAATTTTAAACCCACTCTTTTGGTGCATTAAACCTGCTTTGTTTTCGTGTTTAAAATCGGGAGTTTTTTTCTTGTGGATGTTTGATTTGTATAAATTAATCGAATTTTCAAGAATACAATCTGTCAAGTAAGCTTGTCAACTTTTGTTTTTCGTTTTCCCAATTTTCAATCTTTGCGGCCTCTAAACAATTTTCGCTCATTCGCATTAATTCCTTTGGATGCTCTTTTAAATATTTAATTCCGGCAGCAATGGCTTGCGGATTAACAGTAGTTATAGATAACCCAATTTGGTATTTTTGAATTAAAGATGTGATTTCAATTAATTCTGAACTTAAAATAGGTGTGCCAGCATGCATGTAGTCGAATAATTTATTTGGAAGTGCAAGCTCGTAATTCTTACTTTTTGGCTTGTCGATTGCCAATCCAACGTCTGCCAATTCTGTAAAACCCATCAATTCAATATAAGGTCTTTTTTCAAAGAAAAACACGCTGTTTTCTAAGCCCTCATGTAGCACCATTTTTTTTGCAAACGGAATTACATCGCCATTTCCTACAATTAACAACGAAACATTCTCCAGTAAATGCATAGAAAGAATAGCTTCCTCAATTCCTCTTTCAATATTTAAACCGCTGCCTTGAATTATAACAGTAAAGTTATTTTTTGGAATACCAATTTTTTCCTTTTGAAGTGCTGAGATTCTTTCGTAATAAAATGGAACATTTCTGATAACAGTAATATCTTTTCCGTAAAGTGCTTTGTAAATAATAGCAATTGATTCATTTACAGTAATAATAAAGTTTAGTTTTGGAAAAATAAAGCGCTCTATTAGCAACCAGAAATAGCGAATTCTTTTTCTATTTATTAATTCTGGAGCTTCCGTAAATAACTCATGTGAATCATAAATTAATTTAGTGCTCCTAGAGAATTTCTTAGCACAATAATTTGCTAAAAGAGTGTCAAGATCATTTGAGTATAAAACATCTTTTTTTTTGAAAAGTAAAAATATAAAAAGGCGCAAATTATATTCCATGTAAAAAAAAGCCCCTTTTTGAAAGAATAGCTTAAACCTTTTACAGGGATATTCACGGTTTTCTAGGTCAATGCTATCTGATTTTATGCGACCAACAAGAACTACCTCAAATCCATACTCTAAAAGGGCTTTACATGTTCTGTCTACACGGTTATCCGTTGACAAATCACTTGTAACTGAAACAATTATTTTTTTCATTGAGCTAATACAAAAGTAGTAAAATGAGTTCCATCAAGAACCAAGCTTGACTTTTTAAATTAATAATGGCAATATTTTTTGAAAAAGACTTTGTCATACAAAAAAGTTTCGTATATTTGCAATCCGAAATTTAGGTTTCGGCTAAAAGAAACGTTCTTTATTTAACGAAAATATCATTTGCCGATGTAGCTCAGTTGGCCAGAGCAGCTGATTTGTAATCAGCTGGTCGGGGGTTCGAATCCCTCCATCGGCTCATGAAGTTGGGGAGATACTCAAGCGGCCAACGAGGGCAGACTGTAAATCTGCTGGTTACACCTTCGCAGGTTCGAATCCTGCTCTCCCCACAGAAACTTTTTAAAAGCGGGAGTAGCTCAGTTGGTAGAGCTTCAGCCTTCCAAGCTGAACGTCGCGAGTTCGAGTCTCGTCTCCCGCTCAAATTCCATTGAGCGCCGGTGTAGCTCAGGGGTAGAGCGCTTCCTTGGTAAGGAAGAGGTCACGAGTTCAATTCTCGTCATTGGCTCAAGAAGAAGAAATTTATCCGTAAGACGGATTTTTTATATAGAATAAGTATTAACTAAGTAACAAAAAAAACAAAAAATGGCTAAGGAAAATTTTGATCGTTCCAAACCACACGTTAACATTGGTACCATTGGACACGTTGACCACGGAAAAACTACATTGACTGCTGCAATCTCTAGCGTTTTAGCTTCTAAAGGATTGGCACAAGTTCGTGACTTCTCATCTATTGATAATGCTCCTGAAGAGAAAGAGCGAGGAATTACAATTAACACATCTCATATCGAGTATCAAACTGTTGCGCGTCACTACGCTCACGTTGACTGTCCAGGTCACGCGGATTACGTAAAGAACATGGTAACAGGAGCTGCTCAAATGGACGGTGCAATATTAGTTGTAGCTGCAACAGATGGTCCAATGCCTCAAACACGAGAGCACATTCTTCTTGGAAGACAAGTTGGTGTTCCTCGTTTAGTTGTTTTTATGAACAAAGTTGACATGGTTGATGACGAAGAGTTGTTAGAGCTTGTTGAAATGGAAATTCGTGAATTACTTTCTTTCTATAAATATGATGGAGACAATGCTCCAGTTATTCAAGGATCTGCATTAGGTGCGTTGAATGGTGAAGCTAAGTGGGTAAAAGCAGTCGAAGATTTAATGGATGCTGTTGATACTTATATCGAATTACCTCCACGTGAAATTGACAAACCGTTTTTGATGCCAGTAGAAGATGTATTTACGATTACAGGTCGTGGTACAGTTGCAACAGGTCGTATTGAGACAGGAATCATAAACTCTGGAGAAGGTGTTGATATTCTTGGAATGGGTGACGAAAAATTAACGTCAACTGTTACAGGTGTTGAGATGTTCCGTAAAATCCTTGATAGAGGTGAAGCTGGTGACAACGTTGGTTTGTTATTACGTGGAATTGAAAAAGCTCAAATCAAAAGAGGAATGGTTATTTGTAAGCCAGGTTCAACAACTCCTCATGTTGAGTTTAAAGCTGAAATTTATGTTTTGAAAAAAGAAGAAGGTGGACGTCACACTCCATTTCAAAATAAATACCGTCCGCAATTCTATTTCAGAACTACAGACGTAACAGGAGAAATTTTGTTAGGCGAAGGTCGTGAAATGGTTATGCCAGGTGATAACGTTTCAATTAATGTAAGATTAATAGTTCCTGTAGCAATGGACAAAGGACTTCGTTTTGCAATCCGTGAGGGTGGAAGAACTGTTGGTGCTGGTCAGGTTACAGAAATAGTAAAATAAATAATAACATAGTTTAAAGTTAGGGGAATTGAAAAATTCCCCTTTTTAAACGGGTGTAGCTCAGCTGGTAGAGTGGTGGTTTCCAAAACCATTGGTCGTGGGTTCGAATCCTACCGCCCGTGCTGAAATAAAATAAGATACGTGTTTAAAATAAAATTATATTTTCAAGAGACATACCACGAAATGGTTCACAATGTAACGTGGCCAACTTGGCAAGAATTACAGAATAATACAATTCTAGTAGTTGTAGCATCTATTTTAATCTCATTAACAATTTTTGCGATGGATTTTCTTTTCGGTATTTCTGGTGAAGAAGATGCAACTTGGAAAGGATTAATCGGATTTATTTACGGAATTTTCTAAGGATAAAGACATGGGAGAAATAGTTAAAAAATGGTACGTTATTCGTGCTGTTAGCGGTAAAGAAAAGAAAGTAAAAGAATATCTTGAATTAGAAATTTCTCGAATGAAGTTGGGAGATTATGTGAACCAAATTTTAATACCTATGGAAAAGGTTTTTAAAATTCAAAATGGTAAAAAAGCACTGAAAGAAAAAGTGTTTTTACCAGGTTATGTAATAATTGAAGCTGCACTGGTTGGAGAAGTAAAACACGTAATAAAAGGAATTCCAAATGTAATTGGGTTTTTAGGCACTGTAAAAGGTGGTGAACCAGTTCCAATGAGAATGTCAGAAGTAAATAGAATTATTGGTAAAGTAGATGAATTAGCCGAACATGAAGAAGAAATGAAAGTTCCTTTTATTGTTGGCGAGCCTGTTAAGGTAATAGATGGTCCTTTTAATAATTTCACAGGTGTTGTTGATGAAATCAACGAAGACAAGAAAAAGTTAAAAGTGATGGTCAAAATTTTTGGCAGAAAAAATCTTTTGGAACTTAGCTATATGCAGGTTGAAAAAGATTCTTAAAATGTATTAACCGTAGAAGTGTGCTGATGATTAAAGCTTCCCATCAATTATAGCACACGTTTGACTACATAAATTGAATATATATGGCTAAAGAAGTAGCAGCGTTGATCAAATTGCAGATCAAAGGAGGCACAGCC